>NZ_ATXC01000001.1:718887-1437774 GCF_000421485.1 Desulfurobacterium sp. TC5-1 | reverse complement strand
CCCGGTGACAGGAGTTTACACCCCGAAGGGCTTCTTCCTCCACGCAGCGTCGCTGGGTCAGGCTTGCGCCCATTGCCCAAAATTCCCCACTGCTGCCTCCCGTAGGAGTCCGGGCCGTGTCTCAGTCCCGGTGTGGCTGGCCATCCTCTCAGACCAGCTACCCGTCGTAGGCTTGGTGAGCCGTTACCTCACCAACTACCTGATGGGACGCGAGCCCATCCCAAGGCGGGAGCTTGCTGTGCAGAGGCCCCCTTTTCACACAGTCCATGCAGACCGTGCGCTTATGGGGTATTAGCCGGCGTTTCCACCGGTTATCCCCCTCCTTGGGGTAGGTTGCTCACGCGTTACTCACCCGTTCGCCGGTCGCCAGCACGGGTTCCAAAGGAACCCGCCTGCTGCCCCACGACTTGCATGTGTTAGGCACGCTGCCAGCGTTCGCGCTGAGCCAGGATCAAACTCTCCAGCAATATTTCATCGCTTTCAAGTTCTCTATCTCTAAGCTCAATCTATACTTCAGAGTACGCAAGGCTCTATCTCGCGAACCTGCGGAACACCTCAATTAAAAGTTACCTCTCCAGGTAACCTGTATTTCCAGCTTCCGCAGGCACACACCCCTTATTCTGTTGTCAAAGAGCTTTTACAACTTTCTTTCCGCGCAAGGTTTAAATTTATGCCGCCAACTAACGGGTGTCAACCCTCTTTCCGGCTTTTTCTATCGATTTCATCTTGCGCGGGTGGTAAATATAGGCTGTAAAATTCTTGTGTCAACTTTTTTGAAGCTTTTTTGGAAACTTTATTCGAAAAATACCTATTATGGAGCGGGCGACGGGACTTGAACCCGCGACCCCAACCTTGGCAAGGTTGTGCTCTACCAACTGAGCTACGCCCGCTTATTCAACTGTATCTTGTATCAAAGAGCGAATAAATAATTTAGGCACCACAGACTCTGTGTCAATAGTTTTAAGGTATAATTGAGCAAAATTTTACAGGAGTCTCGAATGTCACTCAATACAATCATAGAAAAGGTCTATAAAGGTGAAAGGATCACAGAAGACGAAGCTGTACACCTTCTTAAAAGTGAGGATTTGCTTTCCCTCGGATTTTTAGCAAATTTCGTAAGGAACAGAATACATCCAGAGAAGAAAGTCACTTTTGTTATAGACAGAAATATCAACTATACAAACATCTGTATCTGCAAATGCAGGTTTTGTGCCTTCTACAGAAACAAAGAAGATAAAGACGCCTACGTCATTTCAAAGGAAACGCTAAGAGAAAAAATTAGAGAAACCGTAGAACTCGGCGGTACTGCTATTCTACTTCAAGGTGGTCTCCATCCAGATTTAAAAATAGAATTCTACGAAGAGATGTTACGCTTCATTAAAAAAGAGTTTCCGGAAATCCACGTCCACGGCTTCTCAGCACCTGAAATTCTCCACATAGCAAAGGTTTCTAACATTTCCATAGAAGATGTAATAGAAAGGTTAAAGAAGGCCGGCCTTGGTTCTATTCCTGGTGGTGGAGCAGAAATATTGGTTGACAAAGTCAGAAACCGCATCGCTCCCAACAAAGCCAAAACAGATGAGTGGCTTAAAGTTCATGAAACGGCACACAAGAAAGGATTAAGAACAACCGCAACGATGATGTTTGGAAGCGTTGATACTGATGAGGATATAGTAAATCATTTAAAAGTTATCAGAAATTTGCAGGATAAGACCGGCGGATTCACCGCATTTATTCCCTGGAGTTATCAACCAGATCACACCGAACTTGGGCAGGAGGTAAAGGAAAAGGCATCCGGAATAAAATATCTAAAGGTATTAGCCGTATCCCGAATATACTTGGATAACATCAAAAACATACAGGCCTCCTGGGTAACCCAAGGCGGGAAAATGGCTCAGGTAGCCCTCAAATTTGGTGCAAACGACTTTGGTTCCCTTATGATAGAGGAAAACGTTGTTGCAGCAGCAGGTGTAAAGTACAGAATTCCCCTCTCCGAAATCATAAGACTGATAAAAGATGCCGGTTTTACACCCGTTCAGAGAACAACCCTCTACCAACCGATAAAAAGATACTGAGGTGGCGATGAAAGTCTCCCTTTTTGATTACGAACTTCCCGAACATTTGATAGCAAAATTTCCGGTAGAACCGAGGGACAGTGCAAAACTTTTAGTGCTTAATAGGAAAACCGGAGAGATAGAACACAAAATTTTCAGAGATATCGAAAACTATCTAAAACCGGAAGATGTCCTTGTTATCAACAATACAAAAGTCATACCTGCAAGGCTTTTAGGAAAGTTCCCAACCGGCGGAAAAGTTGAAATATTTCTAACAAGACAGATAGAAAAGGATGTCTGGGAAGCAATAGGAAAGCCGGGGAGAAGATTAAAACCGGGGAAAAAAGTGATATTTGACGATGAAATATCCTGTGAAATTCTTAAAATAGAAGACGAAGGGAAAAGGATAATCCGCTTTCACTCAAAAAAACCGACACTTGAAAAAATATACGAAATTGGCCACGTTCCACTTCCCCCTTATATAGAAAGGGAGGACACGGAAAAAGATAGAGAAGAATATCAAACCATCTTCGCAAAGGAGGAAGGAGCGGTAGCAGCTCCTACAGCAGGACTTCACTTCACCCAGGAACTCCTTAAGAAATTAAAGGATAAAGGCGTCATTATTAAAGAAGTAACGCTCCATGTAGGACTCGGAACGTTCAAGCCTGTTAAGGTCGATGAAGTTGAAAAGCATAAGATGCACTACGAAAGCTTTAAAATACCTGAAGATACGGCAGAAGAAGTAGAAAGGGCAAAAAGAGAAGGGCGAAGAGTAGTAGCGGTAGGCACCACCGTTGTAAGAACACTTGAAAGTGGCTTTGACGAAAAGGGAAAGGCAAAAGTTCTTGAAGGTTCCACAAATCTTTTTATATATCCAGGTTATAATTTTAAAGTTGTAGATGCAATCATTACAAATTTTCACCTACCGAAATCTACACTTTTAATGCTTGTATGTGCATTTGCAGGCAGGGAGAAGGTGCTAAATGCTTACAAAGAGGCTGTTAAACACGGCTATCGCTTTTACAGTTATGGCGATGCCATGTTCATCTATTAGCAAAGAGGCAAAAAAGGAGTTTAAACCGGTGTACAACTACAACGAAAACGGCACATCCTACAACTTTGACGGTGAAAAGTTGGAGTATTCACTCCACTGGCTCTTCTTTCACGTGGCAAACGCTGAAAGTGATGTCGCAAAGGTAACGAAAAACGGAACAGAGTACCTAAGAATCCAGTCAAAGGTAAGAACCGCAGGCATTGTTGGATTCTTTAAAGATATAAGGGACACGGGGTATAGCCTGTGGGATATAAAACTCAAAACACCTGTAAAAACGTTTATGTCCCAGAGGGAAGGAACCTACGTAAAGGATAAACTTTTCAGTTACGATCTCAACAATATGACGGTAACCGTTGTTAAACAGAAACCCGGGCACGACCCAACAACGAAAGAGTATAAAATACCGTCCATACCGTTTGAAGACCTCATGACCGGTATCTATTTCTTCAGAAAACACGGCATATTTGAGGTTGGTGCCCATACTGACTTTCCCGTTTTCACAGGCAAGAAATTTATCATGACTCACGTAAAGGTTCTTGGAAAGGAAAAGGTTGAAGTCCCTGC
This sequence comes from Desulfurobacterium sp. TC5-1, assembly GCF_000421485.1. Lineage (NCBI taxonomy): Bacteria > Pseudomonadati > Aquificota > Aquificia > Desulfurobacteriales > Desulfurobacteriaceae > Desulfurobacterium > Desulfurobacterium sp. TC5-1. The sequence continues at coordinate 1,434,102 of NZ_ATXC01000001.1, read as the reverse complement.
AGGAACATTTGAAACGTACAAATGTTCACTATCATCGGAAGTAACACCAAAAGGCGTATTTAAAATGAAAGGGGACGTTTACATGTGGCTCACAACAGACGAAAGCCATCTGCCGGTAAAAATCTCCGGCGACATCACGATAGGCTCTGTGAGCGCCGAGCTTGAAAAGTACAGAAAAGGAGGCAGATAGATGGCCGTTGTTAACATAAAGACACCCTACCTTACGGTTGACGGGATTATAAACGTACAGAATGAGAAAGGTAAATTTGAAGGAATTGTTCTGATAGAGAGAAAGTATCCTCCCGTCGGACTTGCACTTCCCGGTGGATTTGTAGATTACGGCGAAACGGTCGAAGAGGCAGTAATAAGAGAGATGAAAGAGGAAACCGGGCTTGACATCGTTATTTTGAGACAGTTTCACGTCTATTCAGATCCAAATAGAGATCCAAGACAACATACGGTATCCGTTGTCTTTGAATGTGTTGCCCGTGGAAAACCCGAAGGTGCGGATGATGCAAAAAGGGCAATTGTGGTTTCTTACGATGAAATACCCTTTGAAAAAATTGTCTTTGACCACGGGAAAATATTGAGAGACTACCTTGAAGGAAAGTATTGAGGGAGAGAGGATGGGCTTTAAAGTCATAATACTGGCAGCGGGAAAGGGAACCCGTTTTAAATCGGAACTTCCGAAAGTACTGCACAAAATACTCGGGAAACCGATGTTATGGTACGTTGTAAAATCGGCAGAAGAAGCCGGCGCAGAAGAAATAATCGTAGTCATAGGGCATAAAAAAGACCTTGTAGAAGAGTTCATAGAAAGGGAAAATCTGAACGTTAAAACCGTTGTCCAGGAAGAGCAGTTAGGCACCGGACACGCAGTCCTCTGTGCGGAAGAACGATTAAAAGACTATAGCGGAAAGGTCGTAATATTAAACGGTGATACACCTTTAGTAAAACCTGAAGACATTAAAAACCTTACTTCAATAGATAGTGACATGGTAGTTCTAACAGGTGAAACAGAGAACCCACACGGATACGGAAGGGTTGTAAGGAAGGGTGGAGAGGTTCTAAAAATCGTTGAAGAAAAAGATGCTACCGATGAAGAAAAAAAGATAAGAGAGATAAACTCAGGTATATACGCTTTTAAAGCAAAACTACTCTTTGAAGCACTCAAAAGTCTTAAAAACGACAATGCCCAGGGTGAATACTACCTCACTGACGTCCTGAAAATATTCAAAGAGAAAGATTTAAAAGTAACAGCCATAAAAACGGAAGACTTTAACTCAATAATGGGCGTAAATAACCGATACGAACTTTCCGTAGCAGAAAGAATTTTGAGTGAAAGAATCTTGAAAAATCATCAGCTAAACGGCGTAACAATCCACAATCCCGAATCCTGCTACATCGAACCGGAAGTTAGAATAGGAAAGGACACTGAAATATTCGGTCCCGTCTATATAAAAGGTAAAACATTCATAGGTGAGCGGTGCACGATAGGTGCATTCACGGAAATAGTAGATTCAACAATAGAAGATGATGCAGAAGTGAAAACCCACTGTCACGTTGAAAAGGCTCATCTTAAAAAAGGTGCATCGGCAGGGCCCTTCTCAAGGTTAAGAGAAGGCACTGTGATTGAGACAGGCGCAAAAACAGGCAGCTTCGTAGAAACGAAAAAGGCTCATCTTAAAAAAGGCGCAAAGGCAAACCATTTAACATACCTGGGGGACTGCACCATCGGAGAAAACACAAACATCGGCGCCGGAACAATCACCTGCAATTATGACGGATACAATAAATGGCGAACGGAAATAGGCAAAAACGTTTTTGTCGGAAGCAACACCCTCTTCATAGCACCTGTCAACGTCGGTGACAATGCGATTACGGCGGCAGGCTCCGTCATCACAAAAGATGTACCTGAAAATACACTTGCGATTGCAAGGGCAAAACAGGTTAATCTTGAAGGAAGGGCAGAGAAGATAAGAGAAAGAAACAAGAGGAAGAAAAAGTGAACATCTTAGAAAAGATTGTGGCTTTTAAAATAAAAGAGGTTGAAAGGCGAAAAAACGAAATAGATATTGACGCCGTAAAAAAGGTTGCAAAGGAAAAAGAAACACCGTTTGACTTTAAAAAGGCTTTTCCGAAAAACCGCACCAACGTCATCGCAGAAGTCAAAAAAGCATCACCATCAAAGGGAATAATAAAGGAAGACTTTAACCCCGTGGAGATTGCAAAAAGCTACGAAAGAGGCGGCGCCGCAGCTATTTCCGTTCTCACAGACGCAGAGTTTTTCAAAGGTTCACCTCTCTATCTTAAAGAGGTTGCAGAAACGGTAAAGCTACCCGTACTCCGAAAAGACTTTATTATTGATGAATTTCAGATATACGCAGCCAAAGCCCTCGGCGCCTCATCATTCCTCCTTATAGTGGCCATACTTGATGATGAAACGCTTAGAAACTTTATATCACTTGGAAGAGACCTTGGAATGGAACCTTTAGTTGAAGCCCATAGCAGGGAAGAGGTGGAAAGGGCTATCAAAGCGGACGCTGAAATTATCGGCATAAACAACAGAAACCTTAAAACTTTCACTGTTTCACTATCAACAACAGAGAGGTTGTTGCCGATAATAAAAGAGGCCGGAAAGGTATGCATTACAGAAAGCGGCATAAAGGAAAAAGATGACATAAAATATCTTAAAGAAAAGGGCGTTGATGGATTCCTAATAGGTGAAACACTTATGAGAAGCGAAAATCCAGAGGAGTTGCTGAAAGAATGGATAGAAGACTGATAGCGGCTACTATTCTCATAGCACAACTGACAACAGCTCCTGCATTTGCAGACTGGTATATTCTCCTACCTAAAGATAGAAGGCCTACCGAAGAGAACATGAAAGAAAAGGTTCTCAACAAGAAACCTTACAAAGCGGAAAAGAGTAAGATTCCAGCACCCGATTTCAAAGCAAGGACACTAAAGGGAACCGTTGAACTTCAAAACGCAAAGGGAAAAGAGATAGTTGTATTTTTCTTTGAAAACCCCTACTCACCGCTATCAGAAGAGTTAATAAAAAAGCTTGACGAGATAGCGGAGAAAAATGACAATGTAATCATTCTCTGCGTTGATGTAAACGATGCTGACTATCCAATTCTTCTAAGATACAAAAAGGACATGAAGCTTAAAAGTGTCCACCTAACAGCAGATTCATACATTTACAAGCAGTTTAAGGATCAACTGAAGATTAAAAAGTTACCCGCATCTATCTTTATAGACAAAGAAGGATTTGTAAGGTTCTACTCAGATAACATAGGAACAACATCTGTTGAAGAATTTGCAAGGAACGTAGAAAAAACTGTTGAAAGGTTAAAGTAAAGCGGCCGAAGCCGCAAATTAACCTGCCTTAACTACTTTTCCAGCCTTGAGGCACTTGGTACAAACCCAGATTCTCTTCTTTTCACCGTTTACAACAGCTCTGATTTTCTGAAGGTTTGGCTTCTGCCTCTTACTTGAAACTCTGTGAGAGTGACTGACCTTATTGATAAAGATTGTCTCTTTTCCGCAAATTGCACACTTAGCCATAGTATCACCTCCTTACCTGATTGCAAGGTGCAAATTTATCATCAAAATATAAAAAAGTAAAGGGCAGACCTAATGAATGGTGTATAATCTTTTCACTTTTCCAACTATCAGCACAAGGAGGCTCCCGATGGAAAAAACTTACAATCCAGCACTGTTTGAGGATAAATGGTACCAGGAATGGCTTGAAAAAGGTTACTTCCACGCAGACGAAAAGAAAGTATTAAGCGGCGAGAAGCCAAAATTCAGCGTTGTTCTTCCCCCGCCAAACGTAACAGGTGTCCTCCATATAGGACACGCGCTGAACTCAACACTCCAGGACGTAATCTGCAGATGGAAAAGGATGAAAGGATACGAGGTCTGCTGGATTCCCGGAACTGACCATGCAGGTATCGCAACTCAATGGGTTGTTGAAAAACAACTTGCACAGGAAGGACTAACAAGACACGATGTTGGAAGAGAAAACTTCCTGAAAAGAGTCTGGGAATGGAAAGAATCCTGCGGCGGAAGAATAATCAACCAGCTCAAAAAATTGGGAACCTCCTGCGACTGGGAAAGAGAAAGATTCACAATGGACGAAGGTTTCTCAAGAGCCGTCAGAAAAGCCTTCGTAACGCTCTACAAAGAGGGGTTAATATATAAAGGAAAAAGGCTCATCAACTGGTGTCCAAGGTGCCACACCGCACTTTCCGACCTTGAAGTAGAACACGAGGAGGAGAGAGGAAACCTCTGGTACATCAAATATCCGGTTGTCGGCGAAGAGGGAAGGTACATCGTAGTTGCAACAACAAGACCTGAAACAATGTTGGGTGACGTCGCCGTAGCAGTAAACCCAAATGATGAAAGGTATAAAGACCTGATCGGCAAAAAGGTTCTCCTTCCGATCGTTAACAGAGAGATACCTGTAATAGCCGACGAATACGTTGACATGGAGTTCGGAACAGGCGCCGTAAAAATAACACCCGCTCACGATTTTAACGACTTTGAAATTGGAAACAGACACGGCCTTGAACCTATACAAATAATGGACGACTGGGCAAAGATAACCGTTGAACCATTTAAGGGAATGGACAGGTACGAGGCAAGAGAAGCAATCGTAAAAATGCTAAAAGACGAAGGACTGCTTGAAAAGGTTGAAGAACACGTTCACTCGGTAGGACACTGCTACAGATGTAAAACAGTTGTAGAACCTTACCTTTCAGACCAGTGGTTTGTAAAAACAAAGCCTCTCGCGGAAAAAGCCATTGAAGCGGTTAAAACGGGTGAAATCAAGTTCATACCCAGGCAGTGGGAAAACACGTTCTTTGACTGGATGTACAACATAAGAGACTGGTGTATATCAAGACAGATATGGTGGGGACACAGAATTCCAGTCTGGTACTGTGAAGAGTGCGGTCACCTGACCGTTACAGAGGAGACACCAGACAGGTGTGAAAAGTGCGGAAGCAAAAACATCTATCAGGACGAAGATGTCCTTGACACCTGGTTCAGTTCAGCACTATGGCCCTTCGGAACGTTAGGATGGCCTGAAAATACAGACGACCTAAAAGCCTTCTATCCAACAGATCTGCTTGTTACAGGATTTGACATTATCTTTTTCTGGGTATCCAGAATGATGATGATGGGGTACCACTTCACAGGCAAAAAGCCTTTCTCTGATGTTTACGTTCACGCCCTCGTAAGGGACGAACACGGCCAGAAAATGAGCAAAACAAAGGGCAACGTTATTGATCCCCTTGATATGATTCAAAAATTTGGCGCCGATACGTTAAGGTTCACACTTGCAGCTCTTGCCGCACAGGGAAGAGACATAAGACTTTCTGAAAAAATCATAGAGGGATACCGCCATTTTGCCAACAAGATATGGAACGTTGCAAGATTCATCTTCACGGCAACCGAAAACATAAACACGGAAGGGGAAAAGAAACTTTATCCTGAAGACAAGTGGATTCTTACAAAGCTGTCTGAAACGGCAAAAACTGTTGATAAAGAACTTACAAACTACCGCTTCAACGACGCTGCAAAAGCCATATACCAGTTCATCTGGGGCGAACTTGCAGACTGGTATGTAGAATTTTCAAAGAACAGAATCTACAAAGGCACTGAAACGGAAAAGAGAACCGCAGCATTTGTCCTGTTTAAAGTTTTAAGGGATGCGATGAAACTTCTTCACCCGTTCATGCCTTTTATAACGGAAGAAATATACCAGAAGCTTCCAAACAAGGACGCGGAATCTATCGTCATAGCACCATGGCCGGAAGAAGAACTTTTATATGAAGAGGCAGAAATTGTTGATACTGTGAGAGAAATCATAAGAGGTGTAAGAAACGTAAAAGCAGAGGTTAACATTCCACCTTCAACAGCTGTCCCAATAGAGATAAAAACGGGCGACGAAAAGCTGAAAGAGACTATCAAAATTATGGAACCCGGAATCCAGCAGCTTGCAAGAGTTTCATCAGTTAACTTTACAGACAAAAAACCTGAGAAGGCACTCTCCTTCTTCCTTCCAGGAATAGAGGTCTATGTAAAAGTCGGCGACCTGATAGAGATAGAAAAAGAGATTGACAAGATTGACAAGAAGCTTAAATCCCTTGAGAAAGATATCAAGAAACTTGAGAAGAAACTTTCAAACGAAAACTTCCTGTCAAGGGCACCAAAAGAGGTTATTGAAAAAGACAGGAAAAAACTTGAAGAGATAAAAGAGATCTACAACAAACTCTCCCAAACACTCGATCAGCTTAAAAATCTTTAACAAAGGCCGCCGCAGGGCGGCTTTTACCTTTCCTTGAACTCTATCTAAAAAAGAATAAATTTCACCTGTGAAAATCTTTTAAAGAGGTGCTCTTCAATATGTTTCAACGCCTTGTCGTAGTGTTGTTCGTATCTACTTTTATAATTTCTGGCTGCGGGAAAAAGACTGAAAGAGAAACTTTCCAGACAGTAAACAAAACAACAAGTGAAAATAAAACGACGGTGAAAACAGAGGAAAAAATATGTGTCCTACCAAAGCAGACTGCTAAAGAACCTTCCAATCTTCTTGATTTAAGCCCTTCAAAAAGGAAAAAGGCCTTTATCGCTATGATTGTTCCTGCAGTCCTCAAGGCAAACTGTATAATCAACAAAGAGCGTAAAATTCTTCTCAGGATAAAAGAGAAAATTAAAAATGGAAAAACTTTATCAGAGAAGGAAAAGAGATTTCTCACCCGCATGGAAAAGAAATACAGAACAAAGGATATAGATGAACTGCTAATTAGAGTCAACACACTACCGCCAAGCCTTATCATAGCTCAGGCGGCGATAGAGAGCGGGTGGGGAACATCCCGATTCTTTGTTGAGGGAAATAATATCTTTGGAATATGGACATTTAAAAAAGAAGCAGAAGCGATAAAAGCAAAGGGAAGCAATGCAAGATTACGAAAGTATCCTTCGCTACTTTTATCAATTGAAGATTACTACTACAATATAAATACCGGCTGGGCGTACAGAGAGTTAAGAAAGGCAAGGTTAAAAGAGAAAAATCCTCTGAAACTTGCGAAATACCTTAGAAACTACTCTATACTGAGAGACGAGTATGTAAGGAGGCTTCAGCGTGTCATCGAGAAAAACAATCTTCAGCAGTTTGATAACTGCATTTACGATAACTGCACTGTTAAGTTGTAAGGCGTTTGCCGGGTACGCAACAATTCTTATTTATCACAAGTTCGGTGAAAAGAACAGCCCTTCCACTTCAGTCTCGATAGAAGACTTTAAAAAGCAGATGGCATACCTTAAAAATCACAGATATAAAGTTGTGCCCCTTAAAACAATCGTAGATTACCTCTACAAGAAACAACCCATACCTGACAAAACCGTCGCCATCACGATAGATGACGGCTACCGCTCCACAATGAAGGCGTTTAAAATACTCAAAAAGTATGGCTACCCCTTCACACTCTTCCTCTACGCAGAAGGGATAGCAAGATTTCCAGCCTATCTTACAAAAGAGGAGTTAAAAGAAATTGCAAAGTATCCCAAAGTAACGTTTGGAAATCACTCCTATAAGCACCTCCGATTTGCAAAGATGATAAAAACAATGCCCCTTGATAAATACGTGAAAATGATAGAAGAAGACACTCTTAAAGCTCAAAAGAGAATAGAAAAGCTAACGGGACAAAAACCAGAGATTTACGCATTCCCGTACGGCGAATACAACAGAGTTTACATAAAAACACTAAAAAAGTTAGGATTTAAAGCCCTCTTTTCACAGGACGACGCGGCAGTCTCCTACCTCACATCACCTTTCCTCATACCGAGAAAGCCGGTTGTCGGAAGCTGGAGCAATATGAAAAGATTTAAAAAAATGCTAAAAAAAGAGCCTCTACCTGTCATAAAGCATACGCCACCGATAGGATACATCAATAACAACACGATAAACATAGAAGCAGTAATAGAAAATCCTGAAGACTATAAAAACTGTCAGATATACATAAGCGAAAAGGGATGGATGAAAGCCGAAAAGTATAAAAACAGAGTGAAGCTAACAAAATCCATAAAAATAAACCGATGGAAAAACCGCATATCTGTTGAATGTTACAACAAAAAGACAAAAAGATTTGCAAATTATATCTGGATGATTATTCATTAATTGAGAGGGCCTTTAAACAGCCCTCTTAAATACCTCTTCCCAGGAAGGACGTTTTCTGTAAGTGGTATGAAGAATATGATGGGCTTTCTCACCACCGATTGCACCTAAATATTTCTCGTAAACAGCTTTTACGTAAGGGTTCTCGTGAGATTTCCTTAAAACCCTTCTTTCATCATCACTGTAAAGACCTTCCGCCCTCTTTCTAACAACCTCGGCAGTTGAAGGTATAGGCTGACCGCCACCACCGACACATCCACCGGGACACGCCATAACCTCAAAGAAGTGAACTTCTACCTCACCATTCTTAATCATCTGGAGCAATCTTTCAGCAGCAGAGAGCGTATGTGCAACAGCAACCCTAACAGTTGTTCCGTTTATGTCAACTTCTGCAAATTTAAGATCTTCCACACCTCGAACGGCAGTAAATTCAAGCTTTTCAAAAGTACCACCTGAAAGCCAATCAACAGCCGTCCTTAGAGCAGCCTCCATAACACCACCGGTAACACCAAAAATAGTAGCCGCACCTGTGTAATCACCAAAAGGCTTATCCGCTTCATCTTCTGGTAGTTTTGAAAGATCTATATCAAACCGTTTAAGCAGTCTTGCAAGTTCCCTTGTCGTCAGAACATAATCTGTATCGCCACTAAGTTCGGGCCTTGAAGCTTCATACTTTTTCGCCGTACATGGCATAATGGTAACGTGAACAACATTCTCTTCCGGAATACCCTCAACCTCTTTCATGTAGTTTTTTACAAGTGCACCAAGCATTGCTTGTGGTGACTTACAGGAAGAGAGGTTAGGAATAAACTCTGGATAAAATCTCTCCACGAAACTCACCCATCCGGGACAACAGGAAGTTGCCATCGGCAGAACACCGCCATTTTTTATCCTTTCAATCAGTTCGTTGGCCTCTTCAACAATTGTAAGATCTGCACCAAAGTTTACGTCGTAAACCCTGTCAAATCCGAGCTTTCTCAAAGCAGAAACAAGTTTTCCGACCACAACCTCTCCAGGTTCCATTCCAAAAGGTTCACCGATTGCAACCCTAACAGAAGGAGCAAAAGAGGCAAAAACGACTTTATCAGGATCATATATAGCCTCTAAAACCTTTTCGGTATCATCCCTCTCTGTAAGAGCACCTGTCGGACATCTTACGACACACTGGCCGCACACAATACACGGTGTATCCGACATTGATAGAGATTCAGGCGGCTCAACAGTTGCATCGTGCCCCTTTCCGAAATACCCGTAAATACCGATACCCGGAATAAGTTCACAGGTATTAACGCACCTCTGGCACTTAATACACTTTGCCGGTTCCCTTGAAATTATGGAATTGTCAACGCCTTCGTCTCTGTATATCGGTTCCACTTCAAAGTCTGGAAAGCCAAGGTGTTTTGCGACTTTTCTTATCTCACAGGTTTCATCCCTTTTGCAGACCGGACACTCTACCTTGTGGTCAGCCAAAATCATCTCAAAGACAGTCTTCCTCACCTCCCTAACAGCAGGCGTGTTTGTCTCAATTTCCATGCCGTCCCTAACTTCCGTTATGCACGCCCTCTGAAATGTTTTAGCGCCCTTCACATCAACAATACAGAGGCCACAATGCCCGCCTTCGCTTATCTCTTCCATAAAGCAGAGCGTGGGAATGTAAATACCAAGTTTTTTACAAATCTCAAGAATCGTCTGTCCCGATTCCACCGTGTATTTTTTGCCGTCTATTTTTATGGTAACCGTCTCAGCCATTCTTACCTCCTCTCACGTGGGCAAGCCATTCATCTCTAAACTTTTGAATGGACTGATATAGAATGTTGGGCGCAGTCTGACCAAGTCCGCAGAATGAAGCCTTTCTCATTCCTATGGATATTTTTTCTATTTTTTTAAGGTCTTCCTCCGTTCCGTTACCCTCTTTTATTCTGTGAATAAGATTACAGAGAGAAACTGTTCCAAGACTGCACGGACGGCACTTACCGCAGGATTCCGTCCTGAAAAACTCCATAATATTCTCAGTTACATCTACTATATCTCTCGTCTCATCAAGGACAATAATCGTCCCACATCCGGGACCTGCTTCAATAACACCGAGTGAATGGTAATCGACCGAGATATCAACCTCATCGTACCTGACAAGCGTTCCGGATACTCCTCCTAAAATAACCGCTTTAAGTTTCTTACCACCTTTTACCCCGCCTGCAAGTTCTATAATTTCCTTTATTGTCGCACCGAAAGGAATCTCTATAAGACCTTTCCACTCAATATCTCCTGATAGGCTGAAAAGCTTCGTTCCGTGAGAACCTTCTATACCAAATTCAAGAAACCTATCTGCACCTTCACTTATAATAAAGGGAAGATTTGCAAGCGTTTCGACATTGTTAACAACAGTGGGTTTTCCATAAAGCCCTTTCTGCGGCGGGAAAGGTGGTTTTTTTCTCGGTTCTCCACGCTTTCCTTCTATCATCTCAAGAAGCGCTGTCTCTTCGCCGCAGACATAGGCACCGGCACCTCTTTCAATGGTTATATCAAAGGAAAAGTCCGTTCCAAAAATATTTTTACCTAAAAGGCCTCTATCGTAAGCATCAGCTATTGCTTTTTCAAGTCTTTCAATCGCTTTTATGTAGTCACACCTTACACATATTATTCCCTCATCAGCACCTATCGCGTAACCGGCAAGGATCGTCCCCTCTATGAGAAGGTGTGGCGAATCCTCCATTATTATTCTATCCTTAAATGTCCCCGGTTCTCCCTCTTCACCATTAACAACCACGTACTTTTTATCCGACTTTTCTTTCGCTGCAAGTTCAAACTTCAACCCCGTGGGGAAGCCAGCACCACCTCTACCACGAAGCTGAGATCTTTTTATCTCCTCTATTACTTCTTCCGGTTTCATTTCAGTAATGGCTTTCCTTAAAGCTCCGTACCTACCTGCCTCCATACACTTTTCTATGTCATTAGGACATATCTTACGGGCATTTTTAAGAATGATAGGTTCCCCAATAACCTTAAAATCAATCATTGTCGCCCTCCATATATTCCTTCAAAACCTCAACGACCTTTTCAGGCGTTAAATTTCCGTAAGGCACGTTGTTTATAAGAATCACCGGAGCAGCAGCACACAATCCAAGGCAAGAAGTACGTTCAAGATAGAACTTCCCATCCGGCGTTGACTGACCAAAGTCTATATCTAAAAAATTTTTAATTGCATCTATAACTTCCTGAGCACCTTCTATGTGACAGGGAAGGTTCTCACAAACCCTTATTAAATACTTTCCTCTTGGTTTATCAGAAAGCCTGGGATAGAAAGAAATTACAGAGTGGATATCGGCGGGACTTCTACCGGTCTTTTTGGCAAGCTCAAGGATCTTTTCTTCAGGAATATAATGAAGTTCATTCTCTTCTTGAATTTTTAGAAGCTCCTCTATCAGAAAGAACTTTTCCTCTTTCATAACACCCTCACGAGAAGTTTTCTCCCATTTTTACAAAATTTTTACATATTAGTCAAATTTAACAGATTAAGAATAAACAAAAAATGAAACGCATTTTCACACACCAGCTCTACTTTTAATACTCAAAGCGAAGTTAACGGCAGATAGAAAACTTCTGTTATCAGCTATACCCTTACCGGCAATATCATAGGCGGTACCATGACCCACCGATGTTCTGACAAAGGGAAGACCAAGAGTTATATTAACAGCTTCAGAAAAACCTGTAAGCTTAACAGGAATCAATCCCTGATCGTGATACATACATACCACCGTTCCAAACTCACCGGAAATCGCCCTGTTAAACACAGTATCTGAAGGAAAAGGACCTTCAACAGGGATACCGGCTCCTTTCGCCTTTTCTATAGCAGGAACAATTATCTTTTCCTCCTCGTCACCAAAAAGTCCATTCTCACCGGCATGGGGATTAAGTCCTGCAACCGCTATTCTTTCATTCGGAAAGTATCTGTGAACGAGGAAAATCTTTTTTAAAATGGATTCTGTAGAGATGAGAATCGGAACTTTCCTTAAAGGAACGTGAATGGTCTCAAGGACAACCTTAAGCTTTGAGTTTGCAAGCATCATGGCAAAATCGGAAACACCAAACTCAGACGCAAAGTACTCCGTATGACCGGGAAATTTAAAACCGGCAAGTTTAATTGCCTTCTTATTTATAGGTAAAGTTACAACCCCCCAGAGCAAACCCTTCTTTAAATCCTCTACAACCGCCTGAAGATATGCAAACTGTGCCCTGCCAGATTCAAGGGAAACAACGCCCGGAACAACATTACAGTTTGGAAAAACATCTACAAAAATAAGATTTTTAAAAGAGCGAAATTTGTCAAAACCAAGACTTTCTAAAACGGAAAATGAACAATAAATTCTCAAAGGAAAGCCAAGCGCATCAAGGCTTTCAATACTTTTTATAACTATTTCCGGCCCTACACCGGCCGGATCACCCATAGTTATGGCTAAAGCTTTTATAAATCGCCTCCGTTCGTATCATTTCCAAAGTTTTCAGGCGGAAGAGACGTTCTTTTAATAACCTCTGCAACAATTTTTTCACCTAAAGTCTTCAATTCTTCTGAAAGCTGGCGAAGTTTATACTTCAACTCCACATTTTCCTGCTCAAGAGCTTCACATCTTTCAGATAATTCCTGAACTTTATCCTCATACTCCTTCTCCAATTTTTCAAACAGTGCGAAAAGTGAAACAGAAATATTTTCGAGCTCCGCCTTATACTTACTGTTTTTATCAAAATTCTCTTCCATTATCTCCTTTCTATCTTCCATAATAATTCCTCCTCTCTAAAATAGATTTATTTTTCTCAGATTTTCCACCCTTAATATTCTATCAATATTTTTCACTTTAATATAATACCTTTTAAAGAACTTGTGGAGGAAAAGATGTTAGGAACACCACTACTTAAAAATGCAGACAAGATAATGCTCCTTGGTTCAGGAGAGCTTGGAAAGGAAGTAACTATTGAAGCACAAAGACTTGGGATAGAAGTTATAGCGGTTGATAGGTATCAAAATGCTCCTGCTATGCAGGTAGCCCACAGAAGCTATGTTATCGATATGTTAGACGGAAACGCTATCAGGGCAATCGTCGAAAGGGAAAAACCGGAACTGATAGTTCCAGAGATTGAAGCAATCCATACACCTACACTACTTGAACTTGAGAAAGAGGGATATACGGTAATACCAACTGCAAGGGCAACAAGACTCACAATGGATAGAGAGGGAATAAGAAGAGTAGCCGCTGAAAAGTTAGGCCTTAAAACTGCAAAGTATGCTTTTGCAGATACGATGGAAGAACTTGCAGAAGCTGTTAAATACGTGGGACTTCCCGCCGTCATAAAACCTATAATGTCATCTTCTGGAAAAGGACAGAGCATCATAAAAACATTGGCAGAAATAGAAGAGGCATGGAAATATGCTCAAAGTACGAAGAGGGGAATGGGAACAAGGGTAATCGTTGAAGAATTTATTGAATTTGATACAGAAATAACACTACTAACAATAAGAGCAGTAAATGGAACATTCTTCTGTGAGCCGATAGGACATCTCCAGATAAAGGGCGACTACAACGAAAGCTGGCAGCCGGCAGGTATCAGTGAAATAGCCAAGAAACGGGCACAGGAAATTGCCAAAAAAATAACTGATGAGCTTGGAGGACTTGGAATCTTTGGCGTTGAACTATTTATAAAAGGTGATGATGTGATCTTCAGCGAGGTCTCACCAAGACCACACGACACAGGAATGGTAACAATGATAACTCAGGACATGAGTGAATTTGAACTTCACATAAGAGCAATACTTGGCTTTAACATAAATCCGCCTAAATTACTCTATCCTGCAGGGGCATCAAAAGTGATACTCTCTGATGTTAAAGGATGGAATCCTGGATACACAGGTGTTGAAGAGGCAATGGCTATGAAAAATGTAAAAGTAAGGCTCTTTGGAAAGCCTAACACAAAGCCTGGAAGAAGGATGGGCGTTGTTTTAGCAGCAGGTGGTAGTGTCGAAGAGGCAAGAAAACTTGCCAATGAAGCTGCAGCAAAAATAAAGGTTGTGGTGTAGATGAAAATCGACATTATTTCTGACCTACACTTAACAAAAGCTTCCAGCATCAACATAGAACCGGAAAGTGACTTGATAATCATCGCCGGTGATGTCAGCTCTGACGCTGACATCACTATCGATTTTTTAAATAGCCTCTCAAAAAAATACAAATCAGTAATTTATACATTTGGAAATATTGAACTATGGTGCAGCAATAATCCTTACAACAAATTAAATTACATAAAAGATAGGACAAATGATAATGTTTTCATTCTTGATTTTTCCAGATGTGTTAAGGTAAACAACATAGTAATCACTGGAGGAATATACATATCACCCGAAAACCTCACGAATCAGGATAAAGAGAATATTGCGGACTACAGTAAATTCGTAGAAAAGCTATCTTTACTGTCTAAAAGTTCAATTTACAAACATATAAAGGAATTAAATCCACGGATAATAGTCACCCACTACCCACCAATTTCCGTATCGCAATTAAAAAGAATCTATGACATAAAAGAAATAAAATTTGAAAAACTGTGGATATTTGGACATTACCATCAGTTTAAATCATTCGCAGGAATCCATCCTGTCGCAAAAAATATTTTATACGTAAGTAACGCATCCGACACAATAATGACATTGGAAATATAAGCAGACCCTTTCTTGACATTTCAATAATTTAAGTGTAAAATTAGCTACGGAATTTAAAATATGGTGAAAATTATGGAGTTTAAAGAACTTCTTAAAGTATACAACATCACAAATGAAGACCTAAAAGAAATAAAAAGTTTAAAAAAATTTTTTTCTCATGAAACCAAAAAAACAATAAGCAAACAAACACTTGATTTCATAAAAAGAAGCCTGCCAGATTCATCTCAGATAATAGCAGACCTTAAATTTCAGGAAAGTTTTATAGAAATAATATTAGAGTTTTTCGACAAAATATTCAAAGCTGAAAAAATCGATGTGCACATAGATGTAATAGCAAGAACTCACTTAAAATATATACCCACAGAAGACTTCATTAAAGATTACGCCAAATTCCTTCAGAACATAATAAACTCAATAGACATTCCTCAGGAAAAACTTCCAACGTTTAAGAAATTTATATTCATCTTAATTCTTATATCTTATTGTATTCTATTCAAGCAAATATCAAGTGAACTGCAAAATCAGGATGCTGATTCTGTAACAAAGCTTCCATCAAAAACGTATCTTATAAGAAACTTTTCTAAAATACTAACTAAATCCAGAACTGTAACAGTAGTAGATATAAATGATTTTAAAAACATAAACATTTATTACGGATTTCAGGCAGGAAACAGCATCTTGACTTATATGGCATCCTTCTTAAAATCAATATTTAAAAAAGCAACTATCGTAAGGATACAAAACGATGAATTTTTTATTTTGTCTGAAGAAAAGCCAGAAGTTGTATTTCAAAAACTGAGAAACCTGCAAAACGAACTACAAAACACATCCATTGAAGTTCCCGTGAAATCAGGCATTGAAAAATTATCTTTATTTTTCACCGGAGTCATATTAGAAACATCCAGATGTAAAACTATGGATTACAACACATTACTCTGGATATTATATAGAGGTATCAAAACAGCAAAGAAAAAAGAAAATAACATAAAAATTATATATCCCGAAGAAATTTCATATTTTCTTTTACAAAGGAAATTAACTCTTGACGTAATAGAAGCCATAAGAAGAAAAAAAATCAAAATAGGGCTTCAAAAAATAGAAAGCCTAATAACCGAAAAGCTGCTGTTTAAAGAATCTCTTGCAAGAATTCCAGCAACCGATACCGTTATAGAAGCAGAAAAATTCATCAAACTTGTATGTCAAACTAACATAGAAGAAAAGCTTGATACTTTAATGGTGGAAAAATTGCTGGATTTCCTCAAAGAAGAAAAACCAGATTTTTCAATTTCAATCAACCTTTCTTCTCTATTTATGCAGAATAAATTCAACTGGTTCCTTGATAAAATCTCAAACGCAAACATAAATCCAGAAAAGATTATCGTAGAACTAACAGAAAGAGAGGATATTCTTGCTATTCCCAATATTGTAAAAAAAGTTACTATTCTTAAGAAAAAAGGAATAAAAGTTTTCATAGACGATTTTGGCGTTAAGTATGCTAATTATGAACTCTTAAGAATACTCCCCGTTGACGGAATAAAAATAGACGGAAGCATAATACAGAATATAACAAACAATAAACTTGACCAATTATTTGTATCTTATGTTTTAGAATTAGCAAAACTTAAAAATCTAAAGATTGTTGCAGAGCATATAGAAAATGAAGACATTAAAGAAAAATTAATAGACCTTTCAGAAAAAGCCAACTTTACTGAAATTTACGGTCAAGGATTTCTCATGGGCAAACCGGTAATTGTCAACATCTGATTTGAAAAATTCATCCATTTATCTTAATTTTTAAAGACACACTACATTAGGAGGTCTCAATGGACAAGACTATTAGTCAACTTATTCCAATGGTAATAGAGCAGACTGGAAGAGGAGAAAGAGCTTACGACATCTACTCAAGACTTTTAAAGGACAGAATTATTTTTCTCGGCACGCCGATAGATGACAACATAGCAAATCTGATAATTGCACAGCTCCTATTCCTCGAAGCAGAGGATCCTGAAAAAGATATCTACCTTTACATCAACAGTCCCGGTGGCGTAGTAACAGCAGGACTTGCAATATACGACACAATGCAATATATAAAACCTGATGTCTGCACGATTTGTCTCGGCCAGGCAGCAAGTATGGGTGCTGTACTTTTAGCAGCCGGTGCAGCCGGTAAAAGATTTGCTCTACCACATTCAAGGATAATGATTCATCAGCCACTTGGTGGATTTCAGGGACAGGCAAAAGACATCGAAATTCACGCAAAAGAAATACTGAAACTCAAAAAGATGCTAAATGAAATTCTTTCTCACCACACCGGCCAGTCTGTTAGAAAGATTGAAAAAGATACAGACAGAGACTTCTTCATGAGTGCCGAAGAGGCAAAAGAGTACGGAATTGTTGACAAAGTTCTCTACAAAAGAGGAGAGTAAAAGTGGTAAAGGGCAGATTCAACCTCAACACCGTAGAAGAAGCCATTAAAGATTTAAAAAACGGAAAAATGATAATTGTCGTTGACGACCCAAATAGAGAGAACGAAGGTGACCTTGTGATGGCTGCCGAAAAGGTCACGCCGGAAGCCATAAACTTCATGGCAAAGTATGGTAGAGGATTAATCTGCCTTGCACTCCCGGAAGAACGCTTTGACGAATTAGGCATAGAGATGATGACGCCAAGGCCAACAGACCCTAAAGGAACGGCCTTCGGTGTTTCCATAGATGCACACCCCAAGTTTGGAACAACAACGGGAATATCTGCCTACGACAGAGCAATAACGATAAAAAGAGCCATAGCAAAAGATGCCAGACCAGAAGATTTTGTAAGGCCGGGACACATATTTCCTCTAAGAGCAAGGAAGGGTGGCGTTCTTAAACGTTCAGGACACACGGAAGCCGCCGTTGACCTTGCAAAGCTTGCCGGTCTTTATCCTGCCGGTGTGATATGTGAAATTATGGATGAAGATGGAACAATGATGAGGCTTCCCGCCCTCATAGAATACGCAAAGAGACACAACCTTAAAATAATAAGTATTGCTGACCTTATTGAATATAGAATGAGAACAGACACACTTATAAAGAGAGAAGCCGTTGCAAATCTACCAACAAAGTACGGCAACTGGAAGATATACGCCTACACAAGCACAGTGGACAATAAAGAGCATGTAGCCCTTGTAATGGGAGAAATCAAAGAAGATGAACCGGTACTTGTCAGAGTCCACTCTGAATGTTTAACAGGAGATGTTTTTGGTTCTCTAAAGTGTGACTGCCAGTCGCAACTTCACAAAGCAATGGAAATGATAGCTGAAGAAGGAAAAGGTGTAATAGTCTATTTAAGGCAGGAAGGCAGAGGGATAGGTCTTGTAAACAAGATAAAGGCTTATCACCTTCAGGACCACGGATTCGATACGGTTGAAGCAAACCTAAAGTTAGGATTTCCGGCAGACATGAGAAATTTTGGAATTGGTGCACAGATTTTAAGAGACTTAGGTGTAAGAAAAATGAGGTTGATGACAAACAATCCTAAAAAGCTAATAGGACTTGAAGGATATGGTCTTGAAATCGTTGAAAGAGTTCCTATAGAAACGGGAATATGTGAACACAACATAGAATATCTTAAAACAAAAAAGGAAAAGCTTGGACACATTTTAAAGAGCATAGACAATGGTGAAAGTTAACTATCTTCCACCTGCACCACCGCCACCAAAACCGCCGCCTGCTCCGAAACCGCCACCAGCACTACCAGAACCGCTTGATAGAGAAGCAACTCCTTTTCCTATACTTACATAAACAGCACCCAAATGGGTCCTCACCCCTCTCTCTATATCAACTTCAGGGATATGCACATTCAGCTCTTCCATCGCCTTTTCCACCTTGTCAGCAACACCAAGAGCCGTACCATATACAAGCCACTCTTTCCACATCAAAAGATCTTCTGGAGCGTACTTTTTAATCATGGCCATATTTGAAAGAAAGTTTTTAAAACTCTGCCAGAGAAGCCTATCCTTATAACGTCTCTCCTTCCATCTACCAAGAACCTGAGGTGGCAGGATAAAGAAAACAAAAAGCTGAGCAATTAAAACAGCACAGTGAATAACAACCTTCTGAGTATCTATAAGAACGTTATCTGTAACAAGAACTGAAGCAGCAAAAAAGACCAAAATCACAGCAGTAATGATTGCACCTGCTCTGAATAGATTATAACCTTTAAGGTCAAGATAATCATAAACTATAGAATTATCTTTCCAGTGTAAAACCGCGTCAAAACTCTTTTTCATAGATTCAAGTGCTGTCAAATCTTTCTGATTCACAAGATTTTTAACCTTTAATTCAACCTTTTCCGGAATAAAAAGTTTTTTTCCACCTACATCTTCGGAATAGTGTTTCAAAAATGAAAGAACTTTAACCTCGTAAGGATCATCAGCCTGCATAGAAAGAACCTCTATAATGACACCGCTTCCATCACTCTTAATATCTATCAATCCACGTCTTTTTAGATCCAAAAGTGTCGCATAAAAACCGTTCTCATCACAGGAAGTAGCATTTCCAGAGAACAGCAGATTAACTATATAGGGCTTTTTCTTTTTATCTGGAACAAAACTTATATATTCGGGAACCGTAGCAGAAATCTCACTGCCGAACCTGTTGTAGTAATAGACCATAAAGAATGGAAAAACAACAATTGCAACAATAACAAGTTTATCTGCAATCTTAACAATAAACGCATATAAGTCCCTGTTCATCTTCTCGGTTAAAACTGTGACATCAGAAACACGCCTGTAAAATCCCTTGAAAGGTGAAGGATTCTTTAAAACCATTTCAAGCTCAACGAGAGAATCGTCAGGTGCTTTCCCGGTTATAACATACCCGGAATGCACTACCTTTACAGAATAATCTACCATGTGAACGTACAACTTTTTAATCAAAGATTTCGGATCCTTTAAAATAATTTTCACCTCAGGATAGAAAACGTGAGAATCGGCAAGTTTTATATTCAGATGCGACAAATTACCATCTGTTTCAATTGGTGGATACAGAGAATAAAAAGCTGAAAGAGTATAGATTCCTCTGTTAAATCTTTTAAGAAATCCACCATTCACACCTCTAACTATACCAATCTCATTATTAAAAGCCTTTGATTTACAAATAGCAGCAAGAGCTCTATCGGGCGTTTGAAGGTAAACCCTATGGGCATAATCAACAACGTACCATGGATAAGATGCGTTTAAAGATTCCACAGTAATATGAGGATTGTTAAAATTTTCATTTTTAAACGTAAGAGGAACTTTCCAGTTTCTAAAAAGCATGGAGTACTTATTATCTTTTTTTACCCTGAAATCAAAATTTTCCTGTAAAGAAACAGTATCATTAAGCGTAATAACAGCCGTATAGTCAGCAAGGAGCGAAGAAAACAAGAGCCTGAAGTCGTAAAAAGCCACGAAAACAAGGATGAGAGAAACTATTACGGCAGCAGTAAAAATCCTCTTTTCAGTCATCACATTACCACGTAGTGTCAGGTGTCTTATTTATCTCTTCACCAAATTCCAGATAAGAGAGCTTTCTAAATCCAAACATAGAGGCAACAAGATTGGAAGGAAACATATCAATTTTTGTATTCATCTCCTGAGCTATATTGTTGTAAGTGTACCTGTGGCGGGCAATTTCATTCTCTATGTCCTGAATGGCCTGCGTAAGCTCGAGAACAATCGTTGATGTTTTAAGTTCTGGGTAACTTTCAACAGCAACGTTTATTGCTCCCATTATTCTCCTTGTCTCTCTTTCTATCTCCGAAAGTTCTTCAGGCGTCTCAGCCCTGGTTACTCCACTCCTCAAAGCTGCAACCTTTTCAAACGTTTCTTTTTCAAATTTAGCATGGCTTTTAACAGTATTAACAAGTTGAGAAATCATATCTAATCTCTTTTTAAGGGCAACCTTAATCTGCCCTAACGTTGCTTCTGCACCGTTCTTAAGCGACTGAAAGCGGTTGTAAGTAGAAATGGTGTAAAGAATGATAACGACTAAAAGTAATATAATTACGACTCTTATCATAACGACACCCCAGAGAGATATTATATTGATAGTATATCATTAATTTTATTTTCGGGAGGGAGAATGAGCGTAGAGTTTAGATTAAAAGAGATACTTACTGAGAAAAAACTTAAACTATCAACTGCAGAAAGCTGTACTGGAGGACTGATTGCAGCAAGAATCGTAAATGTTCCTGGAAGTTCTGAATACTTTATGGGTGGCGTCGTATCCTACGATAACAGTATAAAAATGAAAGTTTTAAATGTATCTGCCGAAACACTTTTAAAGTACGGTGCAGTAAGTGAAGAAACGGCAAGGGAAATGGTTGAAGGTGTAAAAAAACTAATGGGAACGGAATGTGCCGTGTCAACCACAGGAATAGCGGGACCTACTGGCGGAACACCTGAAAAACCTGTTGGATTAGTCTACATAGGCGTATCGGTAAAAAACAGAACTGAAGTTTACCGCTTTATATTTAAAGATAGCCATCCGGATCCCGTGAAGAGGCGAAATAAGATAAGGAAAAAAGCAGCGAAAAAAGCTCTCAAGCTTCTACTATCAATGTTAAAAGAGGAAGCAGATGGCTAAAGTAGTCCTCTGCATAGGAACAAACCTTGGAAATAGAAGAGAGAACATAGAAAGAGCTATCTCAGGTATAGAAAAGTACGCCGGTAAAATAGTCAAAACAACAGAGATTACAGAAACGGCACCTTTTGGCGTAACAAGACAACCTTACTTTCTTAACGTTGGTGTCCTGATAGAAACAGAACATCCACCATTTCTACTCTTAAATATTCTTAAGAAGCTCGAGAAAAAAGTTGGAAGATATCCCACCTACCGTTGGGGACCAAGGGTGATAGACATAGATATTTTACTTTATGAAATGGTGAAAATTAATACAACAAAACTAACGATTCCTCACCCTGGCCTAAAAGACAGAGACTTCTTCCAAGAAGCAGCATCACTGATAGAGAAAGGGGGCTAAAGCCCCCTTAAAATTACTTTTTCTTAAGAATTTTTTCTGTAGCTTCCTTGAGGTCTTTTCCAGGTTTGAAGTCAGGAACAACTTTTGGAGGAACTTTAACCTCTTTTCCTGTTTTAGGATTCCTTGCAACCCTTGCAGCCCTTTCCTTCATAAGGAAAGTACCAAAACCTCTAATCTCCACCTTGTCCCCTTTCTTGAGGGTTTCTGTTACCACCTCAAGAAACGCGTTGAGAGCTGCTTCAGCATCTTTTTTTCTGAGACCTGCCTTCTCGGCAATTGCACTTACAAGCTCGCTTTTTGTCATACCGCTCCCTCCATTAAGGATTAATAGTTAAAAACTATCTTTAAAATGAAAATACTATTTCTTTTTTTTCCTGTCAAGAGTTTACAACTAACTTTTCAAATCTGATACCAATTGGAGCAGTTTTTTCTCAACTTTATCAGGATTTTCGGTAAAAATTGCCACAATTTTATCCCTTGAGGTCTGTCCTTTTACTATTTCAACAGATGAAACTGAAACTTTTAAATTTTTTGAGAAAAGCCTTCTAACAGCGTCGTTTGCCTTACCGCCTTCAGGCGGTGCCGTCACCTTTATCTTCAACTTCCCGTTTTCCACTTTTACTATTGCGTTCTGTCTCCCTTTGGGTTGAACTTTCACCTCCACCTGAATGAAATTCTTTCCCTTTTTTAGGTTTATCATCAGGTTTAATCTCCTCTAAAATTCTTGTCATCTCTATTATTGTTAATTTCAATTTATTAGCCATTTTCCTCTGAACAATTCTTAACTGCTCTATTTCATTCTCAATCCGACGTTTTTCCTCTTCAAGTTGCCTTTTTTCTTTTTTACTCTCTTCCACTATCTTTTCTATCTTCTTTTTAGTTTTTCTAACAAGTTCTTTCATTTTGCTTTCAGGTGTTTGACTCCTAATCTGTTCAATTTTATTAAGCAAATTTTGAAATTCGTTAGATAATTCTATTAGAAAAGCATCAACCTCATCAGGATTATAACCAAAAACTTTTTTAGAAAACTGCTTGGTTCTTATGTCTTTTGGATTAAATTTCAATTTAATGTCCATGTCAAAAACCCCTTATTATGAAATTGTCTATCATCTGCAAAATCATTATAGCAATTAGCGGCGTAATGTCTATTCCACCAAGGGGAGGAATAATCTTTCTAAGAGGTTCCAGCAAATCGTCGGTAACAGCAATTATCCAGTCTGCAAAACGGGGCCTGTTGGCCGGAGGTATCCAGGTAAAAACTGCACCTATTACAATGAACCATGTGAGAAACTGTATGAGAAAGTGAATTAAATCCTTAAACATCATCATTTTAATTTCTCCTTCAAAAGGTTAACTATCTTCTCAAGAGCCTTTCCTCTATGGCTTATTCTGTTTTTTTCTATCATAGAATACTCAGCAAGCGTTCTGTTATCACCTTCAGGTATAAAGATAGGGTCATATCCAAAGCCTTCATTACCTTTTGGCTCTGTTACGACTTTTCCCTTAAGAACGCCCTTACTCCAGAATCCTTTACCGTCAGGAAACGTAACCATCATAAAACAGACAAAAGAAGCCGGAGATTCAAAAAGCCCCTTGTGCTTTAAAAGTTCAACAAGCTTTTTCAAATTCTCTTCATCAGTGGCACCTTCACCTGCAAAGCGGGACGAGTGAACGCCTGGAAGTCCCCCCAGAGCATCAACAACAAGGCCGGAATCATCGGACAACACGGGCATATTTAACCTCTCAGCGTAGAAAGAGGATTTTTGATAGACATTTTCAAGAAAGGTACTACCCGTTTCAGGTGCTTCAGTAACTTCAAAATCAAGAAGTGACAACGACTCTATTCCAAGAGTTTTTAGCTTTTCACTTATTTCCTCAATTTTATGCCTGTTCTTACTCGCAATTACAATCTCCATCACTAAACCCCAAGAACGCTCTTTTGAATCTCTATAAGTCCCTTAATACCCTTCTCGGCAAGCTCTAAAAGCTTATCAAGTTCTTCCCTGTTAAAGGGACGTTCCTCTCCCGTTCCCTGAATCTCTATAAACTCACCCTTTTCATTCATAACAACATTCATATCAACTTCTGCGGAAGAATCTTCCTGATAGTTAAGGTCAAGGCAGGGAATAGACTCAACAATCCCAACGCTGGTAGCTGCAACAAACGAAGAGATTGCATCTGTCAGTTCAAGTTTCTTTAAAGCAAGATAGAGAGCAACGAAAGCACCTGTAATTGAGGCTGTTCTCGTACCGCCATCAGCCTGAATAACATCACAGTCTATCCATACAGTCCTCTCACCTAACTTTTCAAGATTAACAGCACTTCTCAAAGCCCTTCCTATCAAGCGCTGAATCTCCTGTGTCCTTCCAGAAAGTTTCCCTTTAGCCGCCTCTCTAACATTCCTCGTTGCTGTCGCCCTCGGGAGCATAGAATACTCAGCAGTTATCCATCCCTTTCCAGAATCCTTTAAAAAAGGCGGAACCTTCTCCTCTACAGAGGCCGAACAGATAACCTTTGTATCTCCAACTTCTATCAGACACGAACCCTCCGGATATCTAACGTAATCAAGCGTTATTTTTACAGGCCTAAGTTCATCATAATCCCTTCCATCTGGTCTAACAAACATCAACAGAAACCTCCTCTATGGAAAAAGACTCTCCCATTATCATTTCAGCAATTTTCCTAAAACGTTGACTCATGTCACTTACAAGAATTCTAACCTCTCCCTTTTCATCGCCTTCTCTTTTATTGAGAAGTTTTCCAGTTTCAAGTGCCGTTTCCTCAGCAGAATCTACCAATTTTATATTATTACACACTTTTCCAATAATATTTTTCAGTAAAGGATAATGAGTACAGCCAAGAACAAGCGTATCAATATCTTTATTCCTTAACTCCGAGAGGTACCTCTCTGCCACCATGTATGTAATCTCATCATCAAGCCAGCCTTCTTCAATCAAAGGAACAAACAGCGGGCAGGGTTTCTCAAAAATTTTTAGAAAAGGATTGATGGAAAGTATCTCTCTTCTGTAAGCACCACTCTTAATAGTCGCCTCTGTCCCTATAACTCCGATGTTTCCCGTCCTTGTTGCCTTAACAGCAGCTGCAGCTCCAGGTTTAACAACACCTATAACAGGAATATCCATCTCTCTTTTCAGTATATCAAGGGCGTAAGATGAAGACGTGTTGCAGGCAACAACAATAAGTTTCACATTGAATTTTCTCAAAAGTTTTGCATTCTCAAGACTATACCTTATTATGGTTCTCTCAGACTTAGTCCCGTAAGGTACTCGGGCTGTATCACCAAAATAGATAAAATCTTCTTCCGGATATCTGTCTCTTATTGCCTTAAGAACAGTAAGGCCACCAACGCCAGAATCAAAAATACCTATAGGTCTTCTCTCCATAAGCTTCCCTTTACAAAACTGATTTAATGCACTACTTTTAAAATTTAAGCCACTGTAAAACAGGGAGATAAATTGAGAAGTTGTAAAGAAATTATAGAAAAAGTTAAAACCTATAGGGATAGTTTTGACAGTAAACTCATAGAGAAAGCTTACAAATACTCAAAAGAAAAACATGAAGGACAGTTCAGAAAATCTGGTGAACCTTACTTTTCCCATCCAGCAGAAGTAGCATACATATTAGCCGAAATGAAAATGGATGTTCACACGATAGCCGCCGGCCTACTCCACGATGTTGTAGAAGACACGGATACAACAATAGAAGAGATAGAAAGAGAGTTTGGAAAAGAGGTAGCTTTTATCGTTGCCGGTGTTACAAAACTTGAACAGTATAAGTTTTCAAGTAAAGAAGAGAGAAACGCGGAAAGTTTTAGAAAACTTTTAATCTCTCTTTCTGAAGACATAAGGGTCCTTATAGTGAAATTAGCAGACCGCCTTCACAATATGAGAACACTTGACAGCAGAAGTCCAAACGGACAGAGAAGAACTGCAAGAGAAACGTTAACAATATACGCACCACTTGCCAACCGACTCGGCCTCTACAGAATCAAAAATGAACTTGAAGACCTGTCTCTAAAATACCTTGAGCCAGAAATATACAGAGAGCTTCAGGAAAAGGTAAAAGAAAAAAAGAGAGTAATAAGCACATACCTTTCAGAAATTATAGAAACCGTCAGGAAAAAACTTGAAGAGAACGGGATAGAAGGTGAAATACAGTGGCGATTTAAACACATATACGGTATCTATAACAAAATGGTAAAAAAAGGTATCCCCTTTGAAGAAGTTTACGATGTTGCAGGAATAAGAATAATAACAGACACCGTACCAAACTGTTACGTTATAGCGGGACTCATTCACAGCCTATGGATGCCTGTACCGGGCAGAATTAAAGATTACATAGCAGTTCCAAAGCCAAATATGTACCAATCACTCCACACAACAGTAGTAGGACCCCGGGGACAGTTTATAGAGTTTCAAATAAGAACACACGAAATGCACCAGATAGCAGAGATGGGAATCGCTGCCCACTGGAAGTACAAAGAAGGTGGCGGTAAACTCTCTGAATCTGAAAGGGAAAGATTCCTCTGGCTGAGAAATCTCTTAGAATGGGTAAAAGAGGAAAAGGATACAAAAGAATTTATGGAAAACGTCAAAAGTGACCTATACGAAGAGGATATTTATGTATTTACACCCAAAGGTGACCTCAAAACACTTCCAAAAGGCGCAACGCCGGTTGACTTTGCCTACGCAATACACACAAGTGTTGGACACAGATGTATAGGTGCAAAGGTGAACGGTAAACTTGTTCCTTTAAATCACATACTCAGAAGCGGAGATAAAGTAGAAATAATAACCGGAAATATTGAAAATCCAAAAAGAGACTGGCTTGCTTTTGTAAAAACTTCAAAGGCAAGAACTGCCATAAAATCGTTCATAAAAAAACAGGAAAACGAAAAAGCAAAAAAAATTGGGTGAAAGTATTGTTGAAAAGATAATCAGGAGAAGTGCCGGAAAAGGCATAAGCTTTTTATATGAAAACGACTTTTCAGAACAGTTAAAATCTCTCGGTTACTCATCACTTGAATTTGCTCTAATTGATGTAGGATTTGGAAAACTTGACGGTGAAAAGTTAGTAAGAAGACTTTTGGGAATCCAGGAAGAACAGGAAAAGAAGAAAAAGAAAGAGAAGAAAAATGAAGGTGCCGACATTATTATTGACGGTATAGAAAACATGCTGGTTACACTGGCAAAGTGCTGCCATCCACTTCCTGGCGATGACGTTGTTGGCATTGTTTCAAAGGGGAAAGGAATAGTAGTGCATACAAAAAACTGTGTTGTGGCTCAGCAGGTACTTGAAAGCGCTCCAGGAAGAGTCCTCTCAATAGAGTTTAAACCGTCTGATAAGCTCTACCCTGCAAAGATAAGAGTCTTTGTAGAAGACAGACCCGGAATGTTAGCTGCCGTATCGGCAAAGATAGCGGATACAAAAACAAACATTGCAAGTGCCTACACACGAACAATTGGGGGAAAAGCAATCCTTGATTTTACACTACAGGTAAAAGATGTTTCTCAGCTTCAAAAAGTTATAAATGCGATAAAATCAACAAAAGGCGTAATAAACGTCAAAAGGATAAAAAGAGAAAAGGTACAAATTAGATAATTTTGTGGAGGCGGCGGGCGGATTTGAACCGCCGAATAAGGGATTTGCAGTCCCCTGCCTTGCCACTTGGCTACGCCGCCAATATGGAGCGGGCGACGGGACTTGAACCCGCGACCCCAACCTTGGCAAGGTTGTGCTCTACCAACTGAGCTACGCCCGCGCTAAGGGTTATTATACTAAATCTATGGTGCGGGAGGAGGGAGTCGAACCCTCACGCCACAAGGACACTGGATCCTAAGTCCAGCGCGTCTGCCAGTTCCGCCACTCCCGCATTAAGTGGGGTGGGAGACGGGACTTGAACCCGCGACCGCCGGGGCCACAACCCGGCGCTCCACCAGCTGAGCTACTCCCACCACTATGCGGGAATAAAAAAATGGCTGGGGCGGCAGGATTCGAACCTGCGAATGGCGGATCCAAAGTCCGCTGCCTTACCGCTTGGCTACGCCCCAACTCAAATTGCAGAACAAAATTTAACCCACCAGCCCTTTCTTTGCAAGGGGGTAATGTCTATTTTTTTATTTTTATCTATGATAGCAAAAAGGCTTGAACCACTTCCACTCATTAAAACCTTTGAACCTACAACCTCTTCAACTAACTTTTTAGCTTCCATAACTTCTTTTATACAGGGTGCAGCAGAAGACTCAAGGTCATTCCACATATTCTCTCTTAGAGTGTTAAAATCACCTTTCATAAGAGGAATAAGTATCAACCTCTCAGCATCCTCTATTCCCATTTCTCTCTTTATTGGTGGAAGATGTTTATAAACTTCCGCCGTTGAACAGAAGATATTTGGATAAACAAGAAGAATATTAAATTTCTGTTTGCCGTAGAATATAAGCTTTTCCCCTCTACCGTAACCTACCGCAAGTCCTCCCTTAAGAAAAAAGGCAACATCAGAACCTATCTCTGCAGCCATGCCCATCAATTTATCTTCATCAACAGGATAGTTATATAGCATATTTAAACCCTTTAAAACAAGAGCAGCATTGGAGCTTCCACCTCCAAGTCCAGCCCCAATGGGTATGTGTTTTTCAAGGGTTATACTAACCTTCGGTTTTATACCTGTATGCTTTGAAAATACTTCACAAGCCTTGATTATCAAATTGTCATTTCCTGCCGGAACAACAGTCGACCCTGCAACATTCAATTCAAGTTGTCCTGACTGCTGAATGGAAATGTAATCAAAAACGTTAATGGTATGAAAAACAGTCAGAATATCATGATAACCGTCATCCCTTTTCCCGTTAACCCAAAGGGATAAATTTATCTTTGCCGGAGATGGTAATATTATCTTCATAGCAGAAGTATTATAACACTTCAAAGGATTTAAATTATGACAACACTGTCTGTATCAATGATTGTCAAAAACGGTGAAAAATACCTGAGCGATGTCTTAAGAAGTGTAGAAGACCTGGCTGATGAAATAATCGTGGTAGATTCAGGTTCGACAGACAAAACAGTTGAGATAGCAAAAAGCTACGGTGCTAAAGTTGTTTTCAGAAAATTCGATAACTTCATAAACCAGAAAAACTATGCTCTATCACTCTGTACAAAGGATTGGGTCCTCTTTCTTGACGATGATGAAGTTGTTGACGAAAAACTAAAAAGAGAGATTGAACTTGTAAAGAAACAAAATTCAGAGTACAAAGGTTTTTATATAAACAGACTCACAAATTACCTTGGAAAATGGATAAAACACGCATGGTACCCTGACTGGCAGCTGAGACTTGCAAGGAGAGACTCTTGCAGATGGGAAGGTGATGAGGTTCATGAAACGTTAAAAGTTAACGGAAAAACGGGTTATCTTAAGGGAAACCTCCTCCACTACTCATATCCAGATATAGAAACGCACCTTAAAAAGCTCAACCTATACACAACACTTTACGCTAAAGGTACTCACAAAAGAGGCAAAAGATTTTCAAAAACAAAACTTATAACCTCGTCCATTGGAGCATTCATCAGAAGATACTTCATAAAGAAAGGATTCCTGGACGGATTTGAAGGATTCGTTGTGTCGGTTATGAGTTCTTATTATACTTTTTTAAAATATTTAAAACTGTGGGAAATTGAGAAGAGGAGCGAAAAGAGATGATACCATTTATATTTAAATGGACAGTTGTCGCACTTACAATATTTGCAACTTTTATTCTTATACTTATGGCGGTAGGAACCACAATAAGAGCTATTAGAGAGAGGAAAAAGTAATTGTTTGCCGAAGTGGCTTTAAACATACCTCTTGATAAAACGTTTATATATAAAGTGCCTGAAACGGTATCTTCAAAACCGGAAGTAGGTAAGCGCGTAATAGTTCCCTTTGGTAAAAGTGACTTTTTAAAAACAGGAATAATCGTTTCTCTAAAAGAAACGAGTAGCGAGATAGAAGAAACCTACATAAAGGAAATATTTGATATACCGGACGATTTTGTCCTATTTACAGAAAAAAACATAAAACTTGCAGAGGAAATTGCCAGAAGGTACGCTTCGGCTATTGGCGAAGTTCTATTTTTCTTTCTCCCTTCAGGATTCATCATTGAAGAAACAAGTTACGTCTATCTTAAAAGAAACGAACATGTTAAGGGAAAAACCGAACAGCAGATAATAAAATACCTTAAAAGTAAGAAAGGAAGAGTAAAACTCATCACACTTGTAAGAGCTATTAAGGGGAAATCAACCTATTCCACCGTCAAAAATCTTATAAGAAAGGGAATCATAGGAAAGGAAGAGGATATAACGTACACCCTTCTCCCAACTCAAAAAGTTGCAGTTCTAAAAGAAATCAAACCGGTAAAAGGAAAAAAAGAGTTAGAAGCCATTGAAATCTTAAAAAAGATAAAAGAAATACCAATAAAAGACTTAAATAAAAGAGGGATCTCCTACAACACGATAAAGAGACTCACCAATAAAGGCATTATAGAAATTGAAGAGAGAGAACACCTGATAGACATTAAAAAACAGGTACTTACAGACAATAGAAAAATAATTCTGACAGCCGATCAGAAAAGAGCACTTAACGCAATACTGAATGGAAAAAATGAAACATTCCTCCTTTATGGAGTAACCGGCTCTGGAAAGATGGAAGTTTATCTCCACGCTGCACTTGAAACAGTCAAGAAGGGAAAAAGCGTTCTCATACTGGTTCCAGAACTTTTACTAACACCTGAATTAAGAGCAAGGGTGGAAAGTTACTTTGGCGAAAATATTGTTGTTTTTCATAGTAAACTCAGTAAAAAAGAGTTAGTCTCTCAGTGGTTAAAAGCTGTCAAAGGAAAGAGCAAGGTTTTCATAGGCACAAGAATGTCTCTTATGCTTCCCATAAAAGACTTAGGATTAATAATCGTAGATGAAGAACAAGACACATCCTACAAAGAGCAGCAGAAGCCTCTCTACCATGCAAGGGAAATGGCCGTTAAAAGGGGAAGTATAGAAAAGTGTCCTGTAATACTTGTATCGGCAACACCATCAGTTGAAAGCTACTACAGAGCATCTATTGAAAAATATAGAGCCTTAGAACTTAAAAAAAGAGTATCAAATATACCGCTTCCATACATAAAGGTGGTGAATCTGAAAGAGGAAAAAAGGGTTGGCATATTTTCTGAATCACTAATTTCAGCCATAAAAAACACGGTGAAAAAAGGTGAACAGGTACTCCTCTTCATCAACAGGAGAGGTTTCTTCTCATCAGGGTTTTGCCCAAAGTGCGGTTTTGTGGCAGAGTGTGACGACTGCGCTGTTCCTCTCGTCTATCACAAAAACATGAACAGGCTTATATGTCATATATGCGGTAAAAAGTATAAACCTCTCTTCAGGTGCCCCGAATGCGGAACAAAACTTGAATTTAAAGGCTACGGAACAGAAAGGGTTGAAGAAGAAGTTAAAGTTCTCTTTCCCGATTTCAGAATCGTAAGGCTTGACCAGGACACTGTAAAAAACCCAACAAAAGGCGCCAAACTGATAGCAGATATAAAAAACGGAAACTACGACATAATTGTAGGGACACAAATAGCAAGTAAGGGACACAATTTTCCAAAACTTACCCTTGTTGCTGTTCTAATGGCAGACACGGGATACCTTCTTCCGGACTTTCGTTCGGCAGAAAGAACATTTCAAACAATCGTACATACAACAGGTAGAGCAGGAAGATTTAAACCTGGCGCTGCTATTATTCAAGCCTTTGACCCTGAAAATCCCGCAGTCAAATATGCAGCAGAGTACAAGTTTGATCTGTTCTACAAAGAAGAAATAGAGGCAAGAAAAATTTTTAATTATCCACCTTTTTCATACCCTGTGCTTTTAGAATTCCAGATAGAAAAGACCTCTAAGTTTGGCAAAATTGAAGAGAAATTCAATATTCTGAAAGAAAAGATAAAACCTTACTTTAATGTGCCACCACTCAACCCGGCTCCCATACCAAAAGTGTCTGGAAGATACAGATTTATAACCTTTATGAGGGCAGCAACTGAGGAAAACCTTTTAAAAGGTATAGAGATACTTAAGAGAGAAATGCCCGTACTTTTCAGGGGCGTAAGGTATAGAATTGATGTTGACCCTGTTTATCTTCTCTGACTTGAAGTTTTTACAAACAGCAATTACTTTATCAGTATAAACAGTACCACTGGAGAAAAAATGGCCTGTAAAGAGTGTTCCGGAACAGGATGGATTATTATAAAAAGCAACGGCAGAAGGGAAGCGGTAAGGTGCAGGTGCCAGTTTGACATATTAAAAAAAGAGTTTTCCAGGAATTCAGGCATTCCAAGCAGATATAAGAAGTGTAAATTTTCCAACTTTAAACCTGAAACGATATACCAGAAGAGAGCTTTAAGGCTCTGTAAAGAATTCTTTAAACTCTATCCATTTGTTGATAAAGGGCTCGTACTTTACGGACCACCCGGTGTTGGGAAAACACACCTTGCAGTTGCTCTTCTTAAAAACATCTTAATCTACAAGGGATTAAGAGGAAAGTTCGTCGATTTCAGAAACCTTCTAATAGACATTAAAACAACATTTGACACAAAAGAATCGTCTCAGGAACTGCTCCACAGAGTAATGGAAGCTCCTCTCCTCATACTTGATGATGTTGGTGCAGAAAGAACAACAGACTGGGCAAAGGATATCCTATCTACAATCATAAACTACAGATACACAAAAAATCTACCTACAATAATAACGACCAACCTCAGTTTCAACTCACCGCTTGATGACAGCTTCTCTTCCCGTTTTGACAAAAGAACAGAATCAAGAATCTATGAAATGTGTAAATTAGTAAGGGTGGAAGGAAATGACTACAGAAAAGAGGAAAGCTAAATATAGAAACATTGGCATTATTTCAAACCCAACTAAAAGAGATGCAGCAGAGGGCGTCAAAAAGATAATATCGCTCCTTTTGGAAAAGGGAGCGGTTGTCTGGACAGAAGAGGAAACAGCATCGTTGTTACCACAAGAGATGGTAAAAAAAGTAAAAGTCGTTGATAGAGTGTGCCTCCCAGACAAAATTGAAGTAATGATAGTTCTTGGAGGTGATGGAACCTTTTTAAACGTCGCAAGGCTTATAGACAAAAAACCCGTTCCCATCTTAGGCGTAAACTTTGGAACTTTAGGATTTTTAACAGAATTAACTATGGACGAAATAGAAAAAAGCATAGAAAAACTTTTAAACGGAAAGTTTATAGTCGAAAACAGACCTGTAATAAGAGTGAAATTAACAAGAAGAAACGGCCACATAGCCATCTACAGATGCGTTAATGAAGTGGTAATAAAGAGAGATACATTAGCACGAATAATAGAGGTTGAACTAAAAGCAAATGGAAAGTTTGTCAGTACTTTCAGAGGTGACGGCCTTATAGTTGCAACGCCAACAGGTTCTACAGCCTACTCACTATCAGCCGGCGGACCCATAATATTTCCTACGTTAAGCGCCATGCTTATAACACCTATATGCCCCCACACGCTCACCATGAGACCACTCGTAATAGACGGAAACATTGTATTAACTGCGCAGCTAAAAACGACAAGTGAAACGGTAATGGTGATTTTTGATGGTCAGGAAGGAATAGAACTGAGAAAAGGGGATAGATTGGACATAGCAAAATCACCCTACGACCTTCTCATACTGAGAGATCCCGACAAATCGTACTATCAAACCTTAAGAGAAAAGCTCCACTGGGGGTAGAAATGAAAAAGGTGTTTATATTGTTCTTTTTGATCTTTACCTGTTCATCTTCCGCAGCAACGTTAAAAACGCCGGAGAGTGCCCAGATTTATCATGGAAAAATATACGTTTCAAACATAGGCAACCTTCCTCCATCTGCAAAAGATGGAGATGGATTCATAGCAGTTTTAAATCTTAACGGAAATTTCAATAAAATTCTCACAAAGGAATTAAACGCTCCAAAAGGAATAACATTTGCAAAAGGAAAACTGTTTGTAACAGACATAGACAGAGTTTTAGAAATAGACCCTCACAGCGGAAAAGTAGAAAAAATAATTCCGATCAAAGGTTCTCAATTTTTAAATGACATAACAACAAACGGTAAAGAACTGTTTATCTCTGACACACAGACAAATACCATCTACAAAATTCCTCTATCAACCTTTGAACCGGAAGTTTTTATCAAATCTCCACTTCTTGAAGGACCAAATGGACTGATATTTAAAGGAAACACGCTACTGTGTGTAACATGGAATACAGGAAAGGTATTGGTAATAAAAAACGGCAAGATAGAAACTCTCTGTAAGGTCAACGGAAACCTTGACGGAATAGTCGTAACAGATAAAGGAAACGTTCTCTTTTCAGACTTCAAAAACGGCATTATCTATAAATTAGAAAACAACAAAGCCATACCTGTTTTTAAAGGCTTAATCACACCAGCGGACATAGGATACAAAAATGGTATACTAACCGTACCTCAATTTTATACTAATAGTGTTAAAATTTTAAAGGTTAAAAGATGAAAGAAGCAAAAAAGATAATTATAATAACCGGACTCTCAGGAGGCGGAAAATCTACCGCCGCTAAATACCTTGAAGATCTTGAGTTCTATTGTATAGACAATATTCCACCAGACCTCATCCCAAACCTTTTCCACCTTATAAGCGAAAATCCTGAAATTCACAGAGCCGCTCTCGTTCTTGATATAAGAAATCCAAAATTCAGAGAACTTGCAGGTGGCATGCTCAGAAGATTAAAGAAAGAGTTTCCTGAAGTTGAAGTCTGGTTCTTTAAAGCTGACGAAAAAACACTTATAAAACGGTTCAGTGAAACAAGAAGGCCACATCCACTTCAAAGATATGAATCTGAAAAAAGTCTTCAAAAACTTATAGAAGAAGAAATTGAATACCTGAAACCTGTAGAAGAAGAGGCGACAAAAATTATAGATACATCCCATATGACGCCTCACGAACTCAAACAGCTTATAAAAGACCTCATAGCCGGTGGAAAGGGAACGTTCAAGATAACGTTTCTATCCTTTGGCTTTAAGTACGGCATACCACAGGAAGCAGACAACGTTTTTGACGTAAGATTTCTTCCAAATCCCCACTTTGTCCCTGAACTTAGGGCAAAAACGGGAATGGATAGAGAGGTAAAAGAGTTTATTCTTAAATTTCCTGAAACACTATCTTTCATAGAAAAACTGAAGGATCTTATCTCCTTCACAATTCCACACTACTACAAAGAAGGAAAAAGTTATCTAACTTTTGCCGTTGGATGCACTGGCGGACAGCACCGTTCAGTGGCAATTGCCGAAATTCTTGCGGAAGCAGCCGCAAAAGAGTTTCCCGACTTTGATATATTTGTGGAACACAGGGAACAGAAAGAAAGAAAAAAAGTTAAGCAGTAACCTCCCTTCCCCTTAAAATCTTCATTATCCTTTCTGCTATCTCTTTTCCTGTTAATCCCAACTTTTCCCTCAACAGCATCTGGTCACCATGTTCTATAAACATGTCAGGAACCCCAATGTTATAAACTTTCCCGTCATACCAGCTACTTAAAAACTCATCAACAGCACCGCCAAGACCACCCTTAACTGTGTTCTCTTCAACTGTTATGATAAGACTGTGCTTCTTTGCTATATCGGTTAAAAGAACCTCATCAATCGGCTTTATAAATCTTGCATTGACAACCGTAACGCTTAAACCTTTCTTCTCAAGTTCTTTTGCCGCTTCAAGGGCCTGATTTACCTCCCATCCCGCAGCAATAACAGCAAGGTCCTTTCCTTCCTTTAAAATTTCCCAGCTTCCTATCGGAATATCTTTAAAACCGCTTTCTATATCGACACCCGTTGCAGCTCCTCGAGGATACCTTATGGCAAATGGAAGTTTTGACTTAACAGCGGTGTATAAGAGATTTCTCAACTCATTTTCATCTTTTGGTGCAGAAACAATAACGTTTGGCACTATTCGAAGGTAGGAAAGGTCAAAAACACCGTGATGCGTTGCACCATCTTCGCCCACAATACCGCCTCTATCAATTGCAAAAATAACGGGAAGTTCCTGAAGTGCAACATCGTGGATAATCTGGTCGTAAGCCCTCTGAAGGAACGTTGAATATATGGCAACCACAGGTCTTAGCCCCTTCTTTGCAAGTCCGGCTCCAAATGTAACGGCGTGCTGTTCGGCAATACCTACATCAAAGTACCTGTCTGGAAACCTTTCCTGAAACTTATCAAGTCCCGTTCCCGAAGGCATGGCAGCCGTTATTGCAACAATTCTCTCATCTTTACTGGCAAGCTCTATAAGAGCGTCCGAAAAGACTGAAGTCCACTTTGGAATGGGCTTTTCAACAGAAACGGATATCTTTTTCTTTGGAACACCGTGAAACTTGTCCGGTCTTTTCTCTGCCGGTTCATATCCTTTGCCTTTTTTAGTTAAAACGTGAACGAGCGTAGGTCCTTTCATTTTCGAAACATTTTCAAGAACGGGAATAAGCGTCTCCAGATTGTGACCATCAACAGGACCTATGTATCTAAAACCAAGTTCTTCAAAAAGCATACCTGGAGGAAACAATCCCTTAACTATTAAGTCTTCAAAACGCTTCATTCGCTTGTATATACGTTCACCAAAAATCTTTTTAACAACCTTTTCAAAATGTCCCTTCGTCTTTCTGAGCCACTCATCGGTAGTGACTCTAATAAGGTAGTTTGCCATGGCACCGATGTTTGGCGATATAGACATCCTGTTGTCGTTAAGGATAACAATTAAATCCTCCTTCAGCTGGCCGGCGTTGTTTAGACCTTCATAAGCCTCACCTGCCGTTAAGGCACCGTCACCAATTACGGCAATAACCTTTCCCTTTTCGCCTTTAAGCCTCTTTGCAACTTTTATTCCAAGAGCTGCTGATATGGAAATACTGCTATGACCCGCACCAAAGGCATCATAGGGACTCTCTTTTATTGACGGGAAGCCTGAAATACCTTTATACTGTCTGAGCGTTGGAAATCTATCTTTTCTGTCTGTAAGGATCTTGTAAGAGTAGGCTTGATGTCCGACATCCCATACTATCTCATCTTCAGGCGGCGAAAAAACCTTTAAAAGTGCTATTGTAAGTTCAACAACACCCAAAGAAGATGCAAGATGTCCTCCTGTTTTGGTTACAACATCTATTATGTACTTTCTCAGTTCTTCTGAAAGCTGTTTTAACTCATTTATGGAAAGTTTTTTTAAATCTTCAGGACCGTTCACTCTATCCAAAATCAATAAACTACCTCCCCTCTAAACAGTACCCATAACTATTATAAGAAATCAATACTCCCGCTCCACTATGAAACGGGCTATCCGTTCAAGAGGTTCTCTCTTTTCCTCATCAAAAATCCCAAGCAGGCTAACTGCTTTATTTACAGCCTCTTCAGCCTTTTTCTTTGCTCCTTCCACGCCGTAGAAGGTAACAAACGTAACCTTTCCCTTTTCAACATCAGAACCTACATTCTTTCCTATCTTTGACTGGTCACCAATAACATCAAGAACATCGTCTATTATCTGAAAGGCATAACCAATAAGCTGCCCATAGTTTCTCAAAACCTCTATCTCATCTTCACTGCCACCACCGACAATACCACCTGAAACAACAGAAGCGGTTATCAAGGCACCTGTCTTGTGTCTGTGAATAAATTCAAGCTCTTCAAGTGATACATCCTTTCTCCCTTCTGCTTCCATATCACACTGCTGTCCCAACACCATACCAAGCATGCCGGCAGCCTTTCCAATTTCAGAGATAACCTTTAACTTTAATTCCGAATTAAGAGAACAATCGGCTAAAACCTCAAAAGCCCTGTTCAAAAGAGCATCTCCTGCTAAAATTGCCGTAGCTTCATCAAACTTTTTCCAGGTTGTTGGATGTCCCCGCCTTAACGTATCGTTATCCATGGCAGGAAGGTCATCATGGACGAGAGAATAGGTGTGAATCATCTCAAGCGCCACAGCAACAGGAACAGCCTTTTCTATATCTCCTCCGACAATCTCACAACCGGCCATACAAAGTATTGGTCTTAACCTCTTTCCACCAACAGTAAGAGAATACTTTACCGCCTCGTAAAGCCTCTTACCAAACGGCGGCTCCTCAGGAAGATAATCTGTCAAAATTTCATCTATGAAAGCTTTTCTCTCTTTAAGATACATCTTAAGATCCATACTTCTTTTCCTCGCCTTTAATGAGTCTCACGATATTAGCGTAGTGTTTAGCTATTATTACAAAACCTGCAACGGCTACAAAAAAGAAATGGTCAGGACAGGGAGAAACAAGAAATTTAAAAGCCACAATGTACGTTGCAACTGCCGTTATTGAACTAAGTGAAACATACCTTGTAATGGTAAAAATGAAAATAAAAACGCACACCGCAAGAAGAGCATTTATCGGTGAAATAACCAGAAATGCACCTATACCTGTTGCGACTCCTTTTCCTCCTCTAAACCTTAAAAACGGTGAAAAGCAATGACCTAAAACGGCAAAAAGAGCTGCCATAAGCTGATAGTGAAGCGGCAGTCCGACAGATTTTACAACCAGAACGGGAATAGCACCTTTCAGTGCATCAAGTATCAGAACTAAAAGGCCAACTTTTTTTCCTAAAACTCTTGAAACATTTGTAGCACCAATATTTCCACTTCCGTACTTTCTAACGTCAACACCTTTTAGTTTCCCTATTATGTAGCCAAAAGGGATGGAACCTGAAAGAAACGAAAGAACAACTATCAAAACCTTTAACGTAGCACTATCCATTTTCTTCTCCACTTAATCTAAAAAAGTTATAGAAGTAGATTGCACCAGAGTAAATAGCAACAAAAGCTGAAACCATTAAAAGAATTTCTCCGTAACGCTTAAAACCAGAAAGGAGAAGCAGAATAGAAACCATTATAAACACGGTTTTCAACTTCCCAAAACTTCCAGCAGGAAGAACCTTTCCCTTTGAAGCCGCAATTGCCCTTAATCCCGTAACTGCTTCTTCCCTTGCAACTATCGCTGTAACGGAAAATGGATCACACAGATGCTTGTAGGTCAAAGCAATCAAAACAGACGATGTAAGAATTTTATCCGCAACAGGATCTAAAAGCTTTCCAAAGTTCGTAACGCTTGCCATGCGCCTTGCAAGATAGCCATCTAAAAAATCTGTAAGGGAGGAAATTATAAAAAGAACAAAAGAGACCATATACATTCCGTCAACAATAAAGAAAACTATAAACGGAATAAAGAGTATTCTCAAAAAGGTAAGCGTATTAGGAATGCTACTCATCTTTAAATCTTCATAGGCATTATTACACATTTTATCTGAGGCTCTTCACTGCTTTCAAGTAAAACCTGAGTCATAGGACCATCCATTGAAATGGTGATAGTATCACTATCGAAACTTCCAACAGCCTCTACCATATGTTTAACGTTGAAAGCTATTTCGAACTCCTCACCGTTGTACTCACAGGGAACTTCAACCTCAGCTTCCTCACTGGCATCTATAGAATCAAAACGCCTTGCAACAAGTTTTACTCTGTCCGGATTAAAGATCATAATAACAGGTTGAGTATCATCCCTCTCGTATATGACTGAAACCTCTTTGAGTGCCGTTAAAAATTCATCCTTATTAACCACAGCCTTAAGCGGATTGTCTTCTGGAATAACAGCCATGTAGTCTGGATACTCTCCTTCAATAACAGAGCTGAAAAGGTAAGTATCATCTATTTCAAAAAATATTTGATTACCTTCGGTTGAAATCTTAACCTCACCACTTCCCTTTAAAAGTCTCTTTAATTCCCCAAGTGTTCTCTTTGGAATGATAACACCAAATTCTGCAACAGAAGCATCCATAACATAGAGGGCCAATCTATGACCATCAGTAGCAACCGCATCTATTCTCTCACCGTTGGAATTTAGATAGACTCCCATAAGGTTGTACCTTACCTCATCTCTGCTCGCCGCATATGCGACCTTTCTGATAGCCTTATCAATTTCTTCCGAAGGCAATGAAACTTCGTTTTCACCTTTTATCTTTATCTGCGGAAACTCATCAGGCGGCAGGGTGGCAAGTGAAAATCTTGATCCCATTGTTCTTACTGTAAACATGTTTCCTTCCACTTCACACTCTACCTCTTCAACGGAAAGGCTTGAAACAAGCTTCATCAGTTTCTGAGCATTTACCGTAGTATTACCTTCTTCTATTACTTCACAGTTAACAATTGTCGCTATACCTATATCAAGATCCGTTGCGTAAAGAGAAAGTGTGTTGTCACTGGCAACAAGAAGTATGTTCGAAAGAATCGGAATGTTGCCCTTTCTGTCGGCTGCTGGCGCAACTTTTTTCACAGCCTCTTTTAATACTTCCTTATTTATTTTAATCTTCATTTTGGAGTTTCCTCCCTTTTGGACTCATCATAGTCATATAGTGCACATAATTTATGCAAAAACTGTTTAGCCCTTTATATTGTATAAAATTCCTGCAACAGTGTGTGAATAACTATGTGGATAACTATGTGGATAAGTTTTAACTTATCCACAGTTTGAATAAATTTCTGTGGATAAGTGGAACGCTTTTTAGTTTATCCACAAGTTTAGAGTTGTCCACAACAGTTATCCACAAGAGTTATCCACAGTTACTGTGGATAACTTACACCGATGTATCTATCAAGCGCGTTAGCGTACTCTCGATCTCTGTAATAATTTGATTAATTTCTGTGTCTTTTTCTCTTAGCTCTTTTATCCTGTTAAACGCGTGCATGGCAGTTGTGTGGTCACTTCTGTTAAAAGCTGATGCAATCTTTGGAAATGAATAGTTCCCAAATTTCTTACACAGGTACATGGCAACTTGCCTTGCTAATGCTATGTGTTTTTTTCTTGAGCTTCCGTCAAGTTCTTCAATGGTTACACCCATAACCTGAGATACGACTTTTTTAATCTCATCAACAGGTAGGTGTTCAGACTCGTTTGACGGTGGTTGAGCTATTCCGGGTTCTATTCTTAGTGCACTTTTCACCAATTCTTCGTCAAGAGGCTTTCCTTCGAGTTGAGCTTTAGCTTTAAGTTTCAGTAATGCCCCTTCCAGCTGTCTGATGTTTGATTTTATTCTGCTTGCTATGAGCTTGAGGACTGAATCTGAAACTTCGATTCCCTCATCTTCCGCTTTACGCCTCAGGATTGCTATTCTCGTTTCAAAGTCTGGTGGCTGTATATCAGCGATCAATCCCCATTCGAAACGGCTTCTAAGTCTTTCTGTAAGCATCGGGATTTCTCTTGGTGGTCTATCGCTTGTCAGAACAACTTGTTTTCCTGAGCCGTGAAGCGCGTTGAATGTATGGAAAAACTCAATCTGAGTCCTGTCTTTACCGCTTATGAACTGGATGTCGTCAATGAGAAGAACATCAACGGTTCTGTACTTTTCTCTGAATTCTGTCATTCTGTCGTTTCTCAGCGAATCTATGAGGTCGTTCATGAAGCTTTCCGTAGTAACGTAAACAACCGTTTTTGATGGATACATCGTTTTTATGAAGTTTCCTATTGCCTGCATAAGATGAGTTTTTCCCAGCCCCACACCTCCATATATAAAGAGCGGGTTGTAGGCTTTTCCGGGATTTTCGGCTACTGCTATCGCAGCAGCATGGGCAAACTGGTTGCTTGCACCGACTATAAAGTTTTCGAATGTGTATTTGGGATTCAAGTTGGACTCTATCTTGTTTTCTGCCTTTTTCTTTTTTGCCCTTAAATCTAATTCAAGGACTCTTGCGGTATTACCCTTTAAAACTATTGATATGTTAAGGGGCTTGCTAAAATTTTTGGCAACTACATCTTTTATGGCGGGGAGGTATCTCTTTTCTATAAGCTCTTTTGTTATGTGGTCTTTTGCCTTGATTACCAGTTTGTTGCCGGTTATAGATACAAATTCAAGATCCTTTATCCAGGCTTTGTATTCATGGCTTTTGATGGACTTTTTTAGGTCATTTAAACACTTGTCCCATATAGCCTTCACTCTATTACCTCCCCGTAGAGCTGGAAATATGCATTTACCATTTTATCAACTGTGAAGTTTTCGTTAACGAATTTGCGGGCGTTAATTATAAGGCTTTTTCTCAATTTTTCATCCCTTAAAATCCTTATAACAGCGGTAGAAAGTGCCTTAGGATTGTTTTTGGGAACCAAAAGTCCCGTTTTCCCGTTAATTACGACCTCTCTTACGCCTCCCGCGTCTGTCGCAACAACAGGAACTTCTAACATCATAGCTTGAAGAATAGTACTTCCAAGGCCTTCGTTGTTTGATGTCAGGACAAATACATCAAGTGCTTTTATATAGTTCAAAATATCTTCTTTAAATCCTAAAAATTTTATTCTGTCTGATATTTCTCTATCTTTAGCATACTTTTTGAGCTGATTTAGTAATTTTCCACTTCCTATAATCGGGAAAAATGAGTTTTTAATTTGTTTTGAAATTAGATTAGCCATGTCTATAAATAAAAACTGGTTTTTTTGTTCAGTTAAAGCACCAACATTTCCTATAAGTATATTATTTTTGAAAGATTTCTTTATTTGTGTTACTTTCTTTGTATCTATTTTATTATTGATATCCTTTTCTACACTACTATAGATTACTTCTGATTTTATTCCGGATTCTTCCAATATTTTTTGTACAGTTTTTGTTATAGATATGATTTTATCAGTGTTACGGTATTTAAATTTTGTTAAAAAATTGTTTTTAACAGGGTAATCTACCCGTCTTGTGTATATGACTTTTTTTCTATGAATTGGTTTCGAAGCTACTGATATGTTGTGTCCCTTTGCGTTGTGTGCATGTATTATATCTGCCCATTTTCCTTCTGTTCCAAGGATAAATATATCTTTTATCTGGTTGCCGGTTAAATCTACCGTTTTTATTCCCGATTTTTTACATCTTTTCCACAGTTCTTCACCTTTTACACATGCAACGGCTTGATTAACATTCTTTTTGTTTAGGCCTTTTAGTAGGTAGAAAAGCTGCTGTTCTCCACCTCTCCAGCCTTTTTCTGTATCAACGTGGATAATTTTCATTTTAGTTCCCATCTCATTTTTGGTAACAGGTATAATATCATCTCAGATCCCTTTCCATTAAATTTCCGGAGGTTACCATGCGTTTTTCAAGGCTCTTTGCACCGACTTTAAAAGAGTCACCTGCAGATGCAGAAATACCAAGTCATAAGCTTCTTATTAGAGCTGGATTTATAAGAAAAAAGGCTGCTGGCCTTTACGATATTCTTCCTCTTGGAGTTAGAACTCTTTTGAAGATTGAAAAGATAATAAGAGAGGAGATGAATAGTGCCGGTGCTCAGGAGGTTTCTCTTCCAGTAATGCATCCTTCTGAGCTGTGGATAGAGAGCGGTAGATGGAATGTTTATGGAAAAGAGATGATTAAGTTTAAAGATAGGCATGAGAGGGATTATGCCCTTGGACCAACAGCTGAAGAGATGATAACAGACCTTGTAAGGAAAGAGGTAAGGTCTTATAAGCAGCTTCCGCTTAACCTATATCAGATAGGTAAAAAGTTTAGAGATGAGATTCGTCCCCGCTTTGGTCTTATGAGATGCAGGGAATTTATCATGAAGGATGCATACTCTTTTCACGTTAGCGATGAAGATGCTGAGAGAGAATACTGGAATATGTATGAGACCTATTCAAGAATATTTAAAAGAATGGGACTTAACTTTAGAGCAGTTGAGGCTGACACGGGCGAGATAGGGGGGAAGTTTTCCCACGAATTTATGGTTATTGCAGATACGGGAGAAGGAAAACTTGTTTATTGTGAAAAGTGTGGTTACGCTGCAAGCACGGAGAAGGCGGAACAGTGCAAAGCGGTTATTCCAGAAGATAGAGAATCTCTCTTTAATTCTGTTGAGGAAGTTTACACACCTGATGTTAAGTCGATTGAGGATGTTGCAAAGTTTCTACGTGTTAAAGAATCTTCTCTTGCCAAGTTACTTGTTATTATTGTTGAAGGTAAGCCGTATGCGGTTCTCTTAAGAGGTGATAGAGAGATTAACGAACTTAAACTTTCAAGGCTTCTTAAAGTCAAAGATTTCCGGTTTGCCACTGATGAGGAAGTTAAGGAATTAACAGGGCAGGAGCCAGGATTTCTTTCACCTATGAATATAAAGATTCCTCTAATTGTTGATGTTTCTATTGCTGAGATGGTTAACTTCTATACTGGAAGTGGCAGAAAAGATTATCACCTGAAGAATGTTAACTGGGGAAGGGATTTTCCTGTTGAAAAGTTCAATGACATTTCGGAGGTTAAAGGTGGCGATAGGTGTCCCCGTTGCGGCGCGCCTCTTATTGAAAAGAGAGGTATTGAGGTGGGACACATATTTAAATTAGGCACAAAGTATAGTGAAGCTATGAATTGTGTCTTTGTAGATGAGAACGGTAAAGAGAAACCCATGGTTATGGGATGTTACGGCATAGGTGTTACAAGGGTTATGGCTGCAGCTGTTGAACAGAACTATGATGAATGGGGAATTATCTGGCCTGTCGCAATAGCACCTTTTGAGGTAGAGGTAATTCCCGTTAATGTTAAAAACAGTCAGCAGATGGAAATTGCAGAAAGAATTTATAAAGAACTTGTTTCAAAAGGCATTGATGTTCTCATGGACGATAGGGATGAGAGGGCTGGATTTAAGTTTAAAGATGCTGATTTAATAGGT
The DNA here is from genome assembly GCF_000421485.1 of Desulfurobacterium sp. TC5-1. Lineage (NCBI taxonomy): Bacteria > Pseudomonadati > Aquificota > Aquificia > Desulfurobacteriales > Desulfurobacteriaceae > Desulfurobacterium > Desulfurobacterium sp. TC5-1. The sequence goes on along the minus strand of NZ_ATXC01000001.1, from coordinate 1,389,454 downwards.
ATTCCTTATCAGATTATTGTCGGTAGAAAGGTGTCTGAGGGTGTTGTTGAGGTAAAAATTAGAAGAACCGGTGAAAAGAGAGAAGTACCTGTAGAACAAGCGGTTCAGGAAGTTTTAAATTTGATAGAAGTTGAAGTAAAAAATTTGTAAAAAAATTCTTTTCTGGGGGTTGACACCCTCCCACTCTTTTCTTATATTTCCTCATGCGTTGTCCCCATCGTCTAGCCCGGCCTAGGACACCGGCCTTTCACGCCGGCGACGGGGGTTCGAATCCCCCTGGGGACGCCAATTTAATTTTTAAACTTGATTTAAAGGGGAGCGGAAGTTTAGTCTTCATCATACCCCCCTTTTCCCCCTCCCTCCCCTTTATGGAGAAAGCCGGCACCTGCAGGTGCCGGTATTTTTTATTGTTGTCATAACTAATTTTAAGACTTTGTCTCTTAAATGGCAATACTATATATAAATCTTATTATTAACTATCAAAATTAGCCTTATCATAAGCTTTTTAGTTTAACCTAACCACAGCTAAGTGGTTAATTAAGCTTGTAAAGTATTAACAAATTTTAAATTATCTTGAATGCTATGTATTCCATTGTCTCTGAGAATCTTGTTAGATGGTTCTGTTTTTTGAAAAGGTTGTTTTTTTTCGTTCCGGTTATATCCGCTCTTTTATTATATTAACGTTTCTTTTTTCGTTTCCAAATTTGATTGCCTGTAAAAACGAAGCTTTAAATTCTTCTACATTTCCCCTGTTATAGATTATTTCACCTACAGGTTCTCCCCTCTTAACGTAGTCACCTATTTTTTTGAAAAATCTCAGACCTACTGAGTGGTCTATTTCTTCTCCGGCTTTCCTTCTTCCTCCACCCATTTCTATTATCAGAAATCCCAATTTTTCCCCGTCTATCTCAGTTATGTAGCCGCTTTCTTGAGCTTTAACAAGAGCTCTTTTTTTTGAGATTTTGAGTTCTGTTGTTCCGCCCAAGTACTCTATCCACTCTGCAAATCGATTAAGGGCTTTTCCTGAAAGTATGATTTCTTCGGCTTTTCCTTTTCCCTCTTTGAAGCTGCCGGTCTCTGTTATTTCGTACAGAACACCGCTTAGAGAGGTTACGACCTCTAAAAGGTCGCCAGATATATCTCCCGATAGTGCATTCAGAGACTCTATCACTTCTATTGCGTTTCCTGCCGTTCTTCCAAGGGGCTGGTTCATGTCGGTTATAAGTGCTCCTGCTCTCTTTCCGTAGAGTTTTGATACGTTTACAAGGCCATTTGCAAGGGCTCGTGCTCTTTCCATCGTTTTCATAAATGCACCGGTGCCCACTTTCACGTCGAAGACTATTGCTTCCGTGTTGACAGAGAGTTTTTTGCTTAATATGCTTGATACTATTAGGGGAATACTTTCAACCGTTGAGGTAGCATCTCTCAATGCGTATATCTTTCTGTCTGCCGGTGCTATTGTATCTGTCTGACAGGATATTGAAAAACCGAATTTTTCCGTGACTTCTTCTATTTCTGCTTTTGAGAGTGTTACTTTCATTCCAGTACTTTCTAACTTGTCCGCTGTTCCTCCTGTAAATCCTAAAGCTCTTCCGGATAGTAAGACAGCTTTAAATCCCATTTCTGCTAAAACCGGTGCTATTATAAGGGATACCTTGTCACCTATACCGCCTGTGCTGTGTTTATCAACGATTGTTCCGTTGCAGCTTATATTGATCGTCTCACCACTTTTAAGCATTGCGTCTGTAAGGTAAAGGGTCTCTTTGTCTGTCATTCCTTTGAAAAAGATTGCCATTAGGAGGGCGGCCATCTGGTAGTCAGGAATTTCACCGTTCGTGTACTGCTTTACAGCCTCTCTTATCTCTTTTTCTGTTAAGATTTCACCGTCTCTCTTTTTCTTTATTATCTCTTTAAATACCATTTTTTCTACCTAAAATAGGTTTATTCCGACAATTTTTGCCATTACCATACTTATGCCGTTTATCATTGATATAAAAACAGATGTAAACGGTGGGAGTATGATAATTGCTATGAGAATTAGCATTCCGTAAGGTTCGTACTTTTTGATTTTTATTAGTGTTTCCACCGGAAGGAAGTATTCAAGGATTCTGTATCCGTCAAGTGGCGGAATCGGTAGCAGGTTGAATATGCCGAAACCTATATTAATGAAAGTTCCCCAGGTTAGAAATATTTCGAGTGGTAGTTTCACAGCTTGAGGTATTGATAGAGGGGTTAAAATTTTTAGAAAGATGAGGAATAGTAGTGCACTTATGAAGTTTGCCACAGGTCCTGCAAGTGCTACAAGTAGCATTCCCAGCCTTTTGTTCTTTACATTTCTGAACAAAAGAGGGTTAACAGGTACGGGTTTTGCCCATCCAAAGTGGACTAAGAGAAGCGCTATGAAACCAAAAGGGTCTATGTGTGCTATGGGATTAAGCGTGAGCCTTCCGTGGATTTTCGGCGTTATGTCTCCCAATTTATAGGCTATGTAGCCGTGGGCGAATTCGTGGATTGTTAGTGCCCACAGAACGGCAGGTATTCCTATTATCCATTCGTTCAGATTGATGGCTTCCTCCTTAATCTAAAAGGTGTTATTCAATTTATCTCGTTTATATATTTTCTTCAACAATTTTACCGTAAGGTTCAACCTCTTTGAAAATCTGTCCCTGAAATCTGTAAATTTTGCAGTAGGGGCTTTTCCAGCAGTCCGGTGGCATTCCTGCTTTTATGCAGGTTTGCGATAGAAATTCCCTTTCGTTCCAGCCCCACTCTACCGGTACCTGTGGCAGGAGAAGACCGCTTGTGAAACCACACCTGATTATCAGTCCGTCCCTTCCAACTTTTATCATTTCAGGCAGTTTTTCCGGTGGTGCTTCTATAAGTTCTGGTGGCGTTAAAACGGTTACTTCAAATGTAACGTTGTCGAGTTCTTCAGGTGACATTGGAGGAAATCTCGGGTCTCTTGTTGCTGCTGATATTGCTGCATCAATCGTTGCTTCAATAAGCGGCATTACAGGTTCGGGAAATCCTATGCATCCTCTTAGCTGGTTGTGAGGGTGGGTTTTTATTGTGACAAAGACACCCCTTTCTTCAAAGAGCTCTTCAGGTGTGTTTTCCGGAACGGGAAGTTTCATGCCTTTTGTCAGGAGTGTTTCAACTGCGGCTCTTGCAACTTTTACCAAAAATTTTCCTTTTTCAATGTCAAGCAACTTCATTCTTTTTCCTCCGGATTACGGACGCTTCCTATAAATAAAATAGTGCCTTTTTTGTCGCTTATGGTGAAAATAAAAGGTCTATCTACTCTGAACACTTTTCCTGGCTCCGGTGGAATGCACTTTAATCCAACAATTACGGCTGTTGCTGCGGCTGCTTCTGTTCCATTTTCGTTAACATCTATGAACGTCTGGTGGATTGCTTTCTGGATGTAAAGATTTTTTGTTCCATCCATATTTTTAAAGTTCGCTTTCCATGTGAAGGGTAGTACTACGTGAAGTTTTACAAGGTACTTTTTCAGGTAAAGTCTCTCTTTTATGTGAAACTTTGGGAGATAGAGTTTAATAAATTTCCTTTTCATTGCTCTTTTGATTTTTCTGTAGTTTTCCAGCGTTAGATTGAAATTTTTTTGAGGAACGATAATTGTCATATCAAATCCACTTCTGTACGGTATTGAAACGGCTTTTACGTCTTGAGATTTGTATATCTTGAAGTAACCGGTTGTTTCCATCGTTGGGACAGAAATTGTTTTATTACCGGTAAAAAATGGCCTTTTTTTCGTGTTGTTTTTGTTGAAAGGTTTCTTCCAGCTGTCTTTGAAGTAGATGGCGTTAATGTTTATGAGTCTTGTAAGCCTGTTAACATCGCTCGGGTGTATGAGATCTTTTATCTTTCCTTCTGTTGCGTTTTTCACGTCGTTGTTTATAAGCTTTATAGCCAGATATCTCTTTTCAGAATCTATGAAGTCAACTTTTTTAACCTCTGATAGGTAGTAAGTTTTTACGATGTTTATGTAGCTTCTGAGAAAATTGTACCTTCTTTCAACATAGAGACCGTTGAAAATTTTAAGGGGCGTTTTTATTTTTTCTTTAAGTTCTTTCAGCACAGCTTTTCTGAGTTTGCACTTCTCTGGATATTCAAAGCCGATTTTCAATTCTTCCTCTGTTTTTCCGGCAGCTCCTTCATATATGGGGCCAAACGCAAGGTATATGCTGTAGGGTGATAAAAAGCTGTTTTTTGCTTTGTTTGTTACGTTAAAAAGGTTTATTGAAAATCTGTTTACAGACTGTTTCAGGTTGAAGCTTTCCATTCCTTTTGCTGAAAACGGGAAAAGCGATGATAGTGCAATCAGTGCAGCGATGATTTTTTTCATGTTAGCCTCATAAAAGGTTTAGTGAAACAGCCGCATAATATCATTATAGAAAACAAGCACCATCAAAAATCCCAATATGGCAAATCCTATCTGCTGGAATCTTTCTCTGAATTCTACCGATAGGGGTTTTCTCCTTACCCACTCTATCAGGAACATGAGTATTAGACCGCCGTCAAGGACGGGAAGTGGAATGAGATTGAAGTATCCAAGTTGAAGACTTATGAATGCCATAAAGTAGAGAAAGCTTGATAGTCCTGCCTTTGCGGCTTTTCCTGCAACCTGAGCTATCATTATTGGACCGCCGAGGCTCTTAACAGAGGCTCCCCCTGTGAGGAGTTTTTTCAGGAACGTAAAGAAGAGAGACGACTGTGATAGGAATTCTTTGAATCCCATCTTTACAGATTCTGGAAACGGATAGCGAACAAATGTCTGGTCTATCTTTGGCACGATACCGATTATGTACTTTTTGTACTCTTTGCTGTACTCTGGTTTTACCTTTAACGTTAATTTTTTTCCATTCCTTAAAACTGTAATTGTTAAAACTTTTCCGTTGCTTGATTTTATTATGTTAACGACCTCTTCCCAGCTTTTTATTTCCTTTCCGTCTATTTTCAGAATTATGTCGCCTTTTTTAAGTCCCGCTTTCTCGGCGGGGCTGTTTTTTGCCACCTGGCCGACAATTGGTTTTAGTGCCGGAATTACATTTATAAATCCGGTTCCCGTCTCGTTATCCTTTTCCGTTTTAACGTTTACCGTTATTTCTTTTCCATTTCTTTTAATGAGAAGTTTCAGCGTTTTGTCAGGGTTAAGTGCAACTATTTTTTCAAAGTCTTCCCACGTTTTTACCTTTTTTCCGTTTACCTCTTCTATTATGTCGCCCTGCTTCAGTGTGGAGTTTGCAGGGACAAATCCAACTTTTGGGGCTTTTATGCGATATGTTGGAATGTATCTTCCGATTGTGTAAACGGCTGAAAAGAGAAATATTGCAAGGAGAAGGTTCATTACAGGACCTGCAAGGGCTATTACTATTCTCTGCCAGGGAGGTTTTGCATAGAAATCTCTATTGCTTTTGACAGGTTCGTCCGGATTTTCACCTGCCATTTTCACGTATCCACCAAGGGGAATTGCGGCGATGACATATTCCGTTTCGCCTATCTTTTTCTTTAGTATAGGGGGGCCAAATCCTATGGAAAATGTTTCAACTTCTACATCAAAGAATTTAGCTGCCGCGAAGTGGCCTGCTTCATGGATTGTGATGAGAACTCCAAGTGCTATGACAAAAGCTAAAAGGGTTACCATTAACGTTCCTCCTGAAATATGATGTCTTTAAGTGCTTCTTCCGGCTTTTTTGCACCGGTTTTTATTGAGAATTCTGCTTCGTGAATTGTGCTTAACTTTTTGTACAGAGTTTTTAACGGTATTCCTCTTGTAAGAAGGTTGTACTCTTTTACTACAAAAGATGGCAGTTTAACAGGTTTTCCTAATTTTACTTCTATTATCTGTCTCATTTGTGTCTGCAGTAGGGCTATTAAACTTAGAGGTTCGCTTTCTTGAAGAATTAGGTTGAGGTTTTCTATGTATTCCCGTTTTCTGTTTCTTACTATTTCCTTTATGAGCGAAAATACATTTCCCGATTTTGCAGCAAATAGCAGTTCACTTACCGTTTCTTTCGTCAATGTTCCCGGGTAACAGATGAGCTTGTCGGTTTCTACTTTTAAATTCTGCAGATTGCGCCCCACAGAGTCTATGATGAAGAGAATGGTTTCGTCGTCAATCTCCTTTCCGGCTGTTTTGAATTTCTTTTTAAGAATTGAAAATAGGCTTTTTTTATCGAAAGGTGTTGCGTTTATGACTGTGTCAACAGTTGATAGTATCTTTTTAAAGAGTTCTGTTTTAAGAGTTTTGGGTTCAAGCTTCGATTTTGAAACTAAAAGGTATTCTTCTTTTGTTTTGAGAAAAGAGAGAAATTTCTCTTTATCCTGTTTTTTTCTAAGTTTTCCGCCTAAATGTTCAATACCTATGACTATGGGAAATGTATATTTTTTTGAGAAAAGATTTGCACTTTCAGTTGAAAATAATCTATTTAAGAAGTTTTCGTCGTCAACGTAGATTTTTTCCGTATCAAGTTTATCTGTGAAGAGTTTAACTATCTGTTTGGTCAGATAATACTCTTCACCGTGTATGAGGAATTTTCTTTTATCGGGTAAGTTTTTCTTATATTTTTTAATAAATTCTGCTGCTTTTATTTCACTCATTTTCAACCTTTACCATAATTATGGATTTAGGTTCGGTTGGACAGGCGTTTATACACCTTCCACATCCCTTACACTCTTCAGGGTGAAATTCTGGATAGCTTCTATCCCTTATGGTTATGGCTTTATCTATATTCGGGCAGCTCCAGTAACATGTAAGGCAGAACATCTCTTTAAACGCAACGCATCTATCCTTTAATAGTTTTGCAACGTACCTATATTTTTTAAGGTTTTCAAACTTTAGAGCACCGGAAGAACAGCTTTCTATGCAGGTGTAGCACTGTTCACAATAGTTGTTGTCAAAGTTCATAAAGGGTGTTTCTAAAATAATAGGGTTTAGCTTTTTATACTTTTCAAGTACGCCTGTTTTGCAGTTTTCCACGCATTTACCACACTTTTCACACAGTGCTGTGAAGGTATCTTCGTCGGCACTTCCCGGTGGTCTTACAAGGTTTTCGGTTGTTTTTGATACTTCGTATGCAAATTCTGCTGCTGCTTTTGTCACAGAGCTGAATAGTTCCTTGAAAAAGTCTCTCCTTCCTCTCATGGAAGTTTACCTCTCTTTATCCTTCTGTATGCAAGGAACAGAATAATTATCAATGCACCGGAAACGGTAAAAATGATATTGAGGTTATGTTCGACAAAACCGGTTATCTGGCTTCCGTAAAAATAGAATAGAGCGGCCTCAGCGAAAAACCGCAATCCTCTCCCTATAACGGAGAATATTATAAGTTTTGGGAGGCTTGCGAATAGAACACCTGAAGTTATTGTAAACAGTTTGTAGGGTAAAGGCGTAAATCCTGCTGTGAGGATTATCATACTTTCGTAAGCTTCGAAAAGGCGGTGAACCCTGTTTACTTTTTCTTCACCGAAAAATCTTATCGCTAAAGGTTTTCCCCCTTTGTATCCAATAAAGTATCCTACAATACCACCGAGCGTTGAAAAGATTGTGGTTATGAGTGCGTAAAAGAACGCTTTTTGAGGGTTTGTGGCACACAGGGCAATTAGAAGGACATCAGGTGGTATTGGGAAGAATATGGCTTCGATAAAGCTATTGAGGGCAAGTCCCGCTATGCCGTACTTTAATGCAAAGGTCTGCCAGTAGGATGGATTGAAAAGTTCCATTTTCCTGCCTTTTGAAATGAAGTTTCAGAATAAATATATGTTTTTTTTACCGGGAGGCAGGCTTTTAATTTTCTCCGAATATTTCGTCCATTATAGATCTTACCGGAGATTCCTCGTATAAAAGGTCTATACCACATTTTAGTTCTGACAGAAAATCGAGAGCAGTTTTTACAAATTCTTCTGGAATTATTGAGCCATGCTGGGGGGCTATTGCTTTTATGTTAAAGGGGCTCACTTTGTTGACAAAGTACTTTAAAGCTTTTTGAGAGGCCATATAGTAAACATGGAAATACATCATTTCATTTTTATGTTTTTCCATGTTTTTAACTATAAGTTCCCATCTGTTCTGGATTGCTGCGAATATGTCCCCGGAAAACAGAATTCTGCTTCTTGAATCGTATGTTACGAATGCGTCTGGAAAGTGAAGGAAAGGTGCACTTAAAAATATGAGAGTGCTACTATTTCCTATGTCAATTATAGTATCGTCTAACGGACTAACGTCAAGCCAGTTTACATTTTCTCTGTCAAAGCCATAATAGGGGATTAGCACTTTGGTTCTCGGCGTTGTTATTACCGTGATTTCGGGATTTATTTTAAGCCATTCAGGTAAAGAGCCTATAACGTCAGGATCCTGATGGTGTGTTATTATGTGTGTTACATTTGCCGGATTCCCCACAATTTTTGTTACTCTGTCTTTAACCTGTGGAAAGTGTTGTATGCCTCCCGGGTCTATCAGTATGTTTATTCCTCCTGAGGAAATTAAGTACGCATTGCACCTGAAAATAAATTCTTCAGCACTGCCGACCCATGCAACTTTGTAGTCGGGAGATTCGTAAAGAATTACAGGATTTGTTAAATCTATTTTTCCTTTTTTAATCTCTTCTATTTTAAGTGCCATTTTATACCTCTTCTGCTATTGCTTTTGAGTAGTGGTGAAGCATGTACCTGGTGTATCCTAAGTTTGCATCTTTTTTAAGCACCGCTAACTGGAAAAATTCATAATTGTAAAATATTCTTATAAGAATTGTTATTTCAGATGTAGTCATAAGTATTTCTTTTGGAATACCTACTGCGTATTCGCCCAGTGAATGGTATATGCTTATATAATTTTCTACGATAGACTGTATGTTTTTGAGATTTTTCTCAGTTTCTTCACCAGCAATTGAAAGGAGTTCTCCGTTAAATTTCACCGCTGCGTATCCTGTTATGTAAGGTATTTCTTCCATCGCTTTTTCGGCGAGTCCGGTCATTTTGCCCCCTCCTGTAATTTTCTTCCATTATACAATAATGTTTCTTAATTGCTACATGTTTTCTTCATTTTTGGTCAGTTTGTATATTACGTAAACGGGAATTTTTATCTGGCTCTTTTTGACTTCTGGTGGAAACGGCGGGAATTTTGCCTTTTTTGCCGTTTCAACGGCGTTTTCATCAAGTATCGGGAATCCTGATGATTCAGCCACCTGAACATTTACAAGCTTTCCGTTTCTATCGACAATCAGGATTAGTTTTACGGTTCCCTGAATTCCCATTTCTCTTGCCACCATTGGATACTCTTTTTTTTCTTCCAATCGTAAGATTACGGAGTTTATGTATGAACGTTTCCAATCAAGGAATGAGAAAAGACTTCCACCTACTTTTTGGCCCTTAGTTTCCTGTTGAGTGTTTGTTGGCTGTGTTGTTTTTTCTTCTCTCTGTTTTACTGCCGTTGTGTTACTTTCTGTTTCCTGCTGTTTTTTATTTTTATGTTTCTTTGGAATTTTTTGTGCATTTTTAGAGTGTACCTTTTTTGTGGTGATTTTACTGCTAACTTTTTTCTTTCTTCTTTTGGCTGTTTCTTTGATATTACTGCTTTTAATTTCTGTAGTTTTTCTCCTTTTCTTTTTTTTGAAAGTAGAAGTGGAGTATGTTTTTAGAGATACCTTTATTTTTCCTTTTCCACCAGACAGGGAAAATAACTTTCCTGTGGAGTAACTGTTTGCTGCTATGATTTTTAAAAGTGTAAGATGCAAGAAGAGAGAGAAAACCATCGTAATTATGAGAATTTTATTCCTTGAGGGTGAGTAGATTGACATTGTTTATGCCTGCCTCTTTTAATCTGTCTAAAACTTTCATGAATGTTTGATAGCTTATGTTTTTATCGCCTGCTATGTCAACCTCGGCTGTTTTTGGAATTTTCTCTATGTCGTTTAATGTAGATGTTTTTCCGTTTATGAGTATTATGCCGTTTGGTTTTATTTCTATTGTGTATGTTTTCTTCGTCTCTGTTACTTCCTGTCCCGATTTTGTGGCAGGAAGAGTAACTGATACCTGGTGCTTCTGATAACTGTTTGTCAGGAGGAAAAAAATAAGGAGAAGAAAAACCATATCAACAAGGGGCGCAATATCAAGAATCGAACCGTTATCTTCTCTCTTTTTGAACTCTATCACCGTAAACCTCTATCAATACCTCTTCCATATCCTGTTTCAGGGCAAGTTCAATCTTCTCTATCAGATTTGTAAGGTAAAAGTAACCGAAGTATGCTGGAATAGCAACGCACAAACCTTCTGCCGTTGTTAGAAGTGCTGTCCATATTCCATCTGCTAACTGGGCAGGATTAACACTATATCCACTTCCGGCAACATTGTGAAAGGCTTCTATCATTCCTATAACGGTTCCAAGGAGGCCGAGAAGAGGTGCTATAGAAGAGGCGAGCCTTATAAAGCCTACCCCTTTCTCGCATTCGGCTATTATCATTGAACCTCTTATACTTAGAAGATTTTCTACAACTTCAATAGACTGATTACCAACAGATTCTATTACCCTGCGTACTTCTGGCTTAAAACCATGTTTTTTAACCTTTCTGTAAAACCTGTTGAGAGAGAAGACTCGTTCCAAGAACACGCCAAGCGTAACGATGGAGAGAAAAAGAATAACATATCCTACAAAGCCGCTTTTAGCAAGAAGTTCCATATTATTCCTCGTCTTCTATTAGTTCTTCTATCGTTTTAGCCTCTCTTTCAGGAGGAACAAGAAGAACCGGAATGTCAGCGTCGTCTGTTACTTTTTGGGCAACACTTCCAAACCAGAACAGGTTGTATTTCATCCTTTTTTCTTCGTGGGTTCCGATGATTCCCATTGCTATCAATGTGGCATTTTCGTTCTGGGCTTCGTTAAGTATTGCATCAGCCGGTTCATCATTCCGCAGGATTTTATAGGATACATTTTTAACGCCGGAAGATTTTATGTGGTCTGTTATCTCTTTAAGCTTTTCTTCTATTTCGGTGCTTTCACTTCCGTTTTTGAGAACGTGAACGACAGTTATTCCGTCGATTAGCGGCTGGAATTTCAGGATATACTCAATCATTCTAAAGGAGTTTTTGGACAGGTCTGTTGCTATGATTATCTTCTCAAAAATGCTTACTTTTTCGTGCTCTTTAAATGTGGATGGAAATATAAGAACAGGAAACGCGGTAACTTTTATGAAGGTGAGGGCCGTTGAACCGAGACTGCTAAATAGGATTCCGAAGAAGCTTCTCCTCTTCCTGTGTCCTAAGATTACAAGGTCGGCATTTTCTTCTATCGCCGTTTCAAGTATTTTTTCTACCGCTTTTCCCATTTTTACGTGGTAGGAGGCCTCTATGCCGTATTCCTCAAGGAGAAGCTGCCATTTTTTGAATCCCTCTTCTGCCTTCTGTTTTTCCTTTTCCAATTCGCTTTTTAGCAGTTCGCCTGTTTTGGGAACAATAACCTTTTCAGGTTCTATTACATAAAGAAATACAATCTCTTTAAGTCCTGCTTTCCTGAGTTTTATTAATTCTCTTAAAATTCCAAATGAAAACTTTTCAAAGATTGTTGGAAACAGTACCTTCATTATTACCCCCTTTATGTTTTAAACTTTAACTATTTTATCAAAATCATACCCGTTTTTTAGTTTCTGTGCTATCTCTCTTGCTCTTTTGATAGAAGATTGTCTGAAGGTTATTTTGTATTCTTTTCCATCTATCATGACCGTTCCAATATCTCCTTCTACTGCGTTGAAGGGACACAGGTTGATACATCTGCCGCAGAACATACAGTTAGTGAGAAATCCTTCTTCTTTTGAGAACGCTTCTGCCGGACAGTGTTCTTCTATAAGGCAGGGATTGCACTTTTGGCACTTTTCTCTGTTAAATTTTAAGGTATCGTCAAATTTCCAGACGTCACTGTAAGTTAGCGTGGCTATAGGTTTTCTTCCTACAACGTTTGCCACTAAAAGAGGGATGTTTTCATGCCTCTTTTCTGTGAGTTTCTTATACTCTTCACGGCTTTCTACTGACTTTTTTATACCTAACCCTACGTAGTATTCTGTTCCTCCGCCTGTTTTGAATAGACCGAAGTACTCTTTCTTAACGTCTTTTAGATCGCACATGACCGAGAGGTTTGGTTTTTTAGGTGTGCTTCTTGTTCCGTTTCCTGTAACGATGCCTACCGTTCCTGCGATGAAGATTTTTTCACCGGGTTTTACTTTGAAGTGTTCAAGGGGATTAAGCGCACCGCAGCCTGAGAATGTGAATTCACCTGGATTCAGTTTCTCTGCTGAGAAGATGGTTTTTACGGGTTTATCCGATACAAAACCCATGTAGTTTTTGACACACACTCTGGTGAAGAGGAGTTTTGTGTAGGAAAAATCTTCAAGGGATAGGTTTCTTTCAATAGTTTCTGTTGAACCGTCCATTTTTTCTGCTGTAACGATGGCTTTAACGCTTTTTCCGCTTAAAAGTTTTTCTACAAAGAGGGGCCTTGAGGCTATTCCATCTGCTATTCCAAGTGTTTCGTTTGGAGCGGGTCCAGTTAGAGTTTCTTCGCCGTCTATTGTAACTTTTATAGCCTTTTTGAACCTTCCTGGTTCTGCAAAGGGAAATTCAAATACAAGGGATACGGCAGAAACGATTGCAAAAGTGGCACAGGTAACGGCATCAACTTCTCTGTAATCGGGAAGCCGATTCTGCAGTTCTTCTATCGTAAAAACGCCTTCCATTCTGCCTCCGGAGATATTTTACTCTTTTTTCTGATTTGAATGATAGGACTAAACCTTTATAATAAAAGTGACTTAATATCAGGGGTGGTGGTATGACGTTTACAGAAAAGTTGAGAGCTTTTGTGAGATTGTCAAAGCCTTTTAAATTTTTAACGATGGTCTATCCGTTTCTCCTTGGGACGGTGGTTGCCATATGGGATGAGCGGCATATCGATGTAGGTCTTTTTGTTGTAAGTTTTTCTATTTTGATGCTTGCCGTTGAGTGTGTTTACGTTCAAAATGACGTTGCCGATTTAAAAACGGATAGTGAGAATCCGTCAAAGTTTACAGGCGGTTCAAAGGTGTTAGTTGAAGGACTCATCTCGCCCAAAGAGGCTCTTTTCATTGCTTACGCTTCAGGTATTCTTGCCGTTCTGTTGGGACTGGTGTTTGTTTTTAAATACAGATTTTCGTGGAATTTCTATTTTCTCTGTTTTGTTCTCTTTCTTATAGCGTACGGTTATACGGGTTGGCCCTTTAAGTTTGCCTACAGAGGGCTTGGTGAGATTGTTTTAGCTTTTACAAATGCGGTTGCTCCGACGCTCATAGCTTACATGTTTCAGACAAGGCACTTTTCATGGCTTCCAGTTGTGATGGCCCTGCCTTATATGATTTCTGTTTTTGCACAAAAAGTTTTGAGGGAGTTTCCCGATTATGAACCTGATAAAAAAGCTGGAAAAAGAAACCTTGTAGTCAGATTTGGAAAAGATACTATGGCCAATGTTTATATCGCTTCTCTCTATATTTATCTGATGACACTCATTTTCTGTGCCGTATATCTTCTCCATCTTGGACTTTCAATAGTTGCGACGATTCCCATCGCATACCTTTTTGTTTCTGTCTATAGACTTATAAATCTTGCGAAAAATAGAAGGGATTTCTATAACGATTACGAGACGTTGAAGTTAATGAACGGAAAGGGATTTAAGTTAATGTTTGATACAAATATTGTTCTTATACTTGTCCTTGGTGTTGACCTAATAGTAAAAGTGGTGAGAGGTTAAGCCTCTCATCCACTAATGGAGTACGCTTTGTCGGATTCTTTTATTAACTTTCTAAGTTCCGCTTCGATTTCAGCGGAACCTTTCTTTCCGATAAACCTCAGGCGATTTGCATATACGAAGAACTGCCTGAGCATTATTAGGAATGCATACATACCCCTTTCGGTAGTGTAAACGTTACCTCTCTCTTCCGTTACTATACCCATGAGTTTGACAAATTTAGATTCCCACCAGAGAGCTCTTTCGTACTCTACACCAAATCTCTCTTTAAATTTCTCTTTATTAAGCCTTCTTCCAAAGAGACTCATCATCATGTAGTATCTCATGTGGTCTTTGAAAGCCAACTTGTAAGAGCGCATTATAGTCGGAAATTTCCCTTCTTTTATGAGAGATATGTAGAGAGGAATGGTATAGGCGTTCATGTTTACATAACCATTTGCGAATGAGAAAGAGCCACATCCAACGCCTATGTAATCCTGATAATCCACAATGTACTCGTCAATCATGTCTATTTTCTTATCTTCTCTTTTTCTTGAGAAGCACCATGAAGATGCAGGGATGTACTTTTCTCTCATTGCAGGAAGAACAGTGTTAAAGTACATGTACCTTTCTTTATTGTAATCAACCTGCCCCATCTGTTTAATGTTTTTCACGTTCTGTTCTGCCACCATGAGTGGATAACAGGTTATCTGATCGGCGCCAAGTTCTATGGCTGTTTCAAGGTCTGATTTGAGTATTTCTGGTGTTTGTGTTGGAAGGTTAAAGATGAAATCAAGATTTACAATTCTGAACTTTCCGATTATTTCTTTTACCCTTTCTTTGATTTCTTCGCCGCTTCCGTATTTTTCGTATCTACCTATCTCTTTCAGAAGTTGATTGTTGAAACTTTGAATGCCTATAGATAGTCTATCAAGTCCGGCGTTCTGAAAGATTTTTACAGTTTCATCAGAAATCCTCGGATTTGCTTCGATAGAAATTTCTGTAATGTTGAATTCTTTTCTTATGAATTCAAGTATTTCTGCCAGTTCGTCAGGAACAGTTGTAGGTGTTCCTCCACCTACATAGGCAGAATTAAAGTCGTATCCCAGATCTCTGTACATTTTAATTTCTTCTTTTACCGCTTCGAAATACTCTTTTATTGTATGTCTGTATTTGTTTATATCGTAGCTATTAAAACAACAGAAGGGACACACTTCTTCACAGTAAGGAACATGAATGTAAAGAAGCTTTTTTCCCCTGCTGTTCATGTCCTCGGCTGGAGGTTCGCCAACAGCTTTTCGGAACTTTAAGGTTCTTGAAAGTTTGTATCTCATTGCAGGCACAAGGGCTGAATTGATAATATTCATTCAGGCCTCCTAATAGGTTTAGAGCAAATTTTACGGGTAATTATAGTTTATAGTTATAGAAATTTCCAAGGATTTCATGAAACATAAATTAAAAATGATATTAGTCTTTATTTAATAATTCAAAGAAGTCCATAAAGCCAATGGTGAACTTTTCCTGACAGGGTTCCTTCATGGGTTGTAGTTCTGCTGTCTGGATTTCGTTTCTGTGCTTAACAATTCTGTTAAGAGCTTCTTTCCCCGTGAAAACTTCTTTTGTTATTTTGTCTAAAAAGTAAGCATCTATGTATTTTCTATCTTTTAAGTATAGTTTACCTTTAAAAGTTGCACTCTGGAGGTTAACCACCCAGTTGCTGTCAAGGGAAATGAGGTTTAAAAGGAATTCTTCTATCCAGCTCTTTTCACCGGGCGTTATCGCTTCTATCTCTTCAAGCATTTGCATTACACAGTAAATATCGCAGGACATTCTATTTTCCACTTTATTTCTTAATGGGAATATGTCTAATTTTTCTATCTCTCTTCTCCTTTTTATTATTTCTTTGAATGCTTCAAAATCTTTTAGTGTTTTATTTTTCTTTTTAAGTTCGGCAGCAACGATCATTTTGTTTTCGACATATATTGCACCCTCACTTTCCGGAAGTTTAATAGATATTTCCCATGGGTGAAATGCTTTAAGAGCAAGAAAGAGAACTTTTTCTATTTCAAGCATTCCTGCTTCTCCTTATTTGAATATCTTTTCTAACTTCTCTTCTAATTCCTCTGAAGATATGGGCTTTTTAAGGAATTCGTCAAAGATATCTTTATGTTTTTTGTATTCTTCTGGATACATCGTCAAAGCTATTACTAAAGTTCCAGGATATTTTCTTTTTATATGCTTTGCAAGTTCTATACCGAGACCGTCTTTTAGTTTTATATCTGTTATGACAATGTCATAATCTCCTTTGCTCAATTTTTTGATAGCTTCCCTGTAGCTTGCCGCCTGGTCAAGGATGTCAAAATGAATTTCCCTCTTTGATTCTAAAATCTTTAACGCCTCTTCCATAACGAGCCTTGTAAAAAGAACATCATCGACTATTAATGCCTTCAATGCAAGCCTCCATTTGTATCATATATTATCTCAAATTCTGAGTCTATTTTGCAGGGTAAATATGCATTAGATTTAATTTTAGCTTAGAGGATATATATTTATGATTTCTGTGAAATTATAATAAAGTGAGGTTTTATGATGAAGATTCTACTTTCAAACGATGACGGCATTCGTTCTGAAGGTTTGAAAGCCCTGTACGACGCGCTTTCCACATTTGCTGATGTTGTCGTTGTTGCACCTGATAGAGAGAGGAGTGCCGTTGGCAGGGCTTTGACGCTTCACAGACCGATAAGGTGTGAAAGAGTGGCGGATAGGTGGTACGCCGTTGATGGTACACCCACGAGTTGCGTTTACATAGGTGTACATGCCGTTATGAACGGGAAACGCCCCGATATGATTATTGGTGGTATTAACAGGGGGCCCAATCTTGGTGAGGATATAACCTATTCAGGTACCGTTTCTGTTGCTATGGAAGGTGCACTTTTAGGTATTCCTTCTATTGCTTTTTCCCTTGCCGCTTTTACCGATTTTCACTGGACTGCAGCGGCTGAATATGCAAGGAAGATTACACTTAAGGTCGCGGAGAAAGGGCTTCCGGAGGGATGTTGTTTAAATGTGAACATTCCAAACCTTCCTTTAGAAAAAATAAAGGGAATCAAAATGACAAGACAGGGCAAGAAAGCTTACAGTGAGAAGGTAGAAGAGAGAAAAGATCCCTGGGGAAGGAGTTACTACTGGATAGGAGGGGAAGAACCGAACTGGAAAGCGGAACCAGGAACAGACTACTGGGCCGTAAAAAACAGTTTTGTCTCAATAACACCTATACAGCTTGATTTAACGGATTATAAGGCACTTTCAATTCTTGAAACTTACGATTGGGAAAAATAAAAGGTGAGGATTTCCCTCACCTTAGTATGCCTGTAGCCTTTAACGCCATTTGATAAATTGGTGATGGAATAATTCCTATTGCAAGTACAATTACGGCCAGTATGACCGCTACGGTAGAGTCAATCGGTGACGTATTTACTTTTTCTTCTGTTTCACTCTCTTCTGTGTATGAGAAGCGGATAAACTTCAGATAGTAATAGGCTGCTACTGCTGTGTTAAGAGCCGCTACAATAATAAGCCAGTCAAATCCCTTACCCCATGCACCTGTAAGGAGGAAGAACTTTCCTATGAATCCTCCTGTAGGTGGAAGTCCTATCAGTCCCATTGCAGCAATTGTTACGGCGAATGCAAGAATCGGTGCTCTTTTATAGAGCCCTGAAAAATCCTTAAAGGTAAGATTCTTGCCGTCAGAGAGTTTACATATAACCCAAAAGGCAAGAAGATTCATAAACATGTAGGCCGCTGCGTAAAATGCAACGTTTGCCAGTGCTTCTTTTGTTTGAATGAGAAGAGCAACTGTCATGTAACCTGCATGGGCGACAGAAGAGTATCCAAGAACTCTTTTAACATCATCCTGAACGAGAGCAGTAATGTTACCTATTGTCATTGAAAGTGCAGCGAATACCGCAAGAACCGATGCAACGGCTGCTGATGGGTAAACTGCCCCAAGAAGTCTTATGAGCACCACTATTGTTCCAAGTTTTGGAAGTGTTGTTGCATAGGCTGCAGTTTCGTTTGCCATTCCCTGATAAACATCAGGTGCCCAAAAGTGGAACGGGAACAATGCCAATTTAAACAGGAATCCAACTAAGAATAGTGTTATTCCAAATGTTGCCATCGGATGGGCCGTTAAGGTCCATCCAATATTTTTAAACTGGGAAAGCATCGTTGTGTGGGCATCAGCATAGATGAAGGAAAGACCGTAAAGTGAAACGGCGGTCATAACCGCACTAAATAGAATGTATTTTATGCCAGCTTCAGCTGCTTCTTTACTTTCAGCTCTCAGGGGAACTATAGCATAGAGAGCATATGAAGCGATTTCTAAAGAGATGTATATAGTTATAAGTTCTACAGAAGAAGAGAGCATCATGAGTCCAAGAACGCTTATAGAGATTAGTAAAAAATAATCTGCTCTGCGGTTTTCATCTATACTTTTCACATGGAGGAGAGAGACTATAAAAAATCCAATTGTTATTAGTAGTTTAAAAAATTGAGATAGCATATCTATTTTATAAGTTCCGTAGAACATAAGTCCGGAGTTAAAAAGTGAGACAGCGGTAACGACAACGCATGTTCCTGTTAGGAACGGTAACCAGGAAAATTTCCTTTTTTCTTTGCCAAGAGCAACTAAAAACAGAATTATAACTATTAAAAGCTGAAACAGCTCAGGTAAAAGCATTACTATTCCGTTCATTGCCTCTCTCCGTAAGAAGGAATGGTATGTTTATTTATAAGTTTTCCGTTAGAATTTTTCTCTACGTGAGTGATGAGAGTTTTAATAGACGGGTCTATCGTTTTGAGGAAGATGCCCGGAGCAACACCTATATAAATTACAAAGAATGCAAGGGGTAGCAACATTACGATTTCCCTTAAAGTTAGATCCTTCCACTCTTTTGCTTTTGAAGGTTCGCCCCATGCAAGCTTTAAAGTGAGTCTAAGCATGTAAGCTGCCGCAAGGAGCGCACCCGGAATAACTGCGAGTCCAAGAGGTACATCTTTTGCAAAGGTTCCTATAAGAACTAACATTTCACCAACGAAACTGTTTGTCCCGGGAAACGCAAATGAAGACAGTGCGAAAAGGAGGAAAAACCCCATGTAAATGGGCATGTACTTTGAAAGCCCCAGGTTATCTTCTATTTCTCTGCTGTGGCTTCTTTCATAAAGTGCACCAACCAGCATAAAGAGGGCACCTGTTGTAATGCCGTGGTTAAGCATCTGCATAAGTGCACCTTCAACACCCCTTAAGTTAAACATGAAAATACCTAACGTTACAAATCCCATGTGAGCTACAGAAGAATAAGCGATAAGCTTTTTAATATCTGTCTGTCCTAACGCTACAAAGCCGCCGTAAATGATTGAAATTACAGAAAGAACCACCATAAGAGGTGCAAGTGTGACGCTTGCTTCTGGTGCAAGGGGTAAACAGAGTCTTAAGAATCCGTAAGTTCCCATTTTAAGGAGAACAGAAGCAAGAATAACACTACCTGCTGTCGGTGCTTCAACGTGGGCAGCAGGTAGCCATGTGTGGAATGGGAACATTGGAACCTTTATAGCAAAGGCAAGAGCCATGGCAAGGAACGTAAATATCTGAAAAGTTAAACCAAATTTGTGTTTCATAAGTTCAGGAATGGAAAAGGTTCCGGCACTTTTGTAGAATGCAATGATGGCAACGAGTAGAAGAACACTTCCAGCTAATGTGTAGAGGAAAAACTTTATGGAAGCGTATTTCTTTCGCGGTCCACCCCAAACGGCAATGATAAGGAACATCGGAATGAGCATTGCTTCCCAGAATATGTAAAAGAGAACCAGATTAAGGACGGAAAACAGTCCGATACATGCAGCTGCGGTCAGCAAAAGTGCTACGTGAAATTCTTTCACACGTTTCTTTATGTAGGTCCAGGAACAGAGAACTGTAAGGGGAAGAAGAAACACAGTTAGCAGAATCATTAAAATACTTATACCATCAACACCTACGTAATAGTTAAGCCCAAGAGAAGGAATCCACTTTACTTTCTCTACAAACTGAAATCCTGCACCCGGTTTAAATCCTGTTATAAGAGGTATTGATAGTCCTATCTCAACCAGTCCAACTATCAGCGTGTAAAACCTTACTGTCTTTTCCCCTTTTAAGAAGGGAATAACTATCGCCGCAACTATCGGAAACAGTATAAGTGCAGTTAGAACCATTGGTGCCACTCCGTTTTAATGTAGTATAAAGTAAAGAATCAGTATTATTGCAAATCCAAAGCTTAGAGCATACTCAACGTACTCATTGAGGTTTCCACTCTGTAGGTTGCCTAAAATGCCACCACTTTTTTCAACGGCCTTTGCACTTCCGTCAACAATACCGTCAATGACGCCCCTGTCAAATATGGATGTAAATTGAGAAACTGTAATTAGAAAAGCAACACCAAGTTTCTTGTAGAGCGTTGACCAGAAACTGTCTATTGAAGCTACAAAGTCTGCAAATATCATCATGAGCCATTTAACAAAGTCGTAGTAGAGATATTGAAGGTCAAGGATAATTTTGTCGTGAGGTTTGACAATTTTCCTCAGCAGGTAGAATCCAAGACCTGTAAATCCAAGGAGCTGTAGTGTGGAAAGAACGTGAAAAGCCGTGTAAGGATGGTATTCGACAGGCTGGATCGGAAGCATATGGTAAAGGTAATGAGGATATGAACCTACAAGGATGCACATAAATGCCGCCATTGCCATGCCGACATACATGTTTTTTGGAACAGGTTTAACTTCACCATCAAATTCCTTCTTGTGGAAGAATGCAAAGTATGGAAGTTTAAGACCAACAGAAAGGAAAGTACCGACAGCAGCAACTTCAAGTCCAAGGGCAAGTATTTTCATATGCTCTTCAGCTGCACCTGCTATGACCATTGTTTTTGTAACGTACGCGGCAAACAGCGGTGCACCTGAAATAGAAAGGGCCCCCACCATGTAGAAGATCATTGCCCACGGAAGTTTGTAGGCAAGTCCGCCCATTTCTGTAAGTTTTCTCCTTCCTGTAGCCTCTATGATTACGCCTACGCCCATAAATAGCAGACCTTTAAATAGAATATCTGCGTAGGCGTGGGCAATACCGCCGTTAAATCCTAAAGAGTTACCTATTCCTATTCCGGCAACCATATAGCCAACCTGAGAGATAATATGGTATGTGAGAATCTTTCTTGCATTGTTTTCAATAAGTGCCATGGCGGCACCGAATATAGTCATAACTGTTCCTGCAACGGCCAGCAGATACATACCGGGGAATACCGTTGCCAGTGCAAAGACGGCTGTCTTTGTGGTGTAAGCGTTCATGAAGGTAATACCCGTTACTGTTGAACGCGGATAAGCGTCGTGAATCCATGCGTGTAGGGGAACTATTGCCGCATTAATGGCAAAACTTATAAGGATTAGCCAGTCGTAAGCGGCAAGGTGGTGTATATCTATGGTAGAAAAGTCAAAGCTACCAACGTATTTATATCTGAGCATTATCCCAGCGAGGAGGAACAGACCGGAAACGATGTGGAAGAGTAAGTATCTAAACGCAACAACAGGCGCACAGTCAAGGTCTTCATTTAGCCAGATGAGAAATGCAGAAGCGACTGCTATCAGTTCCCAGAATATGTAAAGTGTTAGGTAATCTGCAGAAAAGATACAGGCGATGGCACCGCCTACGTACGTTGCAGCGGCAACGTGGTGCCATGGATTTTTTACATGCATTGAGAATACCATTGCAATTATGGCTTCAATGGCAAATATGTTTGCGAATATAAGTGAAAGTGTCGAAACACGTGCAGTTAGCGTGTAGCCAAGGTAATGCCCAAGCTCATAAATTCCCGGCTTCATTGACATACTTATGATAAGTGCAAGTACGCCGGGAATAGGTAGAAACCACTTCCATATGTGATGTCTATCCTTTCCAAGGATAGGTACAATTACTGCCAGCAGAAAGAAAAATATTGCAGGATGTATGAAATTAGCACTCATAGTACCCCTCTGGACGGCTTATTAGTGGATAAATAACCTTCTTCATAACTAAGATGATTGTTATTGAAAATACGAGTCCAAAAATACCCCACGCTCCGGGAATCTTTTCCCACTCGAAATGGGGATGGTGTGGCTTTATGAAGATATTTAGAACAACTGTCAGGGCTAAAAATGCCCACCAGAGCAGTTTCAGTTTGTGACTGTTATCCCTTAGGGTTTCCAAAACTTTAACCATGTCCATTTCTTACCTCCAGAGCGTCTGAATAAGGTTGAGGAAGAAGTAAGGGTAAATACCAAGTAGTAAAGATGCAATGGCTGTAACTGTTAAAGGTATGACCATTGTTAACGGTGCTTCCGATATATGTTCTATTTCAATTCCGGGTTTGGGCTTTTCAAAGAAACCTTTATAAACGATTGGTACAAAGTAAGCAGCGTTGAAGAGGGCACTGATAAGCAGAACAACCATAAAAATAACCTGATGGATGTTTAAAGCACCTTCTATCAAGTACCACTTACTTACAAAACCGACTGCCGGCGGAAGGCCGATCATGCTTATAGTTGCAAGGCCAAACATACCAAATGTTATTGGCATCTTTCTGCCTACGCCCGAAAGCTGACTCACCTTTTTAAGATGTGCAGCTACATATATGGCACCGGCAGCAAAAAATAGGGTAATTTTAGAAAAAGCATGTGCAGCAATGTGAAAAAGTCCTCCCTGTATTGCTGCAGGAGCCAGCAGAACCACACCCAAAACTATGTATGAAAGCTGGCTTATTGTAGAGTATGCAATCCTTGCTTTTAGGTCGTCTTTTGTTAGAGCTATTATTGAAGCAACGAGAATTGTAAATGATGCAAGGTAGGCACTCGGTATGTCAAGGTGTAGTCTGTGCATCGCATTTGTTCCCATCACGCAGAGAACCACTCTTGCGATTGAGAAAACGCCGGCTTTAACAACGGCAACCGCGTGTAGAAGTGCAGATACCGGTGTTGGTGCAACCATAGCGGATGGAAGCCAGTTGTGTAGCGGCATAATGGCAGCTTTTGCGATACCTGCTATGTAAAGTGCGTATGTTAATACCATTATCCAGTGAGGTGTGGTTGTGGGGAATATACCGTGGGCAAGGTCCATGAGGTTAAAATCAAGTGTTCCGGCATAAACGTAGGTAAGTATCATCGCCGGAAGCAAGAAGAGTTTGGAGGTACCCATAAGGTAGATAAGGTATTTCTTTGCACCTTCTAAAGCCGTTTCTGTCTGTTCGTGACCAACTAAGGGGAAAGTAGCTACAGTGATTATTTCATAGAAAAAGTACATGGTAAAAATGTTGCCACTGAATGCTACACCTAAAGCGCCAAATATGGCGAGTGCAAAAAATGCAAAGAAGCGGGTCTGTGCGTGTTCTTTTAAGGAGCGCATGTAACCTATATTGTAGCTTGTAGCGAATATCCAGAGGAATGAGGATACAATGGCAAACAGGAGACTCATTCCGTCAACGGCAAGCTTAAAAGAGATACCCGGTATTAATTCGGAAATCTTGTATATGAGAACCTTATGGTTTAACACCGGAGGAACAAGGGATATTACCGATAGGAAAGTTAAAATGGCAATGATAAAGGATACCATTTCTCTTCTGTTCGGATCTTTTCTCATAAACACTATAAGTAGGGGTGCTATACCTGTCAGGATTAACGGAATCACCATCTGTGCACTAACGACAAATTCTTTCATCCCTTAACCTCTCAAAGTTGCAACTTTTTCAGATTCTACAGTTTTAAACCTTCTATAGACGATTAGAGCTATTGCGAGGACGAGCGTTGCTTCTGCAGCTGCAAGGCCCATTATGAGTAGTGCACCTATCTGGCCTGTAGCGCTGTCAGCTGTTGTTAATTGTGAAGAGGCAACAAGAGATAACCCTGCGCCGTTCAGCATTATCTCAACACCGATTAACATCCCTATAAATGTTCTTTTAAATGCCATACATGTGGCACCTATGAAAAAGAGCAGAGCACCTGTAAGCTGGAACATTGTAAGTGGTGAGAGAATCATTCTTTTTCCCTCCTTCTCTCAAATCCGAGAGCCACGGCACCTGCCATAGCTACAAAAAGAACTATGGATATAAGCTCAAAAGGAAGCATGTATGTTGTTAAAAGAGCTTTTCCAATGACTTTTAAGCTAACTTCTTGTGGGAGCGTGAAGTTTATTCTACTCCTTGCAATTGTCAAAACCATTGTTGCAGCGGCAATGCCTGCAGGAACGGCACTTTTTAAGAGTCTTTTGATATCAAATTTTGCTTCACAGTCTGTTTTTGTAAGCATTATTGCGAAGAATATTAAGACACTTACAGCACCTACGTATATCATTATCTGCATTAATGCCATAAATGGTGCTGCCATAAGAAGGTACATCCCTGCCACGCCAAACAGTGTTACAATGAGACCAACGAGAGACCTTACGAGATTCTTGCTGAATATGGCAAGTGCACCGCCGGCTAAGATTATAAATATGTAAATTCCAAAAGCTGCGTATCCGGCAAGTTGTTCTATCATTTTTCCTCTCCGTATCTTTTCTTGAAATCTTCAAGAAGGTTGTAAACGAAATCGTCCCTGCTTGTTCCCACGATATACGGATAGTTTGAAAACTGGAGTGTTTTAGTTGGACAGGATTCAACACACAATCCACACAGACTGCACAGAGAAAAGTCAACGTAGAATCCCTGAAGTTCTCTGTTGACCTTTTTTTTCTTTTTGCCGTCTGGCAGTTCAATCTCTTCAACTGTCTGCTTTACATCAAGTTTTATGCAATTTGAAGGGCAGCTCCTTGCACACATACCGCAGGCAACACATTTGTGCTTATTCCCGCTGGGTGGAACGGGAACAAGCTGAATTACCATCCTGAAACCTTCGAGACCTTCTTTTCCAACAGTTTCCCATGGATAGTTTACTGTCACTTTCGGCTTGATGAGGTATTCACCTGTTATTTTCATACCTACAAAAAGGCTTTTAATTCCTTTTAAAAACTCTTTTATATCCTGTGCCAGAGCCACTTTTTCCTCTCCAGTTTTAGAAAAGTTTTACTAAAAATGCCGTTGCAAGAAGATTTAGTATGCCTGCCGGGATTAGATACTTCCAGCTCAGGTTGAGTAGTTGGTCGAATCTAACCCTTGGATATGCCCATCTTATCCATATTATGATAAAGCAGAGCAAGTACATTTTTAAAAGAAACCACCATATGCCCGGAAGGAACGGGCCCTTCCATCCACCAAGGAAAAGAGCGGTCATTACTGAAGATGCAACTACAACGTGGGTATATTCTGCAAGCACAAAAAGTCCAAAACCCATGCCGCCGTACTCTGTGTTGTAACCTGCCGTTAGTTCACTTTCACCTTCAGGAAGGTCGAAAGGTACTCTGTTCATCTCTGCGAGTGATGCTACAAAGAAGATTACAAATGCTAACGGCTGAACCACTATATTCCACTGCCAGGGGAAATTTCCCTGCTGATTAACTATTTCAGAAAGGTTTAGTGTCCCTGTCATCATAGCTATGGCCAGGGCCACAAGAAGTATAGGTACTTCGAATGCTATATATTGAGAAACTGAACGGGCGGCTCCAAGGAGAGACCACTTGTTGTTCGAACCCCAGCCACCTATACAGAGGGCGAGAACGTTAAGTCCCGCGAATGCAAGTATTAAAACGATTCCCAAGTTAACGTCTAAAACTGTAAATGTTGGGCTGAAGGGAATTGCTATGAAAAGTACCGGAACCGCCATAAAGGCTATGAGAGGAGCAGCCCAGTATAGGTATTTGTCAGCCTGCTTCGGCGTTACAAGCTGCTTTGTCATGAGTTTTACCATATCGACCATCATCTGAAAGATTCCGTGAGGTCCCACGGCGTAAGGTCCGAGTCTTCTCTGAATAAATCCGGATATTTTTCTTTCGCCGTAACCTAACAGGATTGCGTTTAGCCCTATAAACATAAGGACCACAACGAGCCCAGCAACGATTTTTAGAAACGGTGTTCCCATTATTCCACTCATTTGTCTATCTCCGGAATAACAAGGTCTAAACTTCCAAGTGTTGCAACATAGTCTGCAAGTAGCATTCCTTCAGATGCCTCATTCAGCAGGCTCAAGTTTGAATAAGTTGGAGAACGCAATTTTACCCTATAGGGATTCAACCCTCCGTCGCTTACAACATAGATACCTACCTTTCCTCTTGCACTTTCAACGGAGAAATAAGCTTCTCCTGGAGGAGGTTTGAGGATTTTAGGTGCTTTTTTGTTGCGGAAATCTCCTTCAGGAAGCCCTTCTATAGCCTGTTCTATAATATTTAGACTCTGCTCTATCTCTCTCATTCTAACCGTGTATCTTGCAAGACAGTCGCCCGATTCTTCCACTGGAATTTCAAAGTCAAATCTGTCGTAAACACCGTAAGGTTCTGCTTTTCTAACGTCGTAGTTTATACCTGAACCTCTGGCTACCGGTCCTGTTGCGCCGTACTTGGTTATCAAGTCTTTTGAGAAAACACCTACGCCTTCAACCCTTTTTCTGAAAATGATATTTTCCGTTACAAAGTCTCTGTAAAGGTTCAGCCTTGAGCGCATTCTTTTGCAGAAGTTTTTTGTCTGTTCTATGAACTTTGAGTCGATATCCTGAAATACGCCACCGAAGCGGAAGTAAGTGTATGTTAATCTTGAACCGGTGACTCTCTGAAGGATGTCAAGGAGAATTTCCCTGTCCTCGAAAGCGTACATTACGGGTGTGAATGCTCCAAGGTCGAGGAGATAGACGCCCCACCAGAGCAGGTGAGATGCTATTCTGTTAAGTTCAGTGGTGATGACTCTTATATATTCTGCCCTTTCCGGGACTTCTATGCCGGCTAATCTTTCAACGGCTCCCACGTATGCCCAGTTCCAGGCCAAGGCATGTGCATAATCGAGCCTTCCGGTGTTTGGATAAAACTGAGGATAGGTTTTTACCTCTCCCATCTTTTCCTGCATTCTGTGCAGGTATCCAAGAACACATTCGCTGCGTACGATATATTCACCATAAAGTTCCACTAAAACTCTCAACACACCGTGTGTTGCCGGGTGCTGAGGTCCCATGTTAACGATTATCGTATCGTCTCTCTTTTTCTCAGCAAACTTTCTTGAGTAAAAGTCTTCTTTCCAGAATTCCATCAGGATTGCTCCTCTTTACTTTCAGATTCTTCCTGCTCTGATTTTTCAAAGAACATCGGGAAAATATCTTTAATCGATTTTGCACTCTTCTCGTCTTTTCTGAGAGGCTTTCCTTCAAAATCTTCAGCAGGGAGAAGCAGTGGCTTTAGATCCGGGTGTCCTTTGAAGTTTATGCCGAAAAATTCGTACACCTCTCTTTCATGCCACAGAGCACCGGGATATATATCGGAAATAGATTCTATTTCACCCGGTTCTTTATCTATGGATGTTCTTACTGTTACTGTTCCAGGATTTTCAAAATGGTTAAATCTGTAGAGCAGGTGGAAACACTCTTTAAATTCCATTGCCATTACGTCTTCAAGAAAGTAACCGTTTTCTCTGAACCGCTGTGTGACCTCTCTTATGTTTTGCGGTTCTATGAGAATTTGTTTTTTGCTTCCCTTTAGTCTATCGTCTTCAATGATTTTTATATCAATTCCCTCAAGGAGTTTTTCCATTATTTATCCTCCTTTGGAGGTTCTGGCCACCAGCGTTTGCCACTTATGAGTTCCTGGAGTTTAAAGATTGCTTCAAAGAGTGCTTCAGGCCTTGGTGGGCATCCCGGAACATATACATCAACGGGAATAAGTTTGTCTATACCCTCTATTATGCCGTACTGACCTTTGAAAACGAAAGGTCCACCTGATATAGCACAGCTTCCAAACGCTATAACCCACTTTGGATGAGGCATTTGCTCGTACAATCTAACGATAGCAGGTGCCATTTTCTTGGAAATGGTTCCAGGGACTATCATAAGGTCAGCCTGCCTTGGTGAAGGTCTAAAAACCTCAGAACCAAATCTTGCAAGGTCAAATCTGCACATTCCCGCAGCCATCATCTCAAGGGAACAACAGGCAAGACCAAAAGCCATCGGCCATATTGATAGAGAACGGCACATTTCAATAAACTTTTCAGCTACTGCAAACTGAACGACTGGTGGAACAACTTCCGGTTTTATCATTGGTTCTATTGTATGTTTATCTTTTTCGGCCATGTAAAAACTCCTTTTTTAAGGAAGTATATAACCGCGGCTCCAAGCACTCCTACAAATATTAGAACGTCTATAAACGGAACAATTCCCGGTGCTTCCGGGTAGAAAACAGCAACCGGAAACAGATAAAGAACGTCCACATCAAAGGCTAAAAAGATAAGGGCGTAGAAGTAGTAGTTGAT
The DNA here is from genome assembly GCF_000421485.1 of Desulfurobacterium sp. TC5-1. Lineage (NCBI taxonomy): Bacteria > Pseudomonadati > Aquificota > Aquificia > Desulfurobacteriales > Desulfurobacteriaceae > Desulfurobacterium > Desulfurobacterium sp. TC5-1. The sequence goes on along the minus strand of NZ_ATXC01000001.1, from coordinate 1,361,266 downwards.
GCCAAACTTTCCCCAGGCATTATCGTGAGGTACCATACCACATTCGTAAGTTGTATATAAAAGTTCATCTTTAATCTTGTGGGATAAAAGTGTTGATGCCATTAAGGGGCCAGCACCAAATGCCAATCCACCAACCATGAAGAGTATAACTGCAAGGTGAAGCCAGGAAAAAACCATAACCTTTTCTCCCTTTGCTAAATATTAGCGTTCCGAAAGCTATTTTTACAAAATTTTTACATGAAGTCAATATCTATTTTTTACTATATAGAAGAGGCATAGTCCTTTTTTTTCCCTTGTTGTTGACGTTCAGAAGTTATAGTATTAATTAATACGTAAAGACAAATAAAATTTTTGGAGGTTAAGGATGCGTATAGCTGTCCCTGTTAACGAGGATAACGGTTTGGATTCAACTATTTGTGAGCACTTTGGCCATGCCCCCTATTTCGCGATCATAGATGTTGAAGGAGAAGATATTAACCTTTCCATTTTCCCGAATCCTGCTATTGAGCATGCTGCAGGCCAGATTCCAAGGATGCTTGCGGAAAAGAACGTTAACATGATAATTGCCAGCAGAATGGGAGAAAAGGCGAAGCTTTTCTTTAAACAGTTTGGTATAGAAGCAGTTACAGGTGCTTCAGGAACGCTTAGAGATGTTGTTGCCCGGATTACAGCGTAAAAATTTTTTTACCGTCCGGTTTGTAAATACTAATAAAGTTTGGTGGAGGTTTCCTTAATGATAATAGCGTTTTCCGGCGGAAAAGGCGGAACCGGTAAATCTACCGTTTCTACGAATATAGCGGTTCTTCTTGAGTATTTTGCACTTGTTGACCTTGATGTTGAAGCACCGGATGACCACATTCTTCTTTCAACGGAACTTGTCAAGGTTAAGGATGTGAATCTGTTTCAGCCGGTTTTTAACCACGATGCCTGTTTTGCCTGTGGAAGGTGCCTTGATGCGTGTCACGACAGTGCAATAATAAGTGGAAGGGATGGTAAACCTATTCTTATACCTGAACTTTGTGGTGGTTGTAGAGGCTGTAAACTTATCTGTCCTTCTGAGGAGGCAATAAAAGAGGGTGGAAAGTTTGTTGGAAGAATCTATGAAAATTTGACACCTTACGGCTTTCCCCTAATTACAGGGGAACTTCTTGAAGGAGAAGAAAAGACCTACAGGGTTTTGCTTGAGACGAGGCGTTATGCTGTTGGTAAGTATGAGAAGCTAATATTTGACACGGCTGCTGGGGCTGGCAACAGTATTTTTAAAGCTCTTGAAGGTGTTGATGTTGTTGTTGCTGTTACAGAACCAACGCCTTTTGGGGTAAGGGATTTAGAAAAAATTCTTGAAGTGACGAAACGGCTGGAGAGAAGGACGGTTGTTGTTATTAATAGAAGCGGTACCGGTGATGAGTCTGTCGTTGAGAGTTTATGTGATAGATACGGGGTAAAACTAATTGGAAGAATCCCTTACAGTGAAAATGTTATGAAAAGTTACTTTGAGAACAGGCCCATTGTTAAAACTGATCTGCCGGAAGCGGAGGTTTTTAAAGAGCTGAAGGATAGAATTTTGGAGGAAGCATGCAAATAACTGTTTCAAGTGGTAAGGGAGGCGTTGGCAAGTCGTCTATAACGGCTTCTCTTCTCTATTTACTTGGTAAAGACATTGAGTTGGTTGCTGTTGATGCTGATGCTGATACTCCAAACCTTGATATACTTTTAAACGTTAAAGATTGGGAAGGGGAAGAGCCTCTTTCTGGTGAAAGAATTGCCGTCATAGATGACAATAGGTGTAACGGTTGCGGTTTATGTGCAAGGCACTGTCCCTACGAGTGTATAGAGAGGGACGGAAAGGTTTATCGCGTGAATGAGGACTTGTGTGAAGGTTGTAATGTTTGTTCTATCGTCTGTCCCCACGACTTTGTGATCTTTTTTAAAGAGACGGTGCCCGGCGTTGTTAAGTGGGGTAAGACCGTTTACGGTTTTGATCTCGTTTCTGCTCAGCTGTTTCCTGGACGCCCCAATTCAGGTAAGCTCGTATTTAAGGCAAAGAAATTGGCAGAGTCTTTTGATAAGGATTTGATCGTGGTTGATGCTGCAGCTGGTATAGGTTGTTCAGTTGTAGCGAGTGTTAACGGAAGTGATATCGTTGTTGTGGTTGTTGAACCTACGGAAGTTTCCCTTTCCGATGCTAAAAGATTGATAAAGGTGCTTGATCATTTTGGTTTAAAAAGGGTAGGGGTGATAAACAAATTTGACGTTCATCCTGGTTTTGTTCCGGTAGTGGAAGAATTTCTTAAGGAGGCAGATGCCGAAATTATCGGATATGTACCGTACGATAAGAATGTCGTAAATGCAATGTTAGGGGGAAAACCTGCAGTAGAGATTTTCCCCGAGTCTCCGTTTTCATTAGCTGTAAAAAAGGTTTATGAAAACTTAAAGAACTTCATTTAACGTTCTCAGTCCCTCTCTTACTTCGACTTCAATGCCTGCCTGTTCCAATGCCGATGAAGCGTGAGGACCGGCAGGCTTTTTAAGGATAACTTTCTCAACACCGCCATTAATTATAAATTGGGAGGCCTTTACACCAGCACCGCTTGAAGTTTCACTACCCGGATTTTTAACAAACTTAACATTATTTTCCTCTATGATCGCAAAAAACGGTGCTCTTCCAAATTCTGTAACTTCTGCTTCTCTTCTATCTTCAGTTACAGGAACGGCTATTTTCATCTTTTCCTCCAGATATTTTACTTTTGTTGGTTTAAATATACTAACTTTTTTAGGCAGGGCAACTAATAGGAAATTTGAGGATTGAAACTGCCCCCGGCCGGGGGCAGAGGATTATTCAATTTCTATATCTGTATCACCAGAACCGGCTTTGATGATGAGGAGAGAACCTGTATCAAGAACTTTTTCCAATTTTCCAGGTCCAGAATACATGTCTTCAAGTTTCATAAAGAGTTCATAAGCGTTTGGTATGTCTTTTACATACACAACGTAGGTTGTTGCCGATTTTCCTGAAGCTAAACGTTTAATGGGTCTCCTTGAAAGTTTTCTAAACAGTCTGTAAAGGCTTCTGTCAACGTCTCTAAATTGATCCTCTGAGGAGAAAACTACGACTTTGAAAGGTTTTCCTTTTCTTGTTTCTTTGATCCATGCCTTTCTTATCTGGAGTGTAATTTTGTCTGCAAGGTCGTTTGTCGCTTCCTGAACAACTGCTTCAGGCGATGTTACATTTCTTTCTGGTGAAAATCCTGTTGAAGCACCAAGGAGCTTTCCTGTAGCTGTTTCGTAGGCTTTCGCCTCTGCTGATGCTTTAAGGAATGTTCTCCCGTATTTGTTTACTTTCCACACGGATGTTTTCACTTTTACGAAAATGTCACTTCCAGCCTGCATCGCTTCCATGTAGTACGGATCAGTTTTTCCTTCAAGGGCTGCAACAGTTTTAATTATCTTGTCAATCTTTTCGTTTCCTTCCGGCACGTAAACTTCGTAATCTCTGTCCTGAAGGTATTCTTCAATTACCGTTACCGCGAATTTTGAAAACTCATCATTTGATGCTGGAAGGACGGCAATGAACGGTAGTCCAACTTCTTCAGATATTTCTTCGGTTGCCTCTAATACGCCTTCGTCAAGGAGCTTTTGCTTTAGGGCTTCCACATCTACTTTGAACAGGAAAGACATTACGATGTAAGGACCTTCTTTCCTTTTTGACTTTGGTTCGCTTTCCCATCTTATATAATTCTGAGGATTTCTTAAAATTTCTCCCAGTATAGCTTTTGCCTTTCTTCTCTCTTTTGATGTCTGCAGTAGTGGCCTATCACCACCAAAGAGAACAAACCATATGGCTGCTTTTCTGGCGTCGTTTCTTGCCTGATCTACCGTGCAGCCTTTTCCCGTGGCCAAGATGATGTATTCTGCAGTACTTGAAGACTCAACAAATTGTGCTTCTCTTGAGAGAGGTTCAACGGTGTTTGGCATACGGCAGAGCTGTTTCCCTGTTGATGCACATGATGTTGATAGTAGCAAACCAACTAACAGCAAGGTTACTTTTTTCTTCATTGTGACCCCCCAAAATATTCAAATAATTTGAAGTTCTCTTCTATTTCTTCAGGAATAGTGTCTTTAATGTAAACTTTGTTTCCTTTTATGGATACACTTTTTCCTGGAGGAAGCACAAATTCTCTGGTATAGAATAAAAATTCCTCCTGAATTTTTTTCTTGTAATTTTTAAATTCTTCCATAGTTCTGTTTTGGTATTGTTTAAACTCTTTTTGAAAATCGCTAAATTCTTTAAGAGTTTTTAATCTATATACTTCAAATTCTTTTTCAGGTGATCTTATAGATAGAGAACCTTTTTTGAGGAAAATGTCTGCATTTTGCCTGTTTACAGTTACGGCAAACATGGTACCTTTTACACCTATTATAGAAACAGGTGTTTTAACTGTTATGCCTGATGTTCCGCCGTATTTTTTGATTTTGTACAGAATTGTTCCATTTTCCTGATCGATAGTTTTGCTGTTTTCTATAAATAGGACGCTTTTTTCCAGTAATACAATGTGTGTTTTTTCTGAAAGAATCACAAAAGCTTTTGATTTTCTGTAGGTTTTTACTCGTGAGTTTACTGGTATCTCTTCGGGTGTTGTTCTAACTATTTCTCCCCTCAGATTGTCGTCGGTAAGAATTTTAACGCGGCCTTCTGTTTTAGTTATTCTGCCGGCATAGAGGCCGGCAGAAGCGTTTACAGGTATAAAAATTAGTAACAACAGGATATGGAACAATCTTTTCATTTTGTTCTCCTGCAGGAAGGCGGTTCAGAGTAAAGTTTAGACAGACTGCCCACTATCCCGAAGTGGTAGGATGCACCTATAAAGAAGTTTACACCACCTTCTGTTTGGGCAGTTCCGGTGTACTGGATGCCCCATATGTCTGTGTATGTTGTGTCGGAAGATACATTGACAGGGTAGCCGATTTCTCCGTTTATTTCAAAGTTTGCGGAAATGTTGTAAACGACACCCACATGGGGTGTTGTTGTTACGGCGCCTATGGTCAGCTTATCGCCGCCTGTTCCGGTAAACTGGAGGTATCTATATGACAGGTCTATTCCGGGGGTAACTGCAAGTCCTGTTGTTCCAAGGTATATTCTTTTATAAATACCGAGGCCACCTTCAATATAACTGTCAGGCGATATTGTTGCACCTAAAGCAGGAATGGTGATGTCATCGCCGCCTGACCCGGCGCCGGCGAACAGTCTGAGCCACCATTCTGAGAGTAATTTAGAGTTTCTAATGTAGCCAAGATCTGCATCAATGGTTACTCTCATTGTGCCCCAATTTCCGCCGCCATCTGCCGTGTAACCTGCCACCTCTGTTACAGTAAACGGTGTCATTCCTCCCTGAATTCCGAAAAGAATGCCGCTCCATGGATGCTCTCTCAGTAAATCATACTCTTCTGCCTTTCCTTTTATAATGTCGAATTTTGTCTTGTTCGTTGAATTAATTTCGCAGTTATAGGCCACTTCTCTTGCCTTACCGAATCCTTTATAAACTTTCTTACCGTTCTCAAATTCATATATGTCAAACGGTGCGTCTATTCTTATGGCTTCTGCTACACCGATTTTAGCTTTAAATGTTTTATCTTCCACCTCTTCTGCCGGTGTGAATATTGCGAAGTTATCATCTTCTTTTAGTTTCATTCCGGTGTTTATTGCGGCGGCTTTGACTGTAGTAAAGAGTGTTTTGTTAAAGAGGTCCCGGTAGAAAGCTTGATTGTATATTGGCACCTTTAGAGGTTTACTTTCAATGGTTGCACCTGAGTCTCCCCTGATCTCTTTGTAAAAGGTGAATTTTCCTTTATCGCCGTCGAATTTATATACGAGGAGGATTGGTTTGGCCTGTAAAGAGATCTTTGCGTTGTAGGGTGCTGTAAGTTTTTCAAGGCCTTGAGATATATTAAGAGAAAAGGCTCCTTCTATGGTCGGGATGTATGTTGCAAAGGCGAATCCTGAGTTCATTAGTTTTTCCGCTACTTCTGCAGTTAGGCCGAGTTCTTTAGCCTTTTGCGTTATAAAGGTTGCCTTCTCCTGTTCGGGAAGTTCCCTGTATCTTTGATCTAACGTGATTTCCATCAGTTTTTTCATTATTGGTGCGATATTGCCGTTTAGGTACCTTTCAACTTTTGATCTGTATTCGTTTAAACCGATTCCCTGTGGAATGGATGGTTGCGGAAGTTGAGCGTTTAGCGTAGCTTCGCCCGTTTTTGTCATTAAGATAACCTGATCTGGAAGGATGATAAGCTTATCGAATCGTTGTGTGATTACATATTTATAAAATGTCCTTGTTAGCTCTTCGATTTGAGCATCTGTTATGGGATAGGTATAAACCGTGTTTCCCGTCACGGATCTTATAATGCTTGTTATTACATTGGCGGCTCCCCTTTTAGTGTTGTCTATTACGGGCAGCCTGACAAACGTTTTTTGGAACTCGAGTTCACCAATGCTGACGGCGGTTTTTCTTTCGTATTTTTTCTGTGTTATGTCAGAAGTTAGGGTACCGGTGTTTTCTACTGCGAATACGTTTCCTGTTAGGGCGAGACAGATAGTGAGTGCAAAGAGCGCTTTTCTCATTTTCCTCCTCCTAATCGTTTTGTGTCAATGTTGTTCAGCAGGCTGTTTAAAACGGCTTTTGTTAATTTTTCCAACTTTGACTTAAGTATGGAGTTCTCCGTTTCTTCGGTTGTGAAGAAAGGTTTTATTTTTCCTTTTTTACTTGTAATAGGTTGACCGTTAGCATAAAAAGTGGCTATTACTTCTAATTCGTGTTTCGTGTATCCCTTTACCCTGGAAGAGTAGTCTTTGACCGTGATGGTTAACTTGTTTTCAGATTGGTTTTGAACGTTAAATCCACTATCTATCAGTGCTTTTTTTGCTATGTCTGTTACGAAAGGCATGTTTGCTTCTATAGCTACCGGGATGAATCCTTCAACCTTTTTAGGAAGTTCTATGGAGATATTTTTTATTTCCCCTCGGCCTATGTAGATTTTCTTTCTTACAGTTTTGTAACCCTTAGATTTAATAGTTATGAAATACTCTTTTTCCGGTTCAAGAAAGATAATTTCTCCGGGTGAGTATTCCTTTTTCCCTATGACTATTACCGCGCTGGCTGGCATGGTGTTAACGTTAAGTCTGCCAAAGTTTAGAAGCCTGTCTATGTATTTTAGTTTTTTCATTGCAAAGTTAATGGTGTTTTTGTCATTTGCCGATTCTGCAAGAGATAGAAGAATAAAAGCTTGATTTTGTAATTTTCGTAATTCATCTTTTGAAAGGTGCAACATGTCCCTTTTTAGTGTAGAGCTTAAGTAGGCAATAGTCTTCTTTAATCCTTCTTCTGTTATTATGGCACACACTTTATAGCCTTCTTTCGTTCTTCCTAAGTCCTGAAATCTGAGTCCTTTAAGGATTGTTCTTGTTCCAATTACAGTTTGTGAGAAGTATTCGCGGGATATTTTGCCTTTGCTGAGACTTTTTTGTGCAATTTCAAGGGCACTGACGTTTGAAAGTATGTCCTGTGATAGTCTTTTAACGGCAGTGCTTCTTGCGTCTTTTTGGTCTTTTCCGTAGGCACACTCTTTTAGAACGATTTTTCCCGATTTGTATTGAGGAACTGTTCCGATTTCTTCTTCGAGAGAGGCTGGTTTTTCTTTGCGGATGGTTTCTGGTGTGTTTTCGGATGTTGATGGTTTTTCAGGTTGGAATTCGTTTTCAAGTTCTTCAAATGCCTTTTCTGATTTTGATTGTATTGCTTGAATTTCAGCGTCCTGAAGTGTTGTGGTCTGGGAAGCGGGTTGTGAAGAGGCGCAGGAGAACAAAATAACAGGAAAACTCAGTGTTGAAATTAGTATTTTTAGTTTCATTATCTCCTCCCCTAAGGTTTTTTTAATTCGGCTATGCCTGCAAAAACGGTTCCAGAAGGTGAAAAGTAGATGCCTATGAGTTCGCCTTTAACAACTTCTGTCGTATTTTCTTTTGTAAATAGAGAGATCCATCTGGCGTTATTTAATCTTACAGTTACCCTTTCAGTGTCTATCTCTACGCCTTTTGATTTTGCCATCTGTATTAGGGCGTTTTCTATAGCTTTTTTAATTTGAGCTTTTATGCCAGAGATATTTTCGCCTGCAGAACCGATGTATATGTATCCTTTACTTTTGAGACAGAAAGGATCTATTAGCCAGCAGGGTTTTCCGTCTATGGTGGGATAGGGTTTTTTCTTTATATTCGGTGTAATGACATACACGAAAAGGCGTCCTTTTTTGTCGACAAACATTGAACGTACGAGAAAGTTAATCTCAGGATGGTCTGTTGCTTTGAAAGAGAAATCTTTTATTGAAAGTTTATACGCACCAACGGGCGTTCGGATACTTTTCCTGATTTCGGTTCCATTGACAGAGATGCCGTACATTAGTGCAAGTTTTTCAACAGCGTCTCGGACAGCGTATAGGTATTCATCGAAAAAGTTACTGGATATATTTGAAATTCCAACTGCTCCGGCATAACCTTCTATCTCGTAGTTACAGAGCCATTTGGGTTTGCATTTTTGAAGACTTGGATTTTTACAGTCTTTGTAGTATTTAAAAGGTGGTGTCGGTTTTTTTAGTCCCGCAAAGGCAGCATATATTTCACCTGCTACAAATCTATCGTCTTTGTATTTGTAGGTTAGAAATGTGACTTTTTTGTTTTTTAATTTAACTGGTTTTCTAATTTTGAGTGATTTAATTGCAGCTTCACAGTTAACGTTAAGAGTTGTGCATAAACTTTGCAGAGCTCTTTTTTTAGCAAGTTGAAAAGCCTTTTTCTCTGTTACACATGGGTTTGAAAATCCAACAGAACCAGGGAAATGGGGCCTCCCCGGTTCGAAGAACCAGGGAGGCGTAACTTTGACTACTTTTTTATTGCCGCATCCGTATGATAGCAATGTTAGTCCTATTGTTATCAGTAGAGCCGCTTTTCGCATTAGTATCCTTTAATCTCTTTCTCAAGTTCCTGCTGAGCTTTATAGGCTTTAAATTCCTGGTATAGGATGTCTTCGTCTCTTGGTGACATCTCCATCTTTTGTGCCATCTCTTTAATCATATTCTTGACTACAGCTGGTTGGAGAGCTACTACAGAACATACAACATATCTACCATCATCGGCACGGAACGTTTTTGTGCTTATCGGTCTGCTTCCTCTTAGGTATTGTTTTGCAACTTGTTTTGCGACCTCTTCAAAAGTGCTTCCCATGTACCTCTTTTTACCAGCAACAGTTCTGTTCTTGTACCTTTTAACCATTGTCATAACTTTTACTTCAAGGATTCTTGCGAGTTCACTTCTTGCGTCTGCGACAGCTTCTTCTCTTGCTATTTGGGCTTCTTCAAGATCATTGGCAAATACACACTTACACGCAGCTACACCACCTTCCATGTTTGCATACTTGTTGCAGAAATCATCCCAGGGTGTACTTACAACGGCTGTTGTTTTTGGTGCCGGTTTTTTACCACAACCGCCAACCATTACGGCCGCACCTATGAGTGTTGCTGTAAGAAGCTTTTTTACTCTCATCCTTTCCTCCCATGATGTTGTTAGAAGTTTTTATAGAACTTAATTCTATTATAAACTTTTTTTACATAGTTTCTTGTTTCTCTCATCGGTGCTCTTGTGGTTAGAACTCTATAAACTTCTTTTGGTGTCATTGCGTTTATTTTCTTTTCAGCAAGGTATAGCTTGGTTGTTCCTGTAAATGCCCTTGCGACACTACCGGGGCCTCCGTTGTAGGCGGCAATTGTGCAGAGTAATCTGCTTTCGGGGTTTTTGATGCCGGAGAAGTATTTATAGTACAACAGGTAAAGGTAACCCGTTCCTATGTTTATGTTATTTTTCTTATTGAAGAGGTATGATGGTGTTAAAATCATTGGCTTACCAAATAGATTTTTCGTTACGTCTCTTCCGGCAGTTTGTGGAACAATCTGCATGAGTCCGTACGCTGGAATATATGAAACAGCCATGGGATTAAAACTGCTTTCGGTGTGTATTATTGCGAGAACCAGCGGGTATTCCACGTTGTATTTTTGAGATATAGAAACAACAAGAGGCCTGTACTCCCTGGCCTTAAGGTATAGCTTATTCTTCGGAAACTTAAATGTGAGTGTGTATTTTGTTCCGCCTTTGTCTTTTGATTTAATTATCTTTGCCGTTTTTAGTATTTTTTCGGCTTCTTTTTCAGCCTCTTTTTTGGTTATTTCTGTTTTTCCTGTCAGGATGTCGCCTATTATGAATTCACTGTTTGGTGGGCGGCTTATTACTGTAGCTCCAGCAGCTATCAGTTTCAGCCTCTTGTCGGTGTTTGTAATTACCGGATTTCTTTTAAACGCATCTTTTGTTTTTTCGATTATTAATTCTGTTAGATTGTTTAGGAGCTCTTTTTTGTAATTTTGTGGCCGAAGTACTTCTATTTTCACCGTTGTGTTATTAAAGTCAACAATTTTACGGGCTTTATAGTTGTTGCTGTATTCTACAAATACTTTTTGTGATGGTACTATAGGGTTTTTCCACTCTTTCTCGATATTTTTCTTGTAATTTTCGAACTCTTCTTCCATTATTTTTTTGTAAGCTTCAAATTCTTCATCAATCCTTTTTTTGTATTTGTAAAATTCCGAGTTGTAACTTTTAAACTCATTGTATGTATTTTGATAATATGTATTGAAGTTTTCCGCTTTTACGTTTTGAGAGATAAATAATCCCCCGATAACGATAGAAATTAGAATACCCCTTTTCAACTTTTCCTCCCGCAAGATTTCTATATAACCCTAATTCATAATATATTCCTAAAGTTTTATAGAGACAAACTATTTAGGGATTCTTTACGGAAGGTGTGTTTATAAAATTTGCCTCTTGTCTTCGCCGGATTTTTATCCTCTGACTCTAATCTTTCCGGTTCCCTTTTCCGTTATTTTGCCTATTTCGTAGCAACTTAAGTTTTTCAACTTACATTTTTCTTCAAAGATACCTTTTTTATTTTCTGGAACAGATATGAGCAGTCCACCGGATGTTTGGGGATCAAACAGTAAAAGCTGTAGCTCTTCTTTGATATTACTATTAAATGTTACATTGTTTCCAACGTAATCTATGTTTTCGTAGGTTGCTGCCGGGAACAGTCCCATTTCAGCAAATTCTATTGATTGAGGAAGAAAATCAAAAGCGTTTATATTTATGATTGCGTTTACTTTTGAGTATTTCACCATTTCGTATAGATGACCTAAAAGTCCAAATCCTGTTATGTCTGTACAGGCGTTGACACCTATCTCTTTCATAACTTCTGCGGTGTCTTTGTTGAGTGTTATCATGACTTTAGATGCTTCTTCTGTAGTTGTTTCGTCAGCCATGTCAGCTTTTATAGCCGTTGTTATAACTCCTATTCCTAAGGGTTTTGTGTAGTAAAGAATATCACCGGGCTTTGCCGTAGAATTTCTAACAATTTTTTCAGGATGAACTATGCCTGTTGCGGCAAGTCCGTATTTTGTTTCAAGATCGTCAACGGTGTGACCGCCGATGAGAGAAACGCCAGCCTCTTTTAGTTTATCAGCGCCACCCTGAAGGATTTTAGGCAAGTAAGATTCAGGGACGTTGCATGAGGCGAACATCACCAGATTTATTGCGGTAATAGGCGTGCCTCCCATGGCGTATATATCTGATAGGGCATTTGCAACGGCTATCTGACCGTATATGTACGGGTCATCAACGACAGGTGTTATGAAGTCAGCAGTTTGAATCAACGCAGTGGTCTCGTTTAACAAATAGACACCTGCATCCTCTGCTGTTTCAAGTCCTATCAGTACGTTTTTATCCCTATATAAGCTGAGATTTTTTAGAACCTTTTCAAGCCCGACCGGGCTTAGCTTTGCACCTCAGCCAGAAGCTCTTACTGTTGTTGTCAGCTTAAACTTGTCTGCCATTTTTGCTCCGCCAGTCAGTTTTTATGGGAATTTGGCTAAATTTTAGCGTTTTTTATAAATTTTTGACAATCATAACAATAAGCCTTCCCGCCGAATAAACTTTTGTGATTCCAGCAGTAGGTTGCTTCTTTTTCGGAAATGTCTTTTTTACATCTGGCACAGAAGTATTTTTTCTTCTGTTCTTTTTTGATTCCAAAATAGGATAGCCAGTCAATTTTAATAGGTTTATGTAACATGAGTATCTTTTTGCCGAAATTCATAAGTTGTTCATGAGATGCTATTTTGCCTATTGCGGAAAACGTATCGGTAATAGACATTTTATCTATTTTTTCTTCAATGAATTTCATTATCATATCCGCTTTTATTATATTGCTTGTGTCAAATTTCGAAGACCTTTTCACTATTGTGTTAGGAGATACCATAATTACATTTAAGAATTTGGGTTTTATTCGAATAAATCTGCGAGGATACATATCTTTATTGGTTAATATCTTGTCTAAAAGATGAATATGCCTTTTATTTTGTTCTATAGGAGATGGGATTCCGATTTTGCTATTTTTGTATTTCAGTGTGAATTCGCCATAATCATTTATTTCCATATACTGAGCATGGAAATTTTTAGTTTCTATAACATACATATCGTAAAGTCTATTGATTAAAAGATGATCTATTTGTGCGATTTGGCCTTTGAATTCTATTCTTAAATCATGAATGACAACCCAATTTTTTGAATCCTTTAGATAATAATCTATGTAGTACGCTGCTGTTTTTTCTCCTTGAATTCCTTTTTTGATGTTGGTAATCATAATATTTATAAGTGTTTTTTGCCTTTGTGAAAGTTTGTATGATTTTAATATACTATTTAGCTCTTCTATCGCTTCAGTATTAGGTTGCCATTTTTTTAATAACATCTTCACTCCCTGTGGTAAGGTGTTCCTTTTATGATCTGGAATCCCCGGTATATCTGCTCAAGCAGGACAATTCTTGCGATGTCGTGCTGGAGAGTTAGTTTTGATAGGGATAACAACATATTGGATTCTTTTTTGACATTTTCTGAGAGGCCGTCGGCACCTCCGATTACAAAAGAGATGTGCCGATGTTTTTGTAACAGTTTTGCAAACTCTTTTGAGGTTAGCTCCTTTCCCCTTTCGTCAAGGGCGATGATAAAACCTTTTGTTTTTGAAAGCAACAGTTCCCCTTCGTCTTCTTTTGTTCTCTGTTTCTTGACTTTCACAATTTCGATGTCTGTCAGTTTTTTTAGTCTATTGATGTAGTGTTCTTGAGCTTCTTTTAAATGGGGTGCTATCTTTCCAACGGCAATAACTTTTATCATTTTAAAAGCTCTACCGGTTCTATGCGTGGTGCGTCTATCCAGAGGTTTTCAAGTCCATATAGTTCTCTTGTTTCCGGGCGGAATATGTGGATTATTATGTCGCCGTAGTCTATGAGTATCCAGTTACCAAGATCGTAACCTTCTACACTTATGGGAAGAGTTTCTTTTTCTTTTAATCTTTTTGTTATTTCATCTGCGATGGTTCTTCCGTGTATGTCAGAAGATGATGAGACGATGAGAAAGAAATCGGCAAGGGCGCTTAATTCTCTAAGGTCAAGTATTACAGGCTCTTCAGCTTTTTTGTCAGAAGCTGCTTGAAGAGCTGTTTTAAGTTTTTCAATTGTATCCAAGTTCACCTCCAGAAAGTTTTTAATTTCCTTTTATTATAACAGGTTGTATTGGTGAGAAAATGCCGCCTTTTAAGGCGGCGTACTGCATTTACTTTTCCTTTTTGATGTATTCGTTGAAAGTTTTAACGGCACACAAATTACCGCACATACTGCATGTTTCTTCATCTTTCTTTGGAGCCCTTCTGTTTCTGTATTCTCTTGCCTTTTCGGGGTCAAGTGCAAGTTCAAACTGTCTTTCCCAGTCAAGGGCATCTCTGGCTTTTGCCATTTCTATATCCCATTCCATTGCACCAGGTACGCCTTTAACAATATCTGCGGCATGTCCTGCAATTTTTGATGCTATAAGCCCTTCTTTAACATCATTAACATCAGGTAATGCTAAATGTTCAGCCGGCGTTACATAACAAAGGAAGTCAGCTCCTGCTTTTGCGGCTATTGCACCTCCGATTGCTGCCGTTATGTGGTCGTATCCCGGTGCTATGTCTGTTACGATAGGGCCCAATACGTAGAACGGTGCACCATGGCATAGCCTTTTTTGAAGTATGATGTTTGTCTCTATCTGGTTGAGCGGCACGTGTCCTGGTCCTTCTACCATCACCTGTACGTCTGCTTTTCTTGCTCTATCAACTAATTCACCTAAGGTTATCAGTTCTTCTATTTGACACCTGTCTGTTGCGTCTGCGAGACACCCTGGCCGCATGCCGTCGCCTAAAGAAAGTGTTACATCGTACCTTTTGGCTATTTCAAGGAGCCGGTCGTAGTGTTCAAACAGTGGATTTTCTTTTTCGTTGTAAACCATCCATTCGGCAATAAGTGCACCGCCCCTTGAAACGATGTTCATCAGTCTACCTTCTTTTTTGAGCCGCTCTAATGAAGATAGTGTCACGCCGCAGTGAACGGTAATAAAGTCAACGCCGTCTTTGCAGTGTCTCTCTATAACATTAAAGAGTTCGTCAACGGTCATTTTCCCCATAAAGCCATGCTTTTCTATTGCTTCAACAACCGCCTGGTATATGGGGACGGTTCCAACCATTACGGGTGAGTGCTCTACAATAATTTTTCTTGTCTTTTCTATCCGGGTTCCTGTTGAGAGGTCCATTACGGCGTCGGTGCCATACTTTATTGAAACTTCTAATTTCTTCAGCTCAAGTTCTATATCTTCAACGTCGGCGGAGGTTCCTAAGTTAACGTTGACTTTTGTTTTTAGCCCTTTTCCTATACCTTTCGGCGTAAAGTTATCCCTGCTTCTGTGATAGATGTTTGCAGGAATAACAATGGTTCCATCAATTAAACCGTTGACTATATATTCAGTGTCTCTTTTTTCTTCTTCTGCGACCTTTTTTACTTCTGCGGGAATTTCTCCCCTTTTGACAAGTTCAACAAGGGTAGCCATTACGCCTCCAGTTAAGATTTAAGCTTTTGAGCTATTTCCATTGCTATCTTTTTCCCGGACATGAGCATGCCTCCAAAAACAGGTCCCATTCTGTGGGAACCGCAGGTGGCATTTGCTGCCATACCGCTGACGTAGATGCCGGGATAGACTTCTCTGCTGTTTTTAACGGTGTCTTCTTCACCTACAGAAGCCCAGAGCGGTTTTTCACCAACTACACATCCTGTTTCTGTGTCAAGTTTTATGCCGGCCTTTTTCTGGAGTGTTGAAACTATTGTTGCGTCGTGTCCTGTGGCGTCTATGACGTAATTTGATGTAACAACTAAAGGATCAACCATCAGCCCTGTTATGTCAACGGTGCTCCAGTTTATGACGAGGCCGCAAACTTTATATTGACCGTTTACTTTTTTGAGCACAACATCTTCAGCTGTTACACCATTGAATATTTTTGCTCCAGCTTTAACTGCTTTTGATGCTATTGTTGTTACTGCTTCAACGGCGTCTGCAGTGTAGTATCCTTCTTCGTATTTTCTGTATGAAACGCTGAATTCGTCAAGTATTTCTCTTCCCATTTCCTGGACAACTATTTCGTTGAAGAACATAGCGCCAGCCCACATTCCGCCGCCGATGGAGAGTTTCCTTTCAAAAAGAGACACTCTGAGTCCTTCTTTTGCAAGGTAGTATGCGGCCACAAGGCCTGAAGGTCCGCCGCCTACAATTGCAACGTCAACTTCAAGGTTCGAGAGAAGTTTCTCAGTGAATCTCTCGATGATTGCTTTTGAGATTTTTATCTCGCTGAGGTTCTCCATGCTGTTCCTCCCGGTATTAAATTTGCCTTAAAATAAAAAAGCCGCTAACTTTTAGAAGTTAGCGGCTAAAATCCTAACGCAGAGTAGGAATTTTAGCCGCTCCCTACGCCGGCATTACCCGGATCAGGTTCAAAGGGTTGTCCGGTTTCCCGGACTCTCAGGGACTAAGTCCCACCCCTGCGGCTTCAATTCTTAAATTTATCAAAGTTTTTTAACTTTTCAATCTCACGTACAGGAAGGAATTTCTATAAGTCCTAAATTTCCATCCTTTCTTTTATAAAGAACGGCCGCTTTTTTTGTAGAAGCATCGCAGAATACAACAAATTCTCTGTTAGAGCTGAGAAGTTTAACAGCAGCGTCTTCAACGGTTATCGGCTTGTAAAGTTCTGGTTCTACTTCAATAATCCTTATGGGTTTTTCTACAGTCTCTTCTTCTATGAGAGAAAACTCTTTTACGCCTTCTTTGTTGTTTCTCCTTGATTTTTGTACTTTCTCTTTTAATCTTCTAAGTTGCTTTTCGGCGGCATCAACGACTTCATCTATAGATGTATAGAGGTCGTCCGTTTCTTTCTTAATTCTGATTGTATGATCAAAAATGTTGTATATTACTATTTCAACGGAAGCTCTGTACTTTTCCTTTGAAACGATTACATCGGCGAATACTTCTTCTTTTCCACCTCCAAGATATTTTTCGAGACGGCTGAATTTTTCCTCAATAATGGACTTTAGAGCGTCTGTGAGTTCCAGGTCTTTTCCGATGAGGTTTAGCTTGAGAGTCGCCATCATACCCCGTCCTCCTTTTTCTTTGGTCTTATATTTAAAGTAACGCCAAAACCAAAAATTGGGAAGAGAGGTATTGTGAAAAAAGTTTTTCTCCTGTTTTCCGGTGGTCTTGATAGCATCATTGCCGCAAGATTGCTGAAACTTAGAGGATTTGATGTTGAGGCTGTTCACTTCAAAACGCCCTTTTTTGGAAAGGAAGAGAGTGAATTAAAAGGGCTTGCCGATAGAATAGGTGTTGAACTTAAGGTTTTTGACATTACAGATGAGTTTTTGCCCATTTTGAAGAATCCGCCTCACGGCTACGGAAAGAACGCCAATCCCTGTATTGATTGTAAGGCTTTAATGCTCAGGAAATTAAAAGAGGCTGCCGGCGGTGGAATAATTGCAACAGGTGAAGTTGTAGGTCAGCGTCCAATGTCACAAAGAGCTCAGGCTCTGCGGCTTATAGAAAAAATAGCGGGTCTTGAAGAACGAATTCTGAGACCTCTTTCTGGAAAGCTTTTACCACCTACAGTTTATGAAAAAGAGGGATTTATAAAGAGAGATTGGCTTTTAGATATTCAAGGACGTTCAAGGAAAAGGTATCCCGAGATTGTAAGGTTTCTCGGGATAGATGCTGATTTACCTACACCTGCAGGTGGATGTCTTTTAACTCAACCTGCTTTTGCAAAAAAGGTAAAAGATTTGATTAAACACGACCAGTTGACGAAAAGAGATATTGCCCTTTTAAAAATAGGCAGACATTTTAGACTTTCGGATGGTAAGCTTGTTGTTGGAAGAAACAGAGAGGAAAATCTTTTTCTTAAAAATTTTGTGAAAGGTGGGGATATTCTGTTTTACTCGGTTGACGTTCCAGGTCCTGCTGCTATTTTAAGACACTCTTTTTCACCTGAAGATGTTGAACTTGCTTCAAGAATAGTAGCAGGATATTCCGACGGTAAAAACAGAGATGCTGTTCTTGTTGCGGTTGAAAGGGATGGAAAAAGGGAAGAAATTAAAATAAAGCCCCTGCTAAATTTTGATTCTTACAGGGTGACTTGATACGGGGAGGTGAGGATGCCGCTTTTTGAAAAGGTTTTATACTCTACGGACTTTTCTCCTCTTGCAGAGTATGCATTTCATTATGTTAAGAGGCTCAAAAGTGCAGGAATGAGAGAAGTTGTAATCGTTCACGTCGTTAACGAGCTTTCCGTTGAGCTTCCCGAAGGATTGGACGTTATGCAGGAAAGGGAAGCCATGGATGTTCTTTCCAGGGCAGATAGGGAGTATCTTTTAAATGTTATTGAGAGAGCCGAAGCTTTAGAAAAGGAACTTAAAAATAAGGGAATTTCTGTTAAACTAAAAATAGTAGCGGCTTCTAATACTGCGGGACAGATAGTGAAGGTGGCAGAAGAGGAGAATGTGAACGTGATTGTTATTGGTGCTCATGGTAAAGGACTTTTAACACAGCTTATTCTTGGTAGCGTTTCTCATGATGTAGTTAGAAAAGCGAAGTGTCCTGTACTGCTTGTTAAAAAGAGGGATTAATTGATAAATCTTTTTATCAGGCGAGGGGGAGGTAAAGATGTCAGTATTCGGGAAAGTTCTTTATGCAACCGATTTTTCGCCACTTGCAGAGTATGCCTTAAAATTTGTGAAGAAACTTAAAAGTGCCGGAACAGAAGAGGTAGTGATAGTTCATGTTGTTGATTCGAGAACGACGGCACTTCCTGACGGTGCGGATCTGATAGAGAGAAAGACAGAACTTGCGCTTGAACTTCCTGAAAATGAAGCAAAGCACCTTTACGAATTGATAGAAAGAACGAGAGCCATAGAGAGAGATCTGAAGAAAGAGGGATTTAAGACAAGACTTTGTTTGAAAGCTGCACCGGATGTTTCAAAAACTGTTCTTGAAATTGCAGAGAAAGAGAAAGTGGATGTTATTATTCTTGGTGCTCACGGTAAGAGTCTTTTAGCTCAGCTTATTTTAGGAAGTGTTTCACTTGAAATAGTTAGAAAAGCAAAGTGTCCTGTTCTTCTTGTAAAAAAGAGAGATTAAGTTAGCTTTTCCTCTTCCTGAAAATTTGAGATAATGTATTGTTAGAATTTATTTTTAAGGGAAGAGGATGAAAAGGACGCTCGTTACCGGGGGAGCAGGATTTATCGGTTCTCATCTTGTAGAGGCTTTAGTTAAAGAAGGCAGAGAAGTTTTAGTTTTTGACGACTTTTCTACTGGAAAAATTGAAAATATTCCAGACAGCAAGCTTGTTCACGTTGTTAAAGGAGATATTTCTGATAGATTTCAGGTAGAAAACTTGTTTAAAAAATACCGATTTGATACGGTTTTTCACCTGGCAGCCATTGCATCTGTTGTAAAAAGTGTTGAGAATCCGGAAGAGACTCACAAAACAAATTTTGACGGGACGCTGTATCTTCTACAGGAATCTGTTAAGTACGGTGTTATAAGGTTTATTTTTGCTTCTTCAGCTGCCGTTTACGGAGATCTTCCGGGACTTCCCAAAAAAGAGACAGATCCGGTTAAACCTTTAACGCCTTATGCCGTTGACAAGTACGCTTCTGAAAGATATGTAATTAACGCTTATGAGCTTTACGGACTTAAAACTACCGCTTTAAGGTTTTTCAACGTATTTGGTCCCCGTCAGGATCCTTCATCGCCCTACTCTGGAGTAATATCGATTTTTGTTGATAGAGTTATAAGGAACCTGAAAGGTGAGAAAGTTGCGATAACGGTATTCGGTGATGGGAAGCAGACGAGAGACTTTATATTTGTCAAGGACGTTGTAAAGGCGCTTCTCCTTGTTGAAAGGTGCCATGAAGCTGTGGGAAGAGTCTTTAATGTGGGTACGGGGAAAGCCACCTCTTTACTTGACCTTCTTGATTATTTAGCAAAGATTGCCGGGAAACTTCCGCCGATTCACTTTGAGCCGCCGCGGAAGGGTGATATAAAACACTCCCTTGCTGATATATCGGAGTTGAAAAAGCTTGGCTTTTCACCCTCGTTTACCGCTCAGGAAGGGTTGAAACTGCTTTTTGAGTGGGAGATGGAAAAGTAGCTTATGGAGAATGAGTACAGCTGGAACGCGGGCGATTACGCTAAAAATTCACTTTTCCAGAAGAAATGGGCGCGGGAGCTTATAAAGAAGCTTTCTCTGAAGGGAAATGAGCGGATACTTGATATCGGTTGCGGAGACGGAAAAGTAACTTTTGAAATTGCACAGCATGTTCCTGATGGATGTGCCGTCGGGATAGACAGTTCGGAGGAGATGGTAAAGCTTGCTTCTAAAATGTTTCCGCCTTCGAAATATCCCAATCTTTCTTTTAAGCTTTTAGACGTTCGGGAAATGGATTTCTTTGAAGAATTTGACGTTATCTTTTCAAATGCGGCACTTCACTGGGTTATAGACCACAAACCTGTTTTAAGGAGAATGTTTAGAGCTTTAAAACCTGGTGGTAGGGCAGTTGTCCAGATGGGAGGGAAGGGAAATGCTGCCGGTGTTGTGGAAGTATTGAACAAAATAATGACTGAAAATCCGTGGAAAGAATACTTTCTTGACTTTTCTTTCCCTTACGGTTTCTATTCACCGGAAAGATATAAGCCACGGCTTATAGATGCAGGTTTTAAAGTTCAGTACATTGAGCTGAAACCTAAAATGATGATTTATGAAAGTGTTGAAAAATTTAAGGGCTGGATAAGAACAACGTGGCTTCCTTATATCAATAGAGTTCCTGAGGAGTTAAGAAATAGTTTTATTGATCTGGTTGTTGAGAGATACCTTGATAAACATCCTATAGACGGTAACGGCAGGATTAAGGTTTCAATGCAGCGTTTGGAGTTTGTGGCGGTTAAGTAAAATTTTCAAACCAATTTTAGAAATTGGCAATAAAAAACAATAAATTACTTAGTATTGCATAGTATTATATGGCTTTATATAAAGCTTGCAAAACCTTGTGTCTTCAATTTATATAACATTTCCAGAAGTTTGTGGGCTGTATGTTTGTACTTTTGATTGCTTATTGATTTTAAATCTGGAACTCCATTTTCTATTAAGTTTTCAGGTTTTTCTATACTAATTTCTTTTAAGAGTTTTACAATAGGATCCCATAATCTTTGTCTTGTTCCATTGAATTTTGGCAGGATTTTCATTTTTATAGCTAGGTCAAAGGCTTCATTAAGATTTTCAAATTTTAGTAAAGAGTTCTGGCTGTTATAAAGAAACATTATTATTTCATCAAAAACACGATATCCAAAATGTAAATTGTAAGGTTTAAGGATAGAGTTTATTTTTTCAAGCTTTTCGACGAAATTCTGAGGTTTATCTGCAAACTCTTTTATTTTTTCTTTATCTATAAGTGTAAATTTACCTTCGTTTATAAAGTCTTTTTTTAGTTGAGTTTTAAAGTCCTCCGTCATATTCGTTTTGTTATTTTCAGTGTTATCTTCCTTTAAAAATTTTAAGTATTCAAAAAAATCTCCGACATCAAATTCAATTGTAAAAGATCTGTCTAAAACTTTTGGAGAAAACATATATGTAGTTTCGTCTATGTTTACGGTACCAGCAAAGTAAAGATTGGGTGGGAGAAATAGTTCTTGAGGAACGTCATTTAAGTTCTCGCTATGAAGTTTTATACTTTGAGAAGTAAATCTAAAGTTGTCTTCTTTTAAGGAATTAATCCCTAAAGTTTTAATGAACTCTTTGAATTTATGGTTTTTCAATGCATCTTCTTTGTCTTCGAAGCGTTTAGTTTCTAAAATAGATAGAAAATCAGCAAAATAATATTCAACTCTTGCTAAGTTCATTTCATCAAATAGAATGAAAAACGGATCGGCTTCTTTTCCTTTTTCTGAATAGTTTTTAGAAGCCCTTAGGATAAACTCTAAAAGAGGTGTGGAATGATATGTTTCTTTTAGAGGATTGTAAAATCCGAGTAATGATTTTGTGTCTTTAAAGTCTGGCCTTATGGATATAAATTCTTTTTCGACTTTAGGAAAGCATTTTACAAACTCTTCAAAAATCTTTGTTTTTCCTGTTCCGGAAAGTCCGGCAAGAATCACAAAGCCTTTTGTTTTTAGGGAATTATAAAAGGATTTGATAATGTGTTGATCCAAGTTTAGTTTCTTTGAGAGACAATTTATTTTGTTTGCATTATACTCTATCTTTACTTTTGTATTCTTTTCACTTTCACTTATCCATCTTGTTATTATATCTTGAATTTCTTCCTCAAGATCATTGAAATTTCGGCATACAGTTTGTCCTTTAAAGATTTTTTTTGCAACATCCTTTATTTGATTATTTTCGAAAATTTTTAGTATTTTTAGTTCAATATAATTACGATAACTTTCGCTTTCATCTTTCCAAGCCTTTTTCAGAATCTGATATATTCTTTCATCACTCCCTTTTTCTTTTACTCTTGTCAGAACTCCCTTGTTATTGATAATGTCAAGAAAAAGTAAAATATTACCCTTTTCTACGTTACATCCTCCAGGTCTATCATTCCAGAAGTATTTCCTATCGTTGTTAATATAAATACCATCTAGTATAGTTTTTTTGAAATTTTCTTGCATTCGTTTATTTCCTGAAATCTTTATAACCTTATTTGGTTTCATTATAGACCTCCTTTATGGATATAGTAAGGTATCCAATACCTTTTAACTCTTTTTTACTATTATTTTTGAGGCTTTTTAAAACTTTGGTTAGGTTAAAGGATTCAGTATTGTTATTTTCATAATAGAACTCTCCATTTTCCTTCCCTATACAAACAGCAATTGCTGCATCTAACTGTAGACCATCTCTGTAATAATGCATATTTTTAAAGATATCGCTTTTATTATTATTGTCAAATAGTCTAAACTTTGCGTCAAATACTATCTTTTTATTTTTATCATCGAAATAAATCAAAAAATCAGGTCTAAATTCTAATCTTGAATATGTATATTTTGTTGCCTGAAAGTGTAATACTAATCCATTGTTGAAACTGAATTTAGCTTTATCATATATTGTTTTTCCTATTTTCTTTGGTTCAAAGTCAATTTCTACCTTATAGTTTCCAAACTCTTTTTTAAATTCTTCAAGCAATTTAACCAAAACATAGTATTCCCAGAGAGTTGCCATATCCTTTAATGAAAAGGCCAGATCCAGATCCTTAAAGAACTTGGGAATGTATGAAATGTGCAAAAGCCTATAAATCTGAAAAATTTCTCGATAACCTGCTTTTTTCATTAAAACTTGTGAACTTGAAGGAAAAATAGAAAGATCTCCTACTCTTGAGAAAATATCGCTTTGAAGTGCATATTCGATGTTTTCCTTTATCATCTGTAGTTCAAGAATAAACTGGAAATCCTTTAAATCCTCAGAAAGTATGTTTTCCAGTTCTTTTAGAAAAAGTTTTACAAATCTATTTTCCAGAGTATCATAAGTTTCATCTACTTCATACTGTAAGACGGAAATTGGAGAATATTTCTGTCCTTTATATTCAAAAATTCCGTTTTCTGTTTGATACAACCTTTCCGGGCTTTGACATATATCGGTTATTACTTCTGAATTTATATAGCTAATTTCCTCTAAACTTTTGTATGTTTTGTACTCAAAAAGTTTTCTGTGGGGATTAGAAAGAATAAGCTGTAGAGAGTTAATTAATTCATCTTTCTTTTCTAAAAGAAGTAATAATTTAAAAATTTTGCTATCGTTTAACGTGCTTTCTTCAACTGGAAACTTGGCTAGGCCAACTGTATAAATTATTTGTTCCTTTAAAAGCTTTTCCAGTATGTAGTTAAGAAATTTTTCAAATTTATTGGTATAGATATGATAAAAATTACTTAAAGGTTTTCCATTTTCATCTATAAGGCAAAAGTGTTCCGCTAGTTTCCTTGGTATTATTAAATATCTGTCTTTATTAGTTTCCAATATTCCAGTAAAGTTTTTAAAAACAACTGTATTGCCAATGATTTCTGCTTGGTCTTTTTCTACTAGATGGTCCATAATATATTTGAAAGTATCTTTTATTTCTTCTTTTTTGAATCCATATTCCGCAAAAATCAGTTTCACTTTGGCATAACTCCATTTTTGATTTTTTCTACAACTTTTTCTTTCCTCCAAATAGCATGAATTGTTTTGTATAAGTCGAAATAAATTAATTTAAGCAAAACCTACGAAATATGAAAATATAACTCCTATAAGGTTGTGTCAATAATTTTATGTAAGCCATTATGAATACCTTCTGCAGAACATGTTCTGAATCTCCTTCTTGGCTTCCAGAAAACCATTCACTATCCTTTTAGATCACTTATTGTTAAGCATTGTTACCCTTAAGTAAACGAACTTCAAAAGCAGAACTAACAGACGGTAACGCTTCTATTAGCTTAACTTACTTCCTTGTTTTCTTTATAGTCTTTATCTATCATCTGTTTTCAGATTTTAAAGTTTTCCAAAGGTTGCATCATAAAAATACTTTTATAAAAGCCGTTTTTGTTCCTCCGTGCTCTTTAAGAAACACTTTTCTTTCTACTGTCATGATGAATTCCAGTGTCTGCTTTACCACTTCTTTAATGATGTCTGGTAAAATTTTCTGTAGTTTCATTTTCACCTCCTGGGGTTGGTATTTGTGGGGTGTTCCCCAGGAGGTTTTTACCTAATTCTTCAAGCTTACACAAAATATCGTACACTACCAATGGGAATGTAATTTTTTGGGTTACAGTATTGTATGATTAAAGTATTATTACATAGAGTTATAATGAGGCAGATTGATACTATTGAAGAACTAGTGTCACTTTTAAAAAGAAAAAATTGTTGTCGGATAGGAATTGATGGTGTTAATGGTGTTGGTAAATCAACTTTGGTATGTCAGTTGTCCGATGTATTGATTGTAACTCATTTTTGTTTGGATGATTATCTGGATAAACGTAAGGGATAGTATTTAAAATATCTAAAGTATAAAGATTTAAAAACAGAAGTTTTGAAGTTTGACTGTTTTATTATTATTGAGGGAATTTGCTTGCTTCACGTTTTAGAAAGGATTAAAACCGAAATTGATTGCCTCATCTACATCAAACGAGTGCATAGAGGTGTTTGGTGCGATGAGGATTATTGTGATGTCTCGGATGTAGAGAAGTATATTAAAAAAGAAAGATTGCTTCTGAAACAAATAATGACGAAGTTAGGTGAACCGTGGTCAGGAACATTAGGAATAACAGAGGAAATTATCCGATATCACGTTAAATATAAACCTCACG
This sequence comes from Desulfurobacterium sp. TC5-1, assembly GCF_000421485.1. Classification (NCBI taxonomy): domain Bacteria; kingdom Pseudomonadati; phylum Aquificota; class Aquificia; order Desulfurobacteriales; family Desulfurobacteriaceae; genus Desulfurobacterium; species Desulfurobacterium sp. TC5-1. The sequence goes on along the minus strand of NZ_ATXC01000001.1, from coordinate 1,336,395 downwards.
AGGTGGCTGATATTTGTTATGTAGTGAGGTTGGATTGAATTTCTCTCACTTTCCGATACAAAACGTTGAAAATATAATATCCAGCATGTCTTCAACGCCTTTTTTGCCGACGATTTCGCCGAGGGTATCGAGGGCTTCGTCAAGGTCAAGGGCTAAAAATTCCGGTGATTCCACACCTGATTCTATACTTACTTTCATGTTTTGAAGGTTTTTGAGTGCTTTTTCAAGTAAATTTTTATGTCTTTCGCTTGTTATCATTGTTTCGGCTTCTTTAAAGAGTGTTTCAGGTTCAAGAAGGAGCTTTTTCATTATTGTTTCGGAAAGGTTTTCTATGCCTTCGCCTGTTTTTGCACTTATTTCAATGCAAGTTTGTTTAAAGTCTTTGCAGGTAACCTTTAGTCCCTGATCTTTTTTGTTTATCACGACTATGAGGTTAGGGTTGTTTTTTAAGATATTGTATATCTTTCTGTCTTCTTCGGTAAATCCGGTAGAGCCGTCAATGACAAAGAGTATAACGTCTGCTGTTTTCAGTTTTTCCATTGTTCGGCTTATGCCTATCTTTTCAACAGTATCTCTTGCTTCTCTGATGCCGGCGGTATCTATAAGGCGAACGGGAATGCCTTTCAGCGTTACTGCCTCTTCTATCACATCCCTTGTCGTTCCGGGAATGTCCGTGACGATTGCTCTTTCTTCCTTTAGAAGGGCGTTAAGGAGGGAAGATTTACCGACGTTTGGCCTTCCTGCTATCGCTATTTTTATGCCTTCACGAATAATTCTGCCGTCGTCGTATGTCTCAAGGAGCTTTTCTATGTCTCTGGCTGCTTTTTCAACCTCTTCTTTTACCCTGCCCGTTTCGATGATTTCAATTTCTTCTTCCGGAAAGTCAACGGCTGCTTCTATGAATGCTTTTAAGTGAAAGAGCCTGTCTCTTATGGATTCTATCTTGCTGCTCAGGTTTCCTTTAAGGTGGTTTACGGCAACTTTCAGTGATAATTCACTTTCAGCGTTGATTATTTCGTTTATCGCTTCCGCCTGGACAAGGTCAATCCTGCCGTTTATGAAGGCTCTCTTGGTGAATTCGCCAGGTTCTGCAAGGCGTGCGCCTTCCAACAGAACTCTTTTGAGGATTTTTCTAACCACATAAATTCCGCCGTGGGAGTGGATTTCCACCACGTCTTCGCCGGTGAACGTTTTTGGCCCTTTCATGTAAACGGCAAGGACTTCGTCTATCTCATTATTGTTTTCGTCAACGATAATGCCGTAGGTCATCTTTCTATCTTCAAAGGTTTCTTTTGGTTTTCCGCTCTTTGTTCTGAATACCTTTTTAAGAATTTCAGGGGCTCTTTCCCCTGAAATTCTCACGATTCCAATGGCACCTTTTGATAATGGCGTGCTTATTGCCGCTATCGTGTCTTCGCACAGGTAGTCTTTCATACTTTTATCCCTTTCTCTTCAAGGATTCTGGCAACTTCGGGATTTTCCTTTGCTAAAGGTTTTATGAACTCTATGAATTCCTGTTCGTTCATCCGTTTTATTCCTAACTTCTCAGCCTTTGCAAGTTTTGATCCGGGGTTTTCACCTACGACCACGAAAGAAGTTTTTCTTGTTACGGAGTTTGTTGGATTTCCGCCTAAAAGTTCTATGATTTTTTGTGCCTCTTTTCTCTTAAAGTGCTCAAGCTCGCCGGTGAATACGACGTTCTGTCCTGCTAAAGGTTTTGGAAGTTCTCTCTCCTCTTCCTCTTCCGCTGTTCTCTCAAAAGTGAAGCCAACATTTTTGAGCTTCTCTATCATTTCGATGTTTTTCTCTGCTTTAAAGAAGTTTTTAATGCTTGTTGCGGTAATTGGTCCTATTCCGGGAATGGAAGCAAGTTTTTCAAAAGGCGCATTCATCAGTTCGTCAAGATTTTTGAACCGCTTTGCAAGGAGCATTGCTGTTTTTTCGCCAACATGTCTGATTCCAAGAGCTGTAAGTTTTTTGTAAAACTCTGCACTTTTTGACTTTTCTATCTGGGAAAGGAGATTGTCTGTCTTTTTCTCGCCCCAGCCGGGAAGTCTGATAAGCTGGCTTCTGTCAAGGGTATAGAGGTCTGCGATGTTTTTAACAAAGCCTTTTCTGGTAAGCAGGTTTGCGGTTGACTCACCAAGTCCTTTGATGTCAAGCACCTTTCCCCAGTATATAAGGTGTTCTTTCAGTTGAGCCGGACAGTTGATGTTCGGGCATCTTGGAACGGCTTCGTCAAGTTCGTGAACGATTGGTGAACCGCACTCAGGGCATGTTTTAGGTACTTCTATCGGTTTTTCTTCTCCTGTTCTTCTCTCTTTTACAGGAGCAACGATGTAGGGGATTGTTTCGCCGGCACGTTCAACGATAACGTAGTCGCCGATTCTGATGTCTTTTCTCTTTATCTCGTCAGGGTTAAAGAGAGATGCCCTTGATACAACAACACCGCCAACCTCAACAGGTTCAAGGACTGCAACAGGTGTAAGAGCTCCTGTCCTTCCCACCTGCCATACGACGTCTTTTAGTTTTGTTACTGCCTGTTTTGCCGGGAATTTGTATGCAACTGCCCAACGTGGATGGTGGAGTGTTTCGCCAAGTTTCTCCCAGGCGCAGGTGTTGTTTATCTTAACGACCATTCCGTCTGCTTCAAAGTCCCAGGATTCTCTCTCTTCCTGACACTTCATTATATAGTCTATAACTTCGTCTATTCCTTTGCATAGCTTGTTTAACGGTGAGACTTTAAATCCGCAGTCCTTAAGGATTTCAAGGGCTTCCCACTGGGTTTTAATGTCTCTGCAAAGTTTTTTCGGTTCGCTGTAGAGGATGAAATAGGTGTAGCAGTCAAGTTTTCTCTTTGCAACTTCGCCCGGATCTTTCAGTCTCATCGTTCCGGCTGCCGCGTTTCTCGGGTTTGCAAAGAGTGTAAGTCCCTGCTTTTCCCTTTCTCTGTTAAGTTCTATGAAAACGCTCCTTGGCATTATGATTTCGCCACGGAGGGAAACCTTTTTTATGCCGTGTTTTGAAAAGGGTGCTTTTAAAGGAATGGATTTTATGGTTTTAACGTTCATTGTTACGTCTTCGCCGACAAGTCCGTCGCCTCTCGTTACACCTCTTACGAAGATGTCGTTTTCGTAAACAAGCTCTATGCTCGCACCGTCAAATTTTGGTTCAACGACGTACTCTAACGTCTCTACGCCGAGAGCGGTTCTTACCTTTCTGTCCCATTCCTTTAAATCTTCTGCTGAGTAAGTATTTTCGAGGGAGGTCATCTCGGCCAGATGTTTAACCTTTTTAAATTCGCCGGTGAATGCCGGTGAGATTCGCTGTGTTGGTGAATCTGGCGTAACGAGTTCAGGAAAATGCCTTTCTATTCCTTCAAGTGCGTGGAATAGGCGGTCGTACTGGTAGTCTGAAATAACTGGATTTGCTTCAACATAATATTTATAATCGTGATACCTTATGACTTTTCTTAAATCTTCCGCTATCTTTTTTGCTTCTTCTTTTGATAGCTTTTTGATGAAGTCTTTTTTCTCTATTTCTTTTAGAAGTTTATCTGTTAATGACTGAAGGGCTTCTTCGTCTTTTACCGTATATCGCATGGCTTACCTCCGCTAAAACCTTACAATACAAAATATAATATCCTCTTTTGGTAAGATTTGGAAGTATAGAACAGATTGCGGGAGATTGCCATGAAGTATGGTGTAATCGGTGTTGGTGGTGTTGGCGGCTTTTACGGAGGTATGCTTGCAAACGGCGGAAAAGCGATTGTTTTTATCGGTAAGTCCCACCATGTGAAGGTTTTTAAAAGCAAAGGTTTAACGGTTGAAAGTTTTAAGCACGGTAAGTTTACCGTTAGAGAGTCTGACAGGGTTGTTTTTTCTGATTCGTTCGATGCTTTAAAAGATGTTGATGTTGTTCTTCTCTGCGTTAAGTCCTACGATACGGAAGAGATTGCCAGAAAGCTCTCTGAGATAGATGGAAAGTTTGCCGTTGTTTCTGTTCAAAACGGTATAGAGAATGAGGAGATTCTGGCAAAATACCTTGGCAGTGATAGAGTTATTGGTGCTACGGCCTTTATCGGTGCTTACGTTAAAGAACCGGGCGTTGTTGTTCATGAAGCTGCCGGACTTCTTGAGATTGGAGAAGTTGTAACTACAACTGTTACTGATAGAATCAGGCGTATTGCAGAGGATATGGCAGAAACGGGAATAGAGATCAGGATTTCGCGAGATATCAACTATACTCTCTGGAAAAAGCTCATGTGGAACGTTGCCTTCAATCCTTATTCTGTCGTTACGAGAGCAACTGTTGGTGAAATGCTTGAACATCCTGAAACGTTTAAAGTGTTAGAGCGTTTGATGGAAGAATGTATGGAAGTGGCAAAGGCTTGGGGCGTTGAGCTTAAAAAAGAAACTATGGAGAAGTACTTAAAATCGTCGCCGGACCTTATGGCTTATAAAACATCCATGCTTCTTGATTTTGAAAGGGGAAAACCACTTGAGATTGAAGGGATAACGGGGGCTCTCATAAGGAAAGCAAAGAAGAAAGGAATAAATGTTCCCTGCAACCACTGTGTTTACGCTACGGTTTTGCTTCTTGACGAGAAGAGAAAAAAATAAATTTTTTTATGCTAAAATTTTCAAAACTTTTTGCGAGGAAGGAGATTGAAGGGAGATAAGTTTCAGATAATTGTTATTGAGAGTGAGTTAGGGGAGATAAAAACCTATCATCTCTCGAGGAAAAAGATTAAAGCATTGGCAGCATTTTTGCTTGTGCTTTTTACTTTCGTTACATATACAGCAGTTCATTCTACCGTTTCTTTTAAAAGGGTGGCTTCCGAGAATAGGGAATTGAAGGAACAGGTTGCAGAGCTCTCTTCAACTAAGAAGAGACTTTCATTAGAAGTTGCGAAGCTAAAAGAAGAAAGAGATAAAACTGTTAAGGAGCTTGCAAAAAGGATAAAAGTAATAGATTCTATAATGAAAACGGCAGGACTGAAAACGCCGGTTTCTCTTTCCTCATCTTCAGAAAGTGGAGAAGGTGGTATTTACATACCGCTTGAAAACATGAGTCCTGAAGAGCTTTCAGATTCCATTTCTGTTATAGATTCTCTTATATCTGATTTCAGGAAATATCCATTTGGGATTCCCGCTTACGGAAGACTCACTTCAAAGTTTGGCATTAGAAGGGATCCTTTTACACATCTGCTTGCTTTTCATCCGGGCATTGACATAGCAAATAAGCCGGGAACTCCTGTAAGGGTTACTGCTGACGGTAAGGTTATAAGAGCTGGATGGTGGGCTGGCTGGGGAAAGGTAGTTTTAGTTAAACATCCATCCGGTTATATAACGATATATGCTCACCTGAGGAAAATATTTGTTAAACCGGGACAAAAAGTTAAGCTTGGTCAGGTTATAGGTGAAATGGGAGATACGGGCAGAAGCACAGGGCCCCATCTTCACTACGGAATCGAGATAAACGATAGGTGGGTTAATCCTATGAAATTTCTGGAGGTTTCTAATGTTTGGAAAAAACGATAAAAAAGGGAAGAAGCCTGTAAAGTCTTATGCAGGTTCAGAGATAAAGAGCATTCTTTCAAAAGAGCTTAAAATTTCCGGTAACATAAAGTCTGAAGGTAAGGTAAGGATTGACGGTGAGATAGAGGGTGACATAGAAGGGGATTACGTTATCCTTGGCTCTTCCGCAGTTGTGAAGGGGAATGTTCGTGCCGATGTTCTGATTCTTCAGGGAACGGTAAAAGGAAACATCCATGCAGACTCTTTAGAGTTGAAATCGACGGCATCTGTGACCGGAGAAATTTCCGTTAAAAATCTTACTGTTGAGGCTGGTGCGAGCGTTTCTGGAAAGGTGAGTTCAGGTAGCTTTTACAAGGAAATAGCCTCCTTTCAAGCGCCTAAAATAATTGAAGATAAAGGTGCAAAAGTATAGTTCCCCACTTCGTTGATAAGAACGGGCGTTGTTTCCATATATTCTATGAACCCTTTTCTGTTTATTTTTCCTTTTACAAAGAAGGCTCTGCCGCCTTTTGATAGTCCGTAAGGTTTTATGTTTCTTATTCTTATGTAGCCAAGACCTTTAATTGAAAAGTAGCCGGTTGTGTAGTCTGGATCGTCAGATATGCACAGTTCAGCGATGACGTCAGGATGGCTTAGTACTTTTGTTGAAAGGACAACAGCGTCTTTCATGTTCGGGGTGAACCTTTCACCTACCAGATTTTTTAGGTTCTCTTCTGCTTCCGGCGTAATGTCCATGTAGGAGGCTCTTATCCCTCTGAACTTGTCGGGTTCAAGCCTTATTCCGGTCTGGCAGTCAACAATCATGGCGCCTCTCATTACCGTGCCGGCGGGCGAAGCTCCGCTTATTAAGGCTCTGTATATTGAGAGTCCAATATTGCTATCAATTTTTGCCTTTTTAAACAGTTCTGTCAGAATCTCTTTTATCGTGTAATTTTCCCTGTCAGCGATTTCGTAGATGTCTAAAAGTTTTAAGTAAATCGGGGATTTTTCAAGGAGTTCTATCTTAATATGGATAGAATCAGGTTTCCCTTTAGGATGATATAGAGCTCTTTCGGTTAACTCCTTTACAACTTTTGAGATTTCATTCTCCGGCACGATTCTCTCTGCGCCGGAGATATGCTCTCTTTCACTTGAAGCTCTCATTTTTATGCTGAAAAGGTTATTCCTTTTCAATTTTTATTTTGACCCCCTCAGGAAAGTAGTTTGTCTGACACGGGAACGGTATATTTATACCATTTTCGGCAAAAAGTTTGTTTATTTTTTCGTTTATTTTTGATTTTACGCCGTAAGCAATGTCTTTCTTTTTAACGTAGTAAAATGCCTGGAAAATTAAGGCGGAATCGCCGAAGTCTATAAAGAATACAGACGGTGGTGGCTCTTTTAAGACACCGTCTGTCGTGGTTATTGCTTCAAGGAGAAGTTTCTTTACGAGTTCAACGTCACTTCCGTATTCCACGCCGATTTTTACAGAATCTTTGAACTTCATGTCCGGATAAAGGGCGTTTTCTATAACGCCTTCTGTGAGTTTTGAGTTCGGGACGATTATAAGGTTGTTGCCGGATATGGTTATTATTCGCGTAGTTCTAAGACCAATGTCATAAACGTAGCCGTCCACGTCGATGTCTTTTATGTAAACCCTGTCGCCGATCCTGAACTGTCTGTCGGTGACAAGGAGTATTCCGGATATAAAGTTTTTAATCGTGTCCTGAGCGGCAAGACCAACAGCAAGAGAACCTACACCTAAGGATGTTATTAGGGATGTTACGTTGAATCCGAGCTTGTCTAAGAGTATGATGGCGGAGATAAGGACAGTAAAAATTTTGACTATTTTAGAGATCATGGAAAAGTAAGTTTCAACCAGGGGAATTTCCGATACGGGAACGGTCTTTTTTGCCCTTTCAGATAGGAATTCAATGAAGATGTCAACGGTTTTAAGTACGGCTAATGTTGCAAACCCTATGTAGAGTGTGTATGCACCTGTGTTGATTGCGTTTTTCCAGACAGGAGGTGGGTTAAACTGAAGAAGGCCGAAGTGAAAAAGAAAGGTGGACAGAATATAATTCAAAAGATTGGATAGTTCAAGAATTAGCTTTTCTACTTTTGATATTCTTCTGTCTTTTAAAAAGATTCTTTTTAGGATTCTGTTTACAGGAGTTTTGACCTTGAGTGTTATAAAGGAAGCTGAAATAAAAAGCATGCCAGGGAGATACTTCAGATAAACTTCATAGCCGGTGTTCACGACAGACCTCCCTGGAACAATTCTCTGGAGTCAAGTATAAAGGTTACAGGGCCGTCGTTAAGGATGTAAACTTCCATTTCTGCACCAAATATTCCGGTTTCAACAGGTATCTGTTCTCTACATATTTCTACAAACTTATCAAACATCTTTTTTGCCGCTTCCGGATTTTCGGACGATTGAAAGCTTGGCCGTCTGCCTTTTTTACAGTCTGCTGCAAGTGTAAAGTTTGGAACAAGTAAAAGTTTTCCTTTTATATCTTTTAAGGATAGATTCATTTTCCCTTCTTTGTCTTCAAAGATTCGCAGGTTTATTATCTTTTCTGCCATCTTTTCAAGGAAGGAGTATATGTCGCCTTTTTCAAATCCGATTAGTGCAACAATGCCTTTGCCTATTTCACCTGCCGTTTCGCCGTTTACCACAACTTTTCCTTCTTTTACGCGCTGAATAACAACTTTCATAGGATTCTCCCTTAAAGCCTTACAACACTGTCTGCATTTGCTAAGAATTGAACAACGTCGTATGCGTTGGATGCTATACCTACTTCAAGGTCATCAAGTATGTTGAAGTAGTTAAGGCATGTTCCGCAACAGATGATTTCTACGCCTTTTTTCTGAAGTTCTTTTAACGCTTCTAAAATCTCTTTATCACCACCTTTGCATGCAAGTTTCACGGCAGTGTTTATTAAAACTATGCCTTTTGGAAGCGGGTCGGCGTTGAGGAATGTCTTTATGAAGCCCTTTATTAAAATTTCGCCAAGTTCTCTGTCTTCGCCTACATGGGTTGAAGCTATAAGGACGGCGTAGTTTCCTGTCTTTTCTTTTTCTTCTTCCGGTTGTGGAATTTCGCAGGTGTATCCTTTTATCACTTTTACATAGAAGAGACCATCTTTCTCTTCAACATCTACTGTGCATCCCTGTTTCTGAGCAAAGCGCTTTACGTTTTCCCTTGCCGCTTTGTTGTCAACAATTACAGTTATTATACCTTCCTCTATCTCTTCAAGTGCTTCTTTCGTTTTTAAAACCGGCAGGGGACATGCAAGGCCTGTACAGTCAATTGTTCTTTCCATCGCTTCCTCCTTCAAGGAGCTTTTCTCCAACTTCTCTAAATATATCTTTTGCTATGCTTTCTATACACTCTTTCCTTTTCATTTCTGCTTCTGTAGGTGTTCCTGTTGCATCGTAAAAGCCGTAGCAGGTGATTTTGAATGTTTTGAAGGGCTTTTTGTAACCATATTTTATAAGTTTGATTGTGGCTGTTACGCTGAGTCTGTATTCTATTGCCTGGTCGTCTGCGTTGTATCCAACTGAGAATGCGGAGATGGAGTCAACGGACGGTTTCACGATTATAGTTTCATCGGGTATTGGCGTTTTATCAACGGCAAATCGGGAATCGGTGTAGAAGGTGTCGTCTGCTGCCCTTGTGAAGAGAATATCTATCCCTTCTTCAGGGGTTCTGTTTGTTACAGGTGAAATGTAAACATGTTTCACAACTTCTCTTTTTGCCACGTAGGTTATGGTGCCGCATCCGCTGATGCCGGCACCTACTATCAAAACGAGAAAAATCCTACTTAATAACCACATTTATCAATCTTCCTTTGACGTAGATGAATTTCTTTAGCTCTTTGCCTTCCATATATTTTTTGACCTTTTCCCTTTCAAATACAAGTTTTTTCAGTTCTTCTTCACCAGTGTCAGGAGCAACGGTTATTCTATCTCTAACCTTTCCGTTTATCTGGATAGGCAGTTCTATCTCATCTTTGACAAGTGCCTTTTCATCAACTTCTGGCCACTTTTCCGTCGATATGAGTGTTTTGTGCCCCGTCATTTCCCACATCTCTTCCGCTATGTGAGGAGCAACCGGGGAAAGCATTATTATGAGAAGTTCTATTGCTTCTTTCAAAGCATTTTCATCGCCTTCTTTTTCGGGTTTAAATCGGGATATTGCGTTAAAGAGTTCCATTATTGCTGCGATTGCGGTGTTAAACTTGAACCTTTCGTTGAATTCGTCAGTTACCTTTTTGAGTGTTTCGTGGGTTTTGCGCCTTAATTCTCTTCCGGTCTTTGAAAGCCTTGTGCTTTTTATCTCTTTTGAGAAGAGGTTTTTGTTTTCTTCAACAAAGGTGAAGACTCTCCTTAAAAATCTGTAGGCACCGTCTATGTCTTCCATCTTCCACTCGAATTCTGTTTCTGGTGGAGCGGCGAACAGTATGTAAAGTCTTGTGGCGTCGGCGCCGTAGCGTTCTATCATTTCAGCAGGGTTGACTATGTTAAGTTTTGACTTGCTCATCTTTGAAAGTTCGCCGTACTCTTTTACCAGGTTTTCAAGTACCTCTTCTGGATTATTGAGGTGCTTTTCTATCTCTGGATGTGTAACAACAAGGAGAAAGTTATCGCCGCTGCCTATGCGGTTTTCAGAGAGGAATTCACCAACGGTTTTGCCGGTTGTTTCGCCTTTCCCGCCAAGAGCTTCTATCAGCTTCTCAATATCGTCACTTTCTGAAATGTTGAGAACAGAGAGAGCAGTTTTTACCTTTATCCACCTTTTGCATACCATTCCCTGAGTGAGGAGGTTCTGGAAAGGTTCTCCTGCTTTGAAAAAGTCGTATTGACGGTGTGTTTCGTCGGCTTTAAACAGACCTAAGTCCCTCAGAACTTTTGTGAAGAATCGTGAGTAGAGCAGGTGTAAAACGGCGTGTTCTATACCTCCGATATACTGGTCAACCACCATCCAGTATTCGGCCTTTTCTGTGTCAAACGGTGCTTTTTCAAATTTCGGGGAACAGTACCTTAAGAAATACCAGGAAGAATCAAAGAATGTGTCCATTGTGTCGGTTTCTCTTTTTGCGGGACTTCCACACTTTGGACATGTTGTATTTACGAAAGATTCAACTTTTGAGAGGGGATTTCCTTCGCCTGTAAATTCAACGTTTTCAGGCAGTTTTACTGGAAGTTCTTCGTCTGGTACCGGTACGATTCCGCACTTTTCACAGTAGATAACGGGAATAGGCGTTCCCCAGTAACGCTGTCTGGAGATGTTCCAGTCTCTCAATCTGTACTGAACGGTCTTCCTTCCAAGTCCTTTCTTTTCAAGTTCTTCTGTTATTGCTCTCTTTGCATCGGTGCTTTTCATTCCGTTAAATTTACCGGAGTTTACGACTATTCCAGGTTTCTCGTAAGCTTTTTCCATTGTTTCTGGTGAAAGCTCTTCGTCTTCTGGTGAGATGACGATTTTTATTGGAAGATTGTACTTCTTTGCGAACTCAAAATCTCTCTGATCGTGGGCTGGAACGGACATGACGGCACCTGTTCCGTAGTCCATAAGAACAAAGTTTGCAAGATAGACAGGTATCTCTTCGCCGGTTAGGGGATGGATAACGTAAGAACCTGTGGAAACACCTTCTTTTTCAAGCTCGCCTGTCGTTCTTTTCCTCTTCTCGGTTCTTCTCATTTTTTCTATAAACGCTTTTACTTTTTCTTTCTGTTCTTCTTTTGCAAGTTTTTCGGCAAAGGGATGTTCTGGAGCTAAAACTAAGTAAGTTACGCCAAAGAGGGTGTCAGGCCTTGTCGTGAATACCTCTATTGCCTCTATACCTTCAGGTCTATCGCTTTTTCTTATCGGGAATTTTATCCTTGCACCTGTACTTTTTCCTATCCAATTTCTCTGCATCTCTATTACCGGATCTGGCCAGTGGCCTTTCAGAAGTTCAAGATCTTTTAATAACTCTTCAGCGTAATCGGTGATTTTCAAATACCAGCTGTCTATCTCCTTTTGTTCAACGGTTGTTCCGCAACGCCAGCATCCTCCATCTTCATCTACCTGTTCATTTGCTAAAACCGTTTGACAGTTTGGACACCAGTTAACGGTTGTTTTTGCACGATAAGCTATCCCTTTTTCAAGCATCCTGAGGAATATCCACTGGTTCCACCTGTAGTAATCCGGAAGGCAGGTTGCTATTTCTCTATCCCAGTCATAAGAGAAACCGAGTCTTTTAAGTTCTTTTTTCATGTAATCTATATTGCTTAATGTCCAGTCTCTCGGGTGAACACCTCTGTTAATTGCTGCGTTTTCTGCTGGAAGGCCAAATGCATCCCAGCCCATTGGATGTATAACGTTGAATCCGAACATTCTTTTGAACCTTGCTATTACATCACCGATAGTGTAGTTTCGGACATGTCCCATATGTATTTTGCCTGATGGGTAGGGGAACATTTCAAGGACGTAGTATTTCTTTTTCTTTTTATCAGCTTCTGATTTAAACGTCTTTTTTTCGTTCCATATATTCTGCCACTTTTTTTCAATATTTTTAAAGTCGTACATTGTTCATCCTCCTGTCGGGCTGTGAATACTCTTCTGCAACGAAAATAATAGCACAGAGAAAAGCAAAAGAGGAAAATGGGTTATAATAACTTCTGTAAAGAAAAATGGAAGAAGGAGAGCAGGGAGGTATGTCTGTTAAAATCCTTGAAGGTGAGAATCTTGAGGCTCTGATAGAGAAAGCAAAGGCGTCCTATGGTAATGACATAGAGATTCTTTATTATGAGGTAGAGACCAGGTCAGGACTATTACCTTTTAAGAAGAAAAAATACTACAGGCTCTTTTTTAAGGAGGCGGATAGGAAGGAAGATGAAACTAAGGCTTTGAAAGAGGAATTGGACACTCTAAAAGCTCTCCTTTCAGAGTTAAAAGAGGAGATAAAACAATCACCTGAAAAGAGTCAACAGGAGGTACTTTCGCCTTATGTTCCTCCAGCAGACCTTCCGTCCCATATAAAATCTGCCGTTCCTCCCCCTTCTGTTAATATAAATTTTCATGAGTTCACGGGTGATGCTCTTGAACTTTTGAGGATTTTAGAATCAAAAAATGTTTTTCCTGACGTTGCCAGGGAAATTGTTGAGCCAGCCTGCGGTCTTGATCTTGAAACGGGAAAGTTAGATTTAAGCGTTCCCACTTTGAAAGAGGCTCTTGAAAAGGGCATTGCAGAAAAGATAAAGTTTACGGGTAGGATTTCTGCGGAGAATAAGCCCAAAATAGTTGCTTTTGTTGGTCCGACCGGTGTTGGAAAAACGACGAATCTTTTTAAGATAGCTTCTGATCTTGTGATAAATCAGCAGTTAAAAGTTGGGGTTGTTAGTATTGATACATTCAAGGTTGGTGCCATTCAACAGGGGCGCATGTATGCCAATATTTTAAACATACCATTTTTTACCGTATCTGAAGGCAGGAAGTTGAAAGAGACGCTTGCCAATCTTACGGATGTTGATGTTATTCTCATAGATACCGTTGGCAGGAGTCATTACGATTATTGGAGGCTGGGCGAAATAAAAGCCATACTTCACGGTTCGGAAAAAGAGATGGAGGTTAACCTGGTTATAAGTTGTAACTACAGCAACGAAGAAGCCATAGAAGTGGTTAACAGATACAGGTCTATATTTCCCGTTACAGCTCTTTTGCTTACAAAGATTGACGAGACCCGAAAGCCCGGCATACTTTTAAACCTGCCTGTTAAAACTGAACTTTCACTTTCTTACCTCAGTACCGGGCAAAGGGTTCCTGAGGATATAAAACTATTAACACCGAAAAAAGTAGCTGATTATCTTTTAGGGGATTTATGAACATTCAGGCAGAAAAATTAATAGAGTTAGTTAAGGAGAGACATAATCCTAAAAAGAGAAGGGCAAAATTTATCTGTGTTGCAAGTGGTAAGGGAGGAGTGGGTAAAACCAACTTTTCTGTAAATTTTTCTTATGTTCTTGCTGATGTTTTTGATAAGAAGGTTCTCCTTCTTGACGGTGATGTTGGATTGGGCAATGTACATGTTCTTCTTGGTCTAAGGCCGGACAGAAATTTAAAGATGTTGATGAAGGGGGTAGATATTCAGGAATTGATCCAGCATTTTGAAAAACTTGATGTGCTTCTTGGTTTTTCCGGAATAGATACCTTTCAGGAGCTGGAAGATTTGGATGTTATCACTGTTATAAATAAACTTGAGAAGATTTCGGACAACTATGATTTTATTATTCTTGACGCATCTGCCGGTATAAATGAAAATGTTTTAAAATTTGCTGTTTCCTCTGATACCACTTATGTTGTAACAGTTCCGGAGCCAACAGCGATAACAGATGCGTATGCTCTTATAAAGAGTCTTTATAAGCTGTACAACTATGAAAATATAAAACTTGTGGCCAATATGTGCAGAAATAAGAATGAGTGTTTTTCAATTCTTGAAAGGATAACAGCCTCTTGCGAAAAATTTTTTTCCTTCAGACCGAAAACGGCGGGCATTTTGCCGGAGTCCAGTAATGTTAAAATATCCGTAAGGTACAGAGAACCTGTTGCAACTGCTTTTCCCTCCGATCCCTACACACTGGCAATTAAAGAGATAGCTTCTTTAGAGACCGGTGAGGTTATAAGAGAAGAATCACCCAGTTTCTGGAGTAAGCTTAAGAAATTCTTTAAAGTTAAAGGTTAGGTTTATGTATGGAAAGAGTCGGAAAGAATTGGTGATAGAACATTTGCCTCTTGTGAAGAAAATAGCAAATAAAATTTACCGCAGAATGCCAGAGGGAATAATAGATTTTGAAGATCTTGTTAATACCGGTGTGATAGGTCTTATGAAAGCAATCGATAAGTATGATGAGAAGAAAGCCAACTTTTCCACCTATGCATACATAAGGATTCGCGGTGAAATAATGGATTTTTTACGTTCCGTGGACTTTATGTCCCGGGGTGCACGGGAAAAAATGAAAAGTGGTGAAGCAGACCTTTTAAAAGCGGAAATGATGTATATGACAAGTATAGAGGAGGCCTTGTTTCAGGGGGCTGAAAGGATAACGATAGCCGATACCTTAAGGTCTGATACTCCTGATCCGGAAGAGGAAACAATATTTAAGGATTTAAAATTTCGTCTGGCCAGGGCACTTGATAATCTTTCCGATAGGGAAAAGCTCATTCTTCAGCTTATTTTTGTGGAAGAGCTTGATTTAAAATCAATATCACACATTCTTGACATATCTGTTTCGCGGATTTCTCAGATAAAGACAAGGGCTTTGAAAAAGCTTTCAGAAATTTTAAAGAAGGATGTATAATATTAGCGTTAGCTGGATTCGCCGGGAAGGGGAAAGGTGATGATAAGGGTAAATCTAATTTTATCTGCCGGAACAGCAGGTGTGAAAAATAAAGAGGAAAAGAAAGGTGAGCATTCGCTTTTTGATATTCTGTTTTCTGCCTTTTCCGGTGAAGAAAATCTGGATAAAGAGGAAAAATTAGCGTTAATGTCACAACTTGGCAGTCATCTTCTTATATTTAAAGGAAATAAAGAACAAAATATTTTTGAGAGCAAAACTGCTTTACAAGATGTTACGAGTTCCATTCCAGAAATGCTGAAAACTGAAAAAGAAGAAAAAAACTTAAAAAAATTGTCTGTGATGGATGAAAAAGGGATCAAGAAACCGAATATTAATGCCTCTGAGTTTTTAGAAAAGCATAAAATGTTTTTTAACGATATCCCGGAAAAAGAAGATTCATTGAATAAAGAAGATGTAAAATTTATTAGAAAAATAAAATCAGAAGTTGTTTCATACAGGCAGAGGAAGAGTAATCGTTTAAGTTTACAGGTTAGTAAAAAAGTTCAGTCTAATTCTGGTAAAGAGGTGTTAGAAGAGAAAGATGGCCCTGACAATATTCGTGAACTTTTAGAGTTTAGTGAGGTATCTGGAGAAAAGATTTTTAGACAGGTTTCTGCGGAAAAGCAACCTGAATTTATTAAAAGAAGTTGGGTTTTAAACCATCTGGATGTTAAGAATGGCACTTCAGCTGGTATCTTAAAAAGTGGCGATAAAAAGGTAGCAGATAAATCCCCATTTCATAATTTGTCTGCCGGGTTTTACGTTGGGAGTCACAACTTCCACCGTAAGGAGTTAAAGTCACAGGATGTTGTTGAAACATCACAGAAAGAGGTTCCTCCTGTAGGCTTAAATTTCGTCAGTAATTTTGAGGGTAAAAGGAAGAGCGTTAAATCTGAAAAGCAATTGACGGATACTGTTGATAAAGGTCAACTATCTGTTTTAAATGTAGCCTGTAAAGATTTTGCTGGAATTTCTTGCAATACGAGAGAAAATTTAAAGAATAAGGATATTTTTTTAGCTATAGGAAAAATTTCTAAAAACGGTGATTCTACAGTTTCTCATTCAAACACTGAAAATCTAAAATCTTTACAAAGAAAAGTTTTTAGTGAAAAAATGTTTATGGTAAAAGAAGATAGTAAGTTGAAAAGCGGCGAGGTTATACTTAACAAGTCTTTAAAAGGTTTAGATTTTAACTTTAAAGAAGAAACGGCACTTCAAAAAGGTGTTTCTCTTTTGAAAAATGGAGAGGCTGTTTTTAAGAAGACAAACAGAATAGTTCGGTTTCCGATTTCTCATAATAAGAGGATTAATAATTCAAATGTGGACAAGAGATTTAAAATTGTAAGTTATAAAGAGAAAGTGGATAGTGCTGTTTCTACTATGAGAAAAGAAACTCCCAAACTTTCTGACAAAGTAACAGAAAATGCTGAAAGTCAGGCTGGAAATTTAGATGCTTTTAGTTCTGCAAAACAGGAAGCATCACATAAACTCAGTGTTTCTCACTCTGAATCTGTTGCTCAAGCTTCGCTTTCAGTCCAGAAAAGTTTGCACAAAGAAGGCAAAGGGTTTTCTCAGGGAAATAGGGGACAGAGTGGAAAGGCAGATGTAGGAAACGGCACTAAGTACACTCTTACGGCGACATTTGAAGATATGAGAGTAAGGGCAAGTATGGTCAGGAAGTTTCTCAATATTTCCATAGAGTTACCACAGTCTGTTTTTAACGCTGCAGGTCTTAGCGATGAAATCAGAGAAATTTTAAATAGTACCGGACTTTCTGGATTTCGTGTTAAAATCAAGTCCCGCGGTAAAAATCTTTATTCTGAGACATTTTACAGAGAGGATGAAAGTTCTTCAGTAGAAATAAGGGTGTAATAGTGAGAGCCATTATTGTCCTTCTATCTTTTATTTTTTTCTGCAATGCTTTTGCTGTCACCAATGAAGGGAATAATACGATAAAAAGAACAGAAGAAAGTGTGTTTGTTTATAAGCCGGAAATCTGGTTAAAAAAGGGAATGTATCAGTATAAAATAGGCTCTTACAACGCGGCACTTGAATATTTTTTGAAAATATTAGCTAAAGATAAAAAGAGAGATGACTATTATAGAAAAGCTCTTTTTATGCTTTCAAAAACCTACATGAAGATAGGCAGAAAGATTGGTGATAAAGAATATCTATGGCAGGCTCTGGATCTTCTCCAGCTTTACTTTAATACAGTTAAAAATGTTGATTGGGATTTTTACTACACGAAAGCTCGCATTTATGAAAATTTAGGTTTTTACGATAAAAGTCTTGACATATACAGAGTTGCTTTTCTAAAAGCTAAAAATGATAGACAACAGATAAAAACTGTTATAGGAATTCTAAGGTCTGCTGTTTATCTGAGGAGGCCGGATATTGTAGATGAATATTATATTCTGCTGTCAACCTCTCCTTTAACAAGGCAGGATGAGAAAGAACTTGAGTTTTTGAAAGGCTTAATACTTTTCAGTAAAGGTAAGTACAGGGAAGCTTTCAGATACTTTTTTAAAACCTACAGAAAAAACGAAGCCTATCTTATAGAAAATCCTGAATATTACTACCTTGTTGCAGAGGATATTTACAGGAAAGGTGATTACCGTCTTGCAGAGCAGCTTTTTAAGAGAATAATAAGTCTTACAAGGGATAAGAGTGTTATAAGGAAAGCGATGTTGCGTCTTGGTGATACTGAATTAAAAAAGGGAGATAAGAAACTTGCAGTAGCTACATACTACAACCTTGTAACGACATATCCAGATTCTCCGGAAACCACAATTGCCAAGTTAAAGTTAATAGCTCTAATGGAAAAGGATCCAGCTTTAAAATACAGGCTACAGCAGACAGATATAAAAGCGTTTAAGCAACCTTTGAGATTTGTGCTTGAAACGTTGATTCATTCGAGAGACACTTATCTTGGTGCTTTTGCTCTGGCAAACTTCGGTGCCTACGTTTTGCAGACCGACAGCGATAACCTTTTTAAGCAGCTTGAATGGGAAATTTCTCTGGTTTTTCCTAAACAGCTTAAATATGAACAGAAAGAATTTATCGTTAGGGAGTGGAAACCTTATCTTTTAAAACTTGCTTCTAAAAGGTTGTGTGAACTTTATAAAACGAATCCGGACTTTTTTAAGGTAATTTTTGATAAGGAAACACTTATAAAAATAGCGGAAGCCTTAGGTAAGTGTAATGAGAGGAAAGAGAGATTGAATCTTATACGCTATATTGCTGCTAAATGGAGAGATGACAATGACCTTTTGATGCTTGCAGAAGCTTTAACGGAAAGTAAGGATTTTAACGACTCTTTAGAAATATTAAAAAAAGTAAAAAAAAGGAACTGTCGTTATTATAAAATTTACATCAAAAATCTTGTTTTTCTTGGAAAATCCGCAAAAGAATTTTTGCCTATGTTGAGAGAGATGGAAGACATATGTCCATCTGATGATATAGAGGTAAAGGCTTATGAGATTCTTGCGAGTATAGAGCAAAAAAATCCACAAAGGGCAATGTGGATAATAAAAGAAAACAAAAAAAAGATTGCTGAATTTTACGATAAAGACCCGGTTTTGAAGTTGGCCATTTATAAAACTATTTCTTATTTGTTAGCTATTAATAATTACGAAGGATGTTTAAAAGTAATAGATGTTATAGAGCCCAAAAGTAACAACTGTTTTTTGGCTTCTGCAAAACTTATATCTCTTTCAAGACTTGATAAAATAAACCTTGCAGAGGCTATACTGCCAAAAGTTAGAATGTGTAAAGATACTATGAGCAGGATAGCTCAGATTGTTTATGAAGATCAAATCATATACAGGAAGTTGAAAAATGAGTGAGCTGTGGGGAAAAACGGATGCTATTTCAGAAACGGCTGCTTACTACCTTGAACGTTCAAAAGTGATACAGAGCAACATAGCCAATGCTGATACACCGGGGTATGTGCCGAAGGATCTAAAATTCGAAAAATGCCTGGATAAAGAAACGTTAAAATTAAAGACAACAGATCCAAAACACATAGAACCTGAGCCGTGCGATAAGGCACAGTTTAAGGTAGTGGAACTTAATAAAATTGCCGGTTACGATAAAAACAGGGTGAACGTTGATGAGGAATTGGGTAAACTGGCAGAAACCGCTATCATGTATAAAACGATGGTTCAAAGTTTACATGTGGAACTTGCAAAATTAAAAATAAGCATCACGGGGAGGTAATAAAAAGTGCTTTTTAAAGGTCTTGAAATATCATTAACTGGAATGGAAGCAGAAAGAATTCGTATGGATATTGCTTCAAGTAATCTTGCAAATGCAAATTCAATAGATCCAGAAACAAAACAGCCATACATAAGAAAAGTCCCTGTTTTTGAGACGCTGCTCACCTCTGACGGTAAAGTTCCCCTTGAAGAAGTCAGGGTTAAAAAGATAGTTTACGATAATTCGCCGTTTAGAGAAAAGTATGATCCTTCCAGTCCACTTGCGGATAAAACGGGATATGTAAAACTTCCAAATGTTGACCCTGTGAAAGAGATGGTTGATATGATTTCTGCAATGAGAGCCTATGAGGCAAATTTAACAGCTTTTAATACTCATAAAAATATGTTAACTTCAAGTCTTGAAATCCTCAGAGTTTAAGGGGAGCAATGATGAAAGTAGAAAACGACGCGGTTTTTAATGTACTTCCTGCAGTATCAGATAAAAAGTTAGATAAAAAGAGCGGGTTTGAGGAGATATTTGAAAACTTTATAAGAGATGTTAACAATGATTTGAAAGCTGCTTCTGAAGCTGAAAGAAAGCTGATGGATGGTAATGTTCAGAATTTTGAGGAGCTTTTATATACCATATCTAAATCAGAATTATCCCTGAGGTTGCTTGTTGAGATTAAAAACAAGGCACTTGAAAGCTATCAGGAGATAATGAGAATGCAGGTTTAATGAGGTTAAATAGGTGAATTCGGAAGAGATTAAGAATAAATTTTCGGAAGTTGTGTCGAAGTATGCAAATATAAAGGGGCTTGCCATTCTTATTGGAAGCCTTGCCCTTATTTCTTTTCTTTCAATTGCTGTTGTTAAAATGGCTTCAAATGTTGATTATGCTGTTCTCTATACCCATTTGAGTCCCGATGACGCGGGCAATATTCTCACAGTCCTTCAGGAAGAGCACATTCCGTATAAGGTTGAGGGTAACGGAAGTATTATTCTTGTTCCAAAGGACAAGGTTTACGATGTGAGACTTAAACTTGCCGCTAAAGGGCTTCCTTCTGGAAAGATAGTCGGGTTTGAAATATTTGATGAACCGAAACTTGGAATAACCCAGTTTCAGGAACACATAGAGTATCTTCGTGCCCTTGAAGGTGAACTTGAGAAGACAATTCAGCAGATAGATGCCGTCTGGAGTGATAAAGTCAACATTGCTCTTCCAAAAGAGTCCGTTTTTGTAAGAGAAACTGAAGAGCCAAAAGCTTCCGTTATTTTGAGGCTCTGGCCCGGGAAAGATCTTACAAAAGAGCAGGTTAAAGCTATTGTTTTTCTCGTTTCTCATGCCGTTCCCGGATTGAAACCGCAGAACGTTACTGTTGTGGATAACAGAGGACGTGTTCTTTCCGACATGCTTGAAGAAGATAACACCACTGATTCAAATAAAGAACTTGCAATAAAGAAAGAGCTTGAGAGGGATATTGAGAGGAAGGTTGAATCTATACTTTCAAAAGCCCTTGGTTCAAACAGAGTTATTGCACGTGCTACCGTCGAGATAGAGACAGGAAAGTTAGAGAAGCAGTCTGAAATCTACGATCCGGATATGACTGCTGTTGTTAGTGAAAGAAAGATTCAAGAAAGTGAAAAAGGTGTAGAAGAGAAACCTTCAGGTGTTCCGGGTAGTGGAACGAACGTTCCGCCGGTTATAAGCAACGGTGGTAATGGAACCGTAAAAAGCAGCAGAGAGAAAAAGGATGTTACCACTAACTATGATGTTTCAAAAACCGTTGAGAAAACGGTTGCTCCTATCTTTGTTGTTAAAAGGATAAGTGTTGGTGTTCTTATAGATGGTCGGTACAAGAAGGTTAAAGGAAAGGACGGAAAGGAAAAAGAGGAGTTTTTCCCAAGAACGCCAGAGGAGCTTAAAACCTATGAAAATCTTGTCAAAAGCGTAATAGGTTACGACGAGAAACGGGGAGATAAAGTCACGGTTGTAAGTGTTCCGTTTGAAGTACCGCCACCAGAGGAAAATATTGTGACCGGTAAAGTTTTTCCGGTAATTCCTGTGGCTATCGGTGGTGGTGTTGCATTTCTTCTCCTTGCAGGTACTCTATTCTTAGTATTAAAGAGGAAAAAGCGAGCACCTGAAGCAATGCCTGCCGTTCAATCTGCAGCGGTAAAAGCTTACGGTGAAGCCATCCAGACGGCTGAAGAGAAGATGGAAAAAGAGAGAAAAGAGATAGAAAGCTTTGATATAAAGTCGGAACCTTCCTATATAAAAATTCTTGAAATAACAAAGGAACATCCCGAGCTTATAGCGGAGCTTTTAAGAGAATGGCTTGGGGAGAAACAGAATGCTTAACCTTGATGATTTTTCCCATCTTTTGAGTGGTTCTGAAAGAAAAAATATGTCACCTGAGGAAGTGGAAAGAATTTACATTGCCCGTATTGAGGAGCTTGAAAAAAAGTATAGAAAAATTTTGAAAAGGACAGAAGAAGAGGCTTTTAAGAAGGGCTATGAAAAAGGGAGGGAGGATGCCAGACAAGAGTGGGAGCAAAGGTTTGAGATAGAAAAGAGAAAGATAGACGATGTTGTAAAGAGGGAAGTAGAGAACCTGAAAAGGGAAGTGAAACGGTTTGTAGGTTCTATGCGGGAAGAAAACGTTAAATTTACAAGGAAAATACTTGAGATAGTCGCCGATTCTCTTGAAGAGATTTTCCGCTTTCTCTTGATAAGTGACGACAATCTTCCCTTTATAAAAGAGAAAATTGAAGAGATTCTGGAAGAGTTTAAATCAACATCAACAGTTATTTCTATAGAAGCTGATGAGCGTTTAGGGGCTGTTTTGAAAGATATTAATGGAATAACTGTGAAGATTAATAAGGAGTTAGAACCGGGCAATTTTGTTATAAAGTTTGAGGATTTCACAGTTGTTCACGACATTAAAGAGAAATTTTCACTATTGAGGGAAGAGATTGAAAGAGAGATTAAGAAATCTTCCTCAGTATAGGATTATTGGAAAGGTAACAGGCGTAAAGGGACCTTTGATAGAGAGTGCTCTTCCAAAGGTTTGTCTTGGTGATTTTTGCACGATAGATGGTAAAGTAGAGGCAGAGGTTGTTGGATTTAAAGACGGCAGAACGCTTCTCATGGCGTATTCAGACACCACCGGAATTAGTGCAGGAAGTAAAATAGAGCCAAAGCCAGGTTCCGTTAAAATTGGTGTTTCCAGGGAACTTCTTGGGACAGTTATAGATCCATTTGGAAAGCCTCTTAATAGAGATAGGATTACCTATACTGACTTTACCTACCTTCAAGGGGAATCTATAAATCCTCTCAAAAGGGATAGAATCCGTGAGCCGTTAGATTTAGGCATTCGCAGTATTAATGCTCTTCTTACGGTTGGGAAAGGCCAGCGTATAGGTATCTTTTCAGGTGCCGGTGTTGGAAAAAGTACCCTTTTAGGAATGATTGCTCGCTACACGGCAGCGGATGTTAATGTTATTGTTTTAGTTGGTGAGCGGGGTAGAGAGGTAAGGGAATTTATAGAGGATAACCTGGGCGAGGAAGGTCTTAAAAAGTCTGTGGTTGTTGTCGCAACGTCGGATCAGCCGCCCTTAGCAAAGATAAGAGCTGTTCTTACAGGTTGTGCCATTGCAGAGTATTTCTCTTCTCAAAATAACGATGTTCTTCTTCTCCTTGATTCTCTGACGAGACTTGCCATGGCACAGAGGGAAATTGGCCTAACTGTTGGAGAACCACCGACAACCAAGGGTTACGTTCCTTCAGTCTTTTCCCTCCTTTCAAAAGTTATAGAGAGGGCAGGGAATTTTGCCGGACAGGGAAGTATAACGGGAATCTACACAGTTTTAGTTGAAGGAGATGAGATTGCGCTTGATCCTGTAGCTGATGCAGCGGTTGGTTTTCTTGATGGTCACATAGTCCTTTCCAGGACTCTTGCAAATAGAAGAATTTTTCCGGCAATAGATATATTAAAGAGCATAAGCCGTTTAACACCTCAACTTGTACCTGAAGAGGTTTTAAGGTGGCAGTCCTTTTTTATTGACCTTGAAGCAACTTACAGAGAGAGTCAGGATATGATAAATCTTGGTCTTTATAAAAAGGGGACAAATCCAAAGATTGATCTTGCGATGGCTGTTCATAATAAGATGGAAGAGTTTATGAAGCAACGGATAGAAGAGAGAGTTTCCCTTGAGGAGAGCTTGTCCTCTTTGAAATCTTTGATAGAATATATAGGTAACGAAGGGGGAAAGTATGGATATCAGTGGAATAACATATAATCCTGACGCTCAGCAAGTTAAGATTGTTGATGCCAATTATGATAATTCGAAAATGTCACAGGAGGATTTTCTTAAAGTTCTCCTTGCAGACCTTCAATGGCAGGATCCTCTGCAGGCGGAGGACATTTCAGATTTTATAGATAATACGGTGAAGCTTGAAGAACTTCAGACTTACGATGACTTTGAAACGAGCGTTAAGCAATTGCTGGAAGCAAACCAATCCAATGCGCTTTTGACGGCCTCTTCTCTTATTGGAAAAGTAGTTAAGTATGAAGGTAATAGAACATATATTGAAGGTGGCTCCGGCTATGCTGAAATTAAACTTGATTCGGCGGCCGATACCGTTAAGGTAAATATTCTCGACTCAGCCGGTAACGTTGTTGATTCTGAGACGCTATACAACCTTCAGGGTGGCGTTTCATATCCAATTTCTATTGATAATCCTTCCCTTCCTGATGGTTATTACACGGTTAGCGTTGAGGCTACATCAGGCGGTAATCCGGTAGATGCAACGGTAATAAGTCAGGCTCTTGTTACGGGTGTTGAGAAGGAAAGTGACGGCTCAATCGTTTTGAGCACTTCTTCATTTACGATAGATGATTCTAAACTTGTAGGAATAGGAGGGTGATATGCTACAGTCATTCTATACGGCTTTTACAGGATTAAATGCTGAAAAGAACTGGCTTTCAGTTATTTCAGATAACATAGCTAATGTAAACACGGTGGGATATAAAGCGGAAAGGGCAGTTTTTGAAGATTTACTTGCGAGCAGCCTTACAACTTACAGCAATGGTTCTCCAATAAATAGAGAAATTGGTGGTGGTGTTTTTGTTGGTGCAACTGTCAAAGATTTTTCTCAAGGAACCTTTATGAACACCAACAATCCTCTTGATATGGCTCTTGATGGTGAAGGCTTCTTTATGGTAAGGTCTAACGACGGTGTTACATACTACACAAGGAATGGTCAGTTCAGGCTTGATGCAAATGGTGATCTTATAAATATGCTCGGTATGAAAGTTCAGGGATGGATGCTTGATGATGTTGGAAATATGTCGGGTTCAATTGGAAGCATCAACATACCTATGAGTATGCAGCCTGCAAAAACCACCTACGTAAAGATGAAAGAACCGAGCAATCTTGACTCAAGAGCACCTGTTCTGCCTGCTGCTGCTTTTAATCCGACAGATTCAACGACCTATAACTATGTAAACTCTGTAACTGTTTACGATTCTCTTGGCAATCCTCATACGCTTGATCTTTACTTCGTTCATACAGATGCGGCGACAAACTCCTGGGATGTCCATGTTTATGCTGACGGAGATACGACTACAGAGGTAGGAAGCACCACTCTTACGTTTGACAGTGACGGTAACTTAACCGGCGGTTCACCCACAACAGTCTCCGTGGTGCTTACGAACGGTGCTACCAGTCCCATGAATATAAGTCTTCAGTTTGACGGTATGAGACAGGTTGCTTCAGACTTCATATTCTATGCAGAACAGGACGGAAACAGCAAAGGCGATCTGATGGCCGTTTCTGTAAGTGAGGATGGTATCATAAAAGCCTCTTACACTAACGGTAAAGTTAAAGATATTGCGAGGCTTGCAATAGCCACATTTAAAGATAAGGAGATTCTCACCAGGAAGGGAAGCTGGCTATACCTTCCCAACCAGCAGACCTTTACGCCGGTTATCATGCCAGGTGGTGTTATTTCCAAGATAAGAAGTGGGATGCTTGAGATGTCAAACGTTGACATAGCTTCTGAGTTTATTAATCTTATTACTGCCCAGAGAGCCTACCAGGCAAATGCAAGAGTGATAACGACTGATGACCAGATTCTTCAGGAAACGATGAACATTAAGAGGTAAATTTTTAAGGGTCTTATAAAAATATCGATGAGTTGAGGGATGTATGGCGGAAGAGGAAAAGCAGGAGCAGGTTCCGGCTGAAGGTGAGCAGCAGCAGGGTGGTGGCAAGAAAAAGCTAATTCTTCTTGTTGTTTTGCTTCTTGTTTTAGGTGGTGGCGGTTTTGCCGCTTATAAATTTATTTTTGCCAAAAATCAGAAAGTTTCTCAGGAGAAGCAGACACAGAAGATAATAGAGGAGATTAAAGCCACCGAAAATGTCGGGATAATGTTTGACCTCGGCACTTTTACGGTTAACCTTGCAGATAAAGATATAGAGAGATACCTAAGGATTTCTATTATACTTGAGCTTAAAAATCAGAAAGTTCAGCAGGAGGTGGAGAAGCGACTTCCTGAAATAAAGGATGCAATAATAACACTTCTTTTGACGAAACGTTCATCCGATCTAAAGACTCCGGAAGGTATAGAATTTTTGAAAGAAGAGATAGCCAAGAGAGTAAACGCCATACTTCCCCTTGGTGGTGTTAAAAATGTTTACTTTACTGACTTTATAATTCAGACGGGATAGTGTAATGATAAAGATAGAAGATTTGAAAGACATTACCCTTGATCTGTCTGTTGAGGTTGGGAAAACGGTAAAACCTTTCGGATATCTTTTGAAGCTTAAAGAGGGGGATATTATCCCCCTTGATAAAACGATGGAGGAGTTTCTCTCAATAAAAATAAACGGGCAGCGGTTTGGTGTTGGTGAGCTTATCGTTGTAAATGATAAGTTTGGCGTTAAGGTGATAGACCTTGATTGAGACTTATCTCTTAAAGTTAATTGTAGTTTTTCTCATTATTGTTGTTTCGCTTGCCGTTATCTATTTTTCTGTTGGGAAAATCTCTTTTCCGATGAAAACCGGCCGTTCCGGTTCTATAAAAATTATTGAAATAAAGTATATTTCAAGAAACAGAGGTTTTGTTCTGATAGAGGTGAAAGATAGTAAAATACTTCTATCTTTTGATGAAACAGGTTTTAAGAAACTTAAAGAGTGGAGTAATGAAGAAGATTCTGACATGTAGTTTGTTCGTTCTAATGGTTCCTGCCGCTGCACACGGGGAGACTCTTCAAAACATTGTGTCTAATTTGGGAAATTTAGATGTTAATTTGAAAATTATTCTGCTTTTGACAATTCTTACTCTTGCACCGGCTATCCTTATAACTGTTACAGCTTTTACCCGTATCGTCATAATTCTTTCCCTTTTAAGGAACGCTCTTGGAACACCTCAAACACCGCCAAATCAGGTGGTTATCGCCCTTTCTTTATTTTTAACCTTTTTCGTTATGCAGCCAGTTTTTAAGCAAATAGACGAGGTGGCGATTCAACCTTACATGAAAAAAGAGATAACAGATGTTGAAGCTATAAAACGGTCGATGCAACCTATTAAAGAGTTTATGCTTAAGAATACCAGAAAGGAGGATCTTAAGCTTTTTATAAATCTGTCTGGAAAAGAGGTTAAATCACCCGATGAGCTTTCCATGATCACTCTTATTCCTGCTTTCATGATAAGCGAGATAAAAACGGCTTTCATAGTTGTGTTTGTGATATACCTGCCGTTTATCGTTATAGATATGTTGGTTGCAAGCATTCTCATGTCGATGGGTATGATGATGATTCCACCGATGATGTTATCACTTCCTTTTAAATTGATACTTTTTGTTCTTGCCGACGGGTGGGAGCTTTTGGTTAAAGCAATTGTCGGGAGTTATCGATGACGATAGATCAGGCTATAACGGTTGGTCACAGCATGTTGAAAGTTACCCTCCTTGTGGGAACACCGGTTCTGCTTATCACATTTGTTGTTGGTCTGGTTATAAGCATTTTTCAAGCTGCCACTCAGATTCATGAAATGACGCTTACCTTTATCCCCAAAATTCTTGCTGCGATTATTGCTCTTTTTATTTTTGGAAGCTGGATGATGGTGAAGCTTGTTGATTACACTAAAGAAAACTTTAACCTGATTGCGTCGCTGCTGAAATGAACGGATTTATTACGCCCTCTCAGATAGGTGGTTTCTTCGCTGTTTTGTCCAGGCTGGGTGCTTTTTTTATGGCTTTTCCTTTTATTAATACTTCTATGGTTCCTGTAAATGTAAGAGTTATTCTTATTGTTTCACTGTCATTTTTTGTTTCTATGATAGTTAACGTTCAGGTTCCGATAGAACACTATACACTTATTGATATGGCGGCTATGGTTTTAAAGGAAGTTTTTATAGGTCTCTCTTTTGCCCTTGTTACGGCGATTTTTATAGGAATTGTTTCCTATGCGGCGGAGCTTATCAGTTATTCAATGGGCTTAACAGTCGCCAACATGTTTGATCCGACGTTTGGTGTTATTTCTGTTCTTGATAGACTCTATATTCTGCTTTTTTATCTTGTTTTTTTCATTACGGGAAGCTACAGGCTTTTAATAGGTGCAGCGATAGCCAGTTTTAAAGTTATTCCCGCCGGGAAAGTGGTTCCATTCAGCGCAGGCAGAATTTTTGAATTTTTGATTACAAAGGCGGCTCTGCTTTTTTCTTTAGCTTTTAAGTTAGCTTTTCCTGTAATGCTTACGCTTTTTGTTACGAACCTTGCCCTTGCCCTTATAAACAGGTTAATTCCTCAGATAAACGTTTTTATAGTGGGGCTTCCACTTCAAATATTTGTTGGCCTTTTTGCTCTTATCGTTGGTTTTTCAGCTATAGTCTATGCTATAAGTTCACTTGTTGAAATGCTTACATCCAATTTGTTTACACTTATTAAGCTGTTTGGCGGTTGATAGATGGCAAAAGATCCAAGTAAAACCGAAAAGGCAACCCCGCGGCGGCGGCAGAAAGCCAGGGAAGAAGGACAGGTACTAAAGAGTCAGGATGTTCCCATAGCTGCTACGCTTATAATGATGTTTTTAGTTTTGATTTTTTATATTCCTTTTGCTTCTCAAAAACTTGTTGGCTATTTTCGTTTTACTTTTTCTCAGTGTAACAACATTTTTTATCCGTCATTTTTTCTGCTTACAGGTAAGATTTTTGCAGTCCTCGCCATTGCCGTTATGATACCTCTTCTTATCTCTGGAATTGCTTCAAATGTTCTTCAGTTTGGTTTTATTTTTTCAACAAAAGCCATTCAGCCAAAATTTGAGATGATTAACCCGATAAAAGGTTTGGGGAGGTTGCTTTCTTTAAAAACTGTTTTTGAGACTTTCCGAAATATTTTAAAATTGACCGTTGCCATTGTTGTTGCCTACTACACGGTTAAGCCGATATTTCCTGAAATATTCAGCATGTTTACTTTTTCAATCCATCAACAGGCCTACTTCATGATGAAGTACACCTTGATTCTTATTCTTGCTTTTGGCCTCTTCTCAATTCCCATTGCCGGTATAGACTTTTTCTACCGCAGATGGGAGTATGAAGAGAATTTGAAAATGACAAAGCAGGAAGTGAAAGAAGAATATAAGCAGCAGGAAGGTCATCCCCTTATAAAGTCAGCAATCAGAAAGAAACAAAGAGAAATCGCGATGCGGCGGATGATGGCAGAGGTTCCGAAGGCAGATGTAGTTATAACAAACCCGGAACACTATGCTGTTGCTCTTAAGTATGAGCGTAAAAAGATGGTAGCACCGACAGTTGTTGCAAAGGGTGTTGATGAGATAGCTTTACGTATAAAAGAGATAGCCAAGGAACATAACGTTCCTATTGTTGAAGACCCGCCCCTGGCAAGAACACTTTATGAATCTTGTGACGTTGGTGATACGATTCCAGAGGAACTTTACGTTGCCATTGCCCGTATCCTTGCAAAAATCTACCGTCGTCGTGGAAAGCTTTAAATTTGAAGGAGCTCTTTTAATTTCAGGGCATTTTTCGGAGCATATCCTTTTGCTGTATTGTTGAAAAAGCATAATTTTGTTTTTGATTCTACGGATTTTATCTTTTCTGCAAACTCTTTAAGTTCTTCGTCCGAGTAGCAGTAGTCGTAGAGTTTTCTCCTGCCGTGAAATCTAAAGTATGCAATTTCCCTGGTTGCATTTCCCTTTTTGAACCAGTGAAAGGTTATCGGGAAGTCGGAAAAACAGACAGGAATGTTATTTTCCTTAAAGAACATGCTCTCTTTTTCCCAGTCTTTTGATCTCAGTTCGCAGACTACTGGAATGCCGCTGAAAGCATTGATTATGTCAATTATGAAGTTTTTGTTCTTTTCTGTTGCCTTGAAGCTTGCCGGAAACTGGGCTAAAAAACCGAAGAGTTTTTCTTCCAGAATATCTTTTATCTCTAAAAACGGTTTTATGTTTTTCTCTTCAAGGTGACCGTAGTGGGTGATTCCTCTAAATAGTTTAAAAACGAAGGTTAAATTTACCCTTTTGTAGTTTTTAATGGAGCTTTTTACCGGTAAGCGATAAAACGTGGAGTTTATCTCAACACCGTTAAAGTTTCTGCTGTAATAGCTGAGATAGGAGGACATGGGGAATCCTTCGGGGTAGAACGTGTTTTTCCACTCTCTATACATGAATCCACTGGTTCCAATGATTGTCATCTGTGCCTCCATTCCTTGACTATTCATACTTTAAAGATAAAAATAAGTGTTATCATAATCTTTAGAATTTGTTGACTTTTGTTCGGCTGTATCCGTGATTAATATTGTAATAAAATCTGGAGGTTTGCATAGATGTTTAAGGTGCTTGTTACGGAACACATTGCAGAACCGGGGATAAACATTCTCAAAAGTCAGCCGGATGTTGAGCTAACCTATGACCCGGAACTTTTCAGAAATTTTGAAAGGATTCTTGAGATTATTCCGGAGTACGACGCCATAATAACGAGGAGCGGGACACCTGTTAACAAGGAGCTTATTTCAAGGGCAGAAAAGCTTAAAGTTATCGGTAGGGCAGGCGTTGGTGTTGACAACATTGATCTTGAAGAGGCATCAAGGAGAGGTATTTTAGTTGTTAATGCCCCGACCGGTAATACTCTTGCTGCAACAGAGCACACAATGGGAATGATGATTGCAGCTGCCCGTCAGATTCCTTACGCCCACAGATCCTTGAAGGATGAGAGAAGGTGGGACAGAAAGAAGTTTATGGGCGTTGAGCTTTCAGGTAAGACGCTTGGCATTATAGGTTTTGGGCGTATTGGTTCAAGGGTTGGTATAAGGGCTAAGGCGTTTGATATGAAGGTGATTGCCTACGACCCTTACATAAAAAGGGAAAAGGCTGAAAGGCTTGGTGTTGAGCTTGTTGATAAGCTCGATACCCTTCTTGAAAAAGCTGATATTATAACTGTTCATACGCCCCTCACCGATGAAACGAGAAATATGATAACGAAGAAAGAGATAGAGAAGATGAAGGACGGGGTTATCCTTTTAAACATAGCAAGGGGCGGCATCATTAACGAAAAGGATCTCTATGATGCCCTCGTAAGTGGGAAAGTGAGAGCAGCTGCCGTTGATGTTTTTGTTAAGGAACCTGCTACCGACAACATTCTTCTTGAGGCTCCGAACATTATCGTTACGCCTCATATTGGTGCTAATACCTACGAGTCTCAAACTAACGTTGCTGTAATCATTGCAAATCAAGTGCTTGCTGCTCTCCGCGGCGAGGAGGTTGAGTTTTCGGTTAATGCGCCGTTTGAGGAGACAACTGCAAAGGTTATGAAACCCTGGATGGAACTTGCAGAGAAACTTGGAAGATTTGCCGTTCAGGTTGCCTGTGCCCGTTCAAAAGAGGTTGTTATAGAGTACAGCGGTGACCTTGGCGAAGATGTTAAAGCCTTTACTGCAGCATTCTTAAAAGGATTTCTTGCACCGATAGTTGACCTTCCCGTTAACTACATTAATGCTCCTTTTCTTGCAAAAGAGAGGGGTATAAACATCGTTGAAGTTAGAAGAGAAGAGGGTATCAACTTTAAGAGGCTTATAAGGATAAGCTGTGGAACGCAGGAGGGGACGTTCTCAATAGCTGGAACGGTTATAGAGGATAAGTTCCCGAAAATCGTTGAGATCAATGGTTTTCTCTTTGATCTTTCTCCGGAAGGGAAGTTTCTCCTTATCAAGAACATTGACATTCCGGGGGTTATTGGGAAGCTCGGTTCTATTCTTGGAAAGCACAACGTTAACATTGCAGGATTCCAGCTTGGTAGAGTCGAGAGAGGAAAAGAGGCAAAGGCTGTTATTCTCGTTGATGATGAGGTTCCAGAGGAAGCTATTAAAGAGATGAGTCAGCTTCCAGAAATTATGGAGATTAAAAAAGTTGACCTTGGATGATACAGGCGCCAGGCGGCGCCATAACCTTTTTTGTTTCTAAAAATGGGAATAATAGGTTTCACTATCTTTATGGTTCTCTTTCTTTTCTATCTTAAACACTCGGGAAAATTGAAATGAGCATAGAAGAGTTCGAAAAGGCGCTTATTAAGGTTTCAAAACCCGGCTCTTACCTTCCACTTGAGATGAATCTTTCGAATATTTCCTTTAATGAGAGGCCAGTTAGATTTGTCCTCTGCTATCCAGACCTTTATGAGATAGGAATGTCTCATGCCGGAGGAAAAATTCTCTACCACGTCATTAACAACCTTACCGATTTTGCTTTATGTCATAGAGTCTATCTGCCAAAGCCGGATATGCAGGTCTTTTTGAAGGAAAGGGGTATTCCTCTCTATGCCCTTGAGTCTATGAAACCTTTGAAGGAATATGATTTTATTGGATTTTCCCTTCTCACGGAGCTTGTTTATACCAACGTATTGAAGGTGCTTGAGTTATCACAGATTCCATTGAGGGCTTCTGAAAGGGTAGAAGAATTCCCCATTATTCAGGCTGGAGGTACCTGTGCGCTAAATCCTTTACCTCTTTCGCCGTTTATTGACCTTTTTGTCATTGGTGATGGCGAAAAAGTTATGCTGGAACTTGCCGATTTAATGAGAGAAAAAAAAGAGAAAGGTCTGGCAAAAAAAGAATTCTTGGAGAAGGCTGCAGAGATAGAGGGTGTCTATGTTCCCGTTTTTGGGAAAAGACCTGTGAAAAAGGCGGTTTTCCGCAATTTGGCGAGGGAATTTTACCCTGTTAAACCGGTTGTTCCATCTGTTGAGACCGTTCACGATAGGATAGTTGTTGAGGCCATGAGAGGATGCCTCAGAGGTTGCCGCTACTGTCAGGCGGGTTTTGCCTACAGGCCTTACAGAGAAAGGAGCGTGGATGAGATAGTTTCCATCGTTAATGAGACATTTAGAAATACCGGTTACGAGGAAGCGTCTCTCCTCTCTCTTAGTATTTCAGATCATTCAAGGTTTAACGAGCTCATTCCTGCCGTTATGAAACTCTGCCACTCTGAGATGATAGGCCTTTCTCTCCCTTCAATGAGGGTTAAAGGGTTTAATCCAGACCTTGCGACACAGTTGATGAAGATAAGGAAGTCAAGTTTTACCATAGCTCCGGAAGCGGCAACGGAGAGATTACGTAAGGTTATAAACAAGGATCTTTCTGACGATGACATTTTCTCGCTTGTGGAGGGGCTGTTTGAGAGGGGCTGGAGTAAGCTGAAGTTTTACTTTATGATAGGCCTTCCGACGGAGACGGATGAAGATATAGAAGCTTTGACGGAACTTCTTTGGAAAATTCACAAGATAGGAAAAAGGTATAGGGGCAGGAAGCATCTTGCAGCTGGGTTTTCCATATTTGTTCCAAAGCCTTTCACACCATTTCAATGGGAGAGGTTTATTTCTACGGAAGAAGCAAGGGCGAAGATAGAGTACATTAAGAGGTATTCGCCTAAAACTTTCAGGCTTCGTTTTCACAATCCGGAGATGTCCCTTTTGGAGGCCCTTCTAACGAGGGGAGATGAAAGGATGGCGGAGGCTATCGAAGTTGCTTTCCGTCTTGGCGCTTCTCTTGACAGCTGGGATGAGTATTTCCGTTTTGATGTTTGGGAGAGGGCTTTTAGGGAGACGGGAATTAATATGGAGGATGAGATTGCAGAAAGACCAATTGATAAGCCTCTTCCCTGGGATTTCATAGAGGGTGTTGTTTCCAGGAAGTTCCTTTTGAAAGAGAGAGAAAAAGCTTATAGAGAGGAGAGAACGCCTGACTGCAGGATTGTAGGCTGTCACGGTTGTGGAGCGTGTACGCCGGAGGAGGTGAATAAACTGAAGGATTTTCCAATACCGGAGAGAATAGAGTTTTCCGTTCCACCTGTTGAAAGGAGAGAATTTCCTCTGATTTCAAAGGTTGCATTCTTTTTTGAAAAAAGGGGGAAGAGCCGTTTTCTTTCTCTCCTTGATATAAACAGAGTTTTTACGAGAATATTCAGACGTTTTGCTGTTCCGGTAAGGTATCAGGGAAAGTTTAATCCCCATCCACGTTTTTCAATCCTTTTAGGCATTCCAACCGGTGTTGAAAGTAAAAACGAAATCGTGGAAGTGGAGCTTTACAGGGAGTTTCTTCCTGATGAGCAGTTACTCTCTGACTTTAACGATGTCCTGCCTGAAGGTTTGCGGTTTAAAAAGGTTGTTTCCCTTGGAAGGAAAGCCTCTCTTCTTGAACAGGTGAAGGAGGTAGTTTATAAAGTAGAGGGTGATTTTGATGTAGATACTGTGAAAAGTGTTTTGACGGCACAGGAGCTTGAAAACAGGAAGGGAAAGTTAACACAGGTAAGTCCTTTAGTGGCCGATTTTTCCGTCAGTAAAGGTATAATAACACTGCACCTCAATGTTATTAACGGGAGAATACTGAATATACAGGACTTTCTCTTCTGGATAGGGAAGGACCTTTCATCCGTTTCAGTTGAAAGAGAGATAGTGGTGGGCTTATGAAGAAGATACTTATAAATGCGCTTCCTAAGGAAGTCAGGATAGCTATCCTTGAAGAGGGACAGTTAGTTGAGTTTTACGTTGAGAGAAAGGGAAGCAGAGGTATCGTTGGAAACATATACAAGGGAAAGGTCTTAAAGATTCTTCCTGCCATTCAGGCAGCTTTTGTTGACCTTGGCCACTACAAGAACGCTTTTCTGTACGTTAAAGATGCGGTGAGCTGGGAGTTTGAGGATGAACTTTTTGATGAAGATAACCATGAGATAGAACTTCCACCGATAGAAGAAGTTCTATCGCCGGGACAAGAGATAGTTGTTCAGGTTACAAAAGAGCCTCTTGGTACGAAAGGGCCAAGGGTTACCACAAACCTTACCATTCCCGGTCATTATTTGATTCTTCTTCCAACCATAGAGAAGATAGGTATATCCCGCAGGATAACAGACGAGGCGGAGAGGGAGCGGTTAAAAAAGATAGGAGAATCTATAGTTCCAAAAGGTTACGGAATAATTTTGAGAACGGCTGCAGAAGGTGCAACAGAAGAGGATTTAAGGAAAGACCTCTCTTATCTTTTGAGGGTGTGGAGCAGTCTGGAAAAAAAGATAGAAAAAAAGCCGCCGCCTCTTCTGCTCTATCAGGATCTTGAAATTGTGCCAAAGATTTTAAGGGACGTTTTAACCGATGATGTTGATGAGGTTCTTATAGACTCTCTACCTGAATACAGGAGAGCTCTTAACTTCGCCAGGGCCTTTATTCCTAAACTTGCCGATAAGATAAAGTTGTACGATAGTGATAGGCCAATATTTGAAAAGTATCCCGTTGAAGAAGCGATAGGAAAGGCACTTTCAAGGAAAGTTTATCTTCCCGGTGGCGGGTACATAGTTATAGATGAGACGGAAGCCCTTGTTTCCATCGATGTTAACAGTGGGAAATTCAAGAAGTCAAGCAACCTTGAGGAGACGGCTTTTAACGTTAACTGTAAGGCTGCAAAGGAGATAGCAAGGCAATTAAGATTAAGGGATATTGGCGGGATAATTGTTATCGATTTCATAGACATGAAATCTGAAGAGAACAAGCAGAAGCTTATAGAGGTTTTAGAGCAGGAGCTTTCCAAAGATAGGGCAAAAACAAAGATTGTCAGTATGTCGGATCTTGGCCTTGTTGAAATGACTCGAAAGAGGGTTAAGAAGAGTCTTGGTAGAAGTCTTACAATGACTTGCCCCTACTGTGAGGGGAAGGGAAGAGTAAAGTCTGCCGATACGGTTGCCTTTGAGATAGAAAGGGAACTTCTGCTCATATCGAGAGAAAACGGAAAACGAAAAATAAAGGTTTATGCTCACCCTCTGGTAACGGAAAAGCTGAGGGTTGATGAAAAAGATATAATAGAGCGGATAGAGGAGCTTTACGGCAAAGAAATAAAAGTTATACCGGTTGAGAATTACCACATAGAGAAATATACGATAGCCAAGAGTGATTAAGGAGGCGTTGTGAAAAAGATTTTGCCGCTGCTGGCATTTATTCTCATATCTGGCTGTGTAAAGCGGGTACAGACGGGACAGGAGCTTTTTAATAAAGGAACAGAAGCTGTTAAATCGGAAAATTGGAAAGAAGCGATTCTCAATCTGAAGGAAGCTCTTTCCAAGGATCTTACGCCTTCACAGAAAGAA
Organism: Desulfurobacterium sp. TC5-1; assembly: GCF_000421485.1. Classification (NCBI taxonomy): domain Bacteria; kingdom Pseudomonadati; phylum Aquificota; class Aquificia; order Desulfurobacteriales; family Desulfurobacteriaceae; genus Desulfurobacterium; species Desulfurobacterium sp. TC5-1. The sequence goes on along the minus strand of NZ_ATXC01000001.1, from coordinate 1,300,651 downwards.
GAGGCAATGATAATGCTTGCTGATGCTTATTTTAAGAATGGTAACTACACCGATGCAGCCCTTGAGTATAAAGAATTTTTGAACCTTTTTCCTGCTTCAAAGTTCGCTGACAGGGCACTTTTTAATCTTTCCCTGTGTTACCTTCAGTTGGTTAAAGGTCCTCAGTGGGATCAAACCTTTACAAAGAGAGCTTTAGATGCCATAAACACGTTTATAGAGACTTATCCTGACTCACCTCTTAGATCAAAGGCGGAAGAGATCAGGAAAGAATGCAGGAAAATTCTGGCGGAACACATAGTCTATATAGGGTTAACCTACGATATGCTTCACCAGTTTACAGCATCCCTTCAAAGATATGAAGAGGTTCAAAATCTTTACAGTGATGTGGAAGAGCCTGACAAACTTCTGTTTTTGATAGGCAGGGCCCGGTACTTTATACCTATTCAGGCGAGGGAGAAAATTGAAGATTTAAAAGAGCAACTTGATGCTGAAAAAGAGAAGCTTGCAGAGGCAGAAACAGATGAGGAAGTAAAGGTTCGGGATAGAAGAATTTCCATCATTCTTCATGATATTGAAAACTGGCAGAAGCTGGCGGAGATGGAAAGGGAGGAGGGAGAAAAGACCCTGAAAACCCTGATAACAAAGTATCCCGATTCAATCTACACCCGGAAGGCAAGGGATATACTGAAGGGAAGTGAAAAGGTTGAGATTTTCCCTGTTGAAAATCCCATAAAGAAGCCGTTTTTCAGGTGGTTTTTTGAAACACTTTGATTTTGTGAGGTTGCCATGCTTGCCAAAAGAATTATTCCCTGTCTTGATGTTAAAGAGGGTAGAGTTGTTAAAGGTGTCAATTTTGTAAACCTCATAGATGCCGGTGACCCTGTTGAAAACGCTAAAGTTTACGATGAACAGGGGGCTGATGAGCTTGTATTTCTTGATATAACGGCAAGTTACGAGAAAAGATCCATAATGATAGATGTTGTCAGGCGAACGGCAGAATGCGTCTTTATGCCTCTTACCGTTGGTGGTGGTGTAAGAACTGTGGAGGATATAAGGAATTTGCTGAACGCCGGTGCCGATAAGGTTTCTATAAACACGGCAGCCGTTAAAAATCCGGAACTTATCTCTGAAGGGGCGAGGATTTTTGGTTCTCAATGTATCGTTGTTGCAATAGATGCAAGGAGAAGTGGCGATTCCTGGGAGGTTTACATTCACGGCGGAAGAACGCCGACAGGCATTGACGCTGTTGAGTGGGCTAAAAGGGTTGTTGATCTTGGGGCTGGTGAGATTCTTTTAACCTCTATGGATAGGGATGGAACGAAGGCCGGTTACGATATAGAGTTAACGAGGGCAATTTCAGATGCCGTTTCTGTTCCTGTTATAGCTTCCGGTGGAGCAGGAACGAAGGAACACTTTTACGAAGGGCTTGTTAAGGGTAAGGCGGACGCTGTTTTGGCTGCTTCTGTCTTTCACTTTAAAGAGATGACTATAAGAGAATTGAAAGAGTATCTAAAGAAAAGAGGTGTAACGGTCAGGCTTTAAGGAGTTGTTTATGGTTGAAGTCTATTTTCACGTTGGTCTTGGAAAAACAGGTTCAAAGTATCTTCAGTTTGTTTTCTTTCCTGCACTGAAAGGCATCAATTATATACATATGACCCGTTACAAAAAGAGCAAAGAGATAATAAAGCGTGCGGGAAGCGGGAAGTTTTTAGTTTCCAGAGAATTTGACCGTCAATTTGAAAAAGAGGTAGAGTGGTTTTCGGCAGACTTTCCAGATACCGGTGCCATTATGGTTATCAGAAGACACGATGAGTGGATTCTTTCTCAGTATAAACGGTTTATAAAGAACGGTCACAGATTTTCTTTTGACGAGTTTTTTAACCTCAACAATACGGGATTTTTTAGAATAAAACACATGCTTTTTTATGAAAAGATAAAGTTTCTTGAAAGCCATTTTACAAGAAAACCTCTTGTTCTTCTCTACGATGAATTGAGAAGTAATCCTGAAAGTTTTCTTGATAAGATAGCTGCCTATACAGGCACGGCGTACGACAAAGAAAAGATAAGGTTTTCAAAAAAACATGCATCCTATAATGAAAAGCAGCTTAAGTTTATATATGCTGTTTCAAGATACATTAACCTTATTCCCGGTGATAGTAAGCTTAAAAAGTATCTCTTTGTTTATCCGATAAGGTATCCTATCCTGTACCTTGCAAAGTATATTCCTGATAGGTTTGTTCCGGACGTTGATTTTATGCCGGAAAAGGAAAAGCTGAATGAGGTGAGAGAGTTTTTCAAAGAGGATTGGGAAAAGTGCGTTGAGTACGTGAAAACCTCTAACGAAGCTCTACTTCATCGCTGATTATGGTGTACCTTTTTCCGCCCAACCTTCCGACTATTCCTTTAGAGGAGTTGATAATCTCTTCAATATAGTGTATTGCTACCACTTCACCGATAACAACGTTCATCGGCGTATCGCCAATTTCAAGAATCTCTTTAAGTATGCACTCAAAAGCTGCTGGTACACCTTTAACGATAGGCGGCTTAACTTTTGTTGATGGAACGGTTTCTATGTTGAACTTTTCTACTTCACTCTCTTCTGGCGGTAGATCTTCTCCCGTTTTAACCATCTCTTCTAAAAAAGTTTCTGTTACGACGTTTATAACGAACTCTCCCGTCTCTTTTATGTTCCTGACTGTGTCTTTTTCTGTGCCATCTTTTCTCTTTCCAATAGATACAAAAAGGAGAGGTGGTTTTGTTGTTATAGCGTTGTAGAAACTAAAAGGTGCAAGATTTACGATACCATCAGCAGAAACGGTCGTTATCCACGCTATAGGTCTTGGTACTACGGTATTGAATATGAGTTTGCTTATTTCTCTCTGCTTGCCTTTGCTTACGTCAACGACTTTCATCTTATCTCCAGTATTTTAGCGCCTTCTGTGCTTCTCTTTCCTGTTCCCTTTTCTTTATTGTTTCCCGTTTGTCGTAGAGCTTTTTACCTTTAGCAAGGGCAATTTCTACTTTTACCTTACCTCTTTTATTAAAGTACATTCTAAGAGGAACAATGGTGAGTCCCTTTTCCTGCGATTTTCCCAAAAGTCTCTTTATTTCTCTTTTGTGGAGCAGCAGCTTTCTTCGCCTTGTAGGTTCGTGGTTGAATAAATTCCCGTGGGTGTAGGGGGCTATGTATGCATTAAAGAGGTAAGCTTCGTTATTGTCTATCCTGACGAAGGAGTCTCTAAGGTTTGCTTTTCCTTCTCTCAGAGATTTTACCTCTGTTCCTTTCAGTTCTATACCGGCTTCATACTTTTCAAGTATTTCATAGTCGTAAAAAGCCTTCTTATTTTTTATTTCCGGTGTTCTTTTTCCTGGCATGTCAGTATAACTCTCCTCTTGTCTGCGTCTATCCTTTCTACCGTAAATGTGTATGTTTTCTTTTCACGGAGCCTTCGTCCTTTTAGTGATTCTATAGGAACAAAACCGGCTATGTCTTCCGGTAGTTCAATAAATATACCTTTTGATGAGATTCTGACAACCTTTCCTTTTACCGTTTGTCCCGGTTTGATAATTTCGTCTATTCTTTCAAAAGGGTCTTCTGTTAAACGTTTAATAGAGAGGAATAACCGCTCTTTCTCTCTGTCTATTTTTATAATTTTTACCTTTATTTTTTTTCCTATTGAGGTTACTTCAAAGGGTGATTTTAAGCCTGACCAGGAAATGTCGCTTTTATGTATAAGACCGTCGACACCGTTAACATCGACGAATATTCCGAAATCTACAATATTTTTAACCGTTCCTTCAGCAATGTTCCCTTCTTTTAAATGTGCGATAATTTCCTTTCGTTTTTTCGCCCTTTCTTCTTCTATAAGCTGCCTTCTTGATATGACGATGCTCTGTCTTTTTCTGTCTATAGAAAGAACTTTTGCTTTTATTTTTCTTTCTAACCAGTTATCCGGCCTTGTTACCGGGATAATATCTACCTGAGAAAGGGGAAGGAATGCAAATATACCGTTTCCTATATCAACCTTGTACCCGCCTCTTACTCTCTGCCTTATTGTTCCTTCAACAATTTTTTCTTTTTCAAGTCTATTGGCCGTTTCTTCCCACTTTTTAAGTGTCCTTACAGTTGAAACGGATAAAAGGGCATAGCCGTCTTCCGTTTCAGGTTCTACGATACAAACCTCAACCTTGTCGCCAACAGCGGGTATTTTGTCGAATTCATCTGCCGGCACTATGCCTTCAGACTTCCCCCCATAATCCACGAAGACGTCTTTCCCGTTTATTTTTATTACTGTTCCTTCTATTATGTCGTTTTTCTTTTCCCTCTTCTCAAAATATTCTTCAAGTAGTTTTGCAAAATCCTCTTTCAACTGCCTGTCCCCCTTTGGAAATGGTCTCTACCCTTCCCACCACTTCTTCAATGATCCACTGAGGTGTGGATGCCCCTGCCGTTATTCCTACACTGTTTATATTATCGAACCATTCTTTTTTTATTTCATCTGCCGATTCGATGTGAAAGCTGTTTGGGTTTACCTTTTTTGATATGAGGTAGAGTTTTGTTGTGTTTGAGCTATTTTTCCCGCCTATTATTATCATGAGGTCAACTTCATGAGCCAACTTTCTCGCCTCTTCCTGGCGAACCTTTGTTGCCTTACATATCGTATTGTAAATTTTTATCTCTTTTATCTTTTGAACAAGGATGGATGTTGCTAATGAGAGAAATTCTGAATTAAGAGTGGTCTGGCATACAACACCTAACTTTGGCATTTCAGGAAGCTTTTCGACATCTTCCACGGTTTCAAGAATTAAGGGCTCTTTTACGTGACCGGCGATACCTATTACTTCTGGATGTTTACTATTTCCAAGGATACATACCGGAAAGTGCTCTTTTTCAAGAGAGACAGCTTTATCCTGAATGGCTTTAACAAATGGGCATGTGGCGTCAATTATTTCAACACTTTTTTCTTTTAAAGCTTCTATAATTTTTGGTGGAACACCGTGGGACCTTATAATTACAGTTGTTTTCGGAATTATTTCATCAACAGAGTCTATCTTTTTTACCCCTAAGTTTTCTAACCTTTTTATTTCTTGAGGATTGTGTATAAGTTCACCTAAAGAATACACAATGCCCTTTTCTTTTGCAGCTTCAATGGCCATATTAACCGCTCTTTTAACACCCCAGCAGAAGCCGGCACTGTTTGCAATTACGATTTTCAACCTGCAAGCTCCTTTATCTTTTCCATCATTATGTCTGCCGCTTTAACGTAGTTCTCTTTTTTATCTTCAAGGTTGAGTTTAAAAGGTTTTCCAAACTTGATTTTAACATTTGCCGGCCTTAAAAATTTTGCCCCTTTTGGAAGAAGGTTCTCACTACCGGTTATTAAGCACGGCACAACAGGAACGTTTGCCTTTACAGCTATCATTCCTGCGCCTATTTTGGGCTTTAGAAACTTTCCGGTTGGTGCTCTTGTTCCTTCAGGGAATATGGCAAGAAGTTCACCTTTTTTAAGGACAGCAAGAGCAGTTTTAAGAGCTTTTAGGTCTGAACTTCCCCTTTTAACGGGGAAGCCGTTTCCCCAGTGCTTTATCAGGCTGGAGAGAATAGGCGTTTTAAAAAGCTCTTCTTTTGCCATAAAAAAGACAGGCCTTTTCATAACGGCGTAAGCTACAAGGGGAGGATCAACAAAACTTCTGTGGTTTGAAACGACAAGAACAGGACCCTCTTCAGGTATGTTTTCCTCTCCTTCTACCTGAAGGCGTCCTAACTTCGCTATTAGTGCACCTGCAGTTTTTAGCCAGATGTAGTAAGCTCTTTTTCTCTTTAACCATGGGTAAGATTTAACAATTGGTTCCATAGCACCTTTTGGAAGAATACCTGTATTTTAAAAGTCAACATTTATCCCTGCCCATACGGTTGAAGCTTTGTCCATCGTAAGGTTTTTGGAGTACATAAATTGAAATGCCAATCCCGGTGCAACGGTAAGGTCAAATCCCGTTTTTATTCTTGCGACTACATAATTTTCCAATGTATCCCTAAACCAGTCTCCGGTATCGCTGAACTTATATAAGTCAGGGAAGTTATCTGTCCTTGCACCGGCACCTATTCCTATGCCGAAAAATGGAACGAGTGTGAAACTGTTGCCGACAGCTATGATTTGTCTGTTTGCACCTATGAATGGAAATTGAAGGATAAAATTGTATGTGAAGTCAACTTTCCGGATTCCATCACTTTCAAGACTTTTCCAGCCAAAGAGAAAGCTGTATCCGTGGCGGAGGTAGTTTCTGTAGGTTAGTACGCCCACTTCAATGTTTCTACAGTTGTCAAATGCAGGTTCGCTACTTGCTGAATAGCCAATAATTACAAAGGATTTTCTGCCGGACATGTATGTTCTGTTAAATTCGTACATTGAACGGTATCCTGCCTGTGCAGGGGAAAAAGTTAGACATAAAATACCGATTATGATGGATAAAACTTTTTTCATGTTTACCTCTTGGTTAGAACTCTTTATAATCTATTTTACCAAAACCCTATAAGAGGAAATAATGGATTGTCCGTTTTGCAGGAGGGAAGAGTTACCAGTTGTTCTTTCAAACGAGTACAGTTTTGCCATCTTTGACAGGTATCCTGTAACGCCGGGTCACATGCTTATTATTCCGAAAAGACATGTTAGTAGCTGGTTTGATATTACAAAAGAGGAGAGAGAATCTATTCTGGAATTGATAGAAGAGGGGAAAAAGCTGCTTGATGCCAACTTCCATCCTGATGGTTACAATATTGGTATAAATATAGGTAAGGCTGCCGGTCAAACGATATTTCACCTTCATGTTCACCTTATACCAAGGTATGAGGGTGATATTGATGATCCCACCGGCGGTGTCAGGGGTGTTATACCAGAGAGAAGAATCTACAAGAGGCGCCTGTGAGAACTTACTCTGTTCAATTTGAGACGGTTGCTGGAGAGTATGAGAGAAATTGGAATAGAGCTCTTACCTTTCTTAACTTTACTTCTTCGTCATCTATAGTTGTTTTCCCGGAGGTCTTTCCTACGGGATTTGATTATGGAAATCTTGATAGAGCTGCTGAATTTTCCGTTTCGGTTTTTGACTCTCTAAAGATGTTTTCTGAAGCTTTTACATCGGTTTTTGTGTTTACCATTATTGAAAAAGTTAACGGTAAATTTTATAACGTTGTGAAAGTTGTTGATAGAGGAAAAGAGGTTCTTTCGAGACCGAAGATAAAGCTGTTTTCACCTTTTGATGAGGATAGATATTTTGTTCCGGGACTGATTCCTGATGATTTAAAAGTAGCCGAAACCTGCTGTGGTATTGTGGCACCCCTTATCTGTTTTGAACTTCGTTTTCCTGAACTTTTTCTCTACTTAAAACAGAAAGGTGCTCAGATTTTTACCGTTTCTGCCCAGTGGGGAAAGGCGCGGCGAGAGCACTGGAGGGTTCTCTTAAGAGCCAGGGCTGTTGAAAATCAGAGATTTATAGTGGCTTCAAACGGTGTCGGGGAAATGGCCGGATTTTCTGCCGTTGTTGATCCCTGGGGAAGAATCCTTTCGGAAGCCGGTGATGGTGAATCTGTTATCTGTGCGGAGGTTAATCTTTCTGTAATTTCTCAGGTTGAGAAAAAACTTCCTATGAGATAGGGGGTGAAAGGATGGGTGTTGCGGATTTTAAGGATGGTGAGGTTGATGCTGCCCTAAAAAAAATGGCAGAAGAGAACCTATGTTTAAAAAGTGGAGAAAAACTGCTGATAATCACTGATACGGAAAAAGCGTCTATAGGATGTAGAATGTTTAACGTTTTAAAGAACTATGTCCTTAAGGCTGTTCATTTTACGTATCTTCCAACCGGAAGGCACGGCATTGAACCGCCGGAGGATGTCTGGATAGCTACCTTTGGAAAAAAGGCAGTTGAAGAATTAAAGTCAGCAGGTCTATTTGAAAAGGTTCTCAAGAAAGCGATAGGAGATAGAGAAGAGGAAGAGATAGTAAAAATTCTTGAAGGTACACCAATCCCTGAAGTTCTTGTGGCCGTCAATAAAGATTCCGTAAGCCATACCCTTTTTAGAAAGTTGTGTAACCATTTTGGCTCAAGGTTTGCCAGTATGCCTCTGTTTGAAGAGTTTATGTTCTACACGTCTATGCAGGCAGACTGGAAAGAGGTGGAAAGGAGAAGCGTTGCTGCCGCAGAGATTCTTTCTTCCGGAAAAAGGGTACGCATAGTTTCTGATGCCGGAACGGATCTTGTTATGGATATAGCTGGTAGGGAAGGTATAGCAGATACTGGAAGGATATGTTCCCCTGGTAATTTTGGAAATTTACCTGCGGGTGAAGCGTTTATAGCGCCTGTTGAAGGAAGTGCGGAGGGTGTTTTTGTTACAAACTGGGCACCTGACAGAAAGTTAGAAGAACCTGCAAAGTTTTTTGTTGAAAATGGGAGGGTTGTTGCGGTTTCCGGTGATAAAAAGCTTGTTGAATACCTGAATGCCATCTTTGAAAAGGGAGAAGAGAACAGAAACGTTGCTGAGCTTGGTATTGGTACCAATGAAGCGGCTGTCAGATTTGACAATATACTTGAAGGTGAAAAGATTCTTGGAACCTGTCACATAGCTGTTGGAGATAACAGCGCCTTTGGCGGAAATGTAAGGGCAAACGTTCATATAGATTTTATCGTTGAAAAACCGACACTTGTAGTCGAGTTAAACTCTGGAGAAGAGAAAACTGTTATTGATAGTGGGAAGTTTGTTTTGTAGATAATGGAGCGGGCGACGGGATTCGAACCCGCGACCCTCAGCTTGGAAGGCTGATGCTCTAGCCAGCTGAGCTACGCCCGCCTGATGGTGGAGGGGGCAGGATTCGAACCTGCGTAGGCGTCAGCCGGTGGATTTACAGTCCACTGCCTTTGACCGCTCGGCCACCCCTCCAGGGGATTATGGTGCCGGCTGAGGGAGTCGAACCCCCGACCTGGTGATTACAAGTCACCCGCTCTAGCCAGCTGAGCTAAGCCGGCACATCTAAACTTGCAGGTGAATAATATAGGACTTTAGCAGTTTCTGTCAATAAATAGAGCGGAAATTTCTGAAATTTTATTCACCTTTTATCTTTTCTTTCACGATACCTGTTTTGAGAATCTCTGGAGCTTCTGGTGGTGAGATTTTGAGGACAATATATCTTATTTCTGCGTATGGAGAGTCAAACCGTTTCCCGGGTGTAACCCTGCAGGTGCGTAAGAAGGTTTTTTTCCTGCATGTTCCTCTGTACACTTTTCCTTCAGGTGTTATGAATATTACAACAGTATCTGGTGATGTAACGGTGACGAAAGGTTTAAAATAGATAAGACCTTTTCTCCTCTTTTTGAGCCATCCCGTTTCTGCTCTGACATTTAGTGAAGAGGCTAAAAGTAAAGCGGAGAAAAAAAGTACACCTTTTTTCATCTTTAAAACCTTCTATTAAGTTCCCAATTCCAGGCGGTTTTTATGATGAATTCAAGGTCGTCAAACTCCGGATTCCAGTTGAGTATTTTTCTAAGCTTGCTGGAATCTGCAACAAGCACAGCCGGGTCTCCCTGCCGCCTTTCTTCTTCAATAACTTTAAAATTCCTTCCTGTAACCTTTTTTGCCGTCTCTATAATTTCTCTTACAGAGTAGCCTTTTCCGTATCCACAGTTAAATATGTCACTCTTTCCGCCGCTCATGAGATATTCAAGAGCTAAAAGGTGCGCCTTCGCAAGGTCGTTTACGTGGATGTAATCTCTTATACAGGTACCATCGGGTGTTGGATAGTCTGTTCCAAATATGGATATCTGTTCTCTTTCACCTTTTGCCGTTTTAAGAACAAGTGGGATAAGGTGTGTTTCCGGGTTGTGGGATTCACCTATGAGACCGGAAGGGTCGGCTCCCGCAGCGTTAAAGTATCTCAGTGAGACATAGCTCAGGTTGTCAAATTGAGATATGTCCTTTAGGGCTTTTTCAACGCAGGCTTTCGTTTGACCGTAAGGGTTAATCGGTTTTACCGGTTCTGTTTCCGGGATGGGAACGGTTTTCGGATTTCCATAGACAGCTGCGGTGGAAGAAAATATTATTCTGTTTACAGCTGTTTGTTCCATTGCAGATAGAAGGGAAAGTGTTCCCGAGACGTTATTAATGTAAAAGGCAAGTGGATTTTTTGTCGATTCTCCCACTTCTATAAACGCTGCAAAGTGGATAACTGCTTCAGGTTTAAACTCATTAAAGATTGTTTTAAGGTTTTCTGTATTCCTTATGTCGCACTTTATGAACGTTACATCGTCCGGTACTGCTTCCTGGTGACCGTTGTAGAGATTATCTATCACTAAAACTTTATTGCCGTTCTCTCTTAGAAGTTTAACGGTATGGCTTCCTATGTATCCGGCTCCGCCGGTGACCGCTACCTTCATTATTTCCTCTTTTAAAATTTAATGGAGCAATTTAAATTAACGCCGGCTTCCCTTCCGAAGTTGTAATAAAGGGTTATCTGAAGATTGTTGATAGGCATCACTTTTAAGCTAAAGTTTGTGTGAATGACAGGTTTAATGTTTAAAGCGTTAAGGTCTTTTCTGTCAGGTTCTATGTATTCTGTTACAAATGTTAGCTTTGGATGTATCAGAAGTTCACTTCCTGCAAAGAATCCGTTGTAGAAATCGCTTCCGTAACCTATCGTAATGGTTTGAGGAACGGGAATGTCAAAGTATTTGCTGACCACGACATAATTTCCATGGAGAGTGGAATCGCCGTTTATGTCTGTCCCAAAGGCTATCGCCGGAAGAGCTTCTGTCTCGGGAAGAAACTGATACTTTATGTGAAGGTTTTTGTTGTCGCTGTCTTCAAAGTCGTAACTTATACCTGCTTCTAATCCCGGAAAAGGGACTGATGAGAGGAAGATATTTTTAAATCCGTCGGTTATAGTTGCTCCTGCGGTTATGCTCTTTTCAGGCTGTATGTACGCTGATGGTGTGAATATGTAGCCTGTTATTCCGGATACATTTATCGGGTCCGTATAGCTGTAAGCCGGCGTGAAGCTCAGGATGGCAATTGCTGTATATGCTATAACCTTTTTCATCCTTCCTCTCTCTGCTTAGATGTGTGTAATTGTGTAAACTGTCAGAGCTGACTGGTAGATTATCTGGATTACATCCCTTATCAGCGGCCGCCACATTGTTGGAACGTGTATCTTTGTCGGAACAATCACGGCGTCGCCCGGTTGCAGTTCGTAGTTCAGTATCTCCTCTTCCGGAGTTCCCCATAGGAATCGTCTCTCACGGGTGTTCCATGTTATAAAGGAGAATTTCCTGTCTGAGGATAGTGTTGTTCCGTCCGCCTTTATTACGAAAATGTTTTCTCTGTCAGCGTCTTTTGTTAGACCACCACAGAGTTTGAGGTAGTCTTTAACTGTCATTCCTTTCTGGTAAACGATAGCACCGGGATTGTAAACTTCACCGAACACTAAGACGCTTGACGGCTTTTTAGGAACTATAATCTGGTCGCCGTCTTCAAGGAGGATGTTGTAAGGAGAATTTTTAAGTTTTTCCAAATCTTCAGGAATAACAATGCCCGTTATTCTTCCTGAAACCTGAGTTTTTTCCATAAGCTCAAGGAGCTTTCTCTTTGATTCAAAGGCACTCTGCCTTGCTGCAAGCTCCTGCTGGGATAGATCAGCCTGCATAATGCCTGCCTGTTCCTTTTCAAGTTCCTGTCTCATCTGCAAAATAGCCTTTGAAAGTCTCTCTTTTTCCATTGTCCGGACAGAGTTTCTGAGAATTATAATGCCTCTTGGATATGCGTTTTCTCTAAATCCACCGGCAGCTTTTAAAACGTCGTAAAGAGTTGTCTTTGACGTTATCTTAAATGTTCCGGGATTTCTCACATATCCAGATACAGAAACCTTTTCAACGATTTCGTCAGGTGCAATCTCTCTTATGACAATTCTGTCGCCGGGATTCAGTGTTATGTTGGCGTCTGTATCGTGTTTCATAAGGAGATTGTATAGGTAAACGGAAGTTATATTGCTCTTTATCGTTTCAGCACCACTTTCTGCCTGAACTTTTATATTCTGTGCCTTTTCAAGAGCGGAGGCGCTTTTTGCATTTCTGGATAGTTCTCTGTAGATGTCGGCTTTTAGTTTTTTAATGTCTTTTGTAAATTCTATCCCGGAAAGTGCATCAGAGAGTTTCATCCCCCTGTGATATGGAATAAAGTGGGGGTTTTTAACAGCACCGGAAACCTTTATTGGTGAAAAGACAAACTTTGGATAGAACTTTATAACGTCAAGAGGTTTTATTTCAATGTCGGTTTTGTGGTTTAGAATGTCTATGGGTGCAAACTCTTTTATCTCTTTTATGTCGAGGGTTTCCGGGTCTCTTCTGTCGATTTCTGCATAATGAAGATTTGTATTTATCGAAATCATGTCGGGTGTTAGGAGTTCTGAGAGCTTCATGCCTTTTCTGTAAGCATAAACGCCGGGATATTTTATCTCCCCTTCCACGACAAAGGCATCTTTTACTTTATCAAAATCAACTTTTTTTGTTGTCCCGAACCTGTACAGATAAACCGTATCACTTGGCATAAGAGGGATGTCTTTGTTGCCATTTACGATGTCCTCAGGTGCAAATGTTATATATTCAGGTGGTGTTCCCGGAGGATACTGGCGCAGGATAAGACCAAATTTCATGTTTGTGTCAAGGAGAAACATATCCGGCTTCAGGATATCTGAAAGCTTCATTCCTGGTTTATACTCATAAAGTCCCGGATAGGCCGTGTATCCATCAACCATTACTGCGTTTTGAGGAACGGAAATAACCTTTTTGATAACCACTAAATCGCCGCTGTGGAGGGGTTGGGAAATAAATTTTTTATCTGAAAGGGAACCTTCGATAACTTCAAGGAATTCGTTATTTTTATAGCGCTGAATGACAACTTTATATTTATAGGCGGATGGAAGAACTCCGCCTGCCATCTTTATAAGATCCTTTAATGTTTCGTTACCTTTCAATTCGTAAATTGCCGGTCTTCTTACACCGCCGCCGATTCCTGCAACCTTTTTAATTGGAGGTATAAAAATCACGTCTCCATCTTTAAGCCTCATGTTTATGGGTTCTCCTTTAAGGAGAAGCCTGTAAAAGTCTATGTGGATTGTTTTTACGCCGTTTGGTGTTGTTCTTCTTACTATGATGTTTCGCAGGCTTCCTGTTCCTTTTACACCGCCGGCCATTATTATGGCATCGATTACAGTGTTTGCACCTGTTGCTATAACGGCACCTGGATTTCTGACTTCTCCGGAAACGTAAACGGGGAACGTTCTGAGTCTTCCAACGGTGAGTTTTATGTTAACTCCCAAAGCTTTTGATATAAGCGATTCAGCTTCACCTAACGTTTTTCCCCAGACATAAAAGACGCCAAATCCGGGAATATAGATTTTTCCCTCTCTATCAACGACAAGTTTCGTTATCTGGGATATGTCAATGTTGGGAGGGTTTCCTATTACATATAAAAAGAGTTCATCACCCGGCCCGAGTACGTAGGTTTTATCAACGGGAATGTTTAAAGCCGGCAATTTCTTCCCTACGAAGAAGTTGTATCCGAACTGTTTTAGTTTTATTCCTAAAGTTTTTGTTCTCGTATAGAATCCGGCCTCTATGGGACTTGCTTCACCGGTAAAGGTAGCAGATTTAGCTGTTTCGGTTAGGCTTTTTATCTTTTCTTCTATTTGAGAGCTTATCTCTGTTTCCGGATTTGTTGTTTCAACAGGTGAGGTTTCGGTGGAGGGTGCCGTTTCAACAGTATTTGATTCTGTCCCTGAAGATAGAGGGCTTCCAGCTTCCATTCCAGGAAGGGATGAGGTTGAACCTGTTATCGTTCCCGTTTGTTGATTTTGGATAAGGATGTTTGTTCCTGATGTTGAGGGCGCCGATACCGTTTCAGCGAGCGTTTCAGGAATGTATGTAACTGAGAGGGCGATTATGGTTAAAAGGGATATATATTTTCTCATCCGTTTTCCTCCGCTTTATGCCTTTCTTTTACATTATCTAACCACTCTTTGAAAAATGCGGCAAATATACCGATAAAGAGACCGGATATTAATCCCACGATTACCATGAGTGCTTTCTTGGGTTTGTAAGGTTTTTCCGGGATGTAAGGGGGGTCTATAACCTGAAATGCAATTTGGTCTCTCATCTCCTGTGCTTTTGCAAGTTCATATTCCTGAACAAGGGATTGGTAGAGTCCCTGTGTTATTGCAAGTTCTGTCTTGAGCCTTATCAGATTGAATTGATAGTTTGGAACGGATACAAAGGTGCTGGCGGTCTTCAGTTTTTTTATTTTTGCTTCTATCTCATTTAATTTATCCTGAAGTTTTTTCCTATCTTGAGGAGAAAGCTCTTCCCTTTCTAAAACAGCTTTTATCTTTTCTCTTTCCGCGATAAGCCTGCCCTCTTTCTTGCCGTTATTAATGGTGTTGTTGTCAAATGACAGCATGGGGATCTCTTTTATCTTTCCCTGTGTAAATTTGGCATATATCCTCTGAAGCTTCTCGAGCCTGCTTTTTACTTCCTGCAGTTGCTTACCGAGGTATTCCCTGTATTTTTTTGATACTGTAAAGGTTTTCTCTTCAAGAATTTTGTTTGTGGCGTTTAATAGGTCTTCTGCAATTTTATAGGCTATTTCAGGGTCGTTTTTAAAGTCCACATCAACAGTTATTACTCCGGTTGTTTTATCTGTAGATACAGAGATAAGGTCGTCAAGAGCCTTTGCGCCGTCTATAAGCGTTGGTGGCTTTTCGTCCTCATCCAGCTTCCATGTTTTTGTTTCATTATCCCATTCATCGGGGAAGAGAAGGGGTAAAAGGTTTAAATCTTCTATTATCTGTTCTTTTAGGATGCGACTTTTAAGGATTGATTCTACGGTTATGCCTGATTGTGACATTCCGGGAAGTGATATTGGAAGTGAGGAGAGGAGGGAGCTTAAACCTCCCTTGCTTTCGCCTCCCAAAGGCATGAGTGTTATTTCTGTTCTGTATGTTTTTGGAAGTACGAAGCATAAAATTAAGGCTACCAGCGTAAATAGTCCGGTTATTCCCCAGACGATTTTTTTTCTCTTTTTTAATGTTAGATATAATTCGTAAAGGTCAATTTCGTCATCCTCTATATAGTAAGGCTGTGGTTGAAACTGTTCTTTAGGTTCTTTTTCCATAAAGGTCTCCATACTTTGATGGTATCGGATGAAATTGCAGCTTAATTATACCTTATTTTGTTAATTTAACGGTTTGTGTCAATTTTTCTTTCCTTCGCTTTTCTATAGAATATATTTCTTTTAAACACAGCTTCAGGGAGAGAATATGGAAAGAGGCAGGATAAGGAACTTCTGCATCATTGCTCATATAGATCACGGAAAATCGACGCTCGCGGATAGGCTGCTTGAATATACAGGAACAGTTTCAAAGAGGGAGATGAAGGAACAGTTTCTTGATTCTCTTGACCTTGAAAGGGAAAGAGGAATTACCATTAAACTCAACGCAGTCAGGATGAACTACCACGCCGACGATGGAAAAGATTACGTTATGCACCTTATAGATACGCCGGGGCACGTTGACTTTTCTTATGAAGTTTCAAGGAGTCTTTCAGCCTGTGAAGGGGCTCTGCTTGTTGTTGATGCGACTCAAGGGATAGAGGCTCAAACGATTGCAAACTTTTTCCTGGCCTTAGAAGCAAATCTGGAGATTATTCCAGTTATTAACAAGATAGACCTTCCTTCTGCCAATGTGGAATGGGTTAAAGAGCAGATAGAAGAGGTTTTAGGACTTGACAGCGAAGATGCAATTCTTGCCAGTGCTAAAGAGGGAATAGGAATAAAGGAGATTCTTGAAGCCATTGTGAAAAGGGTTCCTCCCCCTTCAGGAGACAGAGATAAACCGTTAAAGGCGCTGATTTTTGACTCTTATTACGACAACTATAGAGGTGTTATCCCATTTATCAGGGTTTACGATGGTGTTATAAAGCCGGGGATGAAGATAAAGCTTATGTCTAACAACAAAGAGTTTGAAGTTGTTGAGGTTGGTACTCAGGCACCCTTTATGACAAAACTCAACGAACTTGGTCCCGGTGAGGTGGGCTATATAGCTGCAAATATTAAAAATATTGAAGATACTCAGGTTGGCGATACGATTACCGATGCTGAAAATCCTACAGAAGAGCCATGTCCAGGTTTCAGGCCCGCAAAACCAATGGTCTTTGCCGGTCTTTATCCTGTTGATTCTGACAGATATGAAGATTTGAAGGAGGCTCTTGAGAAGCTCAAGCTTAATGATGCAGCTCTTTTTTATGAGCCAGAAACTTCTGCAGCTCTTGGTTTTGGCTTTCGCTGTGGATTTTTAGGACTGCTCCACATGGAAGTTATAAAGGAAAGATTGGAAAGGGAGTTCGGCCTTGACCTCATAGCTACGGCTCCGAGCGTTATTTACAAAGTTACGCTTACAGATGGGACGGTCATTAATGTTCAAAATCCTGCTGAAATGCCCCCTAAGGAGAAAATAGAGAAGATAGAGGAACCTTACATTAGAGCATCAATAATAACGCCTGCTGATTATGTCGGTCCGATAATGCAGCTCTGTCAGGAGAGGAGAGGAGAACAGAAGGGCTTTAGCTATCTTGATCAAACAAGAGTAGAGCTTCAGTACGACATGCCACTGTCGGAGATACTTTTTGACTTTTTTGATAAGCTAAAATCTGTTTCCCGGGGCTACGCATCGTTTGATTATGAACTTATAGGTTACAAACCGTCCGATCTTGTTAAATTGGATATTCTCATAAATGGTAAACCGATAGATGCCCTTTCTGTGATTGTTCACAGGGACAAGGCTTACAAAAGAGGACGTCAGCTTGTTGAGAAGTTAAAAGAGATTATCCCAAGGCAGCTCTTTGAGGTTGCAATTCAGGCAGCAATAGGCAACAAGATCATTGCAAGGGAAAATGTTAAGGCTCTCAGAAAAGACGTTCTCGCCAAATGTTACGGTGGAGACATCACCAGAAAGAAGAAGCTCCTGGAGAAGCAGAAAGAGGGTAAGAAAAAGATGAAAATGCTCGGAAAAGTGGAAGTGCCACAGGAAGCGTTCCTTGCCGTTTTAAAGGTGGAATAATTTTGTGTTATATTTAGTCCCGTTTAAAAATAGTATTTGTAAGGAGAGGTGTTTTGGACGAGAATAAACTTTATGAAAACATAAAATCTTTTGCCGTTGCGATAGTTTTAGCTTTGATTATAAGGACATTTATAGTTCAATCGTTCCACATTCCGTCAGGTTCCATGGAGCCAACTCTTCAGATAGGTGATTTTATCCTTGTTGATAAAGTTACCTACCATTTCAGAAAGCCGCAAAGGGGGGATGTGGTCGTTTTCCACTTTCCCCTGAATGAGGATGTTTACTACATAAAGCGTATAATGGCTGTTCCCGGCGATAGGATTCAGGTAATTAACGGTAGGGTCTATATTAACGGAAAACCTCTGAAGTATTCACCGGCCGGCACCTACTCTTACGAGGAAAACGGTATTAAGTACACCGGAGAGCTGTTTCATGAGGAAGTACCTGTAAAAGAAGGCGTTTTTAAGGATCACTTCATTTTAAAAACAGGAACGGCAGGAGATAATACCCCTGTTTTTACCGTTCCGCCGGGTGAGTATTTTATGATGGGGGACAACCGTAACAACAGTTACGATAGCAGATTCTGGGGATTTGTCAAAAAAGATAAGATTGTTGGAATTGCCAGAATTATTTTCTTTTCCTGGGATTCAACTCATTTTCGTCCAAGACTTTTCCGTATTGGAAAGCTGATTCACTGAGCCAGACCATTCCTTGCACCTGTAAGTCAGGGGATATAAAATTCAATCTACCGAATTAATAACTCCAACGTTAATGAAATCTATTTATGTCAGGAGGAGAAATATGGCAAAAACCTACGGTTACGGCTTTCCCCGCTTAGGAAAGCAGAGAGAGTTTAAAACACTTATAGAGGGGTACTGGGCCGGTAAGCTCACAGAAGAAGAACTCAGACAGGGGATAAAGAAACTTAATGAGAAGAGAGAGGAGACTTACAAAAAGTACGTTGATGCCTTTCCACAGGGTGAGATGACTTTTTACGATAACCTTTTTGATACGGCTTTAATATTCGGTATTTACAGCGCAGAAAACCTTGATGAGTACTTTAACCTCTGCCGTGGAAAGAATGCCCTTGAAATGACCAAGTGGTTTAACACCAACTATCACTACCTTGTTCCCGATTTTGAAGGTAAAGAGGTAGAGTTTAAACTTGGCTGGAACAAGCACGAAGGTATAAAAGAGAATGCTTATCTTATAGGTCCGTTTACACTGCTTAAACTTTCCAAAAACCTTCCTGAAGGAAAGTTTGGTGAACTTTTAAAGAAATTAGCGGTCAAGTATGCTGAATACTTTAAGTCTAATGGTTTTGAATCTGTTCACCTTGACGAGCCCGCTTTTGTTATGGAACTTACAGACGGAGAAGTTGAAGCCATAAAGGAAGCTTATAAAGCCTTTGACGGTGTTGATGCCAAGATAAACGTTTTCACCTACTACGACAGTGTGGATAATCTTCAGTTTGTTTTTGATCTTCCTGTTGCAGGTGTTGGCGTTGACCTTGTCCACGATAGGGGAGAGAACCTTTCACAGCTTGAAAAGGTAGATCCTAAAGGAAAGACGCTTTATGCTGGTGTAGTTGATGGAAGAAATGTCTGGAGAGCTGATATATTCAAAAAGGCGGAAATTATTAAGAAGCTGTCAGAAAAGTTCGATGTTGTTATTACAAATGCTGCGCCACTATTCCACCTTCCTGTAAACCTTAAAGGCGCAACGTTGCCACCTGAACTTGTTGCAAAGGTTGCCTTTGCCGAAGAAAAGCTCAACGAACTTAAACTTATAGCGGATGTTGTTGAAGGTAAGGAAGATGAGGCACGTTCATGGATTGAAGGAATTGATAAAGCTTTTGGTGTAAGGGAGAGTGTAAGAGAAAGAGTGAGAAACCTTACGGAGGCGGATTTCAATAAGCCTGTTCCTTATGCAGAAAGGATTAAGCTTCAGCAAGAGAGATTAAAACTTCCTCTCTTCCCGACAACTACGATAGGTAGCTTCCCTCAAACTCAAGAGGTAAGGAGGGTGAGACTTCTTAACAGAAGGGGTCAGCTTTCAGATCAGGATTATGAAACGTTTATAAAAGGTGAAATTGCGAAGGCTATAAGGATTCAGGAAGAGCTTGGTGTAGATGTTTTCGTTCATGGTGAGTTTGAAAGGAGTGACATGGTTGAATTCTTTGCGGAAAAGCTTGAAGGAATAGCAACTACAGGTAACGGATGGGTTATTTCTTACGGAACAAGGTCTTACAGACCGCCGATTATCTTTGGTGATGTTGAGAGAACAGAGCCGATGACCGTTAAAGAGATAGCATTTGCCCAGAGTCTCACAGATAAGCCTGTAAAAGGAATGTTAACAGGACCTGTTACAATCATTGCCTGGAGTTACTGTAGAGAAGACATTCCGGTTTCAGAGGTTGCTTACCAGATAGCTCTGGCTATTAGAGACGAGATTGCCGATTACGAGGAAGCAGGTATTAAGATTGTTCAGATTGACGAAGCTGCTTTCAGAGAAAAGGCACCTATTAAGAAGAGAAACTGGGATGAGTACTTTGACTGGGCTGTTAAGTCTTTTAGAGTTTGCCACGCCAGGTCAAAACCGGAAACTCAGATTCATTCCCACATGTGTTACTCTGAGTTTGGCGAAATAATTGAGTATATTCTTGCTATGGACTTTGATGTTATTTCTATTGAAGCTTCAAGGTCTAAAGGTGATATCATAGAAGCCTTTGAGAAGGTTAACTTTGACAGGCAGATAGGACTTGGTGTCTGGGATATTCACTCTCCATACGTTCCATCTGTTGAAGAGATGAAGCCGATTGTTGAGAGGGCGCTTAAGGTTATTCCTAAGGAGAACTTCTGGGTTAACCCTGACTGTGGTCTTAAGACAAGACGCTGGGAAGAGTGTATTCCTGCAATAAGAAACATCGTTGCACTTGCTCATGAATTGAGGGAGGAGGCGTGATGCCTCTCTCCCCTTTCCTTGATGTTGAGACGCCGGTTACGTTTAAGGATCAGCCAGGTGTTCAATCAGCCGTTCTCTATACGTACATACCCCTGTGCAACCTTGAATGCTTTCAGTGCCATAACAAACTCTCGTTTGACAGCCGTTCAGGATTTATTTCTTATGAAAAACTATCCGAGAAGCTTGATAAACTAAAACTCCTTGGCGTTGAACTGATAATTATCTCTGGTGGTGAGCCGACTCTTGAAAAGAGACTGGAGGAAGGTTTAAAATTTATCAGGAAAGCAGACTTTCCAGTAAGGATAGATACTAATGGAACATTACCTGACAGAATAGAAGAGCTTATAAGGAATAAAATGGTGGATGGATTTGCTTTAGATATTAAAATTCCGATAAAAGATGTTTATTCTGATGAAGAAAAAGCGAGATTTAAACAGATTTTATTTTCTAATAAACTTGAAAATGATAAAAAATTATCCTGGTATGTTGAAAATTTAAAAAAATCTGTTGAAAAAATTAAGAAATTCACTCTTGAAAATGGTTCTCAATTGACTATATTAAGAACTGTTAGGTATCCCTTATTAACGGAGAAAGACTTATCTGATATAAGAACTTTTGCTGAGTCAACAGGGATTCCCTATCAAATTAATCCTTTTTACAGTGTGGAGGCGTAATGAACAAGTATTTCAGGCTTATTGACCTTTTCATCGGTAATGATGATATTGCCAGAAACAATGCGAACTTTGTTAGAGGAATTCCCACTCTTGAACATGTTGTTGTTGGTGACGTAATGAAAGATTACCTCTTTGATGTTATATATGACGGGCTTCCTGTCAGAATTCATCATGAAGAGGGATGGGCTTACCATCATCAGACATACAGGCTTTCCGCTTACTGTATTGGTCTTTCTTCCAAAGATATAGCGTTTTACGGCTTAAGGAGTAATGCGAAAAACGAAAGGAGGGCGGCGCCTCCAAAGAGACTGGAAACACTCTTTATGCAGTGTGCGAATCTGATATGTCTCGTTGCACAGGAAGTTTCAGGTGCAACTTCTCTTAACGATATATCAACCGTTGCTGCAGGTTACCTCTATCACATGGAGAAAACGGGGAAGAAAAAATACACCGATTATGAACTTGAAAACATCTGGCAGGAATTTCTCTACAACATTAACCTTCCGTTTAGAAGTGGAAACTCACCGTTTTCAAACATAACCCTTGATTTTGCGAAGCCAAACACGAGGCTAAAAGATGAGCCTGTTATATATGCAGGCGAACTTCTCTCATACACCTACGGTGAGATTCCTTCAGAGTACTTTGACAGGATAAATGAAGCTTTTATTAGAGCTATGAAGAGGGGTGATGCAGACGGAAATCCTTTTACATTTCCGCTCATTACGGTTAATGTAACCGACGATTTTGATAAGAACAATCCTGCATGGAAGCTTCTGTTGAAGGAGTCAGAGTACTTTGGAGGATTCTACGTTCAGAATTACAAGACAGAACCATTTATGAAAGATTCCATCTACAAGAAGAAAAATCCTTACATAAAGCCCTTTGATGAGGGTATGATTTACAGTAACTGTTGCCGTATGCTGTTTGATATTTCACAGGTTGAAGCGGTAACAGGTTCCAACCCATTCCATTCCGGTTCAGGTGTCGGCGGTATAGGTGTTTATGCCATTAATATGAACAGGTTACTCTTCCTTGCAAAGCAGGATTTTGACTTTTTAACGGCCATGATAGATTACGTGATGGATATCGGTGCAAAGGCTCTTCAAAGGAAGAGAGCATGGCTTAAAAAACACTGGAACGATCTATATCCATATCTTTCTTTCTATCAAAAGGATGATAAGTCTCTCTTCAACATCTTTTCCGTTGTTGGTGTACATGAAGGCATGGTTAATGCCGGTTTTGAAGGCGGTTTATTTAACGATGAAGCAAAGGAGTATGCGCACAGGATAGCTCAGTATCTCTACAAGAAGCTTCACGAGTTTATGGAGAAAGATCAGGTTCTCTACTCTCTTGAGTATGCGCCGTCTGAAAACGCAGCGTGCAGAATGGCTGAAAAGGATATCGCTTTTGCAAATGCCATTGCTCAGGTACTTTCAGGAGAGAGGGAAAAGGAGATTTCAGTGGATCCGGAACTTAATAGATTTATAGATAGGGCGCTTGAGAAGTTTGGAGAGCGCATATTTGATATACCGGTTGGGAGGTAAGAGATGGAGAAAGTTCAGAAAATTACACCGAAGATATGTGTAAATGGTGATCCTGCAAATAAAAGGGTGTTCTTAACGTCGGGATTTCAGGCACCGTTTCAGGAAGGGGATTTGCTCAAGCAGATAGATGTGAATTCACACTTTCAGAGTTACGCTACCGGCGGAAGTATATTTCACCTTTTCACAGCAGAGGAGATGACACCGGAAGAGCAGGAAAAACTCATATTCAACATAATTGACAATTTTCCCATTCAGTACCTTACAAAGACACCATTTTTAACAACCTGCAATACCTGTGGTCATAAGATGGTTGGTAGAAAGACGGTCTGCGAAAGGTGCGGTTCTGAAGATGTTACCCTTTGGTCAAGACCTATTGGTTACTTTAGACCAGTAATGAGAGGCAAGATTTCAAAGGATTACAAAGAGGCGAACTATCTTTTCTGGTTGAACGGAAGGGTTGAAGACTTTGCCACAAGAAAAGAGGTAAGAAAAGAGGATGTTGAACACATCCTTGAAGAGTTAAGCTCAATGCTTTAACTGATTTTAATATCGGTACATTTAAAGCCCCTCTTTAAAGAGGGGCTTTTTTATTAGGAAATTTTTCGGATATCTTTTATACTTTACATTGTAAATTTTTCTGGAGGAGTGTAGCGTGTACAAATTTCCTGATAAATTTGGAAGGTTTGGCATATTTGGAGGAAAGTTTGTCCCTGAAACGTTAATGGCGGCACTTTCTGAACTTGAAGAGAGCTACTACTACTATAAGAATGATAAGGCGTTTCAGGAAGAGTTTAATGCGCTTTTAAAAGATTACGTTGGAAGGCCTACACCTCTTCAATTTGCGAGAGGTTTGTCTGAGTACATCGGTGGCGGTGTCAGGATATACCTTAAAAGGGAGGACTTAAACCACACCGGAGCTCATAAGATAAACAATGCTCTTGGACAGGCTCTTCTTGCGAAAAAGATGGGAAAAAAGAGGATTATCGCTGAAACCGGCGCCGGTCAGCACGGTGTTGCAACGGCAACGGCCTGTGCATTTTTAGGGCTTGAATGTGTTGTTTATATGGGTGAAGAGGATGTTCACCGTCAGGCACTGAATGTGTTCAGGATGGAACTTTTAGGCGCGAAAGTTGAGGTTGTTAAGTCAGGAAGCAGAACACTGAAGGATGCAGTAAATGAGGCGATTCGCGATTGGGTTACAAACGTTAGAACAACCCACTACATAATAGGTTCCGTTGTAGGTCCACATCCTTATCCGGAAATGGTTAGAGATTTTCAGGCTGTTATCGGAAGGGAAGCGAAGGAACAGATACTTGAAAAAGAGGGAAGGCTCCCAGATATGATTGTTGCCTGTGTTGGCGGTGGGAGTAATGCTATGGGAATCTTCTATCCGTTTGTTGAGGATGAAGAGGTTGAACTCATAGGTGTTGAGGCAGGTGGCTACGGCCTTGATACCGGCAAGCATGCAGCCAGCATATGCAGAGGTTCTCTTGGCGTTCTTCACGGTGCCAAATCCTACCTTCTTCAGACCGAAGATGGACAGGTTTTACCGACACATTCTGTATCTGCGGGTCTTGACTATCCGGGTGTTGGCCCTGAACACGCTCTGCTTCACCATATTGGCCGTGCAAAATACGATGCGGTTACGGATGAGGAGGCGATAAGGGCGTTTCAAATTCTTTCAAAAACAGAGGGTATTATTCCGGCACTTGAGAGTTCTCATGCTGTGGCATGGCTTATTAAAAATAGATCAAAATTGAAAAATAAAGTTGTTATAATGAATCTATCGGGCCGTGGTGATAAAGATGTAAACCAGATAGGAGAAATACTTTCGGAAAGGGAAGATTTGAAGTTATGACCCATGAATTTAAAAGTGGTTCCTCTTTGGCTATTCTTGATAGGACGGAGTTTTTAGAGAAGGTAGCATCTCTTAAAGACGATAACCTTGCTCTTTTCATCATTGATGTTGATGACTTTAAATTGGTCAATTTTTCATACGGTTACCGTATGGGAGATGCAGTAATTTCTGCCGTTGCTAAAAAGGTCTGTTCGGTTGTTACCCGGTACTGTTCTTCTTTCATTATTGGTAAGGTTGGTTCAAACAGTTTTGCCATTCTTGTTAGAGGTCTTGATCCGGTGCTCGGGTTTCGCAGAATAGAGGAGATATACAACAAGCATTTTGAGAGATTGAACTTTAAAATAGGAAGGGACTTTTTCTCTCTGACCACAAGTTGCGGTGTTGCGTTTTACACAAGAGATCAGGGGAATGTGTGTGATCTCTTTAAAAAGGCCGAGGAGGCACTTTACAGTGCAAAGAGGAGGGGAAAAAACTGTATTGTTTTTATAGATAACGAATCGAGCAATTTTGATAAGATGCAGGAAATACGTCTTAAGCTTGTTGAGGCTATAGAAAAGCGGACAGTGATTCCTTACTTTCAACCTATAGTGAGTCTCAGAACAGGGAGAATTTACGGTTATGAGGTTTTAGCCAGAATATTTCACGGTGACGAAGTTTTAAAAGGAGATTATATTATTGATATTGCAAACACGTTTAATCTAATTCCTGAAATAGATAAGATCATTTTTGAAAAGGCCTCTGTTTATCTTGATAATAGTTATAAGCTTTTCTTCAATCTTTCTATGAAATACTTTTTTAAGGAACTCAATAATATATGGAGGGTTGTGAAAGATAGGAATCTAAACTCTTCCAATATTGTCATTGAGATTACGGAGTCGCAGAAAGTTATGGGGATGAACGTTGCTCAGAGTATCTTTCAGATTTTTAGAGATATGAATGCAAAGATAGCTATTGACGATTTTGGTTCAGGTTACTCCTCATACAGTTACCTTAAAAAGTTTCCTGCAGACATTCTTAAGATAGACGGAGAATTCGTTAAAGGAGCGAAGAGAGATATAAGGGACCTGACGATTATGAAATCGATAGTTGAGGTTGCCAAGCCTTTTAGACTGAGGGTTTTAGCTGAGTTTATAGAGGACGAAGAGGATTACACACTTATGAGAGAAATCGGTGTTGGTCTTGGTCAGGGATGGTTCATAGGTAAACCGCAGCCTGAACCGTATGATGTAAAAATAGATATATAGAGGATAGAATTATGAAAGATTTACTCTTTACAGCAATAACGACAGCTTTAAAAAGCGGTGAAGCTATTCTTTCTGTCTATGAGAGAGATTTTGAGGTGGAAGAAAAGGCGGACAAATCACCTCTTACAGAAGCAGATAGGCTTTCTCACAGGATAATAGTTTCCCATCTTCCTGATTATCCTATACTTTCGGAAGAAGGAAAAACAGTTCCTTATGAAAAGAGGAGCAGGTGGAAGCGCTTCTGGCTTATAGATCCGCTTGATGGAACCAAAGAGTTTATTAAGAGGAATGGTGAATTTACGGTTAATATAGCTCTTATTGAGAATGGAAGGCCAATTTTAGGGGTTGTTTATGCACCTGTTGTAAAAACGCTTTACTATGGAGCGGAAAAGATAGGAGCTTTCAAGGTTGAAAATGGCAAATTTTCTTTTTTAGAAGAGATAACTTCTCCTGAAAGGTTCTGGAACGAAATAGAAAAGGTAGCGGTAAGGCTTCCTGTAGAGAGTAAGAGAGAGGAAGTGGTTGTTGTTGCTTCCCGTTCCCATAGAAATCCTGAAACAGAGGCTTTTATAAAAGAGATGGAAGAGAGGTTTGGCAAGATAAGAACGGTTTCTAAAGGAAGTTCTTTAAAGCTCTGTCTTGTGGCAGAGGGGGAAGCTGATGTTTATCCAAGGCTTGCACCTACAATGGAGTGGGACACCGGGGCTGGCCAGGCAGTTGTTGAAGCGGCAGGCGGACGGGTTGTTAATTATGAAACAGGTAAACCATTAATTTACAATAAAAGAGATTTATTGAACCCGCACTTTGTTGTTTTTAGAAAAGATTTTATTTTATGAATGGCTTAAAAAGTGGTTTTTGATTTTTGGAGAGAGATGGTTTTTTAAATTCTCGATACAAAATAGATAGAATTTCATTTTTTAGCATATAAGACATTGACAACACCAGACAAGATTTCTATAATTTAAAATAGTGCACCTAAAATTAATATTTTGTTATTCTTTTCAGGAGGTTTATATGGCTAAGACAGGTTCTAAAATGCTTGACGACAGGAGACTTGAAGAAGGAGCGGAATGTCTGAAAGCGCTGGCTTCTCCGGTAAGATTAAAGATTCTTTTTAAGTTAAAAGAAAAACCGATGTGTGTAACAGACCTTGAGAAAGAATTGGGAATTTCTCAGTCTTCTCTTTCGCAGCATCTCAGGACACTTCGCTATAAAGGGATAGTTGACAAAAAGAGAGAGGGGAATAAAGTTTATTACACCATTTCTTCAGACGCTTTTATTCAGCTTTTAAATACACTGCCTGACATCATTTGCTTTAAGGGATAAAGTATGTTTAGAAAGTTGTTTAAAAAAGGAATAGATACCGGGGAAACAAAAGCTTCAGCGGTTCCTTCCGGTTTATGGATAAAGTGTAACGAGTGTAAAAGCCTTCTGTTCAGAGGTGAGCTTGAAAAGAATTTAATGGTGTGTCCAAAGTGTGGCTTCCATTTTCCGATGGAAGCAAGAGAAAGACTCTTTTCCCTTTTTGATAAAGGGGAGTATGAGGAACTTGATACAGAGCTTGAGCCAAAAGATATTTTAGGGTTTAGTGACCGTAAACCGTACACTGAAAGACTTGCTTCTGCTCAGAGAAAAACGGGTTTAAAAGATGCTGTTGTGAATGCTAAAGGAAAAATTGGCGAAATAGATGCGTATGTTACCTGTTTTGATTTTAAGTTTATGGGTGGAAGTATGGGCTCGGTGGTCGGCGAGAAGATTACAAGAAACATAGAAAGGGCTGCAGAGGAAGGGATACCTTTCATCTGTATCTCTTCTTCAGGAGGAGCAAGGATGCAGGAGGGAATTATCTCCCTTATGCAGATGGCCAAAACATCAGCAGCCCTTGCTCGTCTTGAGGAAAGGGGGGTTCCTTACATCTCTGTTCTTACCCATCCTACGATGGGTGGTGTTTCTGCAAGCTTTGCCTTTTTAGGGGATGTGATTATTGCAGAGCCTGGGGCTCTTATAGGTTTCGCCGGCCCCCGGGTCATTGAACAAACGATAAGACAGAAACTTCCAAAAGGTTTTCAAAAGGCAGAGTTTCTCCTTGAACACGGATTGATAGACATGGTTGTTCCAAGGGAAGATTTAAAGGATACGATAGTCCATTTTCTTAAACTGTTTACAGAGAAGGTAGTTGCTTAGGTGACTGATTTTGAGACCTATTTTGCCAGTAAAGAGTTTGTCTGGAAAATCGGGCTTGACAGGATAAAGGGTGCTTTAAGCACCCTTTCTTTTTCTCTGCCTCCATCCGTTATTGTTGCCGGTACCAACGGCAAAGGTTCCACTTCCACTTGTATTGCTTCTATTTTGAAGGAGCACGGAAAAAAGGTGGGTCTTTTTACATCTCCACACATCTTAAGGTTCAACGAGAGATTTCGCTTGGATCTCAGACAGGTTGATACAGAGACTTTGAATAGGGCGTTTAGAGAAATTTTGCCTGTTGTTGAAAAATTCTCTCTGACTTACTTTGAGGCTGCTTTTTTGCTTGCTGTTTTTCTTTTTAAAGATTGTGATTTTGTCGTTTACGAGGTTGGACTTGGCGGAAGGCTTGATGCTACAAACGCCATTTCTCACGATTTAGCGGTTATCACCCACATTGATTTTGACCATAAAGATTACCTTGGTGATACGATAGAGAAGATAGCTGTTGAGAAGTTGCACGTTGTAAAGGATAGGATTCCTGTTGTTATTTCCGATAATCTGCCGGTTGTTTTCAGGCTTGCAGAAAAGTTTACGGATAGGATTATCGCTTATGGCAGGGATTTTTCCACTTTAGATGTTAATGTTTCTCTTTCAGGAACAGAGGCTTTTTACAGGGATGAGGATTCGGCATTTCGCTTTTTAGTTCCTCTTTACGGGTTTCATCAGGCTGTAAACAGTGCTACGGCCGTTTCAGCTGCAAAGATTATTTTAAAAGAAGTTCTTGGCGAAGAGTTTTCAGTTTCAAAAGCTGTGAAGGGATTGTCCAGCGTGAAGCTTCCGGGAAGATTTCAGATTGTAAGGGAAAAACCTCTTTTAATAGTGGATGTTGCCCATAATCCTGATGCCGTAAAGAAGTTTGTTGAAACTTTGAAGCTTCTCGAGCTAAAAGTGGATGTTCTTTATTCTGGTTTAAGGGATAAAGACGTGAAAAGGGTTATGTCAATTCTTGAAGGCTATACAAAATCGCGAGGAAGACAATTATTTGTTACAGAAATAGATAATGAAAGGGCACTTTCCGCTGAAGATATCAGAAAATTTTCAGGCTCTGCCGCTATTGTGAAGGATATTTCAACTGTTTTAGATAGACCGATTGCCGTCGTTGGATCCTTTTACCTTATTGGAAAACTTTCTAATTACCTCTCTGACGATTCTCTCTTCCTCTTTTGAGAATTTTCCGTCTTTAAGAAGTTTTTCTATTAATGATGGATTTCTAAGGTACGTCTTTTCTATAGATTTTTCCTTCCTCCACAGTTCTATCTTTTTATGGTGCCCTGATAAAAGGATTTCTGGAACCTTCATTCCTCTATATTCTGCAGGTCTTGTGTAGTTTGGATATCCCATAAGGCCTCTGTCACTGAAGGAGTCTGCTTCAAGAGATTCTCTGCTGCCGAGAACACCGGGTATTAGTCTTATAACGGCGTCCATTATTACCATGCCTGGAAGTTCCCCGCCTGTTAAAACATAGTTTCCTATTGATATCTCTTCATCTACTATCGCTTTCACTCTCTCATCGACGCCTTCGTACCTTCCACATATTATGAGTATGTTCTCTTTTTTTGATAATTCAATGGCTTTTTTCTGTGTAAAAGTTTCTCCCCAGGGTTCAGTTAAAATTACGTACGGTTTTTTTCCCCTCTCTTCGCAGATGTGATCAAACGCCCGAAATATAGGTTCCGGTTTTAAAACCATGCCGGGTCCACCGCCGTAAGGAACATCATCAACCACTCTGTGCCTGTCTGTTGTGAAATCTCTCAAATTGTGAATTTTTACGCTGATCTTTCCCGACTTTATGGCTCTTCCTATAACGCCTTCTGTGAGAAAGCCTGAAAACAGTCCCGGAAGGACGGTTAAAACATCAAAAGAAGGCATTAGATGAGGCCCTCTATTGGTTTTATTGTGATTATTTTTTCTTTTACGTTTATATCTTTTACAAATTCATCTATGAACGGTATAAGGGCTTCTTTCCCATCTTCCTTTTCTACTACAAGTATGTGGCTTGCCGGCATTTCCATTATTTCTTTCACCTTTCCTACAGTGCTTTTCTCTTCTGTTACTACTGTACAACCAATCAGATCTTCGAAGAAGAATTCATTGCTTTCTAAAGGTGCTGTATCTTCTTTTTTTATGTAAAGTTCTGTATTTATCGCAGATTCTGCTTGATTTCTGTCTTCTATCTCTTTGAACTTTGCTATGAATATGTTTTTGTAAGGCTTAATTGATTCAATTGTAAGGTTTTTTTTCGCCGTTCCTCTGTATCCAGAAAGTGTTTTAACGTGAGATATCTGTCTCTCAAAAATGTCAGATTCGGGTTTAATTTTTACATCACCTTTTATCCCATGAGCTCCAACGATTTTGCCTATTAGAACTTCGTTTGAGTGATCTATCTTTTTCTTCCGTCTCTCTAAAATTTCTTTTATGCTTCTCTTTTTCATCGTTTCTCCGAAGAAGGAAGGGGGGCATAGGCCCCTCCTGATTGTTAGTTGTTCTCTTCAGGTTTCTGAATTTTTTCTATTACAAACTTTTTGAGCTTTTCCTGGACCTCTTCCTCGCTTTCAGGTGGTTTTGCTTCCTGTGGCTGTTCCTGTATGAGGCCTTTGGCTTTGAGTTGCTCTAAAACTTCCTTTCCAAAACTTACAGGTCTTCCCTGCGGGTCTATAAATATGTGCTGTGTGAATCCAACCGCAAGTACAGCTTCGTCTCTTATTATTCTGTAGTCAAACCTTATGCCTCTTGACTCTATGTTTGTGATGGCCGTTTCTATTGTTATTAGGTCGTCGTAAACAATAGGGGCCATGTATCTGCAGGCGGTTTCAACAACAGGCATTAAAATTTGTCTCTGCTGAAGTATCTGTCTATATTCAATACCTAAAGCTCTGAAAAGCTCTGTTCTTCCTCTTTCAAAAAGATGGAAGTAATTGGCGTAGTACATTACACCGTATGCATCCGTTTCACCCATCGTTACCCTGTATTGCATGGTCCCTACGATTACCTGCTGTTGTTGCTGTTTTTGCTCTTCTGCCATCCTTTCCCCCTTAATGTCTAAAGTGTCTTATCCCTGTAAATACCATTGCCATTCCGTGTTCGTTTGCCGCTTCTATTACTTCATTGTCTCTTATTGAACCGCCCGGCTGTATAATGGCCTTCACACCAACCTTTGCAGCTTCGTCAACACTGTCTCTAAATGGGAAGAAAGCTTCACTTGCGAGGACGCATCCTTCCATGTCAAGTCCCATCTCTTTTGCTTTTAGAGCAGCACATTTTGCAGCGTCAACGCGGGATGTCTGTCCTACACCTATTCCTATGGCAACGCCGTCTTTGGCGTAAACTACAGAGTTTGACTTTACCCATTTTACTACTTTAAATGCAAAGAGAAGGTCTTTCCACTCTCTTTCCGTAGGTTTTCTTTCTGTTACGACTTTTAGCTTTTCCGGTACTACTGTGATGAGGTCCCTATCCTGTACCAGCATTCCGCCAACAACTTTCCTGTAGTCAAACGGTGAGTTCTCACCCCGCAGGGTAAGATTTTTAAGGCCGTTTGTTGTAAGCACCCTTAAGTTCTTTTTCGTTTTTAGTATTTCAAGGGCATTTTCAGAGTACTCCGGTGCTATTATGCATTCATAAAATCTTTGAACTATAAGTTTAGCTACCTCTTCGTTAACAGTCGCGTTAAACGCTATGATACCACCAAAGGCGGAAACCGGGTCAACTTTAAGTGCTTTTTCATATGCCTCTTCAGGTGTTTTTCCTATAGCCATTCCGCAGGGGTTGGCATGTTTTATTATTGCGCAGGCGATGCCGTCTTTTTCGGGGTCAAACTCCAATACTAAATTGAACGCACCGTCTATGTCGTAGATGTTGTTAAAGGAAAGTTCTTTCGCTCCGTGTATCTTTTCTGCGTTTGTTACGCAGGGTTCTTCGTTAAATATCTCTCTGTAAAATGCTGCTCTCTGATGTGGATTTTCACCGTATCTTAAATCCTGAATTTTTTCAAATGTGATTGTTAGTGGATTTCTGAATTCTGGCGGCTCAGTGTTCTTTTTACCTTTTTCGTTTACGGAAAATAGGTATTCTGTTATTACAGCATCATAGTGGGCTGTCAGGTTAAAGGCCTTTTTCGCTAAGTAGAATCTGGTCTTAAGCGAGATTTCGCCAGTGCTCTTAAGTTCTTCTACGATTTTGTCGTAATCTGCAGGATCTGTTACTATGGCCACGTACTTAAAATTTTTGGCTGCGGCCCTTACCATTGTTGGCCCGCCAATGTCGATGTTTTCTATGATCTCTTCAAAGGAAGAACCTTTTTTAACGGTTTCTTTAAAGGGGTAGAGATTAACTACGACAATGTCTATTCGCTCTATGCCTAATTCTTCCATCGTTTTTATGTGGTCAGGGTTGTCTCTTTTAGATAGGATGCCACCGTGAACTTTGGGATGGAGTGTTTTTACTCTTCCTTCCATTATTTCGGGAAATCCGGTTATTTCAGAGATCTCTTTTACGGGAATGTCGTTTTCTTTTAGAAGCTTTGCCGTTCCGCCTGTTGAGATGATTTCTACACCCATTTTGTTAAGTTCTCTGGCAAATGGGACGATGCCGGTTTTGTCAGATACGGATATAATAGCTCTAACAGGTTTCAAATTAGCCTCCTGCGGAATTTGATTTATTGCTACAGAATTTTATCAAACCGAGATTGGGAGCTTTTCATGAGATTGAAACTTTTGAAAGTTGGCGCAGTTTTTCTTTCACTTTCTGTATATTTGCTTGCTTTTACAATTCCTCTCTCTATAGCCGGTGACAATATTGCTATTGGTGTTGGTGTTTTAGGCCTTGTTTTACTTTTACTCGGTGGTGAAAGTGTAAAGTTACCTGATCTTAAACCTTTAACTTTTTTTGTAGTTCCGGAGGCTGTTTCTATTGTTCTTTCACAAGATTTTAGAAAAGCTTGGAAACAGAGTTCCTTGAATCATCACCTTTTTCCAGTGGTTCTCGTCTATGATAGACTTAAGAAAGGGTTGTCTTTAGAAAGACTTTTGAAATTTTTATCTTTTAGTTCTCTTGCTCTTGCCTTTTCTGTAATATTTGAGGCTTTTACTCATCAGAATATAAAGCATTTCCGGCTTTCAAGGTTTCATTTGTTTCTTGAGCCGGTCAGGGCAAAAGGTTTGTTCCATCAGCTAACTACGGGGGGAGTTCTTTTTCTCTTGCTCTTTCTTTTTGTCGGGTTGAGCCTTAGATATAAGAATTCACTCTACAGGCTTGTGGCGGTTTTTCTATTTCTATCGGTTATTTTGAATCAGAGCCGCTCTTACTGGATAGGGATGTTTGTGGGTTTGATTTTTCTGTTTTTGTTGATTTATAAAAGGAAAGGGTTTTTCTATTTTTCCGGTTTTTTTGCCATCTTCATCTGTATGGCTTTTGTTTTTACACCTTTAAAGGCGAGACTTGAGAGCATTTTAAATACAAAAACTAACGGTAGCAATACCACAAGATTGATCATCTGGCGTTCACACTACAAAGCTATTAGAAATGACTTTTCTTTTAAGCAGAAATTGATTGGTGCACCGGTTGTAGGTAAGGATATGTGTTGTAAATATATACCTGAGAGCTATGAAAAAGTTCTTGGGAAGAAGCCGCCCAGGGTGGAGAATCTTTGTGATAAGCACTTCTTTCACTGTTTAAGTCATAACATATATATAAAATACCTGACAGATTTTGGAATTTTAGGGTTGATTGGTTATATCAGTTTTATTCTGTATTTAGTGGTAATGAATATTCGTGGCTTTTCTCAATTTTCAGAGCCACTTTTTGCCGCTTTTGCCTCTATGTATGCTGGCTTTGCCGCAGCCGGTTTCTTTGAGAATAACTTTACAGATGCTGAAGTTAAGATCTGTTTTATGTTTATATTGGGTATAAATTTTTACCTTCTTGATAAACTACGTTCAGGAGAAAAACTTTGAAGAAGTTTCCCTGGTGGCTATTTAGTTACATTAAAGAGTACAAGTTCTTAATGATAGTTACAGTTGTTGCCATGTTGGTTCATTCGGCGGTAACATCCTATCTTGCGTATTTCATAAAGGATATAATAAACTCTGTCTTCGTTACTAAAAACGAACATATGCTAAAACTCCTGCCCTTTATTCTTTTAGGACTTCTCCTTGTTAAAGGGGTTGCCTTCTTTTTCAGTTACTATACAGCTTCATACCTTGGTCAAACGGTGATAGCAAGGTTGAGAGAGGATTTGTACGATAAAGTTTTGAGGCTACCGATGGATGTGCTTCAGGGAGAGTCTGCGGGCTCTTTCGTTTCAAAGATAATCAATGATACGGCGCTTCTGCAGGAATTTACAGCAAGATACGTTGTTGCTTTTATGAGGGATCTTACAACATCTATAGGATTGATGATTGCGGTTATTTATATGGATCCCAGGCTTGCCTTTGCCGGATTTGTTGCATTACCTCTAATAGGTATTGTTATATCTGAGTTTGGAAAAAAAGTTAAAAAGTACACTTTCAGGATGCAGGAGAAACTTGCTAACCTTACAGCTCATCTGTTTGATGGTGTTAAAAACATAAGAGAGGTAAAACTCTTTTTACTTGAAGAGCGGTTTTCCGACCTTTTTAAAGAAGAGAATAAACGTTATGTAAAGCAGTTTATGAAGATAAAGTTTATTCAGGGCATCTATCCTCCCATTGTTGAAATTATTGCCGGTGTTGTTATAGGAGGGTTAATCTTTTACGGCGGTTACAGGATAGTTGAAGGGACACTTACGCCGGGCGGTTTTTTTGCCTTTATTATTGCCCTGATAATGGCGTATGAACCTATAAGAAAGCTTGGCAGCACTTACAACAATATTCAGCAGGCAGTTGCCGTGGCCGAAAGGGTAAAAAAAATTCTTTCTATTCCGGACGAGTATGCCCTTAAGGATGGTTCTTTAAACTTAGATAGTTTCATAGCAAGGATAGAGTTTGAGGATGTTCATTTTTCCTATCCAGGCAGGGAAGAGAAAGTTTTGAAAGGTATAGATGCTTCTTTCGTTTCGGGGAAGAAGTATGCGATTGTTGGCAAGACGGGAAGTGGGAAGTCCACATTGGTGAGTTTAATACCGAGATTCTTTGATGTAACTTCTGGCACTTTAAAAGTAAACAATAGGGATGTAAGGGATTATAAATTGCGTCCTTTGAGAAAGAGGATAGGCTTTGTGTCTCAAGACATCGTTCTCTTCAGGGGAACAATAAGAGAAAACATAGCGATAGGAAAACCTGATGCCTCTATGGAAGAAATAATAAGAGCCGCTAAAATAGCGCATATTCATGATTTTATAGAGACTCTTCCTGAAAAATATGAAACGCTTCTTGGAGAAGGTGGTATTCAGCTGTCAGGTGGTCAGAAACAGAGGATAGCAATAGCAAGGGCAGTTCTTAAAAATCCAGATGTTCTTATTCTTGATGAGGCTACCAGTGCCCTTGATTCTGAAACGGAGAAGGCTGTTCAGGATGCTGTTGACAGGATATTTAAAGATAAAATTCTTATTGCCATAGCTCATAGACTTTCTACTGTTTTAAACAGTGATGAGATTCTTTTTATGGAAGATGGGAAGATTATTGCCCGTGGGAGTCACAGGGATCTGCTGGCGATGAGTGATAGATACAAAAGGTTATGTGAATTACAGTTTAACGAGAGTCTATAAGAGGTGAATTTTGAGAAAGAAAATTCGTGTTCTTGAGATAATAGATGGTGACGGATGGTGTGGAACGAAAGAACAAACCTATCTTGTTTCTCTTCAGCTTTCAAGGTATTTTGATGTAGAGATGGCTTTAGCCTCGGGGAATCGTCACCTTATAAGCAGGCTTGAGGGGAAAATACCTCTCCGTTTTTTTCAGAAGGGCCATAAAAGTGAAAAAAGAAGACTTTATCCCTACAGGAATCTCTATAAGATAATAGCGGAAGGAAATTACGATGTTGTTGTTCCAAATTCTTCAAGTGCGTTTAATTTTATCCTTCCTTTCTGGAGATTTTTGAGAAAGCGTCCAAAGCTTGTTGCTATGAGACGTTCTGGTTTTATTCCGTCCTTCTTTTCTGCAAAGTTAAAATACAATCTTGCCGATGCGATTGTTGTTGTTTCAAAGGATGTAGCTAAGGCATTGAGGGAGAAAAACTTTTTTCCAGATAGGCTTCATGTTATAGAGAGTGGAATAGATCTTTCACGTTTTTACCCTTCAGATGAGTATAGATTAGCTGTAAGAGAGGTGTTTGGAATATCGGAAGATGAAAAATTGTTTGTTAACGTTGCAAACTGGCTTCCTTATAGGAAGGGTCAGGACATACTGCTGAAGGCATTTTCAAAGGTTGCGGGACAAAACTGGAAATTGATGCTTGTTGGACACAATACCGATTCGGAAGATGCAAAAAGGATGGTGAAAGACTTTGGGCTGGAAGGAAAGGTTGTTCATGCTGGTTTCAGGACAGATGTAGAAAAGATTCTACAGGCGGCCGATTTTTTTGTTCTTTCATCTCGTTCTGAAGGAATAGCCGGGGCACTTCTGCAGGCCATGGCTTCTGGAAAGGTTGTCATTTCAACCCTTGCTGGAGGAATTGGGGAATATTTAAAGGATGGAGTAAACGGTTTTGCGTCACCGATAGAAGATGTTGATGGTTTGGCAGGGGCTATGAAAAGAGCAGTTGTGCTTGGTAGAAAAGAATATGAAGTGATTGCTAATAGAGCGGTGGAAACAGCAAAAAAGTATTCTATAGAAGAAACCGGAAAGAAGTGGAAAGATCTAATTGAATCTTTGTGCCGTTGAAAATTTACAGATGATTTAATAAATTTTCAGCGGGATAGTATCCCTTGACAATTGGTGTTCTATTTGCTTATATTCAAGCGCCAAACTATATAGGAGGAGATAGTATGCCCACAATTAATCAGCTTGTGAGAAAGGGGCGTGAAAAGAAAATTAAACGCTCAAAGGCACCCGCGCTTCAGGGTAATCCCCAGAAGAGGGGCGTTTGTGTAAGGGTATTTACCACCACGCCCAAGAAGCCTAACTCAGCTCTTCGTAAAGTTGCAAGGGTAAGGCTCTCAAACGGAATAGAAGTAACTGCTTACATTCCGGGTATCGGTCACAACCTTCAGGAGCACTCAGTTGTTCTTGTAAGGGGTGGAAGAACA
Source organism: Desulfurobacterium sp. TC5-1 (assembly GCF_000421485.1). Lineage (NCBI taxonomy): Bacteria > Pseudomonadati > Aquificota > Aquificia > Desulfurobacteriales > Desulfurobacteriaceae > Desulfurobacterium > Desulfurobacterium sp. TC5-1. The sequence continues at coordinate 1,263,813 of NZ_ATXC01000001.1, read as the reverse complement.
AAAGACCTTCCAGGTGTTCGTTATAAGATTATTCGTGGTGCTCTTGACGCTGCTGGCGTTGAGGGGAGAAGACAGTCAAGGTCTAAGTACGGGACAAAGAGACCAAAAGAGAAAAAATAATTTTTAGGAGAGGAAAGGCATGCCAAGGAAAGGACCAGTTCCACCAAGAGAAATAATTCCTGACCCTGTTTACGGTGATAAGCTTGTGGCAAAGCTTATCAACAAGGTTATGAAGGATGGGAAAAAGAGCGTGGCTGAAAAGATAGTTTACGGCGCTTTTGACATTATCAAGGAAAAGCTTGGAGAAGATCCTCTTGCCGTATTTCACAAAGCAGTAGAAAACGTAAAACCTATTATGGAAGTACGTCCACGCCGTGTTGGTGGTGCCACATATCAGGTACCTATGGAAGTAAGACCAGAAAGACAGATTCACCTTGCACTTAAGTGGATCGTGGACGCTGCACGTGCTCGTTCTGAGCGCGGAATGGTTAACAGACTTGCAAATGAGCTTATTGATGCTTACAACCAGAAAGGTGGTGCGTTCAAGAAGAGAGAAGACACCCACAGAATGGCAGAAGCTAACAAGGCATTTGCACACTACAGGTGGTAATTTTTAAAGATCAAACGAATTAATGGAGGCCGTTGTGAGTAAGGCTGCAAAGAATATTAAAGTTCCTCTTGATAAAGTAAGGAACATAGGAATTATCGCCCACATTGACGCTGGAAAGACAACAACGACCGAGCGTATCCTTTACTATACAGGAAGGATTCATAAGATTGGTGAAGTTCACGAAGGCGCCGCTGAGATGGACTGGATGGAGCAGGAAAAGGAAAGAGGTATTACCATTACCTCCGCTACAACAACCTGCTTCTGGAGAAATCACAGGATTAACATCGTTGACACACCGGGACACGTTGATTTTACAATTGAGGTTGAGCGTTCTTTGAGGGTTCTTGACGGTGCCGTTACAATTCTCTGTTCTGTTGGTGGTGTTCAGCCTCAGACAGAAACTGTATGGAGACAGGCAGATAAATATAAGGTTCCAAGGATTATCTTCGTAAACAAGATGGACAGAATCGGTGCTGACTTCTTCCAGGTTGTTAATGATGTTGAAGAGAAGCTTGGAGCCAAACCAGTTCCTCTTCAAATACCTGTTGGCGCTGAAGAGAACTTTAAAGGTGTTGTTGATCTTGTAACAATGAAGGCGATTATATGGGAAGAGGAGACTCTTGGTGCCAAGTATCATGAAGAAGAGATTCCTGAAGATTTAGTTGATATAGCAGAAGAGTACAGAGAAAAGCTTCTTGAGGCTCTTGCTGATGTAGATGAAGAAATAATGATGAAGTACCTTGAAGGTGAAGAGATATCACCTGAGGAGATAAAGGCTGCAATTAGAAAAGGTACTCTTGAAATTAAGTTTTTCCCGATGCTCTGCGGTTCCGCTTTCAAAAACAAAGGTGTTCAGCCTCTTCTTGATGCAGTAGTTGATTATCTCCCTTCACCTCTTGATGTTCCTCCTATTAAGGGGATTAATCCTAATACAGGTGAAGAAGAAGAGAGACACGCATCATACGATGAGCCGTTCTCAGCACTTGCGTTTAAGATCCTTACAGACCCTTATGTTGGTCAGCTAACATTTATCAGGGTTTACTCTGGTTTAATGGAGTCCGGTTCTTACGTATACAACGCAACAAGAGGTAAGAAAGAAAGACTTGCAAGAATTCTCCGTATGCATGCAAACAAAAGGGAAGAAATTCCGGTGCTTGGTGCCGGTGATATCGCTGCAGCCGTTGGTTTAAGAGAGACCTATACAGGTGATACACTCTGCGATCCAGATCATCCAATTATCCTTGAGGCTATGGAGTTCCCAGAACCTGTTATATCTGTTGCTGTTGAGCCAAAAACAAAGGCAGACCAGGAAAAACTCTCAATTGCTCTTCAAAAGCTTGCTAAGGAAGACCCATCTTTCAGAGTTTCAACAGATCACGAAACAGGACAGACGATAATCTCCGGTATGGGTGAACTTCACCTTGAGATTATCGTTGACAGACTTAAGAGAGAGTTCAATGTTGATGTAAACGTTGGTAGACCTCAGGTTGCATACAGAGAGACTATCAGAAAAGAAGTTACTCAGGAAGGTAAGTTTATCAAGCAGACAGGTGGTAGAGGTCAGTACGGTCACGTATGGCTTAAGATTGAGCCTCTTGAGCCTGGTAAAGGTTTTGAATTCCATGAAACAATTAAAGGTGGTGTTGTTCCCAAGGAATATATCCCGGCTGTTGAAGCAGGTGTTAGAGAGGCCATGGAAACAGGTGTTGTTGCCGGTTATCCTATGGTTGACATAAAGGTTACACTCTTTGACGGTTCATACCACGAAGTTGACTCTTCTGAAATGGCGTTCAAGATTGCAGGTTCAATGGCATTCAAAGAGGGTGCCAAAAAGGCAAATCCTGTTCTCCTTGAGCCAATAATGGAAGTAGAGGTAACAACACCAGAAGAATTTATGGGTGATGTTATCGGCGATCTCAACAAGAGACGTGGTCGCGTTCAGGGTATGGAAGCAAGAGGAAACGCTCAGGTTATTAAGGCGATGGTACCTCTTGCCGAAATGTTTGGTTACGCTACTGATCTTCGTTCAATGACACAGGGTAGAGCTACCTACATAATGAGATTTAGCCATTACGAAGAAGTGCCATCAAACGTTGCCGAGCAGATAATAGGTGAGAGAAGCAAGTAATATTTGTAACTTTTAAAATCCCCCTTCGGGGGGATTTACTTTATAAGGACTTTACAATTGCAGGGAAAGGAATATAATTCACACCTGCGAAAAATTTTTTTTGTTCTTTTAAAAAGCAATAAGGTTTTAAGGAGGAAAGGAACATGGCGAAAGAAAAATTTGAAAGGACGAAACCCCACAAGAACGTGGGAACGATAGGACACGTAGACCACGGTAAGACGACACTCACAGCGGCCATAACCCACTGTCTTGCACTCAAAGGGATGGCACAAGAAGTATCATACGACAACATAGACAAAGCACCGGAAGAAAGAGAGAGGGGAATCACGATAGCGACGGCCCACGTAGAATACGAATCAGACAAATACCACTACGCCCACGTAGACTGCCCTGGCCACGCGGACTACATCAAGAACATGATCACCGGTGCTGCCCAGATGGACGGAGCCATACTCGTAGTATCAGCTGCAGACGGACCGATGCCACAGACGAGAGAACACGTACTACTTGCGAGACAAGTTAACGTACCATACATAGTAGTATTCCTAAACAAATGCGACATGGTAGACGACGAAGAACTACTTGAACTGGTAGAACTTGAAGTAAGAGAACTACTCAACGAATACGGATTCCCTGGAGACGAAGTACCGGTAATCAGGGGATCTGCCCTCAAAGCACTTGAATGCACATCACCGGAATGCCCGGACTGTCAACCAATCTACGAACTCGTACAAGCCCTTGACGAATACGTACCGGAACCGGTAAGAGAAACAGACAAACCATTCCTCATGCCGATAGAAGACGTATTCTCAATCTCAGGAAGAGGAACAGTAGTAACAGGAAGAGTAGAAAGAGGAACACTCAAAGTAGGCGAAGAAGTAGAAATAGTTGGACTAAGGGAAGAACCGATCAAGACAGTAGCGACAGGAATAGAAATGTTCAGGAAACTACTTGACGAAGCCATGCCTGGCGACAACGTAGGAATACTTTTAAGAGGCGTAGGCAAAGACGAAGTAGAAAGAGGAATGGTAGTAGCCAAGCCTGGCTCAATCAACCCCCACAAGAAATTCAAGGCAGAAGTATACATACTCTCAAAAGAAGAAGGCGGAAGACACACACCATTCTTCAACGGATACCAGCCACAATTTTACTTCAGGACCACAGACGTAACAGGGAAGGTAAAGCTACCTGAAGGCGTAGAGATGGTAATGCCTGGAGACAACGTAACATTTGAAGTAGAACTACTCAAACCTGTAGCTATAGAAGAGGGACTCAGATTTGCTATCCGTGAAGGTGGTAGAACTGTAGGTGCAGGTGTTGTTACTGAGATTTTAGACTAAGAGGGGTAGGTAATGGCTCAGGATCGCATAAGAATAAAACTTATGGCTTATGATCATAGATTACTTGATAGATCAGTGCAGGAGATAATTGATACAGTGAAGAGGACTGGCGCCATTGTTGCCGGTCCCATTCCTCTTCCGACAAAACGTTCCGTATGGAGCGTAATAAGGTCTCCGCACAAGTACAAGTATTCGCAGGAGCAGTTTGAGATAAGGAGACATAGGAGACTTCTTGATATTAAGAATCCAAAACCTCAAACCGTGGAAGCGCTCATGGATCTCAAGCTTCCCGCCGGTGTTGATGTAGAGATTAAGCTTGACTAATAAAGAGGTGAAACAATGAAAGGAATCCTCGGTAGAAAGATTGGTATGACTCAAGTTTTTACTGAAGACGGAAAGGCACTTGCCGTTACTGTAATAGAGGCAGGTCCGTGTACTGTTGTTCAGAAAAAGACAGAAGACAAAGACGGCTATACTGCTCTTCAGCTTGGCTTTATGGAAAAGAACAAGGCTGAGAGTAAGTTTCCAAAGCCACTTTTAGGCCACTTTAAAAAGGCTGGTATTAAGCCGGTAAGATTTCTTAAAGAAGTTAAATTTGATGATGTTGATAAGTATGACGTTGGTGACAAAATAACCGTTGAAATTTTCCAGCCTGGCGAAAAGGTGGATGTGACGGGAACATCAAAAGGTCGCGGTTTCGCCGGTTACCACAAGAGATGGGGCTTTGGTGGTGGTAGAAAGTCTCACGGTTCAGACTTCCACGAAGGTCCTGGTTCAATAGGTGCCTGTGCATTCCCCGGCAGAGTGCACAAGGGTAAGAAAATGGCAGGACACTATGGTAATGCACAGGTTACGGTTAAGAACCTTGAAATCGTTGATGTAATTCCGGAGAAAAACCTTATTCTTGTTAAAGGTGCTATTCCAGGACATAAAGGCTCCTTTGTAGTAGTTAAAGGAAAGTAAGGGGTGAACTATGGAAATTAAGGTGTTGAATACTGCAAATCAGGAAGTTGGGACTGTTTCTATAAGTGATGACATAGCTAATGCGCCTATAAAGAGCCACGCTATATGGGAAACAGTTAAGTGGCAGCTTGCAAAGCGCAGGAGAGGAACCCACTCTACCAAGACGAGAGCTGAAGTTAGAGGTGGTGGAAGGAAGCCCTGGCCTCAGAAGCACACAGGAAGGGCAAGACAGGGCTCTATCCGTGCACCTCAGTGGGTAGGTGGTGGAGTGGTTTTTGGTCCAAAGCCAAGAGATTACTCTTACAACTTACCTAAAAAGGTTAGGAAGGTTGCCCTTAGAAGTGTTGTAGCGGGTAAGCTTGGCGACGGTTCAATAATCGTTGTTGAAGATTTTGCCTTTGAAACTCCAAAGACAAAGCAGGCTGTTGAGTTTCTCAAGAATCTTGGACTTGAAAATGAGAAGGTTCTGATTGTTGTTCCTGAACTTGAAGAGAACACATGGAAGTCTTTCAGAAACCTTCCAAACGTAAAGCTTCTTGAAATTGACGGATTAAACGTTTATGACATGCTCTGCTACGATAAGTGCATCTTCTTCAAATCCACTCTACCTAAATTAGAGGAGAGGTTATCAAGATGAAGACTCCTTATGATATAATCGTCCGTCCGATTGTAACGGAAAAGAGCGTTCGCCTTGCGAACATGGAAGTTAAGAGTTCAAAGACAAAAGAGACCAGGAAGATTACGAAGATTACTTTTGAAGTGGCAATGGATGCTACAAAGCCGGAGATAAAAGAGGCTGTAGAAAAGATCTTTAATGTTAAGGTTGATAAAGTTAACACCATGGTTGTTAAAGGTAAAAGAAAGGGAATCAGGCTTTTAAAAGGAAAGAAAAGAGACTGGAAGAAGGCTGTAGTAACACTCAAGCCGGGATACGAAATTGACCTTGAGAACTTGTAAGTAAGAGGAGTTGAGCAATGGGAATAAAGAAGTTTAAACCATACACCCCGAGCAGACGTTTTATGACTGTTTCCGACTTCTCAGAGATTACAAAGAAAGAGCCTGAGAAGTCACTTACTGTTGGTTTTGTAAGGGGAACAGGTAGAAATAACCAGGGAAGAATTACCACGAGACACAAAGGTGGTGGACATAAAAGAAGATACAGGATTATTGATTTCAAGAGGGACAAAATAGGTATTCCTGCAAAGGTTGCTTCTATTGAGTATGATCCAAACAGGTCTGCCAGGATTGCTCTTCTTGTTTATGCTGACGGTGAAAAAAGGTACATAATATGGCCTGATGGTCTCAAAGTTGGTGATACTGTTGTTGCCGGTCCAGATGCTGAGATAAAGGTAGGAAATGCCCTTCCACTCAGAAATATACCTGTAGGTACGATTGTTCACAATGTTGAGCTTAAGCCAAAGAAAGGTGGACAGCTTGCAAGATCCGCAGGTTCTTTTGCCCAGCTTATGGGTAAAGTTGGTGACTACGCTCAGCTTAGACTTCCTTCAGGTGAACTTAGACTTGTTCACCTTGATTGTATGGCAACGATCGGTCAGGTCGGAAACATCGATCACGAGAACATTGTTATCGGTAAAGCTGGAAGGTCAAGATGGCTTGGAATTAGACCAACGGTTCGCGGTACTGCAATGAACCCTGTTGATCACCCTCACGGTGGTGGTGAAGGCAGGACATTCGGCAAGCATCCTGTCACACCCTGGGGTCAGCCTACTAAAGGATATAAGACAAGACCTAAACGTAAGTACTCAGACAGATTTATCATTAAACGCAGGACTAAGTAACGGAGGTTTTTGATGGGACGTTCACTGAAGAAGGGTCCCTATGTGAACCCTAAGATTTTGAAGAAAGTCAGAGCCATGAACGAAACTGGTGAAAAGAGAGTCATAAAGGTATGGGATAGAGCCTGTGTTATCGTACCTGAATTTGTTGGACACACATTTGCAGTTTACAATGGACAGAAGTTTATTCCAGTTTATGTTACTGAACAAATGATAGGTCACAGGCTTGGTGAGTTTTCCCTTACCAGAACATTCAGAGGTCACGCCGGACAGAAAGTTGCCAAGAAGAAGTAAGGAGAGGTAAAAGATGGCTGTTGAGAACAGAGACTACTATAAAGAAGGTGAAAGAGGCTTTGCCGCTCCTGTTGAGGCAAGAGCCGTTTGGAGAAAGGCAAGAATGTCAGCCTCTAAAGTAAGGCTTGTTATCGATCTTATAAGAGGCAAGCATGTTGAAGAGGCTCTTGCCATACTTGCTAACTGCCCGAGAAAAGCGGCAAAGATGATTGAAAAGGTTCTCAAAAGTGCTATAGCTAACGCTGAGCAGAAGGGACTTGACGTAGATTCTCTCTTTGTTAAAAAGGCCTATGTTGACGAAGGCCCTACAATGAAGAGGGTTAAACCTCGTGCTATGGGTAGAGCAAACGTTATCAGAAGAAGAACCTGCCACATTACAGTTGTGGTAGGAGAAAAAGAATCAAAATAACGGGGGTAAGCTTTGGGACAGAAAGTACATCCAGTAGGATTTAGACTTGGAATTACAAAAGATTGGGAATCCAGATGGGTTGCCAAAGAGAAAAGCAAGTATGTTAACTTCCTTCATGAAGACCTTAAGATTAGGAAGCTTATTAAGCAGAAGTACTATCACGCGGGGATTGCCCGTATAGATATTGAGAGGACACTCGACAAGATCAATATCAGAATATGGGCTGCAAGACCCGGCCTTCTCATAGCCAGAAAGGGTACTCAGGTAAGAGAACTTAGAAGAATCCTTGAAGGACTTACAGGGAAAAGTGTCCATATTGATATTGAAGAGGTGAAACATCCACAGCTTAACGCTCAGCTTGTTGCTGAGAATGTAGCTGCTCAGCTAGAGCGCCGTGTGGCGTTCAGGCGTGCGATGAAGCGGGTTATTGCTGATGCTATGAGAGCAGGTGCCAAAGGTATCAAAGTGCAGTGTGCCGGAAGACTTGGTGGTGCCGATATGGCAAGGACAGAATGGTACCGTGAAGGAAGGGTTCCTTTACAAACCATTCGTGCAGATATAGATTATGGCACAGCAGTTGCCCAGACAAAGTACGGTGTTATCGGTGTTAAGGTGTGGATCTACAAGGGTGACGTTTACAAGGATGAAACAGAAGAGATTCTCAAGAGACTCGAAAAAGAAGTAAAAGAAGAAATGGCAAGGGGTGAGTAACCATGTTGATGCCTAAAAGAACGAAATTTAGGAAGCAGCAGAGAGGAAGACTCAAAGGTAAATCATATAGAGGCAACACTCTTTCATTTGGTGATTACGGTATTCAGGCCCTTGAGCCCGGTTATATCACGACTAACCAGATAGAGGCTGCAAGGGTTGCAATGACAAGAACTATGAAAAGAGGCGGTAAAGTCTGGATAAGAATCTTTCCAGACAAGCCTTACACTAAAAAGCCTCTCGAAACTCGTATGGGTAAAGGAAAGGGTAACGTTGAAACGTGGGTAGCACCTGTTAAGCCTGGAAGGATAATGTTTGAAGTTGCGGGTGTTGCTGAAGACGTTGCTATGGAAGCTTTAAGGCTTGCTATTTTTAAACTTCCCATTAAGTGTAGAATCGTTAAAAGGGAAGAAATATAAGTATCAAGGGGTAAGCAATGAAAAAGTTGACAGAAGATTTGAGGGCTAAAAGCACTGAAGAGCTCAAAAACATGGTTGTCGAGCTCAAGGAGAGCCTTTTGAAAATGAGATTTAAAAATGCCTTTGGTCAGCTTGAAAGTACGGCTGACATTAGAAAAACAAAGAGGCAGATTGCTCGCATTCTGACTATTCTCAGAGAGCGTGGAGTGAAGCTCTAATCTGGAGGAAGTAATGGCTGAAACGAGAGTTAATAGAAGAAAAGTAAGGGTAGGTGTCGTTGTAAGCGACAAGATGGATAAGACGGTAGTTGTTCGTGTTACAAGGGAATTCAGACACCCTGTTTACGGTAAAAGGGTTAAGTTTTCCAAAAAGTACATGGCACACGATGAGACAAATCAGTGTCAGGTTGGTGACGTTGTGAAAATTATGGAAACAAGACCCCTCTCAAGACATAAGAGATGGAGAGTTATTGAGATTATTGAAAAAGCCAAGAAACTTGGTGAGTAAATCCCCGCAAGAGGAGTAGAGCTATGATTCAGGTTCAAACATATTTAAACGTTGCAGATAATACAGGGGCGAAAAAAGTTCAGTGTATAAGGGTGCTTGGCGGTTCAACCAGAAGGTATGCGTCCCTCGGGGATGTTATCGTTGTTGCCGTTAAAGACTCTATCCCAAACGCAACTGCCAAGAAAGGAGAAGTTTACAGGGCGGTTGTTGTTAGAACAAAGAAAGAGGTAAGACGCCCTGACGGGACATACATAAAGTTTGACGACAATGCAGTCGTTATACTCAACAAGCAGGGTGAACCCCTTGGTACCCGTATTTTAGGTCCTGTTGCAAGGGAAGCGAGACAGAAAGGATTTACTAAAATTGCTTCACTTGCGCCGGAAGTTATTTAAGGGAGGATTCTAATGGCTAAGAAGAAGTTCAAAATAAAGGCCGGTGACAAGGTTGTTGTTATTGCCGGCAAGGATAAAGGAAAGGTAGGAAAGGTTCTCAAAGTGCTTCCAGAGGAAGAGAGGGTTATCGTTGAAGGTGTAAGAATCGTCAAAAAGCACCTTAAACCAAGCCAGAAGTATCCTGAAGGTGGCATTATAGAAAGAGAAGCACCTATTCACATAAGTAACGTTATGCTTGCTGATCCTAAAGATGGAAAGCCAACAAGGGTTGGTATCAGGTTTGAAAACGGTAAGAAAATCAGGTATGCTAAGCGTTCAGGCGCCGTTATTGATGAAATCAGCAAACCGGCGGGTCGGTAATCCGCGCGTTTTAAGGAGGAAAGATGGCTGAGAAGTACGTTCCAAGACTTAAAGAGATGTATAAGAAGGAGATTATACCTGCACTTCAGAAGAAGTTTAACTACAAGAACGTTATGGAGATTCCAAAAATAGAAAAGATTGTAGTTAACATGGGTGTTGGTGAAGCCGTTCAAAACATTAAAGCTCTTGAAAATGCCATGAGAGATCTTGAACTCATTACAGGTCAAAAGCCTTCCGTGAGGAGGGCGAAAAGGTCAGAAGCTGGATTTAAGCTTCGTCAGGGAATGCCTATTGGTGCTAAAGTTACGCTTAGAGGCGACAGAATGTACGATTTCCTTGATAGGCTTATCTCAATTGCCCTTCCAAGGGTTAGAGACTTTAAAGGCCTTTCGCCAAGATCTTTTGATGGAAGAGGAAACTATAATTTTGGTTTGACTGAACAGGTTGTTTTCCCTGAAATAGACTACGACAAGGTGGATGCTATCAGGGGAATGAATATAACTATCGTCACGACTGCAAAAACGGATGAGGAAGCCAAAGCTCTGCTTGAAGCTTTTGGATTCCCATTCAGGAAATAACAGTAGGGAGGCATAATGGCAAGGAAAGCTTTGATTGTAAAAGCTCAGAAAGAGCCAAAATATAAAGTCAGAAAGTACAACAGATGTCCAATATGTGGACGTCCAAGAGGTTTTATAAGAGAGTTTGGTATGTGTAGACTCTGTTTCAGAACGCTTGCTCTCCAGGGTAAAATTCCTGGAGTCAAAAAGGCAAGCTGGTAAAAACACGATGGAGAGGTAAGGCAAGATGATGATGGATACTGTTGCAGATTTTCTTTCAAGAATTCGCAACGCCAACCTTGTATATAAAGAGTATGTAGATGCGCCATACTCAAAGGTGAACGAGGCAATTGCAAATATTCTCAAAGAGGAAGGATTTATAAAAGACTACGAGATCGTAGAAGTTCCATTTAAGAGGACAAAAAATCCTGATAACAAGAAGAAGCTCATCAGAGTTCACCTTAAGTACGGTCCAAACAGAGAAAGAGTTATAAACGAGATAAAGAGAATTTCTAAACCTGGTAGAAGGGTTTACGTTGGTGTTGAAGATATTCCACTTGTTAAAGCGGGACTTGGTGTTGCCATTCTCTCCACCAATAAAGGTATTATTCCCGGTTACAAAGCGAGGAAGCTTGGTGTAGGTGGAGAAGTTCTCTGTTATGTATGGTAAAACCAGAAATTTTAGAAGGAGTGGAGCTATGTCAAGAATAGGTAAGATGCCTGTTGAGATACCTCAGGGAGTAACGGTTGAAGTAAAACCGGGAAACCACGTTGTTGTTAAGGGACCGAAAGGTCAGCTTGAATTCACTTTTAATCCGAAACTTACAATTAAGGTGGAAGACAACAAGGTAATTGTTGAAAGGCCTAACGACGAAAAGCAGATGAGGGCTCTTCACGGAACAACCAGAGCCATAATAAATAATATGGTAACAGGTGTTTCTAAGGGTTTTGAAAAGGTTCTCGAAATTAAAGGTCTTGGTTATAGGGCTTTTGTTAAAGGGAAAACACTTGAATTACACCTTGGTTTTTCCCATCCTGTCCTCTACCAGATTCCTGAAGGTATAGAGATAGAGGTTGACAGAGATAACAACGTTTTTGTTCGCGGCATAGACAAGCAGAAGGTTGGTCAGGTTGCCGCTGAGATCAGATCCTTTAGACCTCCTGAGCCTTACAAGGGTAAAGGTATAAGATACAGAGGCGAAAGAATCATTCTTAAAGCTGGTAAGTCAGCTAAGAAGTAATCTCTTTACTAAGAGGGGTAAAAATGGCTAAGATGACGAGAAAAGAGCGAATAGCAAAGAAACATAGAAGAGTTAGAAAGAAAGTCTTTGGTACACCTGAAAGGCCGAGACTTGCTGTTTATAAAAGCCTTAAGCATATGTATGCCCAGATTATTGACGATACAAAGGGCGAGACGCTTGTTGCTGCTTCAACGCTTGACAAAGAGGTTAGAGAGAAGGTTAAAGGTCTCTCTAAAACTGAAGCGGCAAGGGTTGTTGGTCAGGTTATAGCTGAGAGGGCAAAAGCTAAAGGTATTACTTCTGTTGTATTTGACAGAGGTGGTTTTATCTATCACGGTAGAATCAAAGCAATAGCCGAAGGTGCCAGAGAAGGTGGCTTAGAATTCTAAGGAGGTAATTGATGGCTAAGAGGGTTAAACCTGAAGGTTTAGAGCTAAAAGAGAGACTTGTTCATATTAACAGAAACGCTAAAGTAGTTACGGGTGGTAGAAAATTTAGTTTTACCGCCTTTGTAGTTGTTGGTGATGGAAACGGCGTTGTTGGATTTGGTAGAGGTAAGGCGTCTGAAGTTCCAGATGCTATCAGAAAGGCTACCGAAGATGCCAAGAAAAACTTAATAAAAATTCCGGTTGTTGATGGTACTATACCTTTTGAAATTCAGGAAAGATTCGGGGCATCAACCATTATTATGAGACCGGCTGCCCCTGGTACTGGAGTTATTGCATCAGCTCCAGTTCGTGCAGTTCTTGAGTCAGCCGGTATTACTGATATTCTTACGAAAGTTATAGGTTCAACAAACCCACACACCGTTGTTAGGGCTGTTATTAAGGCTCTTGAAAAACTTAAACTTCCTGAAGAGTTTGCCCAGCTTCGTGGTGTATCTACCGAAGAGCTTAGAAGACGCTGGAAGCTTCCGGGAAGAAGAATTACGCCGGAAGGCGAGATTATCAGGAGGTAATAGATGGCTAAGGTTAAGATAACGCTTGTAAGAGGGCTTGCCGGAAAGAGTAAAAAGAAGAGAGCCACACTTGAGGCTCTTGGTCTGAGAAAAAGAGGAAGAAGCACTGTTAAAGAGCTAAATCCTGCTATCGAAGGGATGATAGATAAGGTTAGAGAGCTTGTAAAAGTAGAACCACTGGAGGAGTGAAATGGAACTTAAATTACATAACCTGAAACCAAATAAAGGTGCCGTTAGAGAGAAAAAGAGAGTTGGTAGAGGTCATGGTTCTGGTGTTGGTAAAACTTCCGGTAGAGGGCAAAAAGGCCAGAAGGCTCGTTCCGGATGGAGTGGTGGAACAAGACCAGGATTTGAAGGTGGACAGACACCTCTTTACATGAGATTTCCAAAAAGAGGATTTTCTAATTATCCTTTCAAGAAAGAGTATGAAGTTGTTAACGTTAAGGACCTTAACAGGTTTGAAGAGGGAACGGAGGTTACTCCTGAGGTTTTGGCTTCTGCAGGACTTGTTGCGAGAAATAAGCCTGTGAAGATTCTTGGGGATGGAGAGATTAACGTTAAGCTTACAGTTAGAGCCCACAAGTTTTCTGCATCTGCCAGGGAAAAGATAGAAGCAGCAGGTGGCGTTTGTGAGATTATAGAGAGGTAATAAATGAACCTTTCCAAGATATTTGCCAATGTGTTTGAAGTACCGGAATTAAAGAAGAGGCTTCTATTTACGTTTGCGCTCCTTGCCGTTTTCAGGCTTGGAGCGCATATACCAACTCCGGGTATTAATGTTGCGGCTCTTTCTGAATTTTTCCAGAGAGCACAGGGGACGATGTTCGGTTTTATGGATGCCTTTTCCGGTGGTGCGCTTTCAAAGCTGACAATTTTTGCACTTGGCGTTATGCCTTACATCAGTGCTTCCATTATAATGCAGCTTTTTACCGTTGCGTTTCCATCTCTTGAAAAACTTGCAAAAGAAGAGGGTGAGTACGGAAGGAAAAAGATTAACCAGTACACCCGCTACGGTTCTGTTGCACTTGCGTTTATTCAGGCTTTGGGTATAGCTATAGGCCTTCAAGGCATGAAAAGTCCTTCAGGTATACCTGTAGTGCCAAATCCCGGTTTCACATTTATTTTTGTCTGCGTTACCACGCTGGTAGCTGGTTCAACATTCCTTATGTGGCTTGGCGAGAAGATAACGGAACATGGTGTTGGTGAAGGTATGTCACTGCTTATCTTTGCAGGTATTGTCAGCAGAATACCTTCATCAGTTATAAACGTGATTACGCAGTTTAAAAGTGGAGAACTTTCACTTTTTAAATTGATAGGAATTATCCTTATTATTCTTACAATGACTGCACTTGTAATATACGTTGAAATGGCAGAAAGGAGAGTTCCTCTTCAGTATGCCAAACGCTCAACGCCTCAGGTTGGCGGAACATACACCAGTTTTCTGCCTATAAAGCTTAACCCTGCTAACGTTATTCCTATTATCTTTGCGGCATCAATTATGATGTTTCCAGCAACAATAACAAAGTTTATCCACGCTTCCTGGGCTCAGAAGATAGCTCAGATTCTTACACCTGGAACACCAACCTATCTGATTATTTACGGTGTGCTTATCTTTTTCTTCACCTACTTTTACACTGCAGTTATCTTCAATCCTGAAGAGATTGCCGACAACCTTAACAAGGCAGGTGGTTTTATTCCGGGTGTTAGAGCCGGTAAAGACACGGTTGAATATCTTGACAGGATCGTTTCAAGATTGACCTTTGCAGGTGCCGTTTTCCTTACAGCCATAGCTATTGTTCCTCTCATAATTATGCAGAAAATGCATTTCCCGTTTTACTTTGGCGGAACGGCACTTCTGATCGTTGTTGGTGTTGCCCTTGATACATTGAGAAGGATAGAGGCTTTTGCTCTGAACGTTTCTTACGAAGGATTCTTAGGAAAGAGGAAGAGACGCAGGAGAACTGGATTTGGGGGAGTAAGATGATAAAAGTTATATTCCTGGGACCTCCGGGAGCCGGTAAGGGGACTCAGGCTGTGAGAATAGCGGAAAAGTATGGAGTTCCTCACATTGCTACCGGTGATATCCTCAGGGCGGCTGTTAAAGAGGGAACGGAGCTTGGAAAGCTTGCAAAGTCTTACATGGACAAGGGAGAGCTTGTTCCTGATGATGTAATAATAGGCATTATAAAAGAGAGGCTTTCTCAGGATGATGTTAGAAAGAACGGTTTTATCCTTGATGGATTTCCAAGAACGCTTCCTCAGGCTGAAGCTCTTGATGAACTTTTAAAAGAGATAGGAATGGAACTTGATAAGGTTATCTACCTTAACGTTGAAGATGAAGAGATAGTTAAAAGACTTCTTGCAAGAGGAAGGGCAGACGATAAGGAAGACGTTATCCGCAATAGGCTTGAGGTTTACAGAAAACAAACAGCACCTCTTATCGATTACTACACCAGCAAAGGTCTTTTGGCAGAGATAAACGGTGTTGGGGATATTGACGAAATTACAGGTAAGATAGAAGAGGCAATAGGAGTAAATGGTTAAAAGGATTAAACCAAAGATAATTTTGAAAAGCCCTGAAGAGGTAGCCAGATTAAGGAATGCAGCGGCTCTAACTATGGAGATTCTCCTTAAAATAGGAGAAGAGGTAAAGCCGGGAGTATCAGCTCTTGATATAGATAAGCTTGCTAAAAGTTACTGTAAAGAATACGGTGTAAAACCGGCCTTTTTAGGGTATGCTGGCTTTCCCGGAGCCATCTGTGTTTCTGTGAATGAAGAGGTTGTCCACGGTCTACCGACGAAGAAGAAGGTGTTTAAAGAGGGAGACATTGTCAGCCTCGATTTTGGCGTTATAAAAGATGGATTCTATGGTGATGTTGCCATAACGTTTCCAGTCGGGAAAATTTCGGAAAGCGCTGAAAGGCTCTTGAAAGTGACTAAAGAATCTCTCTACAAAGGTATAGAGCAGGCTTTGCCTGGAAACAAGCTTATAGATATTTCCAGGGCTGTACAGAGGTACGTTGAAGGGCACGGTTTTTCGGTTGTAAGAGACTATGCAGGACACGGCCTTGGCAGATCTCTCCATGAAGAGCCGCAAATAACAAACTACGTTTACAAAGGTTATCCTGACATTACGCTGGAGCCGGGAATGACCTTTGCTATAGAGCCGATGGTTAACGAAGGCACCTATAGGGTGAAAGTAAAGAGAGACAGGTGGACGGTTGTTACTAAAGATGGTAAACTATCTGCTCATTTTGAGCACGATGTTGCCATTACGGAAAATGGATATATAATTCTATCGGAAATTTAATTAAAACTAAAAGCTTTTATGAGGAGAAGCATGGCAAAAGAGAAAGGCATTCAAGTAGAAGGAAAGGTTGTCGAGGCTCTGCCCAATGCTTACTTTAAGGTGGAACTTGACAACGGGCATCAGGTTCTTGCTCATGCATCAGGAAAAATGAGGGTTCATTTTATTAGAATACTGCCAGGCGACCGTGTGGTTGTTGAGCTAAGTCCCTACGATCTTACGAGGGGAAGAATTATTTTCAGGAAAGGATAATCCGTCCCTTAAAATAAGACCGCGGCTAACGGCACAAAACTTTAAATGACGGAGAGGTAGAATGAAGGTAAGACCATCTGTGAAGAAGATCTGTCCAAAGTGCAAAATCATCAAAAGAAAAGGCGTGGTAAGGGTTATTTGTGAAAACCCAAAACACAAGCAGAGACAGGGTAAGTAAGGAGGAAAAATGGCAAGGATAGCAGGTGTTGACATTCCTGACAACAAGAAGGTTCCCTATTCACTTGCTTACATTTATGGAATAGGTATTAAAACCGGATTCAAAATCTGTCAGGAAGCCGGCATAGACCCCGAAAAGAGGGTAAAAGATCTTACAGAAGAAGAGATAGCAAAGATCAGAAAGATTATTGAGAACGAGTACAAGGTTGAAGGTGACCTCAGAAAAGAGATTGCCATGAACATTAGAAGGCTTATTGATATCGGTTGTTACAGAGGTATCAGACACAGGCTTGGTCTTCCAGTGAGGGGTCAGAGAACGAGAACTAATGCCAGAACGAGAAAAGGTCCTAAGAAGACGGTAGCCGGTAAGAAAAAGGCTACTAAGAAGTAAAGGAGGTAATTGATGGCAAGAGGCAAAAGAAGAGGCGGTGCCAAGAAGAAGGCGAAAAGAACTGTTGGTTATGCAATAGCTCATATACAGACAACATTTAACAATACAATTATCACCTTTACCGATAAAGAAGGAAACGTTCTTACATGGGCAAGCGGTGGAACGGTGGGTTTCAAGGGTACAAGAAAGAGCACACCTTACGCTGCCCAGCTTGCTGCTGAAAAAGCCGCTAAGAAAGCCATTTCAGATTATGGTGTTAAGGACGTTGAAATCTGGATTAAGGGAAATGGTGGTGGCAGGGAGACTGCTATTAAAGCAATAGCGGCTACCGGTTTAAATGTAAAAGTGATTAAGGATGTTACTCCTATTCCTCATGATGGTTGCAGACCACCAAAGAGAAGAAGAGTTTAATGGAGGTAGTTGATGGGTAGATATACAGGACCAAAATGGCGTATAGCTCGCCGTTTAGGCGTTAACATTTATGTTGGGGAAGAGAAATCTCAGAAAGGGAAGGCTATTACAGATAGAAGACCATATCCTCCAGGACAGCACGGGAAGAGCAGGAGGAAGATTTCTTACTACGGCCGTCAGCTTATGGAGAAGCAGAAGGTTAAGTACTACTATGGTGTAAGGGAAGAGCAATTCAGGCGCTTCTATGAGATGGCCGAGAGGATGAAGGGACAAACAGGTGAAAACCTTCTTAAACTTCTTGAGAGCAGGCTGGACAATGTTGTTTACAGGTTGGGTTTTGGTAAATCACACAGGCACGCAAGACAGCTTGTTGTTCACGGTCACATTCTCGTAAACGGTAAGAAGGTTAACAGGCCATCCTTCCTTGTTAAGCCGGGAGACGTTATAGAGGTTAAAGAGAAAAGCAGAAACATCCCTGATATTATTTCAGGTATGGAACTTGCTCAGCAGAGGGGAATCCCTTCATGGCTGGAACTTGATGCTGAAAACTTTAAAGGTATTGTTAAGGCAGAGCCTACAAGAGAAGAGATTGAGATTCCAATCGCTGAAAACCTCATCGTTGAGCTCTACTCTAAGTAATAGTTAACCCTTAGTGGAGGAAAATAATGATTGAATTTATCAAGCCGGAAACGTTCCGCTGGGAGGAGCACACCGACACCTACGGAAGGTTTGTCGTTGAGCCTCTGGAGAAAGGATACGGTGTTACTGTCGGAAATGCACTGAGAAGGGTTCTACTTTCCTCCATAGAAGGTGCTGCTCCAACGGCTGTTAAGTTTGAAGGAGCATGGCACGAATTTACAACGCTTCCCGGTGTGGTGGAAGATTTAACGGAAATCGTTCTTAACATAAAAGAGTTAAGGTTTGCCCTTTACGGTGATGGCCCTGTATTTATTGAGCTTAGAAAGAAGGGTCCCGGTAAGGTGTTCGCCTCTGACTTTGAGCTTCCTTCTCAGGTTAAGCTTCTTACACCTGATAAGGAGATAGCAACGCTTGATAATGAAAATTCAGAAATAGAGATGCACCTTCGTATAGATAAGGGTAAAGGGTTTGTACTTTCAGAAGAGATTCAGGAAATCTTTGACATAACAACACTCGGATGGATAGCTCTTGATGCTGATTTTTCACCTGTTAGAAAAGTTGCCTTCAGAGTTGAAGATACGAGGGTAGGGAGAAGAACAGATTATAATAAGCTTGTTATGGAGATATGGACTGATGGCGGTGTAACGCCGAAGGAGGCTTTGGCCAAGGCGTGTTCAATCCTTATAGAGCACTTCTCTTCCGTTATGGCAAATCTTACTGAGGCTTCTCCAGAGACGGCAGTTGTAGAGGTTGAAAAGGAAGAAGAAGTAGCTGACACGAAGCTATCAATGACACTTGAGGAAGCCGGCCTGAAGTCAAGGGCTTTAAGGGCACTGAAAGAAGCCGGTCTTGAGACAGTAGGAGATATCGTTAAGCTAACGGAAGCAGATCTTAAGAAGATTAAGGGTCTTGGAAACAAGTCCATTGCTCAGGTGAAAGAGGTTCTTTCCTCATTAGGACTTGAACTTGGAGGTAAAGAATGAGACATAGAATAAAGAGAAAGAAGCTCGGCAGGCCTACAGAGCACAGAGTTATGATGCTCAGGAATCTTGTTACTGACCTTATGGAACATGGTAAGGTTGTTACAACAGTTGCAAGGGCAAAAGAACTTAGAAGATTGGCAGATAAGGTTATTACAAAGGCGAAAGGTGAGGATAAGGTAAAGGCTTTAAGAGAAGTTTTGGCAATTGTTACCAGAAAAGATGTTGCATTTAAGGTTGTTAACGAAATAGCACCTAAATATGCAGATAGAAATGGTGGTTACACAAGGCTACTTCACTACGATTACAGAAAAGGTGATGCTGCACCAACGGCTATTGTTATGCTTGTTGAAACAGGAGAAGAGCAGGAATAATTTAGTTTTTTCTATCTCTAAGGAAAGGGGGCTCTAAAGCCCCCTTTTTTGTTTATTTGAAAGTGGTAGAATTACTGTATGATGTGGGAAGAAAAAATTTTAAAAAAACTGTTTTTTATTCTGCTTATACCCTTTCTCTTTTCGTGTGGTTATCGGGAAAGTTCCTATACAAAATGGATATTTGCGGTTTATGTTGCAGGAGACAACAATCTTTCTACCTTCGCAACATATGATGTAGGTGAAATGATGAGAGCAGGTTCTGATGATAACGTGAGAGTCGTTGTTTTATGTGATAGGGGAAACGGAACTACCTTGTATGAGGTAAAAAAGGGATGGCTTGAACCTGTTGAGAGATTCAGAAATTTGGATACAGGAAATCCCTATACCTTGAAGCTGTTTTTGAAAAAAATTGTTGAAAAATATCGATTTAGCAGGGTTGCACTCGTTGTCTGGGATCATGGTGATGGATGGGAGAATGCCGCTTTTGATGATTCGGCGGAAGATAGCCTTAAAATGGCAGAAATAAAACAGGTGCTTGATGATTTATCTTTCCATCTTGACTTTCTTGGATTTGATGAGTGCCTTGCAGGAATGACTGAAGTTTTTTATACATTTAGGAACTTTGCCAATGTTACTGTTGCTTCGGAGGCTCCGGAGCCCGGATTCGGCTGGGATTATTTTTCTCTTATTGAAAAACTGAAAGAACATCCTGATTGGCAGGGAGAAGCTCTGGGCAGGGCAGCGGTGGATACATATTATCAATTTTACTCAAACCGAACAGAATACTGTTATCCGGAGTGTACCCTTTCGGCTGTTTCTTCGTCCAATGCTTCTGACATAGCCTCTGCCGTTAACCTTTTTGCATCTTATGCCCTGAACGGAACACCATCCCTTTTTCAGGAGATATACTCTGCAAGGAGTAATGCTACAGAACCTGAGACGGAGTATTTCCCTTTCTATGCTGACCTTTATTCCTTTGCGGATGAAATAAATGCAACAACAACAAGTATTGAAGTAAAAAATGCTGCGGTACAGATTATGGCTGTTTTAAAAGGTATATACTTTAAAAGTACGGGGGCAAATCTAAAAGGTGTTTCAATATATTTCCCGAATGAGAGGGATAATTTCTTTATAGATTATTTTAATGATTCCTTAAACACATTTTCCTCTACTTTATGGGACGATTTTTTATTAACTTATTATGGAGTTTTACCTTGAGAAAATGGATATTGGTTATGTTTGTTTTTCTTATCCCTGTTTCTGGATTGTGTCAGGATGATGTTAATCTGAGATTTTCTGCGGGATTTTCTTTTATTAATAATGCAGGAGCCCTTTTTATTGATTATCCAGCTTCCACGGAAAGCCGTGTTTTAAATTCATTTTCAATGTCTGCTGAATATCCGGTGTCCGACAGCTGGTTTATCTATGCAGGTGGGGTTCTAATGGGAACTGCTGAAAGGCTGTTCTTTTACTCTGGATATACCGATACTTATTTTATGAAAGCCATATACGGTTATTCTGGAATTGGATATAAAATATGGAAAGGCAGTGGTTACACGGTAAAATTGGGTGTTGCCGGCTACTTTAATTTGTTTAGTCAGGTAGATAATAGTTATGGTTCTTTTGATACGGATGTTTTCTCCGGATTTTTTCCGGGTTTTTCCCTGTCCCTTGAAAGAGAATTGTTTAACAGATTTTCTCTCTTTTTCACCTATGACGGAAGTTTTGCATCTGTTTTTAAAGACATAGATGGTAGCAGGTGGGTAAACCTGGCAGTCGGGATGAATGTTAGAATTTGAGAAGTAATGCCCCGGCATTTAAATGCCGGGGCGCTTGTGGATTTAGTAAACTGGCCATTCATCTATGGTTGCTGTATCTGTGATTTGAGATACTGTGCCATTTCCAATATTAAGCAGTATTATTTCAGTGCTGTTATTTGTAGATGTGAATCTTGTGACCCCGAGGACTCTGTTCCCAAATCCTTCTATTTCCATCCAGTTATCCTGAGTGCCCGTGAGAGGAATGGTTTTATCAATGTTCAGGGTTGTGGCATTAAAGAGCTGAAGGTCGGTTCCATTGTAAATAATGGTATATCCTGTTTCTGCTGAATCAATATCTGAATTATCCGTTACGGTAAAGGCAGTTTTTTTAATGATTCCGGCAGGTTCACCGGTAGCATTGTACGTTATGGCGTTTGCTACAGTATCGTATATTTTTATGTAACTTTCCGTTGCATTTACCATCTGGTAGCCGAGTTTTTCACCGAAAAATCCGCCTATATTGTAGGAGTAGTTTGCTGAACTTTCCACTTCGACCGCTGTTGTGTTTGAGTAGATAACTTTTACTTCATTATAGTATCTTGGTGTTCCTCCTACCAGTGCTCCAACGGGATAAGCTACACCCACTGTTTCTGAAGGGCTGACTGCAAAACTTGTTGATGAAGGACTGATGAAGCCATTCAGGTTGTCGTACGAAAATACAGTTGTAGATGCGCCGGTTGTTGCATCTATTTTCTTTATCATGTTGGCAGTGCTGTTTGACTGCAAAATGTAGAGGTGGTCATTTACATATGCGTAGTTCCAGTTATCTATGGTACTGTTTGAGTCGGCCGTTGAGTTGTAAAGAAGAACGGATGTTCCGTTGTAGGGATAAAATGCATATATCTCCGTATCGTCTTTGTTCAGCAGCACTTTCAAAGGATTGGTGCCGATTGTTATAGCTTCAGCATAAGTAGAGTAGGGCAATATATCTGTGCAGTTGGATAAATCCAGTCCGTTTGCAACAAGCGGACAGTATTTCAAATATGTTCCGTTGTCTATAATTGCACCGAGGGGTGCACCGTCAGAGTCATATTTTCCGATAAACCATTCCACGGTGAAATCGCCGAATTGTGCCGGTAGTGTGGTAGATGGCATGTTTGTCGGGATGACGGTTGTCGTTCCGTTTTCAAGGACGACTTCTATATATCCCGGATAATCATTCACTTCATCCAATTCACCTGAAAAATAGCTTGCGTTTGTTATGGCAGACACCTGGGTTTTCGTCTTTGTTAAAAGATTGATTCTGTAAATTGTTCCGTTATCGATGTAGAAAACGTATTTTGGATAGACTGAAGTTACCGCCGGATGGGAATAGTTAAAATGGTATACATATGTCGTATCATTTACCGTATCAACTGTTTCTACATCCACCGGATTTGTAGTATTTACGATTTTCAGAGTATTGTTTGCTGTGAATGCGAGATATAGTGTTGAGGGGAGGGCGAAAGGATCCGTCACTGTGGTTCCGTTAGTTGAAGGTGTAGTTCCGTTGGTGGAAGGCGGTGCCATACTGGTACTGCTTCCGCCGCCACATCCGGCTATCAGTGCTGAAAAAAGTACAACCCCCAGAAGCTTTTTCCAGCTGGTTGTGTTTCTCTCTGGTTTCATGGCATCCCCCTATTAGGTTTACAAAACAGGTATATTTACATTTAATTATACAATATTTTTTGAAATAGAGTTGCCGGTTGTGATAGGGGGAGTTATCGTTCCGTTTTTACAGGAATTTCGAGTTCAATTTTTTCTTCTCTATCGTCCTGCGGGAAGTTTATTTTTATTCCTGATACGTCAACGAAAGGAAAATCTTTCAGGGCGTTAAGAATAGCATTTTTAATCGCATCAACAGCGTTGGGTGGTAGCCCCGCTCTGTCGTATTTTAGGATTACCTGAAGTCGTTGTTTTGCTACGTCTTTACTTGGTTTTTTATTGAAAGGCCAGAATCCCATTTTCAGCTCCCGCCAAATAATTTTCTGAATTTTGATAAAAATCCGTTATCTGCTTCAAGTTTGAGAAAGGGAACTTCTTTTCCAAGTATTCTTTCGGCGATGTTCCTCAGAGCTTTTCCTGCAATAGATTCCTTTACAAGAACGGCAGGTTCGCCTCTGTTTATACAGGCAACCATGTTTTTATCTTCCGGTACTATGCCTATTAACTCAAGACCCAATATTTGAACAACATCTTCGGCATCTAACATGTCTCCGTTTTTTACTTTTGCCGGATCGAGTCTGTTAACGATAAGTTTGGGTTCCGGTTTTCCCATTGCTTCACAAAGTCCTGTGACTCTGTCAGCATCCCTTATAGACGCCATTTCGGGATTTGTTACAACGAGTATCGCATCGGCAGGTGCAACGGCCGTTTTAAAACCTTCCTCTATTCCTGCAGGGGAATCTATGAAAATAAAGTCGTACTTTTCTCTGAGGGATTCAACTATTCTAACTAAATCTTCGGGTTTAACGGCACTTTTATCTTTTGTCTGTGCTGCCGGAAGCAGGAAAAGGTTTTTTGTTCTTTTATCTTTTACGAGTGCTTTCTCCGGCGGGCATACCCCTTCTATAACATGGACTATGTCATAAACAATTCTGTTTTCAAGTCCTAAAATTAAATCAAGGTTTCTTAGTCCTATATCTGCATCTATGGCTACAACTTTGTAACCCTTCATTGCCAGTGCTGTTGCCAAGTTGCCAGTTACGGTACTTTTTCCAACACCACCCTTCCCCGAAGTTATGCAGAAAACTTTATCGGCCATTTTTACTCCTCTCCATCGCGAGTACTTTGATTTTATCATTTTTATATATTAATCGGAAATTTAAAAATTTTTCATTTCTTTCAAAAATTTTTTCTCTTCCACAAATTTCCATTCTTGGCGTTTGAACAAACAGTGCTCTTACTTCACACTCTTTTTTCCCGATACCGGCCTTAACCAGTCCTCTTAAGCTTCCAAATATATATACGTTTCCTCCGGCTTCAACTTCTGCTCCCGGATTTACATCTCCGAGTATTGCTATGTCTCCTGAGGATGAAACCTTTTCGCCGGAACGGACGGTCTTCTTTATGAACTTTATCTCTTCCGTTGAAGCTCTTTCTGTCTGCTTTTCAAGTTCAAGTTTTGACATGTCGCAGGGAAATCCGGCTGATACACATAGATCCCGGGTTTCCTTTTTGTTTGTTTTAAAGCCGGAGAAAAACACTTCCGGTAGTTGGGAACAGAAATTGGCTACTTCTTTTATTTCCTTCTCTTCCGGTATAATATCATCAAAAGTTATTATTAGTCTTGTTCTTTTTAAGATGGCTTTTTTTTCAATAAGGAACTTCTTAAGTTCTTCAATATTCCAGTTTTCCTTTGTTACGATTACTTCGATTCCTAAAATATTGGTTCCCCTGATTTTATAATCCATTTATAATTTCCTCAGCGGGCGTTTGTATAAATTTTACCACAAGGAGAAAAGGATGAAATTTATCGGTGCTAAGGATTCAGGAAAGGTTACTATTTTTGGTGTTCCCTACGATGGCACTACCTGTTTCAGGCCCGGAACCAGGTTCGGTCCCGATGGCGTTCGGTTTTTTTCGGAGAACTTAGAGACTTATAGTCCTATTTTGAAAAGAGACCTTGTCGATGTTGAGTTTACCGATGTGGGAAACGTGGAAGTTTCCGCTTCACCTGAGAGAATGGTGAAGGAGGTGGAAGTTTTTGCTGATAGACTTGAGATTCCAGTGATGATAGGCGGTGAACACTCTGTTACATATCCTGTTGTTAGGTCTCTTAAAAAAAGTTATAATAACCTAACAATAGTCCATTTTGATGCCCATGCCGACTTGAGGGATGAGTATTCTGGGACGAGGTTTTCTCATGCATGTGTTATGAGGAGAATTCTTGAGCTCGGGTGCAGGATAATTCAGATAGGAGTAAGGAGCGGTACAAAGGAGGAGTTTGACCTGATAGATGAAAATCCTCTAATAGAAAGAATCGATATTAAAAGATTGCCCGAGCGTTTAAGAGAGGAAAGTTTTGTCTATTTTACGGTTGACATAGATTACTTTGATCCGGCTTTTGCACCTGGTACGGGGACGCCTGAGCCCTGTGGGGGAAATCCCGTTGAATTTTTCGAGATTCTCTATAATTTACCACCTGTAAAAGTTGCCGGATTTGATGTTGTTGAAGTATCTCCCCCCTATGACCCCTCAGGCATTACACAGATGCTGGCTGCGAAGATAATCAGGGAGATGATTTTAAAGTTTTGGGGAGGTGAGTGATGTTAAGGTTTACAGAGATGTTTAACGGTGCTGGTTTTTCTGTTGACGTTTATGGTGCCCGTAAATACAGTACGCCGTTTCAGGAAATAATGCTCCTTGAGACTGAGGCCTTTGGGAAGATTTTAGTTCTTGATGGTGCTGTTCAAACTACTGACAGGGATGAGTTTATCTATCATGAAATGATAGTTCATGTTCCGCTTTTCACCCTTGGAAGGAAACCGGAAAAGGTGCTTGTTATCGGTGGAGGTGATGGTGGAACAGTTAGAGAAGTACTGAAGCATGATCCTGACCATATTGATATGGTTGAAATAGATAGAGAGGTTGTTGAGCTTTGTAAAAAAGAGTTTCCGGAAATCTCTTCTGGCCTTTCTGATGAGAGAGTTTCTATCTACTACGAGGATGGGAGAGAGTTTGTTAAAGGGAAAGAGAATGAATACGATGTGATCGTAGTTGACTGTTCGGATCCTGCTGGCCCTTCTGCTGTTCTGTTTTCAAAGGAATTTTACGAGGATGTTAAAAAGGCACTGAAAGACGATGGCGTTTTTGTTACTCAGTCAGAATCACCTTTTGCTCAGAAAAAAGAGTTTGTAATGGTCGTTTCAAATCTTACAAAGGTCTTTTCAACGGTCAGACCTTATCTTGCTTTTATTCCTTCTTACCCTTCCGGTATGTGGAGTTTTACATTTGCGTCAAACGGTAAAGATCCTCTTACAATTTCACCGGAGGAGTTATCTGAAAGGATGAAAGATGTTGTAAGAAGAACGAAGAAAAAATTTAAATATTACAACCTTGAGATCCACTACGGTGCTTTTGCGATTCCTAACTTTGTAATAGATGAATTTAAGAAATAGGAGGTGAAGTAGATGGAATTCTTGACCAGGGTTGCCCAGGAGGCGGAGAAGAACACACAGGTTCCGGCTTATCCCGTTTCTGTTGAAAAGGTGCTTAAAGCTGTCATTGCAACCGGTGATTTTTGGAAGATAGTGGACCTTTGTGACGAACCGCTTCCACTTGTAGCAGAAATTTTGAAGATCCTTAACAGAGAAGGCATGCTTGCTTTTGAAGGGAGCCAGATTCTATTAACAGAAAAGGGCGCAGATTTTGTAAAGAGAACAGGAATAGAACCGTTCGTTTCCCACAGATGTTCCTGCTGTAACGGAAGGGGTGTTGTTATTGATGGTGAATTGAAAGAGGCTTTTGAAAAGTTTGTTGAAATTCAAAAAAATAGACCACCGGCCATTCACTGTTACGATCAGGGTTATGTTACACCTGAAAACTCCTTTGCAAGAGTAGCTCTTGCCGATGACAGGGGGGATTTGAGAGGAAAAAAGGTTTGTGTTCTTGGTGACGACGACCTCATGAGTATTGCTCTTGCCCTTACAGGACTTCCTGAAAAAGTTACTATCCTTGAGATCGACGAAAGGCTTATAAAGTTTATCAAAGAGGTTTCTGATGAGTATGGACTCAATATTGATGCGAGAGTTCACGATTTGAGACAGCCTCTTCCTGACGATGTTGTAGGTGCTTACGATACGTTCTTTTGTGATCCCCCTGAAACGGTAGAGGCGATTAAGGCCTTTGTTGGAAGAGGTGTTGCAACTCTTAAATCTGAAAGGTGTGCTGGTTACTTTGGTGTAACGAGAAGAGAGTCCTCTCTTGACAAGTGGAGAAAGATTCAGAAGGTTCTCCTTGATATGGGACTTGTTATAACGGATCTTCTCCACAACTTTAACGAGTATGTTAACTGGGATTACTACGAAGAGATGAGAGGATGGCAGCTTACGCCTGTAAAAGAGCCACCAAAGGAGATATGGTACAAATCAACCCAGTTTAGAGTGGAAACGGTGAGAGGATTTAAAGGTTTTAACGAGCCAATTGTTGGTGATATTTACAATGATGCAGAAAGTTCAACTACCTGATAAAAATAAAAAAAAGGGGGCATATGCCCCCTTTTTTACTCGAGTCCAAAAAGTTTCAGCGCAAGGTCAAGTATAACGTAGGTCAAAAGCCCTGTAATACCAAGTGTTGTGATAAGGCCGAAATAGACAACTTCTGGAGAAAGCTTCCTCAACTTTGCATATCCCATGTAGAGCTTGCCGCTTACGATGGCTACTATAAAGGCTACGATAACTTTTGGAAGAAGAAAGTGCTGGAAGTCAAGGTTGTTTCCAAAAATTCCAAGAGGCAGGAAAGCATACATAACAACTGAAATAAAGGAAACAGCTGCAAGAGACCAGTTTATAGATTTTTCCATCGTTGAAGCCATTTTTAACCTCCCCAATTTTCTACATAACATTATAATGTGTTGTAACTGTAAAAATCAACCCTCTCTTACATTGTTGAGACGATTATCTGCAGCATAATACCAACAAACAGTGTCATCGCTAAAACAGGAATTATCATGGTTTTTAAAAGGCTACTTTCATCCTTTCCTTTCAGTCCGACAAGAGCGGCAGCGTTTGTGATTTTAGATGGTGTTATTGCACTTGCGATTCCACCGCCGACTGCGTGTGCACCGTACGCTGGCATGAAGGCGGTAGCACCCACTGTTGCTACAATTGCACTGTACTGTATCTTTGCGAAGAGAACGTTTGATGCCGTTTCACTTCCGCCTACGAATGCGCCTAAAAGTCCTAAGAAAGGTGATACCAATGGGTAGAATTTTCCAAATATATGGGCAAGAGTAGTTCCGATGATTATGTCCATGTTCATTGCCTTAAAATTAGCTCCCGCTGTTAGCTTTCCGTTTACGATCTCCATTCCAGACCAAGCCATTATAAATGCGACTGCGAAGAATAGAGAATAGGCAATGAAGGGACCGCTCACTCTCTGTTTCCATGTTTTAAAGGCGTTTGATAGCTGTTCCTTTGTCGGGTTAAGGAGAGGTAACGAAACAATAGTCGCAACGAGTATCCAGAAGTAAACATGGGCGAATATGTTCAGGTCTATAACTTTTCCACCTATTATTGGAAGAACTTCTACCTTTCCTGGAAGATTGGCCAGGAACCTTTTTACAGGTGGATAGTTGGTTATAAGAGAAAATATGAATAAAAACAGCCATGGAGATATGGCTTTTAAGAAAGCACTGTCAAGTTTTGTTTCTGTCTTTTCACTCTTCCTGAACATGAAGTAGATAACTATCATCGTGAAAAAGCCGGAAAGAACACCTATAACTTCAACGGGAACAACCTTTGTGTATGCCATTGCCAGAGCTGAAAGTGAAAGTACCAATCCGGAAACGACAGCCGGGATGAAATTTTTCTTTACAGCTTCCCACTTTCCTACAAAGTAGAGCATCATAAGGGCAAAACAGACAGATACTACGGGTAAAAAGATTGTTATTTTCTGCGTAAATACCCAGATAAATTGTTCAAGGTTCGCTATTCCCGGTGGTTTTATGTTAAAAGGTCCCCACACGACCCTTGCCGGGAGGGTGATAGGGATAGATAAAAGTGCAAAGGATGTGAGAGGATCGTAGCATAGGATTGATATGGCAACAGCAGCAAGAGGCGTAAATCCAAGAGCCACAAATACAGGAGGGAATAGAGCTGGCGTTACCACACCAAGAGATGTTGCTAAAGAACCGAATCCCATTCCTATGAACAGTGTCTGTTCTACTTTGTTTGTCGTGATAGAACGAACTGTTTTGACGACTTCAGAAAGAGCGCCAGTCTCTTTCATTATGAAGATCATTAGCATTGTAAAGGCTACTGCAAAGGTGATTGCAAAGGCTTTGACAATTCCATAAATACTTGCGCCTATAACGACAGAAAGGGGTGTTTTGAAATAGAGCCACGCTACAAGACCTGCAAAAATCCAGCCGGCCACCGACATGAAGACGCCCGATCGGGAGAAAAAAAGCATTCCGATAAGAACGAGGAGAATTGGGCTTACCGCAAAGAAGAAGTCCATAAGCTACCTCCTTATTATTTATAGACTGAAGCGGCTTCAAGGAGTTTTGCGCCGCTTTCTTCAAGAACTTTTACCGCCTTTTCAAATAGAGCATCTTTGACTTTAAAAAAGAGGATGGCTTTTGAGGAAGAGCCCGCGTACGCGTAGGTATATTCTACATCTATGTCATTTTCCGCTAAAACTTTTACGACGTTGTAGAATCCACCGGGTTTGTCTTCAACTTCTACCGCGAATACTTCAGTTTCTGTGGCAGCGAAGTTATCGGCCAAAAGAACGGCTTTTGCCTTTTCAGGGTTGTTTACAACTAACCTTAAAATTCCAAATTCTGAAGAGTCGGCTAAAAATAGGGCACGGATGTTTATATCTGCAAGTGAAAGAGTTTTGGCTACGTCTGATAGTCTTCCTTTTCTGTTTTCAAGAAATATTGATATCTGCTTAACAGCGTATTTGCCCTTCATCTTTTCCTCCTTAAATGTTTAATTCTCTTCTATCGATGACTCTTTTGGCTTTTCCCATGCTTCTTTCGAGTGTTTTCGGTTCAACCAATTTGACTTTTGCATTGATGAATAAGCTGTTCAACATGTCTTCTTCTATTTTTTTCTTGAGAGAATCGAGGCTTCCCACTCCATCTTTTAGAAGTTTTTCATCTACTTCTATCCAGACTTCCAGTTTGTCAAGGACCCCTTTTTTATCAACGACGATTACGTAGTTCGGAGTTAGCCCTTCTATCTGAGTTATAACGTGTTCAACCTGTGATGGGAATACGTTGACACCGTTAACTATAAGCATGTCATCGGAACGACCCTTTATGTTTTCAATGTAGAGTATCGTTCTTCCACAGGGGCACGGTTCTCTATGGATAACCGTTATATCTTTTGTTCTGTAGCGTATCATCGGTAAAGCTTGTTTTGTTATGGTTGTAAGGACAAGTTCACCCTCCTCCCCGTCCGGGAGGACTTCACCCGTGTTAGGGTCAATAATCTCGGGGATAAAATGGTCTTCAAATATATGGAGGTGTCCGTATTCACATGTAGCAGCCACTCCGGGGCCTATTATTTCTGACAGTCCGTATGCTTCTACGTACCTTATTCCCCACGTTTCTGCGACGGTTTTTTTGAGTCCCTCAGATGCCGGTTCAGCTCCAAAAAAGCCGGCTCTTAGTTTAAAATCTTTTTGTAAATCGTATCCCTCTTCCTTAGCCACTTCTGCAAGGTGGAGTGCGAAAGAAGGAGTACAGCAGAGTATTGTCGCACCGAAATCTTTCATAAGCATAAGTTGTCTTTTAGTAAACCCACCACTTGCTGGAACAACGGTTGCGCCGAGAGCCTCTGCAGCATCGTGAAATCCAAGTCCGCCTGTGAAGAGGCCGTAGCCGTAGGCGTTATGGATAATATCTTTCTCATTAACGTCAGCCATAAGGTAGGTTCTTATCATTACTTCCTGCCAAACTTTCATATCGTGTTCTGTGTATCCTACAACTGTTGGTTTTCCAGTCGTTCCAGATGAAGAGTGTATTCTTACTATCTGTTCCATTGGAACGGCAAAGAGCCCGAAAGGATAGTTATCTCTTAGATCCTGTTTTACAGTGAATGGAAGCCTTTTCATGTCCTCGAGGGTTTGTATGTCTTCCAGGCTTACTCCAGCTTCATCAAATTTTTTTCTGTAAAAAGGAACCAAGTAATAGGCTCTTTCAACGGTTTCCCGGAGCCTTTTAAGTTGAAGTGCTTCAAGAGTTTCTCGTGCCATGTAATCTTTTCTCTTTAAGGACATCCCTTTCCTCCTTTTCTTTTTTAGCACAATCAGAAGATAAAGTTATTATAAAATAAACGGTGAATTTGTGAAAATTTCCGGCATAACGGAGGGAGAAATGTTTCAGCGTTATCTTGAAACTTTGCCAAGAGAAATCATTGAAAAGGTGCAACTTGAGAGATTGAGGAAAACAATTAGAAGGATAAAGGAAAAGAATAGGCTCTACTGGGAAAAGATAGGAAGAGTGGAGCCTGAAGATATAAAAACACTTGAGGATTTAAAAAGGTTGCCGTTTCTCACAAAGGAGGATTTGAGGAAGGGTTATCCTTTTGGTTTTGCCTGTGGCGGACAAAAAGATTTTGTCCGTTTTCACATGTCTTCCGGAACGACCGGTACACCTGTTGTGAACCCTTACACACCTGCCGATGTTGATCAGTGGGGAGAGGTAATGGCACGTTGCCTTGCCGCAGCGGGTTTAACATTTTCAGATGTTTTACAGATAACACCCTCTTTTGGTCTCTTTAACGGAGGATTTGGCTTTCACTATGGTGCGGAAAAGATAGGATGTTTTGTTGTTCCAATAGGTCCCGGTAGAACGTTGCTACAACTAAAGTTCTTTAAAGATTTTAACACCACCGCTCTTGCAGGTATAGCATCTTATCCATTAAGGATTATAGAAGTTGCAAAAGAGGAAGGTTTTGACTTTTCCGAGACCTCTTTGAGAGTTGGAATATTTGGAGCCGAGGTCTGGAGTGAAGAGATGCGGCGTTATATAGAAAAAGAAATGGGGATAGAGGCATTTGACATCATAGGTATGACAGAAACCGGCGGTGTTGGACTTGGCATAGAATGTAACTACCACAACGGTATCCATGTCTGGGAAGATCACTACATTGTTGAAATAATAGATCCGGAAACAGGTGAAGTTCTTCCGGACGGTGAAGAGGGTGAAATGGTTGTTACCACTCTCACAAGGGAAGGATTGCCGCTAATAAGGTATAGAACAAGAGACATAACTAAAATAGTTTCAAGGGAGCGTTGTGAATGTGGCAGAACGCACCTTAAGGTTGCAAGGATAAAGGGAAGAACAGACGATATGTTAAAGGTGAAGGGGGTGTGTTTCTATCCGAGGCAGGTTGAAGAGATAGTTATGAAGTATCCTGAAATCCTTCCAGATTATCAAATCATTATAGGTAAGGTTGAGGGGAAAGATACGGTTCAGCTTATTATTGAAGCAGAAAGGCAGGATGAATATCTGAAAGAGCGGATAGAAGAGGAGATATACAGCACTCTGGGACTTCATATAGAGGTAACTTTAAAAAGAAAGGGAGAAATTCCAAGAGCACCCGGAAAGGCAGTTAGGGTGAAAAGAGAGAACTAAAAGCACTTTCAACTTCTGGCGGCAGTTTCCCGGTGTGGATTTCTGCTGCCATTTCTGGAATATCTTTTCCTCTATTCTCCAATATCTTTACGTTTAATTTCAGTTCTTTCAGCCACTCTTTAACTCTTTCTGCTTCCACTGTGGATATTCTGTCCGGATTTTTAACAATGTAAATGGTTGCATTTTCAAATTTCTCTTTCAGCCTTTTATATCTCTCTTTTAAGTTTAAAAGTTTTTTGATAACGGGATCATCTTCCAATGATTCCTTTTTTATGCGGATGATGATTTCTCTCTTGTCGTTAATTTTTTTCCTTAAGGAAATCAGGTTTTCAAGCCATACAAGGGAATTTTCAGGAAGGGAAAAGAAACGGTACGAGAGAGCGGACGGTGGCATGTCAAAGACGAAAAGGTTGTATCTTCTTTCCGTGAGGTATTCAAATGCAGTGGCCATTGACTGTTCAATGAGGATGGGCGATTTTTCTATCGTTTTAAAGTAGTGTTCAAGGTTGAAAGCTGTAAGATATCTGAAGCTCCTTTCCAATTCCTCTTTTACATTTGACAGGAACTGCCGTTTGTACTTTTCTGGATCGGCTTCGTATATATAGAGATTTTCTAAAACTTGTGTGGGTTCTTTAGATGGTTTTGTTTTAAAAACGTCAAACAGGTTGTGGGCAGGGTCAAGAGACACAAGGAGTGTTCTGAAGCCTCTTTTTGCAAAGAAGACGGCGAACATAGAAGATATAGTTGTTTTTCCTACACCACCTTTTCCTGTAAAGAAGAACGTTCTTTTCATTTTTTCCTCAATCTATATCAAACACGGAAAAAAGTTTGCCAAGAGGATCTTCAGCTTCGGTAACCGCGTTGCCAAGGGTTATTAATAGTTTTTCAGAGACCGGCAACATCTGTATGTATATGTGGGAAGGAGAGCCGGGGTATCCCACAAGCTCTCCTAAAAGTAAAAGAGCAAATATCTTTTCCAGCTCATCAACTTCTGATTCCACTACATTTGCTGCGGTATCTCTTCCGATACCATCTGCGGTTTCCCAGATTTTCTTAAAAAACTCCTTAAGCTTCCATTTCTTCATCGATAGGTTCCGGTGTTCCCTCTTTTATGCTGAAGAACGTTTTTACACCTTCAAAAATAATTGTAAGGACGATTAAAAGAATGACAGTGTTTACAGTAATTAAAAGGTAGTTTCCTGCCTTAATGAAATTTATCTCGTTCATAATACTTGCCCACAGCGTTACGGTTATCATAAACACGGCCGGAATGCCGGCAATAATCCATTTAAGGCCACCTTTGTACTTCAGGTAGATAGTGATGACTATCAGTGCAAGTCCTGCAAGTGTTTGATTTACCGCACCAAAGAGCGGCCATAATGTCAGAGCACCTTTACCACTTGCACCTGTTGCAAACGCTAAAAAAGCCGCAGATAGAACGGCAAAAAGAGTTGCAACGTAGCGGTTTTTGAAGATGGTTAATCCTATGTCGGAGAAGATTTCTGAAACCACGTATCTCTGAATTCTCGTTGCGGTGTCAAGTGTTGTTCCGGCAAAAGACGCAACGAAAACACCCATTATGGCGATTGCCCAGCTTACAGGTATTCCGAGGCTTTCTATCATATTGGCTGAACCGTTAATAAAAGCGCCAAGTTTTGAACCAAGACCTTTAGCTGCTGTCCATGATGAGTAGTGGGTAAGCCACGCTGCATGTCCTGTTAGAAGTTTCCCGTTGTGGAAGTATCCCATTCCAATTCCTGCCACGACGGCGATTATTACAAGTGTTGCGAGGACGCCTTCCATAAGCATTGAACCAAATCCGACAAAGAGTGCATCTGGTTCATCAGCAACCTGCTTCGAAGATGTTCCGGAAGAGACTAAAGAGTGGAATCCGGAGATTGCACCGCAGGCAATGGTGATGAAAAGAAAAGGCCAGAGCGGTGGTGCCTGAGGAGGATGCGCCTGATAAGTTGGAGCAACTATGGAGAGTTTTCCTGTAAAAGCACTTGCTACTATTCCAAATACAAGAAGTAAGATTGCCACTAAAAGTTCGTGAGAATTTATGTAGTCCCTTGGTTGTAAGAGCATTGTAACCGGGAGAACAGAGGCGATGAATGCATAGATAAGAAGAATGATTGTCCAGACACCTGTTGGTGGTATGCCGGCTACAGAGCCGAGTTTAAACGGCATATAGACGCCCATGATGACGGTTACGTACATAAGAATGAGGGCAATTATTGAAAGGATACCAACGCTTTTCCCCTTCTTGTAAACTAAGTATCCAAGAGTCATCGCTATTGGGATTTCCATCCATACCGGGAAGACAGATTGAGGGAACATGTTAAATATAATGGCAATCACCAGACCAAAGATAGCGATAACTATCCACAGTTCGAGGAAGACAATGGCAAAAAACAGGTATTTTGTTCTTTTGCTTATGTATTTTCCTGCAAATTCAGAGATGGATTTTCCTTTGTTTCTCATAGATATTATGAGAGCGCCAAAATCGTGGACAGCTCCCATAAGTATGCTTCCGAAGAATACCCAGAGAATTGCCGGAAGCCATCCCCAGATTACAGCTATTGCTGGTCCAACTATAGGACCTGTACCTGCAATGGATGTGTAATGATGTCCAAAGATTATTTCTTTTTTTGTTGGAACAAAGTCAATCCCGTCTTCATATACTTTAGATGGAACCGGCTTGCCGGTTGCAAGTTCAAAGATCTTGTAACCCACATATTTGCCATAGACATTGTAGGCTATAATGTAACCCACGAAAACAATCAGCATGAGAAGTAGAGCATCCACTTTAACCACCTCCCCATAAAGAATATTTTAAACGATAGATACTATATAAAAAAAAGGTGATAAAATCAAATCGGGATTGATTTTTTGAATTAAGAGGGCGGCCAAGGCCGCCTTTTTATGAATTTAATCCTTTATGAAGTGCTTCAATATTAGCCGGTGCAAATTTTGAGTTAAGCTCTTCTATGCCTTTTTCGATTTCTTCCAGGGAAAAAGGAAAGTTTTTAACGTGTTTAAGAGCAGTTCCCAGGATAAATACGTTTAAAGATTTTGGGTTTATCTCGCCTTCGATTGCTTTTTTTGATGCATCTATTTTAAACACATTTAAACTATTAAGTTCCGGGAAGGAATCGTCTCCGTTTGTTACTATTGAGCCGGATTCTTTTAAGTAATCCAAAAATCTCAGGGTTTCAGTTGGATAGAGGCCTATAAGAAGATCTGCCTGTCCTTTACCTATTAAGGGTGCTTTAAAGTTGCCTATTTTAAGGTACGAGATGACGGTACCCCCCTTTTGAGCCATTCCGTGGGTTTCTGTTCCTATGAATGGAACACCTCTGTTGAGGGCACATCGTGCGAGGAGTTTAACTAAAAATATTGTTCCCTGACCACCTACACCTGTTAAGACTATCTGATATCTCATCTTTTATCCTCCACGAAAGCGTTGAACGGACAAACGCCGGACAGGCACACGCCGCATCCCACGCAGAAGTATTTGTTTACCGTTACTTTTCCATCTTTCCACTCAAATGCAGGACAACCAAAAGTGTCCATACAGTAACCACATCCTGTACACTTTTCCGGATCAACAGTGGCAAACTTTCCTGGAAGTTTAACGTTTTCTCTGTCAAATGTGCAGAATTCCTTTATCACGGCAACAACAGGGACA
Organism: Desulfurobacterium sp. TC5-1; assembly: GCF_000421485.1. Classification (NCBI taxonomy): domain Bacteria; kingdom Pseudomonadati; phylum Aquificota; class Aquificia; order Desulfurobacteriales; family Desulfurobacteriaceae; genus Desulfurobacterium; species Desulfurobacterium sp. TC5-1. The sequence goes on along the minus strand of NZ_ATXC01000001.1, from coordinate 1,227,799 downwards.
TCGCTGTTTCTGTAGGCTTCTTTTACCTCGTTGAAGAATTTCACTGTTGTTTCAACCTTTCCATCATACTGAAGAATGAATGGTTTAACGCCACAGCCTTCAACCACCTTTTCAATGCTCACGTCACCGGTCCTTTCAGGTGTTGGCTGAAGGCCAGTCATCGCTACGGTGCTGTTATCAAGAATAACAAGGATGTATCTGTGTTTATTGGCTATGCTGTTTATCAGTGGATGTATTCCTGAATGGAGAAATGTTGAATCACCGATTGTTGCAACAATCGGTTTCGTTTTGTCGGAAATGGAAAATCCGCCGGCAAGTCCTGCAGAAGCTCCCATGCAGAGTATTGTGTCAACAGCTTTCTGATTTAAACCAAGTGTGTAGCAGCCGATGTCTGAAGGATATATGGTGTTGTTTCCGAAAACTTTTTTTATAGCATAGAAAACTGTTCTATGGGGACATCCCGGGCACAATGCAGGTTTCCTCGGCGGTGGAACATCGTCAAAAGTTGTTCCGGTGTAGATGTTTTTGTTCAGTATGCCTGTATTTTTAAGTCCTTCGGCTATTCTCTCGTGAGTGACTTCGTCTATGTCAAAAACGTCACCTGTAAGCTTTCCTTTAACGTTTGCGATAGGTGCTATCTGCTCTTCTATAAGCGGATAGGTTTCTTCAAACACGACAACCTGTTCGTAGTTTGAAAGCACTTCTTTTAAAAGGTTTACAGGAAGAGGCGTTGGCATATCTATTTTGAGAATGTCAATTTCAAGGTTATTATCCTCTATTACCTCTAATGCAAATCCGTAAGATGTTCCTGAGGCCAGAATCAGGTGCTTTGTCTTTTTAAGATTTTTAAGTTGTGGTTTAATCAGTATTTCGTAGTTAAACTTTTCTATCTCTTTTAGCTTTTTAAGTAGGGCTATTCCCTGTTTGAATCTTGGAATTCTGGGAACGGCAGCCCATCTTTCTATTTCTCTTTCAAACTTTCCTTCTCTACCCTTGAACTCAAAATCTGGTATTTCAACAATCTGCCTTCCGTGACAGACTCTTAAGACGGGTCTTAAAAGTACGGGAATTTCAAACTTTTCTGAGATTTCTATACCTAATGCGGCAAGTTTTAGTGCATCTTGAGGATCTGTTGGGTCAAGAGCTGGAATTCTTGCAAACTTTGCAAAGTAGCGGGAATCCTGCTCCGTTTGAGAACTATAAAATCCAGGGTCATCGGCTGAAATGATAAGGAATCCTCCTCTGTTGCCTATGTATGCGCTGCTCATCAGAGGATCTGATGCTACGTTGAGTCCGACCATTTTCATGCCGCAGGCTGCCCGTTTCCCCGTTATCGCGGCTGCGTAAGCTGTTTCAAATGCCACCTTTTCGTTTGTGGACCATTCGCCAACGGCGGGGAGATTGAGTGTTTTAATAAGGTTTTGGTATGTCTCAAGTATTTCAGAACTTGGTGTTCCCGGGTATGCTGCCATTACATCAACGTTTGCGGCGAGCAAACCGTAGGCTATTGCTTCATTTCCAAGAAGTGCTTTTTTCATTATTCCCTCTCTTTTATTTGAAGTGTTCAGGAAATAATGATTTTAGCATTTTCTCTCAAAATTTAGCTCTCTTTTTCCGCTTCCCTGTACCAGAACGAGGCTTTAGCTTTGTCCCCTATTTCTTCATAGATTTTCCCTATGGCTTCTTTTATATTTTTTCTCTCTTCCTGAGAGAATGGATGCTCTTTCAGTGCATCAAGTAGGTGATTAAGAGCTTCTTTATACTTACCCTGGGATACGAGAGCGGAAGATATGAGGGAGATAGCTCTAAATCTCACTTCCGGGAATTCAAGAGCTTTTTTCGCCATCTCTACAGCTTTTTCATAGTTACCAAGGCCTAACATTGCTTCGGCCATAGATATCGTGTAGATGGGGCCGTCAAGTTGTGTGGAAGCTTTTGCAATTTCCCTGTTATCTACGCGGCGGGAGGTAGCTTTTACTTTAAGTAATGCACTTTCCTCACCGGAGGTTTCGGTACCAACAGGGCTCTCTTCTTCAACGGCAGAAAATATTGAAGATAGAATTTCGTCAGAAGAGGGTATTTCACCATAAGCACTTTCCGGCTCTTGCTCAAATTCAATGGCTTCAGGATATTTTGCAAACAATCTACCTTTAAGTTTTTCTGCAGTACCTCTATCGAGTTTTGAGAGCTGTTCTATGTTTTCAAAGGCAGATTCTATTTCGCCTGTTTCTATATCTCTTAAAATAGCAGTTGTCCATTTAAGTTTTGTATCTTTTAGAGTTAGGATTACCTGATCCACATCATCAATAAGTTTGTTTTTAATGAATTCTTTAATGAGCGTCTGCAGCAGGTCAAGGTTGTCTTTGTTATCTAATATTAGACCTTTCAAAATTTTGCGTCTTGTGGTTGAGTCCTGGAGGCGGGCGACAATTTCAGTTATTTTTTGATCTACTATTTCACTTGACTTAATTTCTCTTGCCTTTAAATATGTACTTAAGGCTTCTTCAAATTTCGAAAGAGAAGCGTACATGCTTCCGGCCATTATGTAATTTTTGTAGGCTTCCGATTCGTTGTTAGATTCTGCCAGAGCATCGGCGTACATTTCGTAAAAGACAGGGTGGGAGTTTTTTTCTATGAAGTGCTCGATGACACTACGTATTTTTGAAACGTCTTTTCCTTCTTTTGCAAGTTTTTTGAAAAGGTCAATCAAAACTTTGAATGCCTCAAAGTAGAGGCTTTTTTTTACATATGCAGCCGATAAGAGTTCTACCGTGTGTATGTTGTGGGGGTCATGTTTTAGAGCTTTTTGCAGGAATGCTATCGCAGCTGCATAATAACCGTTTTTGAGTTTTTCCTCGGCATAGTCGTCCAGTATCTTTATAGCTTCTTCTTTATTTCCTACTTTTATCAAAGCCTCTACAAGAGGGTTTATTATATGTGGTGATGCATTTCCTTTCTCAAGCAGTTTACGACCATAAGAAACAATCTTAAGATAGCTCTTTTCTGTAACCGCTTCTTGAAACAGCTCTTCATCACTTTTCTTCTTAAAAAAATCAGTAAGTCCCACCAGGCCTCCATAGAGACAACTATTGATGGTTACAATTATACAAAAATAGTGGAACTAACAATCTATTTAATTATTTGAGTTTGGAACACTTATTAGTCCTGCAACTTTAAATATTTGCATAAATTATCTGGAAAGATGGCAGCGGATATCGTTTTAAAAAATTTCCAATAAGATTTCTTACTTCCGCCGTGTTTTTCCTGCCGTTTTTAAAGGTTGATAATAGGTCTATAAGGGTTTGAAATGCTTCAAAAAGTAGATTTTTCCCTTCATAAGCTCTGGATAGAAGCTTGACAGTTTCTATATTTTCAGGATCATACTTTATTGCTTTTGTTAGTAGAGGAATAGCTTCAGAGAAGTAACCGTTTTCTAATTTTTCTTTTGCAAATGTATCAAGAATTTTTACAGCTTCTTTCTTCCTATTTATAGTGAATAAAGATTCAGCGTAAGGTATAACCCTATGATATTCAAGCTTTCCCTTAGAAATCAGGCGTGCACCATAAACAACAACAAGTGAATGCTTTCTCTCGTTGACTGCCCGGTCAAAAAGGACTTCATCACTTTTACGCTTAAAAATCTTCCACAGGCCCATTGGAGCCTCCATGTTTCTCCTTAAAACCCTATCCGGTATATCTAATATTAATTATGCTTTATATTAACTGCTAATGCAAAGATAGCTGTGCGTGTTAAGATAAAAGTTTTTCGAGAAGAAAGGCGACTATTTTGGTTTCCTCTTCTCTGTTTTTCAGCAGATCTTTGGCCATTTTTACGTAAAGGGGTTTTATCCTTGCGGAATGAATCTCTCTCTTGAGGTCCTCAACGGTTATTCCTTTGAATTTTTCTTTTCTTACCCTGCTGAGGCCTTTAATTCTGTATAGACGGTTTTTTTCGCTGTCAGCAACAAGACTAATAGCTATACCTTCTCTCCCCGCTCTTCCTGTTCTTCCAATTCTGTGAACATAAATTTCAGGATTTTCGGGCAGTTCGTAATTAATAACCATTCCTACATCTTTGACATCTATACCTCTTGCTGCCACATCGGTTGCGACTAAAACCCTTACCTTACCTTTCCGGAAAGCGTTCATTACATTTTCCCTTTGACGTTGTGTCAGATTGCCATGAATTGCTTTTGCGTCGATACCTTTTTCTTGAAGTCTTCTTTCAAGATCAGCCGCGTCCCGTCTTGTTTTTACAAAGACTATAGTAGTTTCGTTTCTGTTCTCTTTTAGAAGTTTTATTAAGGCTTTCAGCCTATCATCGCTTTTTACAAACAGGATTTTTTGGTTTACTTTGGGCGTTATTACTGACTTTCCAACTTTTACCGTTTTATAGCTGCTTTTAAGGTAGCGGGAAATAAGTTTCTTTATTTCATTTGGCAATGTTGCTGAAAAGAGCATAGTTTGTCTTTCTATAGGTGTTTTTTTGAGAATGTACTCAATATCTTCAATGAATCCCATGTCGAGCGTTTGGTCAGCTTCGTCAAGAACCACAATTTCAACATTTGAAAGGTCTAAAACGCCTCTGTCGATAAGGTCTTTTACTCTTCCCGGTGTTCCAACAATTACATTGCATCTTCCTTTGTTAAGGAGAGATATCTGTCTTCCTATAGGTACGCCACCATATATGGGATAGATTCCGATTTTTCTCCTCTTTCCTATGGAAGATAATTCACCGGAAACCTGAATTGCGAGTTCTCTTGTGGGGACCAGGATTAGTGCTTTGACGCCTTTTGGCCTGTTGAGTCTTTCTATTATAGGAATGCCGAAGGCTGCGGTTTTTCCTGTTCCTGTTTGTGCCTGGCCGACAATATCACAACCTTCCATGGCTACCGGGATTGCTTCTTTCTGTATGGGAGTAGGTTCTTTAAATCCCATATCTTTAAGTGAAGCTTGAATGTCTTTACTTAAGTTTTCGAATGAAAAAGCCATAAGTTGATCTCCTCTATATTGTGTGTTTATGATTTTTATTTTGGGGTCAGTTTTTTCACAATTTCATAAAAATTGCCACGGTAGTGCCGCCGTTTCAGACACGCCGTGGCAATTGCATTCAGTTCAATTTTATTTTGTTATTCTCTTTCTACGTCGACAGCTTTCAGACCTTTGTCTGTTTCTGTAATGTTAAAAGTAACTCTTTCACCCTCTTCAAGGGTTTTGAAGCCCTCACCGGCTATACCTGTGTAGTGGACGAATACATCCTGTCCATTGTCGGCTGTAATGAAGCCGTATCCTTTCTTTGAGTCAAACCATTTAACTGTTCCTGTAAGCTTCTCCATGCGTCCTAACCTCTCTAAAACGTGTTGTGAAATTTAAAAAGCCCCGAAGGCAGAAACGGCATGCCTTCGGGGCTAAAGCTTTCAACTCCTTAAAGTTTCCGGCCTGAATTGAGCGTTCCGTAAACTGCCTTCTACATCGACTAAACTAATTTTATAATCCTATCTTTAAAAGTCAAGATGGTAAAAAATTTTTTGTAATTTTGGTATTGAATTTTCCAGAGTAAATGTTAAATTTTGGAAATCAAACAGGGGATAATAACTGATTATATGCGGAGGAAAGGAACATGGCGAAAGAAAAATTTGAAAGGACGAAACCCCACAAGAACGTGGGAACGATAGGACACGTAGACCACGGTAAGACGACACTCACAGCGGCCATAACCCACTGTCTTGCACTCAAAGGGATGGCACAAGAAGTATCATACGACAACATAGACAAAGCACCGGAAGAAAGAGAGAGGGGAATCACGATAGCGACGGCCCACGTAGAATACGAATCAGACAAATACCACTACGCCCACGTAGACTGCCCTGGCCACGCAGACTACATCAAGAACATGATCACCGGTGCTGCCCAGATGGACGGAGCCATACTCGTAGTATCAGCTGCAGACGGACCGATGCCACAGACGAGAGAACACGTACTACTTGCGAGACAAGTTAACGTACCATACATAGTAGTATTTCTAAACAAATGCGACATGGTAGACGACGAAGAACTACTTGAACTGGTAGAACTTGAAGTAAGAGAACTACTCAACGAATACGGATTCCCTGGAGACGAAGTACCGGTAATCAGGGGATCAGCCCTCAAAGCACTTGAATGCACATCACCGGAATGCCCGGACTGTCAACCAATCTACGAACTCGTACAAGCCCTTGACGAATACGTACCGGAACCGGTAAGAGAAACAGACAAACCATTCCTCATGCCGATAGAAGACGTATTCTCAATCTCAGGAAGAGGAACAGTAGTAACAGGAAGAGTAGAAAGAGGAACACTCAAAGTAGGCGAAGAAGTAGAAATAGTTGGACTAAGGGAAGAACCGATCAAGACAGTAGCGACAGGAATAGAAATGTTCAGGAAACTACTTGACGAAGCCATGCCTGGCGACAACGTAGGAATACTTTTAAGAGGCGTAGGCAAAGACGAAGTAGAAAGAGGAATGGTAGTAGCCAAGCCTGGCTCAATCAACCCCCACAAGAAATTCAAGGCGGAAGTATACATACTCTCAAAAGAAGAAGGCGGAAGACACACACCATTCTTCAACGGATACCAGCCACAATTTTACTTCAGGACCACAGACGTAACAGGGAAGGTAAAGCTACCTGAAGGCGTAGAGATGGTAATGCCTGGAGACAACGTAACATTTGAAGTAGAACTACTCAAACCTGTAGCTATAGAAGAGGGACTCAGATTTGCTATCCGTGAAGGTGGTAGAACTGTAGGTGCAGGTGTTGTTACTGAAATCCTTGACTAATTGAAAAAAATACATAAATTCTCATCGGCGGGCATCCCTTGTGGATGCCCTTAATTTTGTAAAACCTCATCATCCGGGAGTTTGAAATGGCCAAGAAGGGACCTCGTGAGATAATTCAGCTTGCATGTACAGAGTGCAAGAGAAGAAACTACTCTACTACTAAAAACAAGAGAAATACTCAGGAGAGACTTGAGCTTAGAAAGTATTGCCCCTGGTGCAATAAACACACCTTGCATAGAGAAGTAAAATAGGTTATATTCTCACACGCGAAACATAAAGGGTAGGCCAGTAGCCCAATTGGCAGGGCACCGGACTCCAAATCCGGCGGTTGGGGGTTCAAGTCCCTCCTGGCCTGCCATTTTATTTATTTTGTGGAGGGCAAATGTCCCCGGTGACTTTTCTTAAGGAAGTTAAGCAGGAACTAAATAGAGTTACCTGGCCTAATAGGGAAGAGGTAGTGGAAGGTACCATTGGAGTACTTACTTTTACAGGTATAATAGCTGCGTACTTCTGGATTATAGATATGATATTTACGAAACTTCTTCAGTTCATAATCAAACAAGGGGTTTAAGTTAATGGCTGAGAGCAGATGGTACACCCTTCACGTTCAGTCTGGTTTTGAAGACAGAGTGAGAGCTAATATCGTTAAAGCCCTGCAACAGGAAGGGCTCTTGAATAAGGTGGAAGAGATTTTTATACCGGCAAATGAAAGGGTCGTTATAAAGGTTGCCGGAAAGGAAAAGGCTGTTTTCCCTCTAAAAGGTGAGGCTGTTACCTATGAGGTGGAAACGGACGATGGAAAAAAGGTAGTTTTTCACATTGAAAATGGTAAGGTTTGGGCGGAACCTGTAGAGACAAAGAAGGGGTGTCTTCCTCAAAAACCAATAGATAGAATCGGCCAGAAAATAAAGTGTCCTGATCTCAAGGCAGAGGCGAAGATAGAGTTGAGAGATAAACTCTATCCCGGTTACATGTTCATAAAAGCGGAACTTGATAACAGAGTAAGGAGCACGGTTAGAGCTGTTCCGAGAGTGCTCGGATTTGTTAGCACGGGTGGAGAGCCGGTAGTTGTACCGGAATCTGAAATAGTTGCAATGAGAGAAAGGCTTGAGAAAGGTGTGCCTAAGGTTACCAAACTTAAGTTTGACAGGGGCGACAGAGTTAAGATCAAAGAAGGACCATTTATTGGCTTTGAGGGTGTTATATCAGAAATTGATGCGGAGAGAGAAAAGGTTATTGTTTTAGTTAACATTTTTGATAGGCAAACACCGGTTGAGCTTGAGTTTGACCAGATAGAGAAAGTAAGCTAAATGAGATAAATAGCGGAGGAATAAAATGGCAAAAAAGGTTGTTGCTGAAGTTAAACTTCAACTGCCTGCTGGCGAAGCTACACCTGCACCACCGGTTGGTCCGGCACTTGGTCAGCACGGTGTTAATATTATGGAATTTGTAAAGGCGTTCAATGCTGCAACTGCGGACAAGAAAGGGCTAGTTATTCCTGTAGTTATAACTATCTACGCTGACAGGTCATTTACTTTCATAATGAAGACGCCTCCGGCTTCTGTTCTCATTAAAAAGGCGGCCGGAATAGATAAAGGTGCTCATATGCCAAAGAAAGAAAAGGTCGGAAAAATTACAAGAGATCAGCTTAGGCAGATCGCAGAGACAAAAATGCCGGATCTTAACTGTTACGATATAGAAGCTGCCATGAGAATAATCGAAGGAACGGCCAGAAACATGGGTGTGGAAGTAGTTGACTGATTAAAAGTATTAACGTTTACCACCTTTCATGGTGGGAGGCATGAAGATTAGAATGCCGACAGGAGGAGAAAATGGCTAAAAAACACGGTAAGAAGTACATGAACGCACTTGCCCTCATCGACAGGACAAAGACATATCCAATTAACGAAGCGGTTTCTCTCGTTAAAAAGATGGCAGATGTAACAAAGAGGAACTTTGATCAGACCGTGGAACTTGCAGTAAGGCTTAATGTTGATCCTAAGTATCAGGATCAGATGGTAAGGGGAAGTGTAGTTCTACCTCACGGTCTTGGAAAGGATGTTAAAGTTGCCGTTATTGCTCAAGGTGAAAAACTCAATGAAGCGAAAGAGGCTGGCGCAGATTTTGTTGGCGGTGATGATCTCATTCAGAAGATCCAGCAGGGCTGGCTTGACTTTGACGTTCTCATTGCGACACCTGACATGATGGGTAAAGTGGGAAGACTGGGCAGGATTCTTGGTCCAAGGGGTCTTATGCCTAACCCGAAGACGGGAACCGTTACTTTTGATGTTGCAAAAGCGGTTAAAGATGCAAAAGCCGGTAAAGTTGACTTTAAAGTTGAAAAGGCCGGTATTGTTCATGCACCAATAGGTAAAGTTTCATTTGATGAAAAGAAACTTCTTGAAAACGCCCTTACGCTTATAAAGGCAATTCTTGCTGCCAAACCTTCAGGTGCTAAGGGGCAGTACGTTAAAAGTATGGCTATATCAGCATCAATGGATCCCGGTGTTAAGATAGACATCTTTGATGCTATAAACAAAGCTCAATCTCTTGAATAATACTGCTGAGGGGGCTTCCCCCCTTTTTTCTTGTTGATTTTTTCTCTGAAGTTTTTATATTTACTCAATGTGTCGGGGCGTGGCGTAGCCTGGTAGCGCGCTGGCATGGGGGGCCAGAGGTCGCCCGTTCAAGTCGGGTCGCCCCGACCATTTTATATTGCGGGAAAAATAATGAAAAGGTGGATATTCCTTCTTGTCTTGCCAGTACTCCTTTTATCTTCCTGCGTTTTTCAAACAAAACCGTCGGTAGTACCCTATCCCTGGAACTTCATTAAGAGGCCATCTAAAGAGATAAAAGGTATAGTTGAATGTTCAGTTTCGTGTTCCAATGGGACGGCAGTCTCTGGAAAAGCTCTCCTGTTTGTTGATGGCAGTAGAGCTTTAATAAGGGTTTACGGGACGGCTGGTGTTTATGGTGGGAGAATAGTTATAAAAGATGGTGAGCTGTTTGCAGATAGAAACCTTGCCCCTTTTGCAAAGTATCTCCGTTCTCCTCAGCAACTAAAATCGATGCTTACAGGTTATATCTACGAAAAATCGTATAAAATAATAACACCTTATGAGTTGCAATTCTCTTTTGGTAAGTTGACCGAAACCTACATTTACGCTGGTAGAAAGATTAAAGAAGTGGTGATAACAGATGGTATCTGCAGTTTGAAAGTTAAACCTATTAAGGTAAAAGAGGTAAAGTGATGAGTTCCTGCGTTGTTATTCTTTCCGGTGGTCTCGATTCAACGACCGTCCTTTACTGGGCTAAAAACCATTTTAGCGATGTGTATGCAATAACGTTCTTTTACGGGCAAAGGCACAGTATAGAAGTTGAAATGGCAAAGAAGATTGCTGAAAATGCAGGTGTTAAAGAGCACAAGCTTTTTGAGATTGACCTTTCAAAAATTGGCGGTTCAGCTCTCACAGATAAAAATATAGATGTGCCGGAAGCCCACAGTATTGAAGAAATAAAAGAAAGAGGTATCCCCGTTACATATGTTCCCTTTAGAAATGGTATTTTCGTTTCCATAGCGGCTGCTTATGCGGAAACTAAAGGGTGTACAGATATAGCTGGCGGATGGAATGCGGTTGATTACAGTGGATATCCAGATTGCAGACCCGAGTTCCTTAAGTCTATGGAAGAAGCGTTAAATAGGGGAACGAAGGTAGGTGCTGAAGGTGGCAGATGGCACATTCACGCTCCCTTAATAAGGTTGACGAAAGGGGAAATAATTAAACTTGGCCTTTCCCTTGGTGCCGATTATTCATACTCTATTTCATGTTACAGGGGTGGTGAAATTCCGTGTGGCAAATGTGATAGCTGTATTTTGAGGGCTAAAGGCTGGGAAGAAGTTGGGGAAGAGGATCATCTTATAAGACGGCTAAAGCAGGAAGGAAAAATTCAGGGGTGATTATGAAAGTTATACTTCTTGATTTCAACATTCCAGATATTGATATTAAAAAAGAGGAATTAGAAAAGCATGTTTTTTTTACATTCCTTGTAGATGGGATATCAAGAGCATGCTCCCATCAACTTGTACGTCACAGGCCGGCTTCTTACAGTCAGCAGTCTCAAAGGTATGTTTCTATGAAAAAATTTCCCTATGTGAAGCCAGAATCTCTTGAAGATAAGTACGTTGAAACAGAAATGGGAAGGTTCTCTTTTGACGAAGTAATGTCCTTTCTCGGTAGCGTTTATGAGTCTTTTGTAGAAAAAGGTGTTCCCAAAGAAGATGCGAGGTTTGTTCTCCCCAACGCCTGTTCTACAAGGATCGTGTTTACAATGAGTGGAAGGGAGCTTATTCATTTTTTAAGATTGAGAACCTGCAACAGGGCTCAGTGGGAAATAAGAGAAATGGCTGTTAAGATGCTTAAACTTTTGAGGGAGAAACTCCCGGAAATTTTTGAGAAAGTTGGCCCTGCCTGTTACATGACAGGTGTTTGTCCTGAAGGTGAAAAGACATGCGGCAGGCAGAGAGAGGTTGTTTCATTTTTTGAAAACCTGTAGAATAGGCAGGCTTAACACAGGAGGCTGTTTATGGAAAGAGGACTTGAAAGGGTAATAAGCATCCTGAAGAAGCAAGATATAGGAAAGTTTGATATATATGCTGTTTCCACTGAAGGCTATAGTGTTGAAGTTAAGGATGGGACTGTGGAAAAGATTAAGGTTCCCGTTAAAAAAGGCGTTGCTATACGGGTTATCGTTGATGACCGTCTCGGTTTTGCCTACACCAGAGATACGAGTGATGATGGAATAAGGATAGCTATTGAGTGTGCCAGGGAGAACGCAAGGGGTGCTGATCCTGATGAGTACGAGCTTTCTATGCCTGCTCAAGCTTCACTTGACTTTCCTCTTTCTGATGAAAATTTCAGAGATATTTCCATTGAAAGAAAGGTTGAAGTAGCACGCCAGCTTGAGGAGAAAGTTCGTTCTATTGATAAAAGGGTGAAAGTTGTAAGAAAGGCGTCCTACAATGACTCTATTACTAGGGTTTTCTATTACAACTCGAACGATCACTCTTTCTCTTACGAGACAACTTCTTTTTCACTTAGTGTTATGCTCAAGGCGGAAGAGAACGGTGACAGTCAGATGGGCTGGGATTTTGATATTGTTAGACATTTTTCTCAGCTTAATACCGATATTGTTGCGATGAGAGCTGTTGAAAATGCGGTTTCTCTTTTAGGTGCAAAACCAATGAAAACGAGAAAGATACCTGTTATATTCAAGAACGTTGTTTTTGCTGAGCTTATAGATGCTCTATCTGCAGGGTTTTTGGGTAACAATGTTTTGCGCAAAAAGTCCCTGTTTGCCGGTAAATTGGGATTTGAAGTTGCAAGTCATGTTCTTTCCATATACGATAATCCCCACCTTGAGGATGGAATCGGTTCGAGACCCTACGATGATGAGGGAACAGTTACCAGGAAGAAAGCCATTATAGAGAGAGGTGTTCTCAAAAACTTTTTAGTTGATATATACTCAGCCAGGAGGTTGAACCATCCAACTACCGGAAACGGTATAAGAACCGGTATTGCTTCCCTTCCACAACCTGGCGTTACGAATCTTGTAGTTGAGCCCGGAGCTCTGTCTTTTGAAAGTCTTGTAAGAACGCCGGAAGAGGTTTTGGTTATAACCGACGCAATGGGCATTCACACCATTAATCCTATTTCTGGTGAGTTTTCTATCGGTGTCAGCGGCCTTCTTTTAAAAGAAGGTAGTGTTGTTCAGCCTGTTGTTGGATGTACTGTTGCAGGCAACGTTAAGCATCTCTTAAACAACATAAGTGAGGTTGGAAGGGATAGCAGGTGGATAGGAAATATAAGCAGTCCGTCTGTTTTAGTTAAAGAACTTACGGTTGGTGGCGTATGAAAAATAGGCGTAAGGAGAGAATAGAGTCTCTTTTAAGAAGGGAAATTTCTGACATCATCACATTTGAGATAGATAAACCGGAAGGTGTATCTTTTGTTTCTGTCTTTTCCGTTGATGTTTCAAAGGACGGGCGGAAGGCAGTTGTTTATATTTCCGCTTTAAAGAGTGAAGAGGCGGCAGTGATGGTGAATGTGCTTAATCACGCAGCCGGATATATCCATCACCTGCTTGGGAAGCGTCTCAGGATGAAAGTTGTTCCAAGACCTGAGTTTAAAGTAGCACCTGATATTATGTTAGGAGACGTGCGTTGAAAATAATGACAAGGAGAGAGGTTGCTCAGCTTATAGAGAATATGGGAGGAAGGATACTTATTACATCCCATAAAAATCCAGATGGTGATGCGATAGGAAGTGCTCTCGGGTGGTTCAATTTTTTGAGGAAACTTAAAAGTAATGTAAAAGTGATTCTTTACGATGAGGTTCCCTATTTTTATGACTTTTTGCCTAATGTAGGGAAAATTGTCTCTTCAAAAAAGATAGAAGAACAGTTTGATTGGGCTATAATTCTTGATGTTTCAGAACTTTCAAGAACAGGTTTTGAATCCATTTCGGCAAGAAATTCTCTTGTTATAGATCACCATGCAACGGCAAATCCCCAGAGTACGTTTGCAATAGTTGAACCTTCTATGCCGAGCACGTGCGAGCTTTCTCTTGAAATAATGAAACTGATAGGAGAAGAGCTTATAGATTATGATGTAGCTCTTCCGATATATACAGGTATGGTTACCGATACGGGGAGTTTTGGTTACAGCTCTACAACACCTCAAACGTTGAGAAATGCTGCGTTTTTACTTGAGAAAGGGATAAATCCTTACACTGTTATAAAGAACCTTTTCGAAAGGAATCGGGTAACCAGAATAAAGTTGCTTCAAAAGGTTCTTGAAACTTTAGACTTTGCTCTTGATGGAAAAATTGCTTACATTACGCTTTATCAAAGATTTATTGAAGAAACAGGTGCTGGTATTGAGGAAACGGAAGGTTTTATAAAGTACCCCAGATCAATTGACGGCGTTGAAGTGGCTGTGTTTTTTAAAGAGTATGAAGCAGGAAAGTGGAAGGTTTCTCTCCGTTCTAAAGGGAAAGTGGATGTTGCTGACATTTCAAGGAAGTTTGGTGGTGGTGGACATGTTATGGCGGCAGGGTTTGAATATGCCGGTGAAGGAGGACTTGAAAGATTAAAAGAGGAACTCTTCAAAGTAATTGAAAGTGCTCTCTTTCAATAATGTTTGTCTCCTATAAGGAATATGGGACCTCCTGGAGTTTCGATAATCTTTACATTTACTCCGTAAATTTCCGATAGAACTCGTTCGTTTATTATTTTCTCTTTTTTTCCAGCTACAAATTTGCCGTTTCCAACGATGATTACCTTTTCAATGTACGGCCAGACGAAATTCAGGTCGTGGGTAACCATAAGAATACCAAACTTTTTATTTTTGTTGAGGCTGGCTATTATGTTGAGAATCTTTCTTGAGCTTTTGATATCTACGCCGGTTGTGGGTTCGTCGAGGAATAGGTAGTGGGGATTACCCACAAGGGCTCTTGCTATGAGAATTTTTCTCTGCTGTCCTCCTGAGAGTTTTGAAAAGGGTTTATCGGCGAGATGGTCAAGTTCAAGTGTTCTCAGCCAGTGAAGAGCCAGCTCTTTATCCTTCTTGGTTACAGGTTCAAAGTGTCCTTTTCTCGGGAACAGTCCTGACACTACGATGTCAAAGGCGGTTGCCGGAAAGATTTTTGAGTAACTTTCCATCTGGGGGACGTAACTTAGAAACTGCTTTTCTTCACAATAGCCTGTATCTGTACAGTTGACGCCGTGGATGTAGATTTCACCATCAAGCGGCGGAACTATTCCTAATATGGTTTTTAAAAGTGTTGACTTTCCAGCCCCGTTAGGTCCTACGACTACCCAGAACTCTCCTTCATCCATAAATAGAGAGAGCCCCTTAATCAGGGGCTTTTTTATGTTGTAACCTACGGTTAAGTTTTTAAGCTCAATACCGTGGTTTTTCATCGTTACTTTAACTTGAAGAGCTGGTTGAAAGGAATAAATCCTCTATGGATGTATCCTTTGTTCTTTTCGCCTGGCGGAATGTAGATGATTGTTGGCGTTGCATTTATGCCTTTTTTAAGCAGGTCAGCTCTGATTTTTGTGTAGAATTTCTCAAGCTCTTTTCTCTCTTTTTCCGGTATTTTGTTGTAGTTCTTTGCGACCTCTTCAGCTAAACTCTTGTTAAATTTTATGAAGTTTCCGTTTCCTCTCATGAATATGTGTCCCATCGCTTTCTGGGCTCCATATTTTCTGGCAAGGTAGGTGTAGTAGACAAAACCTTTTATAGAACGTTGACCGTGAACGGGAAGAGGTACGAAAACGAGCTTTATCCCTTTCTTTAAAGACTCTGCAACTTTTGAGAAGTTTTCGTAGCAGAATGGGCAGTAGACATCCCATACTATATATACGGTTTTGTTGCCGTTTCCGACAACATGAGGTATGTTGTTTTCGTTAAGTTCTTTGAGTATTTTTTTAAACCAGGTTAAATCGGTTTTGATCATTTCTTCCCGTTTTTTTGGTTCTATTACAGATGCAAGCGGCATGCCTCCCTTTGTTTCTGAGTCAAATCTGTAAAGCTTTAAAGCCATTTTTTTACCGTTGTCTGTCATCCATACGTAGCCATAGATGTATCTGCTTCCCGCTTTGTCTTTGAATTTTAACTTGTATGCTCTCAGGGTTACCGTTTTATTTGTTGGTTCTACATCAACAAGCTCAAGATTTTTTCCGCCCGCGTGACCGAACATTTTTTTGATGAGCGTTTTTACGTCTTTTGAATTTGCTGTGCCGGTCTGTGCTGTCTGGGTCTGGGCACATGAAAATGATGTGGTTGCAGCAACTGCAATAGCAAGATAAATAAGACGTCTCATGGTCTCACCTCAGGTTAAATTTATTTGAAAAAAGGGGGGTACCCCCCTTTTTTTATTTGGTATTTAATCTAATCTTCGCCTGTGCTGCTGCAAGTCTTGCTATTGGAACTCTAAACGGTGATGGACTTACGTACTGGATGCCAGCTTGCTGGAAGAAGTTGATTGAGCGTGGGTCTCCACCGTGTTCACCACAGACACCCGTTTTGATGTTTGGTCTAATACGGTTTCCTTTTTCTATAGCGATTTTTATGAGTTGTCCAACACCATTTTCGTCAATATGCATAAATGGATCGCCTTTGAGGATGCCCTTTTCCACATATTTTCCGATGAACTTTCCGGCATCGTCCCTTGAAAGGCCAAAGGTCATCTGTGTGAGGTCGTTTGTTCCGAATGAAAAGTATTCAGCATCTCTTGCAAGTTGATCTGCTATGAGAGCTGCCCTCGGTATCTCTATCATCGTTCCAACCTGATAAGGAACTTCTACGCCTGTTTCAACAAACACTTCTGCAGCAACCCGGTCTATCATTCTTTTAAGCTCTGCAAGTTCTCTATCGTCTGCAATGAGAGGGAGCATTATTTCCGGTTTGACTTCTATACCTTCTTTCTTGCACTCGCACGCGGCTTCTATTATTGCTCTTACCTGCATTTCGTATATTTCAGGGTAGGCAATACCGAGCCTTGAACCTCTAAGTCCAAGCATGGGGTTAACTTCATGGAGCTCTTCAGCCCTTCTCTTTATCTCTTCAACGGATATTCCCATTTCTTTAGCGGTCTTTTCAAACTCCTCTTCTGTCTTTGGAAGGAATTCATGAAGTGGTGGGTCAAGGAGTCTTATGTTTACCGGAAGCCCGTCCATAACTTCAAAGATTGCTTTGAAGTCACTCTTTTGCATTGGAAGGAGTTTTTTGAGGGCCTTTTCTCTCTCTTCTTTTGTCTTTGCGAGGATCATTTCTCTAACAACCGGGATTCTTTCTTCGTTGAAGAACATATGTTCTGTTCTGCACAAGCCTATACCTTCAGCGCCAAACTTTCTTCCCTGAAGGGCATCTTCAGGTGTATCTGCATTGACCCTTACCTTGAGGTCTCTTATTTCATCGGCCCACTTCATCAGTTCTTCAAACTCACCTGAAATGTTAGCCGGAATGGTTTTTATTTCGCCGTGGAAAATTTCACCGGTTGAACCGTCTATGGTGATGATGTCGCCTTTTTTGACAACAATATCACCAACTCTGAATTCCTGCTTGTCGTAGTCAACGGTTATTGTTTCGGCACCTACAATGCATGTTTTACCCATTCCTCTTGCAACAACAGCTGCATGTGAAGTCATGCCGCCTCTTGCCGTTAGGATACCTTCAGCTGCGTGCATTCCGTGAATGTCTTCAGGTGAAGTTTCATGTCTTACAAGAATCACCCTTTCACCTTTCTCTTTCATTTCAACGGCTTCATCAGCAGAGAAAACAACCTTTCCAGATACAGCGCCCGGAGCAGCTGGTAGTCCTTTTGTTATGAGTCTTCCCTCTGCAATTGCCCTCTTCTTGTCCTCTTCGTCAATCATAGGGTGGAGAAGCTGGTTGATTAGTGAAGGGTCTATTCTCATAATGGCTTCTTCTTTTGTTATAAGTCCTTCTTTTACAAGGTCAACGGCGATCTTTACAGCTGCTCTTGCCGTTCTCTTGCCTGTTCTTGTTTGAAGCATGTATAGCTTGCCGTTTTCTATAGTGAACTCTATGTCCTGCATATCTCTGTAGTGCTTCTCAAGTATATCTCTTATTCTTTCAAGCTCTTTGTAAACCTCAGGGAATTCCTCTTCAAGGGATACTTGAGAATCGTCAGTTTTCTGTGATTTTCTGAGCGGTTGTGGTGTTCTTATACCGGCAACGACATCTTCTCCCTGCGCGTTTTTGAGATATTCGCCGTAGAATTCATTTTCACCTGTTGAAGGGTTACGTGTAAACGCAACACCTGTTCCTGAAGTATCTCCCATGTTTCCAAAGACCATTGCAACAACGTTAACCGCTGTTCCGTAATCTTCGGGGATTTTGTTGATTTCTCTGTACCTTATGGCTCTCGGGTTGTTCCAGGAGTCAAAAACAGCCCTTACTGCCATTTCAAGTTGCCTGTAAGGGTCCTGGGGGAATTCCTGTCCAGTTTCCCTCTTAATCATCTCTTTGTACTTTTTGACGATGTCTTTAAAATCTTCTGCGGTAAGATCTATATCAGCTTCTGCACCGACTTCTTTTTTCTTTGCTTCTAAGATTTCTTCAAACTTTTCGTGTGGAATACCCATAACGACGTTTCCGAACATCTGTATAAATCTTCTATAAGAATCCCATGCGAATCTCTCATTTCCCGTGCTTTCAGCAAGGCCTTCCACAGATTCGTCGTTAAGACCCAGGTTAAGAATCGTATCCATCATTCCGGGCATGGAGACTGGAGCACCTGAACGAACAGCTACAAGAAGTGGCATTTTTCTGTCGCCGAACTTCTTGCCAACAACTTCTTCAATCTTTTTCATTCCTTCAAGGATCTCATCCCATAGTCCTTCAGGAAACTTTTGTCCAAGCTGAAAGTATTCCTTACACACCTCTGTTGTTATCGTAATACCCGGTGGAACAGGTAATCCAAGGTTTGTCATTTCGGCAAGGTTAGCCCCTTTGCCGCCTAACAAATCCTTCATTTGTGCGGTTCCGTCTGCCTTTCCGTTTCCAAAGAAATAGACTCTCTTAGCCATTATGCCGCCCCCTAACTTCTAATATTTCTAAAGTTCGCAAGTTGCGAAAGAGTTTCTGAAATTAGCTTTAAAATGGACAGTCTGCGGTTTTTGACCTTTTCATCTTTATCCATAACCATAACGTTGTCAAAAAAGAGGTCAACGTTCTTTTTAAGGTTGCCTATCCTCAGGAGTGCGGATTTGTAGTCGCCACTTTTTATGTCGTTTTCAATCTCTGCTTTTACGCGGTTGAAAGCTTCTAAGAGCTGTTTTTCGTATTCGTTGTCCGTCTCTATCTCTTTCTCGTCAGCAGTGAAATCTTCAGGAATTATGTTCATGACCCTTCTCATTGTTATCAGTACGGGCTCAAAGTCCTCGTCACTTCTAAGTTCGTCTATTGCTTTTATTCTTTCTACGGCGTCGGTCAGGTTGTCTGTTACATCAAGGACAGCATCCACCGTGTCCTGACGGAACCTTTCAGAAAGCAGTGCTTTTAGCCTCTCTTTTATGAAGTTTACTACTTCTTCGGGGTTACTTTCGGGGAGCTTTTTCCCCTGATTTCTGTATGTGTCAAATGTAAGTTTTGCAACTTCCATTATGTCTATAAGAATACCGTTTTCCGTTAACGTTCTGATTATTCCTATGGCGTTTCTTCTGAGGGCAAAAGGATCCATTGAACCTGTAGGTTTTAATCCAACACCGAAGAAACCGACAATGTTGTCAAACTTTTCTGCGAGAGAGAGTGCTATACCGGTTTTTGTTTCTGCCGTTCTATCATCTGAAAATCGTGGTAAATACTGTTCAAATATAGCTTCCGCTACTTCTTCGTCTTCACCATCAAGGAGAGCATAGTTTTTGCCCATAACCCCCTGGAGTTCTGTAAATTCTTTCACCATTTCGGTTATAAGGTCTGCCTTTGAAAGGAACGCAGCTCTTTCTGATTTTTTCTCATCACCGTCTATCAGTTTTGCAATTTTCGGGGTAAGGTTTTTAAGCCTTTCCACCTTTTCAAACATAGTTCCCAGTTTATCGTGGAAAATGACACCTTTTAGTTCAGGAACACGTTCTTCCAGTTTTTTCTTCCTATCTTCTTTAAAGAAAAACAGAGCGTCAGATAGTCTTGCTCTTAATACCTTTTCGTATCCCTGTCTTACCACCTCTTCTTCAGGCGGTTTTATGTTTGCTACGGCTATGAAGTAGTTTTTAAGGTCTCCGTTTTTATCTCTTACTGAAAAGTATCTTTGATGCTCTTTCATCACAACTATTGGAACCTCTTCGGGAAGCTGGAGAAAGCGCTCTTCAAAGGTTCCTATGATAGGATAAGGAAATTCAACTAAATTGGTTACCTCTTCAAGCAGATCTTCATCTTCTACTAAAATGCAGCCCGCCTGGTTTGCTAAATCTTCTGCGCTGTCAAGGATAATTGATTTTCTCTTTTCTACGTCAGCTATAACGTATCTTGATTCGAGTTCGGTGATGAGATCTTCGACTTCTAAAACGTTAAAAGGTTCCGGGGCAAGAAATCTGTGTCCCCTTGAAAACGGTTTACTTTCTATTCCATCAAGTGAAAATTTGACGGTTTCGCCACCAAAAACGGCACATATCCATCTTATTGGTCTTCCAAACCGTAAACTTCCACTTCCCCAGCGCATGCTCTTTTTGAAAGGGATGCTTTTTATAAGTTCAGGAACTTTTTCAGACAAGATGTCTTTAGTCTTTCTTCCCTTTACCGTTCTTTTTATTCCAGCGTAAACGCCCCTTTCCGTTTCTATTTTTATGAGATCATTAACGGAAACACCTTTTGAACGGGCAAATCCTTCGGCTGCTTTTGTTGGATTTCCATTTTCATCAAAGGCAGCTTTCCAGGAGGGGCCCGTAATTATTTCTTCTCTGTCAGATTCTTTTACAGGAATTCCAGTGGCAATAAGTATTAATCTCCTTGGTGTTCCAAACGTTTCAACTGTTTCTGCCGTCAGCCGGAAATCATATAGTAATTTTTTAAATTGATCTTTTATGCTCTGGAGTGCCGGTTCTATAAAGGATGCTGGAAGTTCTTCTGTTCCGATCTCAAGTATAAAATTTTCAGCCTTCACTTGCTGTTACCTCTTTCTCTTTTTTTAAGTATTCTTTCGCACACAAATTTGCAAGTTTTCTGACTCTTCCGATGTAAGATGCTCTTTCTGCCACAGATATTGCACCTCTTGCGTCAAGCACATTGAATACATGAGAACATTTTAGGCAGTAATCGTAAGCTGGAAGCACCAGGCCTTTCTCTATAAGTCGTTTAGACTCTACTTCGTACATTGAAAAGAGTTTGAACAGCATTTCAACATCTGCTTCTTCAAAATTATAGACAGACCATTGATATTCAGCTTCTTTGTAAAGATCACCATACTTTACGCCGTTTGTCCAGATAATGTCGTAAACGCTGTCAACATTTTGAATGTACATTGCAATTCTTTCAAGTCCGTATGTTATTTCCACAGATACTGGATTGAGAGTTATTCCACCTGCCTGCTGAAAGTAGGTGAACTGTGTTATCTCCATTCCATCAAGCCAGACTTCCCAGCCGAGCCCCCATGCGCCTAATGTAGGTGATTCCCAGTCGTCTTCAACGAATCTTATGTCATGTTTGTAAGGGCTGATGCCGAGGGCCTCTAAGCTTCCAAGATAAAGTTCCTGTGCATTTTCAGGAGAAGGTTTAAGGATTACCTGAAACTGGAAGTATCTCTGAAGCCTGTTGGGATTATCACCATACCTTCCATCGGCAGGCCTTCTGCATGCCTGGACATAAGCCACGTTCCAGGGCTTTGAGTCAAGTACCTTTAAAAATGTAAAAGGGTGCATTGTTCCTGCACCCTGCTCAACGTCGTAGCTTTTTCCAATGACACACCCTTTTTCAGACCAGTAAGTTTCCAGCTTAAATATCAGTTCCTGAAAAGTCACCTTATTCTCCATTGCCTCGTAATTTCACGCTTATTTTAAAATCTCTTTTTCTGGTAGTCAAACGCTCGCTTTTTTCTGAAATCGCTAATAATTTTAACATTAAATTTTCTATATTTATCGCTTATGGGGGTTGTCTTATCAATTGGTTAGTTAATTCTTTCAGGAAATTATGTTTTGATTTCTCCTGTTATTGAGAAATTTATAGATTAAAGAACATTGAAGGGGCAGGAAAACTCCTGCCCCGGTATGGTCAGTTGTTTCTGATTTCTTCTGCAATAAGGTCTCCCATCTCTTCAGTTGTTACCTCTTTGCATCCGTCGGACATTATGTCTTTTGTCCTGTATCCTTTTGCGAGTACGGTTCTTACTGCTCTGTCTATGGCTTCTTCAGCTTCAGCCATGTCGAACGAGTATGTAAACATCATTCCAGCAGAGTTTATTGTTGCAATTGGGTTTGCTATGTTCTGACCTGCAATGTCGGGAGCAGAACCGTGGATTGGTTCGTAAAGACCGATTTTTCCACCGATGCTTGCAGATGGGAGCATTCCAAGAGAACCTGTCAACATGGCACAGGCATCGGAGAGGATATCGCCAAACATGTTCGTTGTAACTATAACATCGAACTGTTTGGGCCATCTGATTATTTGCATTGCGGCGTTATCAACGTACATGTGGTTTAACTCAACATCGGAATAATCCTGATGAACTTTCTCCATAACTTCTCGCCAGAGAACTGTAGCTTCCAGGACGTTTGCCTTATCAACGCTGGTAACTTTTTTCCCTCTCTTTCTTGCCACTTCAAAGGCAACCTTTGCAATCCTTTCAACTTCATGCTCGTAGTATCTTAGAGTGTTTATGCCAACCTTTTCGTCACCGTCAATGAAAATTCCTTTAGGAATTCCAAAATAGATACCGCTGTTGAGTTCTCTAACAACCATTATGTCAACGCCTTTAACGATTTCGGGTTTTAGAGAAGAGGCATCTATGAGCTCGTCGTATAGTTTTGCAGGCCTTAAGTTGGCAAATGCGTTAAGTAGCTTTCTTAGACCTAAAAGAGCCCTTTCAGGTCTTATTGAAAATTCAAGGTTGTCCCACTTTGGTCCACCCACGGCGCCAAGGAGAACCGCATCTGACTCTAGAACCATCTCTTTTGTTTCTTCAGGAAATGGGTTACCCGTTTCGTCTATGGCCGCTCCGCCAATAAGCCCATATTCGTAGTTAAGTTTAAGGTTGAACTTTTCAGCCACGGCGTCCATAACCTTAATGGCCTGTTTTACGATTTCTGGGCCTATCCCGTCGCCCGGGAGAACTGCGATGTTAAACTCTTTCAACTTTCTGCCTCCTGTTACTTTATTTTTCCTGGAGCTTCTGTTTTGCATATTCCATCAGGCCACCGGCATCCATTATTTTTCTTATTTCAGGTGGTATAGGTGTAGCTTTAAATTCTGTTCCCTTCGTTATGTTTTTTATTACGCCTGTTGCCGGGTTAACCTCTACGATGTCTCCTTCTTCTATACCTTCCACGGCTTCCGGTGATTCAAAGATTGGAAGTCCTATGTTTATGCAGTTTCTGTAGAAGATCCTTGCGAAAGACCTGGCTATAACTGCGGAAACTCCAGCAGCTTTTATGGCTATTGGTGCGTGCTCTCTTGAAGATCCGCATCCAAAGTTTTTTCCGCCAACGATAATGTCACCTTTCTGAACCTTTGAAGGAAACTCGGGGTCTGCATCTTCCATGCAGTGTTTTGCAAGCTCTGCCGGGTCAGATGTGTTGAGGTACCTTGCAGGTATAATTTCATCCGTATTTATGTCGTCTCCAAACTTGAAGGCTCTGCCTCTGTAAGTTTCTTCGTTCATCTATAAATCCTCCTGTAGCAACATTATAGTTTACCGGTTAAGTTTTGATTGAAGGAATTTTAGCATCTTGAAACTGGAAAAGTATAATGACTGGTATAAATATATGTTATCGTTACTTTTTGTATATAGTCGCTTTGATTTGATACGGCGAGGGACAGTTCTGTGTTTTATATTTAAATGTTGAAATGCAATATTGTTTTAAGGTGTGATTAAGATGAAAATCAGGACGAAATTTATACTTCTCCTTTCCGTTATGGGTTTTTTTGGCTTCCTGGCCTCCACTACAGGTATGTACAGCATGCATATTCACGAGAAAGTGGATGAGAAGATAGAAGCTGTGAGTACAGAAAGGTATCTTCTTGAGAGGATGCTTCTTGACTATACTATGGGATTTGTGGAGGGTTTTAAAGGCCATGAGAAGCAGGATCTTAAGCGTACTATGGCTATTTTTGATAAGAATCTTAAGGCTCTTGGAGAGGGAGGTGTTTTTATTCACTTTACAGGTCTTCGTCATGAGGCATCTCTGGAGGAAAAGTTTGTTGTTGACGGAGGTCTTTTAAAAGAGAAAAACTATTCTCAAGAGCTAAAAGTTGTTAATGAGGTTTGGAGTAAGCTTAAAAAAGATCTTTTGTCCGGAAAAGTTCCGCCAGAAGTGTTGTTAAAGGAAGCGGCGCCGTTAAAAGAGGCTTTTGGGCTTATAGTTGATAAGCTGAAAAAGAGTAACGAAAGGCGGCTTTTTTATAAACTTGAAGGTATTTACATAGTTATTGGAACTCTTGTTTTTCTTCTGATAGCTATGATGCTGAGGGATGTATCTTACAGATTAAACAAGCTGACCCGCGCTATTTCAAGCATTCCATCAGGTCTTGTCTGTAAACTTTCAAGTATTCCTGAAAAGTATAAAACGGACGATGAGATAGGTGAGGCATTTAAAGCGTCTGAAGATACGGCAAAGCTCATTTTTACGTTGCTTGGCAGAATAAAGTTTATGCTTCAAAATTTTCAGTCCGGGCGTATTGAAAAAATCCGGATAGATGATCTTGAAGGTAAGTGGAAGGATATAGGAGAGCTTTTAAATGCTATATCTGATAAATGGGCTGAGGCTGCTCAGGCAACTTTAAGGTGGATAGAGTGTTTTAAGGGTCTTCGTTCCTGCGAAACGTGTGAAAATCGTTTTAATTGTGTTATTCCTGCTGACAACAGGGGAATCTACAAGCAGATTTATGGAACGCTTAAAAGGCTAAAAGATGAAACGATGGTTGCGGCTGACGAAATTGAGCGGTTTAGAGAGGAAGTTTCTAAAGCCATAAGGGAAGGGAAGAGTTACATTCCATCAACGATTGACTATTCAAAAATTCCGGAATTTCTTATCCATATAGCGAGGTCTCTTGAAGATATGGCAATTTATTTGATAAATGCCCTTTCCAGCCAGAAAATTTTTCTTGCAACGGTTTCTCATGATATCAGGACGCCCCTTAATGGTATCATCGGCTTTTTGAACCTTTTATCGCAGTCAGATAAACTCAGCGAAAAGGACAAAGAGTATGTGGAACTTGCCCTTTCAAGTGCCAAGCAGCTTTTAAGCCTTGTCAATGATATTCTCGATGTAGCAAAAATCCAGGCAGAGCAGATAGAGCTTTATACAGAACCTCTGAACATAATAAAGGTTTTGAAGGAAACGGCCTACGCTATCTCTTCAAACCTTAAGAAAGGTGTGAAGTTAAGGTTTAACTTTCCGGAAGAGGAGATATGGGTTGTAGCTGATGAGAAGAGAATCAAACAGATATTCTTTAACCTTCTTTCAAATGCTGCCAAGTTTACAGAGAGAGGTTATATAGAGGTCGGACTCAAGAAGAAAAAAGACGAAGGCGAAGTTGTCAAACTTCTATTTTACGTTAAAGATACGGGAATTGGTATTCCTTACGAAAAGCAACCATTACTTTTCAGACCTTTCTCTCAGGTTAAAAGCCACATAAGCAAAAAAGTTGAAGGAACGGGATTGGGTCTCTTTATAACCAAGAAACTTGCCAACATAATGGGTGGTGATGTCTGGGTTGAAAGTGTGCCCGGAAAGGGTTCTACCTTCTATGTATTGCTCTCTCTTAAAAAGACAAAGGCGCCTGCAAAACAGTCTGCTGTGAAATCTGTTAAATGCAGAAAGGCGGATAAAAATCTAAAGGTTCTTGTTGCTGAGGATGTTCTTGTTAACCAGATTTTTATCAGGGAACTTTTGAGGAAGAAATTCGGCATAGAGCATGTGAGAATTGTTGATAATGGGGAGAAAGCGGTTGAAGAGGCGGAAAAAAACAATTATGACATAATTTTGATGGATTTAAAAATGCCTGTTATGGATGGACTTACGGCAGTTAAAGAGATACGTAAAAAAGGTATAGATGTTCCCATTTTTATTCTCACGGCAGATGCGTTTAGAGATTCTGAAGAAAAAGCAATGAAAGCAGGGGCTGACGGTTACCTTGTTAAACCTATTGAATTTGAGCAGTTATGTAAAGCGTTAACTTATGCTACTAATTACAAAATGAGAAAAGAAAAGGGATGATTCTTATTCCTTTGTACATTCACAGAAAAAATTTTTTCTTGATTATCTCTGTTTGGAGTGTTAAAAATGGCTGAGAAAAGGGAAAAGATAGGTGTATGTTTGAACGAATCTACCCCCAAGGAAGTTTTTTTTATAAGTCCCAAGAAGGTTTCGCTTGGTGAGTATGTGGAGCTTAACTACGAAAGTGCATGTGTTTTGGGATTTATTAAGTCAATTTCCTGTTCTACCAAGCTTTTTGATGACGATTTTGATTTTGATGATATAGAGAAGTTAAAGCGGATTTCCAACAGACGTCTGTTTTTCTACGGGAAGATATCAATCTTGGGTGATGTGGATAAGAACATGTTTATTCCACGGGTTCCGCCGCCGCCCGGAACTGATATATATCTTGCTTCATCGGATACTTTGCGTAAAGTGTTTGGAAGAGACGATGGTAAAAAAATTTGCATAGGTTCTCTCCTTACAAGAGAGGATGTTGACGTTTATGTTGATGTTGACCAGATAGTTAGCAGGCATCTTGCCGTGCTTGCCGTTACTGGAGGTGGTAAGTCAAACACGGTTTCCGTGATTATAGAGGGTATGCTGGAAAAGTCAGCAGCCGTTCTTGTCTTTGATATGCACGGTGAGTACGTAAATTTTAATTACAGGGTGGACGGAGAGAATGTTGTTAAGCGACTTGAGCTGAAGTTGAACCCTGTTCATCTTAGCTACAAGGAGTTTAGACAGTTTGCCAACGTTGATGACAATTCGTTTATTCAAGATAGATATCTGAGAAGGGCTTTTAGGACAACTATAGAGGACATTTCATCCGGTGCCATTCAGGTTGATGCCTTCTGGGGAAGGTTGAAGGGTGAGCTTGAAATGTATAGAGAACAGGCCAGGGAGGATCCGGACATAAAAGATGACAGGAGATCTATCATAGGCGTTCTCAACAAAGTCGAGGACATGGAAGATGCTTACAGTGAACTTTTTGACCTTTTTCAAAAGCCGATAGTTGATCAGATAGAACCGGCCCGCCTTAATGTTATCGATTTTTCTCATGTTGATGAGAAAATTGCTGACATTATTGTAAGCCACGTTTTGAGGAACCTGCTTGAAAAGAGGAAGCGGTTTGTTCACGGTTACGATGGCGGACTTGAATTCCCCGTGTTTTCTATACTTGAAGAAGCTCACATACTTGCCTCTTCTTCCGTTAATACCCGTTCTAAGTACTGGATATCAAGAGTTGCAAGGGAAGGGAGGAAGTTTGGACTCGGGTTATGTCTCGTCAGTCAGAGGCCAAAAGCCCTTGATGTTAATGCCCTTTCTCAGGCAAACAACATGATTATTCTCAAACTTGTTGAACCGAGCGACCAGCGGCACGTTCAACAGGCGGCAGAATCTTTAAGTAGCGAGCTTGTTGAACAACTATCCTCTCTTAATGTCGGGGAAGCTCTTGTTATGGGGAAGATGATACCGGTTCCTGCTCTTGTAAAAATAAAGTTAGCAAGAGGAAAAATGTCGGGAAATGATAGGAGTGCTGTGGAAGAGTGGGCGAAAGTTATGCAGAAAAAGAGAGATTTGATGAAAGAGATAGACTCTTTTTACAGTGATGAGGAGGAATTTTGATATATAGAGAAAAAAAGAAGATAGCTCTTATGTCTGTTTTTTTTAATTTAATACTCTTTACCATTAAACTTTCAGCAGGACTTGCTTCAAATTCTGCGGCTTTGGTGGCAGATGCAATTCACTCTCTCTCTGATCTGGCAGCGGCCGTTTCTGTCTATGCCGGTATAACCATTGCTAACATGAAGTCAAAAGAATTTCCTTATGGTCTTTACAAGGTTGAAAACATAGTTGCCATAGTGAGTTCTTTTGCAATTTTTCTTGCGGGATATGAGATAGCAAAGCATTCTCTGTTTGGAGGAGGAAGGGAAAGAGTAACGAACCTGCCGGTGGCTCTTGTGGCTATTTTTGCAACTTTTATTCTCACGCTTGTTTTTTCCTTTTACGAGAGAAAAAAGGGAGAGGAATTGAATTCTCCAAGCCTTATTGCAGATGCAGAACATGTTAAAACCGACATGTTCAGTGCTGCTGTGGTTCTTGTAGGTGTTATCGCGAATTATGCGGGCTATCCGTGGATAGAAAAGATGGCCGTGGCAGTTGTTGTTGTGCTTATATTCCGTGCCGGTTTTGAAATACTGCTTGAATCTTTGAAGGTTTTGCTGGATGCTTCGATAGATAGAGAAACTCTGGAAAAGGTTAAGAACATAATGCTTGAATTTCCAGAAGTTTCAGGAATAAAATCTATAAGAGGTAGAAATTCAGGAAGTTACAAATTTATAGAGGCTGAAGTCTATATCGATTGTGACTCTCTTGAAGAAGCTCACGAAATTGTAGATGCCATAGAGCAGAAAGTTAAAAAAGAGATACCTTTTGTTGAAAAAGTAATAATCCATCCGGAGCCTTATGAGCCGCGGAAGCAGGTAATAGCAATGCCTCTTGATTCAAAAGATAGATTTTGTGAAGGGTTTGGTAAATGTGATTTCGTTCTAATTGCCGTCGTTGATAAGAAGAGAAAGCTCTTAGAAAGCACTAAAATTTATGTTAATCCTGTTAAAAACATAGAAAGGGGAAGGGGTATAGAGCTCGTTGAATTCCTTAAAAGTAAAGGTGTAACGTGTATAATTCTTCCTAAAGTACCATCTCACAGGGGTGTTCTTTATGCAATGGCGGAAAATAGAATTAAGCTTGCCGTTGTTGATGGAGTGAGAAACCCTTATGAATTTCTTGACAGGTTGTCCTCTGAAAATTTTAAGTGTCAGTCTCCTCTTATATTTTTGAGAGAAGGAACAGGAGGGAGCAGGTGAAAGCCAGAGACTACATAGAAAGAGATTCGGTTTACGGGCATTTGAAAGTTGCCGTTTTTATCGATATGCAAAATCTATACTACGGTGCAAGGAACACCTTAAAGAAGAAAATAGATTTTAAAAGGCTCCTTGAAATAGCTGTTAGGGGAAGGAAGCTGCACAGAGCGATAGCTTATCTTGTGGATCTTGATAACGTGAATCAGGGAAGTTTTCTGTATGTTTTGAGAAGTCTCGGTTATGAGATTAAATTGAAGCAGCCGAAAAAGTTTTACAGCTGGGATAAGATTGAGTACAAAGCCGATTGGGACATGGGGATAGCCATTGATGCTATAGCCATGGCTGAATCGGGAAAGATAGATGCTGCCGTTTTAATGAGTGGTGACGGTGATTTTGTTGACCTTGTCAATTTCCTGAAAGCAAAGGGAATTAAGGTTGAGGTGATTTCCTTCAAACCTATTACGGCCAAAGAACTAATTGTTGCAGCTGATGAGTACATTGATCTTTACGAAGTTTCAGATTTTATAGTTTTAAAAGAGGAGAACAGCCATGGTGGTGAAGATATTTCCGCTGGGCCTTTTGGCGGTTAACACGCTCTTTGTCTATGACTTGGACAGCAGGGAGGGAATGATTGTTGATCCTGCCGGTGAACTTGATGAAATAATCGGCGTGGCAGACAGGAATGAGGTAAAGGTAAAGTACATAGTGAATACTCATGAGCATCCCGACCATGTTGCGAAAAACGCCTGGGCAAAGATAGAGTTCCCGGATGCAGAGCTGATAATGCATCCAGCAGCTGCAGAAAACGTTAATCGCTGGATAGAGTCTGAATTTGGGAGAAGCATTGGTGCCGAATATTCACCGCCACCTGATAGAACCGTTGACGAAGGTGATGTTATTACCATTGGTAAGAATGAATTTAACGTTTTTTACACGCCCGGTCATTCACCTGGAAGCATATCCCTCTACAGCAAAGATGATAATTTTGTGATAGTTGGGGATTTAATCTTTAAGGGAAGCATTGGGCGTTATGATCTTCCTGGAAGTGATTACGAAACCTTGAAAAGATCCATTGTTAGACTTCTTGACAGGCTCAACAGGGATACAGTCATCATTCCCGGTCATGGGCCTACGACCACGGTGAAACAGGAACTTCTTGATAATCCTTTCATCAGGGAGTTTATTATATGACAACAGGAACTCATGTGCTTGCTGGAGTGGCAGTTGCTCTCTACTTCAAACTGCCGATTTTTCCGGCGGTGGTTGGTTCAGTCCTCCCCGATGTTGATGTAGGGAAAGGGTTCCCGAAGAAGAGAACGCTTTTTAATGCACATAGAGGAATAACCCACCATGTTGCTGTTCCGCTAATTTTTATCTGTGTTGCAGTTGTGTTAAAAGGTAGTGTTCCGTATGCTGTTTATAGGGACATTCTCTCTTTTGCTGCAGGTTACCTTTCTCACCTTTTTCTTGATGCTCTGACGCCCCTTGGAATTCCCGCTGGGTTTTCTTACGGTCAGAGATTCTCTTTTAAGCTTTTAAAGAGCGGCAAAGTTTCGGAAATTGTTGTTGTTACTCTTTTGATTTTCTTTTTAGCCGTACTTTTAAAGACAGAGACCATTACGGTTGAGGCGTTTTTCGGAAGAGACAATATTTCATTGCTAATGAATATGCTAAAATAGGATTTGTCACCGGCAACTTTAAATCGGGAGGTCATATGAAGTTTTTTATTGATACTGCAGATGTTAAGGAAATAAAGGAAGCTGTGGAGCTTGGTCTTATAGATGGTGTTACCACGAATCCAACGCTGATTTCGAAAACGGGAAGACCTTTTAGGGAAGTTGCAAGAGAAATTCTTGAGCTTGTTGATGGACCTGTGAGCCTTGAAGTTGTTAGTCTTGATTCAAAAGGTATGATTGATGAAGCAAGACAGCTTGCAAAACTTGGTGACAATGTTGTAATTAAAATACCAATGACTACGGAAGGCTTAAAAGCTGTTAAGGTTTTATCTGAAGAAGGAATAAAAACAAACGTTACGCTTGTCTTTTCACCTCTTCAGGCACTTTTAGCGGCAAAAGCTGGTGCTACTTATGTTTCACCTTTTGTTGGAAGGCTTGATGACATCGGGCATGATGGCATGGAACTGATATCCCAGATTGTTGAAATATATGGGAATTACGGATTTACGACAGAAATAATCGTTGCAAGTATCAGGCATCCAAAACATGTCCTTGAAGCTGCTCTCATCGGTGCAGATATTGCAACAATTCCGTTTAAAGTGATTGCTCAGCTTGCGAAACATCCTTTAACAGACATAGGGATAGAGAGGTTCCTTGAGGACTGGGCTAAGGTACCTGACAGAGAATCTATTTTTAAGTGATTTTGGGGGAGATGGTGATAGAAGCAGATGCTCTGAAGCAGTATATAGGGGAGGCGAGGGAACTATTTAAAGAAGGGATATCAAAGTTAGAAGAATTTGAAGAGGCTGTTCTAATCCTTGCCAAAACCCTTGAATCGTATCAGGATCTTATAGATATCTCGACAGTTGTTCCCAAGGAAAAGTTCATAAAATATCGGCTGAGCAGACTTATAAAAAGGATGTCTTTTGAAAGGAATAAGACGGTTTTAGGGATAAGGATTAAGTTTCATCTTGGCAACTATCAGGAACTCAGGGATATTATTATTAACTATATTGATAGTCACATAAGGCCTACGGATACTCTCTTTCTCTTTGACGATTATTCAATAGGCATTATTTACATTCTGGATAAAAACCTTGAATCAAAGGTAAAGGTTCTAACCAGGATTGAAGAGATACTTTCAAATTTTGAGATACAGTTAGATTACAAAGTTAAATCAAACATAAGGTGGGATCTTTCAACGACGGAACTTGATCCATCCGACAGCGTTGAAGAGTTTTTGACAAGATTGAAGGAGGGGCGGGAGTAGCTTAACTCAAACTTTTAAGAGTTTCTTCCCACGATTTGCTCGGTTCTGGCAGGGGTTCTTTAAAGAAGTGTTCATACCTCCTTACAACTTTATCCCACGTTGGAAGACTCGTTTGAGCACCTTCTGCTTCTATAGTAAAAGATGCTACAGTTGAAGCTATCCTGCCGGCTGTTTCTATGTCGTAGCCTTTTAAGAGAGCTGTCAGAAAACCGGCCCTGTGTGAATCTCCAGCACCTGTTGGATCAACAGCCCTTGAAGATTTAACGGCAGGTATTCTGAAAACCTGACCTTTAAATAGAATTATTGACCCCTGTGCGCCTAAAGATATACAGATCAGTGAAGGTCCTTTTATCTCTCTGATGCTTTTAAGTTTTAAAATTTCTTTTATCCTTTTTGCCTCGTGGTTGTTCATGAAGAGGAGATGACAGTATTTCAGGAGTCTTATGACTCTGTATGGGTAGGAAAATGTTTCCTGTCCTGGATCAAAGCTGATTAACTGTTTTCCTTTGTACTTTTTTAAAAATCGCCTGTAAAATTCAAAATGTCCTGTCGAAAAGTGTAGTATCCTGTACTCTCTGGCGAGTGATTCTGCAAGGTGGATGTTGTGGAAAAGGAGTCTTGCCACCGCTTTTTTGCTTTCGTAGTAGTAGAGAATTTGATCCTCACTCTCTTCCTTGCTCAATATAAAACTTCTCGCCATCGGAAATTCGGTAGTTCTTATTACGCCTCTTACGTCAACCCCTTGTTCTGTTAAACACTTTTCGTAGTTCATCTTTTTGAAATCGTAGCCGGAAACTGCAAACAGGCCACTTTTGACACCAAGCCTCGTTGCTGCAACGGCGACATTTGCCCCGGCACCTCCGTACGTGTAGCGGTATTTTTTAACGGGTACTGTTTCGTTAAGGGCCGCGAATTTATCAACTATCATCAGGTTATCTATGACGATGGAACCGAAAGCCAAGATGTCTCTTTTCACCTTTTCCTCCGTAAGGAGTATTATTACTTGAGTTTATCACAGAAGAGTTGATATGTGGAAGGAGTTTAAGTTGTGAAGAGAATTATCGGGAAGAATTTATGTGAGGGGGGACTGGATGAGGATAAAAAATCTCTCCACTTTCTCCATGCTAATATTGTTTTATTCTTTTATGAGTTTGTTTAATTTTGAAGCAATATTTTCCACTTTTTTGCCAACCCCTATAGATTCTACAAAAACGACTCCTATTTCTGTCTCTTTTTTTAAGGCATTTCCTATCTCTCCGCTGGTGAAAATACTGTCTATAACTGTTGTCCCGTACTTTTTGAGACTTTCAGCGGTTTTTCTGCTTAAGTTTCTTGAAATAAACAGCGTGCCAGTTTCGGGTTTTGCTTTTTTTATATTATCCTGACCAACTATTGTTATTCTTGATTTGTGGGCCATGGAAAGGAGAGAGAGGAGATAGTTTTTTAGCTGTTTTATCGTTTCTTTAGCAACTTCTTCTGGTTCAATCTTTCCCTTGAACTGTTTCTTCACAAATTTTTTAATACATTCTCTGTCGGGACAGACATTAAAACCCCTTCCAGGTAATGTTCCTTTAATATCTGGAAGGGGTTTACCTTCAAACGTTATAAATCGTATAAACTCTTCTTTTTCGCCTTTCTTTCTACAACCTGCACATGTTCTTTCTGGCATCTTACTCTTCTGTTTCAAGTGATTCAAGCTCCTGTATTTTCTTAAAGTCAGATTCCTTGATTATGTCAATACCGACTATCTGTCCTACAAGTTTTGAGGCAAGTCTTGCGTTAACACCGTGTTTTCCTATTGCCAGTGAGAGCTGGTCATCCGGTACTACGACTTCTACTCTAAGTTCTCCATCCTCATCTTCATAACTTTCTGCATGGAGAACCTTCGCCGGTGATAGCGCTCTGGCCACAAGCTCTGCTATGTCGTCAGTCCACCTGATTATCTCTATCTTTTCGCCGGAAAGTTCTCTTGAGACCGGCAGAATTCTGCTGCCTTTAACGCCGATGCAGGCACCTACAGGGTCTATGTGCTCTTCCTTTGTGTCAACGGCAACTTTTGCCCTTATTCCCGGTTCTCTTGCAACGGCCTTTATCTCTACTAACCCTTCTGCCACTTCAGGTATCTCTATTTCCATAAGTCTTTTCAGAAACTTTGGATGTGTTCTTGAGAGGATTACGTAGGGTGGCGGATAATCACCTATCCTGCTTTTTC
Organism: Desulfurobacterium sp. TC5-1; assembly: GCF_000421485.1. Lineage (NCBI taxonomy): Bacteria > Pseudomonadati > Aquificota > Aquificia > Desulfurobacteriales > Desulfurobacteriaceae > Desulfurobacterium > Desulfurobacterium sp. TC5-1. Next base: position 1,194,024 of record NZ_ATXC01000001.1, on the reverse strand, counting down.
CTCTCTTTTTATACTGCCTGTAGTCAAAAACAATGTCATATATGTAGGCTCTTACTCTTTCGCCTAAACGGTAACGCTCTTTTGATATCTGTTCTTCCCTGGGAAGAATACCTATAACCCTTCCAAGGTCTATTACAATGTCACCATTTCTCATTATCTGTTTTACTGTTCCGGAGATAATGTCGCCGATTTTCTCTTTGTAGTAGTCGTAGAGTGCCTTTCTCTCTGCCTCTGTTATCTTTTCATGGATAACCTGTGCAGCTGCCTTTGCTGCTATTCTTCCAAGCTCTTCAGCTTTTATTTCTACTAAGACCTTGTCGCCTGTGCTTTTCTTTTCTCCCGTTATCTCTTCGGCTTCTTCTGGTGTTATCTGGTAATCAGGATTTTCTACCTTTTCCACAATCTCTTTTTCCTGATATATGCCAAAATCCTTGCCATCCTCGTCTATTTTAACGACAAGGTTGCCTCTGTATCCTGCCTTCTTTGCAGCGTTTATTATTCCTGTTTTAACGGCTGCTATTACATCCTCTTTTGATATACCCTTCTCTTTGCAGAGCATCTCTATGGTTTTTCCAAGGCTTTCCATTAGTTCCTCCTTATTCACTTGTTGAAAAGAGAGTCAAGATCAAGCTTGGCAGTCTTGATCTTTTCAAAAGGTATTTCTACTTCGGTGTTCCTTGATACATCATGAATGGTTACGCCTTTGTCATCTGCAGAGAGTATTTCACCTTTGAAGTTTCTCTGATTATCGAGAGGTTCTGTCGTCTTTATTTTGACGACGTTTCCAATCTGTTTCTCAAAGTCTTTCTGTTTTTTTAAGGGTCTATCAAGGCCCGGTGAGGATACCTCAAGGTTATAGGGGTGGTGTATCAGGTCTTCGACGTCAAGTATCGTTCCAATCCTTTCGCTTATCCACTGGCAGTCGGAAATGGTAATTCCACCGTTTTCTCTATCGGCGTATATTCTCAGTACCCAGCCTATCGGTTCTCTAACAAACTCTATATCAACTAATTCAAAGTTTCCCTCTTCCAGTATTGGAAGCAAGAGTTCTTTTACTTTTTCTATAAGTTTAGATACTCTTTCCTCATTCATGGTTCACTCCTAAATTTGGTTGGGGGCAAATAAAAAGGAGCGGGCAAGGCACCCGCTCTTCACACGGAATATGAATGCGATGAACACAGACAGCTCTTAACCGCTCTGTATAAATTTAGGGCAGAAAGGTCGTTTTAGCAATCAATTTGGTATTGGAATATGAGAATAAGGGGTGGCTTTGATGAGAGAGATCTTTAACCGTCTTTTAAAATGTTTTGGACCGCAGTACTGGTGGCCTGCTGATACGGAGTTTGAAGTTTGTATTGGTGCTATTCTTACTCAAAATACTGCATGGAGCAATGTTGAGAAAGCTATTGCAAATCTGAAAAAAGAAAATCTTTTATCACCGGAAGCTATCATTAAGGTGTCTGATGGAAGATTGAAAGAGCTTATAAGGCCTGCGGGTTTTTATAACCAGAAGGCAGAACGGTTAAAGGCATTTTCATCGTTTATTCTCAATGGTGGTGGGATTGAAAAACTGTCCCGACTTTCCCTTTATGACTTAAGAGAAAAACTGCTTTCCATTAAGGGTATTGGGAAAGAGACGGCAGATTCAATGATTCTTTATGCGTTTAAAAAGCCGATATTTGTGGTTGATGCTTATACAAAAAGGCTCCTTTTCCGTTTAGGAAAAATTGACTCTGAAAAGGTTGATTATGATGTTTTAAGGGAAATGGTTGAAGTTTGCCTTCCGTCAGATGCAGAGCTTTTTGGGGAATTTCACGCACTTATTGTCAGGCAGTGTAAGGAATTTTGTAAGAAGAAACCTTCCTGCAAGGATTGTTCTTTAAAAGCCATGTGTGTGTTTTATAGAAAGGTGGCTGCGGAGGGCAGCCACCGGTGATTATTGTTCTTTTTTTAGAGGGACAACATCAACGGTAATTGTGGCTTCGATGTCCTGGAAGAGGTGGATCTTGACGTCGTAGGTGCCCGTTTCTCTGATCGGTTTTTCAAGGATAATCTGTTTCTTCTCGATGTCTTCGTATCCAGCTTCGTGAAGGGCTTTTTCGATTTGAGATGTTGTAACTGAGCCGAAAAGCTTTCCTTCTTCACCGGCTTCGTGCTTTATCGTTACTCTCACGGAAGAGAGTTTCTCAGCAAGCTCCTTAAATTTCCCTAACTGCTTGGCAGCCTTTTTCTTGAGCGCGTTAAGTTCATTCTTTACTTTTCTTATATTTGAGTCTGTGGCAGGAAGGGCGATACCTTGAGGTATAAGGTAGTTTCTGCCGTACCCGTCTTTTACTTCAACAATGTCGCCCACCTTTCCAAGATTTTCCATATCCTGAATCAGGATTACTTTCATTGCAACCCTCCTTTAAGTTTTCTAAAGTCAAACCAGAAGTCGAACAATCCTGCGAGTGTTATTATAACCAGTGCTGCTAACGGGAAAAGTATGGCTATAAAAAAGGTGATAATTCTGCTTAGAGGTCGCCATCTTTCCATTATGCCTGCTACTACGGCAAATCCCTGTATGAGGAAAAAGCCGCACGTTGCTATAAGTGCGTTTGCTCCAGCTATCTGTATGGCGGGAAGCGGTTTAAAAACAGCTGCTATACCGCTTAATATGAACAGTATTACTGGAATTACACCAAAGTTTATCCGTTTAAACTCAATATCTCTTTTAGCTACAAGCACTATCGTGCCTATTATGATTACGGCAAAGAGTGCCGAAGTGTAAAAGTAGAGTCCCCATCTAAAAGGGATTATTGCTTTTATAGGCTCTATGTCTTGAGGTGGCCCGAAAAAGAAATCTTCGCCTATGGAGATAAGGTAAAAGTACATTGTAAGGAGCAGAGAAAGCCTTTCTCCTTTCATGTCCTTTTTAAGCAAGAACCACGTAATATAGCCGGGTACTACCATTTCAGCTACGTTCAGAGCCGTTTCCCATCCACCTGTTAGCCAGACTATTCCTATTCCTGTTAAAGTTGCTATGCCAGGGAAAACAAACCCTTCTCTTTCAATTCCCATGAACAGGGTTACGGGAATGAAGAGTGATAAACCCCAGCCGAAAGCGGCAAAGACATCATTGCCCATTGCCACTCCGGCTATGCATGTAAGAGCAAAAAGTATTAAGGATATCCTGACGTTTCTCATCAGTCCACTTTAACAAATGGTAGTAGTGCGAGGTGTCTTGCCCTTTTTACAGCCTTTGCAAGCTGTCTTTGATGCTTTGAACATACGCCAGAAATTCTTTTTGGAATAATTCTTCCTCTTTCACTGATGAAAGGTTTGAGAAGTTCAACGTTTTTGTAATCTATATGTTCAATTTTTTGTGCACAGAATTTACAGTACTTCCTTCTCCTGATAAATCTTCTTTGTTCTGCCATTTTAAACCTCCTTAAAATTCAATGTCGTCTATGTCTGTTGTTTCCTCACCTTTACCTGAAGGTTGGCTAAGGAGCTGAACTCTATCTGCAACAACTTCAATTTTAGAACGTTTCTCGCCTGAGTCGGTTTCCCAGCTGGATTGACGGAGTCTGCCTTCAACTAAAATTTCCGTTCCTTTGTTGAATCTGCTTACGGCCCTGTCTGCAGCATCTCCCCACACAACGATGTCAATAAAGGAGGTCTCTTCCTGCCAGTTGCCGTTTCTGTCTCTGTAGCTGCGGTTTACTGCTATGGTGAATCTTGTAAAGGGTGTTCCAGAGTTTGTGTGCTGGAGCTCCGGATCCCTTGTAAGCCTTCCGGCAAGAAAAACCTTGTTTAAATTAGCCATTGTTTGCCTCAGAATCGGATTTAGCTTCTTCTTTCTTGAGTCCTTTTACTTCTGAAGGTTTGATTCTAAAAGAGAGAAATCTTATTACATCTTCGTTTATTCTGAAGAAGTTTTCAAGATTCTTCACGAAGTTTCTATCATTTGTGTAAGCGTGAATGAGAACATAGTATCCCATTTGGTAGTCATTGATTGGATATGCAAGCTGCTTCTTGCCCCACTTATCTATGTGAAGCACCTTTCCATTGTACTTCTCAACGGCGTTGTTTACCTTCTCTATGGCTTTTTCTATCTCTTCATCTGAAAGAGTTGGTCTGAGTATGTAAACTGTTTCATAGTAGTATTCTCTCATTCTTTACCTCCTTTGTAGGTTAGAAGCTCGCACTTTTAGCTTCTGCGGGTTTCCCTTCAATAATTTCTGCTATCCAGTCTGCCGCTTTCTCAACTGCCTGTTCAGTCACAGGTAGTTGCTCTTCAGTAAATGGCTGCAGTACATAGTTTACAACTTCTTCTTTTCTTGCCGGTCTTCCGATACCTATCTTTAGCCTTGGAAAGTTATCCGTTCCAAGGTGCTTTTCTATTGACATTAAACCTCTATGCCCGCCGTGCTTTCCCTTAAGTCTCATTCTAACTTTTCCGACAGGCATATCTAAGTCGTCGGAAACGACTAATATCTCTTCCGGCTTGAGCTTGTAAAACTTAGCGGCCTCAATTACGCTTTCGCCGCTCCTGTTCATAAACGTTAACGGCTTTAGGAGCGTTACCTTCCCGTGTGTGCCGGGAATTTCCGCGACGATACCTTTAAATTTTTCTCTCGAAAATTCTTCGTTGAACCTTTCTGCAACCCGGTCGAGCACCCACCATCCTATGTTGTGCCTTGTTAATGCGTACTCTTTCCCGGGATTTCCAAGCCCAACGATGAGTCTAATCATCGTTATTCTGCTGCCTCTTCAGTTTCTTCTTCACCCTCTTCCGGTGTTACCTCTTCTGTTTCAGAAACAACAACAACTGCCGTTTCCGGGTCTTCAAGAATCTTTACACCTTCAGGGACAGGTATATCGCTGATGTGGAGGGCATCGCCTGCGTGCAGGTTAGAGATATCTATAACCAGTTTTTCTGGAATGTTTCTTGGAAGTGTTTCAATTTCAACTTCTCTGAAGAAGATTTCGAGGACTCCATTTTCTTCTTTAACGCCAATAGGTGTTCCTACAAATTCAAGTTCTACTGTCGTTACGATTGTTTCGCCGAACGTTACTTCATGGAAGTCCACATGGATTGGTACATCGCCGAGGTAGTTGTACTGAATCTCTTTGAGAATGCAGATCCTTTCGTCACCCTCGATGTTGATGTTGATAAGACCTGAGTGGTGTTTAAGTTTTTTCAGGTCGCTCGCTTTTATTGCGATTGGTGTTGCTTCCGGTCTCCCTCCGCCGTAGATAATTGCTGGAAGGAGGCCTTCCCTGCGTAACTTCCTTGCTACCCCTTTGCCTGTCTTTTCTCTGCGGGTAGCCTCCAACTTTACTGTCTCCATTCTTACCTCCTGAAAAAATTTTTGCGGGAAAGCACGCAATATTTACATTCAAATTGGCAATTTGTCAAGGGGTAAAAGCTGTTGTTGATTGTATGGTATATTCTTTATTAAAGCTGGAGGAAAATATGGAAGGAATACGGAGTCTAAATACAAATGTAAAAACGCCTGCCGGTGATTTTCATGTCCAGACAGAGTTTTATCATACGTCTCAGAGAATAATAACCCTTCTATTTTATGCCGGGCAAGCCGTTATAAGAATAGAAGATTTACCCAATTTAGAGTCTGCGAACTTAGATGACGAAATAAAAAGGGTTCACGAGTCTATAGTCAGACGTCTTTCTCTCATAAGGGTTCCGGTTTCTATGGAGAGGGTTAAAGAGCTTTTAACTTTAAGGACAGGTTTAAAAAACGTGGCCTTTATAGAAGAGATAGTTTCTATTAAAAGGGCTGATGAGATTTTTGATTTTGGGATTCTTGTTGCAAGTGGAGCACCGGTACCTGCCGGAATTGTGGTTTTTCCCGGGGCTTCTGAGGAAGAGATAGAGAGAGGTTTTTACCTTTTAAAGGAAAAGTCGGGGGCTGAAAGGTTTATTGCTAAAACGGGGAAAAAAGAGGGGAGGGTAACTTTTTTCAACATCGGATCTTTAGGAAAGCTGAAAAGAGCCGTTTTGCAGATTATTGAAGAGATGGAGGATACGGCGATTGTTTCTGAAATGATAGATGCAAGGAGTTCGGGATTCCTGTACTCTTCTGATCCTCTTACCGGTGATAACACGGTGATAATTGAATCGAGCTGGGGTATATGTGGATATATAAAGGGTAACAAGCTCAACCTTGATAAATATAGGGTTGACAGGGAAACCTTTGAATTCTGGAGGATAAAGAAAGAGATTGTCAGAAAGTACACAGAGCTTTCTATAGATTCTGAAACCGGAAATATTACAGAGGCAGAAATATCCGATGATAGAGCTTTGATGGCAAGTCTCTCCGATGAGGAGGTGTTGACACTTGCCAAATTTGCCCTTTCCGTAGAGAAAAATTTTAGTAGAGCTATAAGGCTCGATTTTGTTATTTCGAGAGGGGGCGATTCCTATTTTACAGATGTTTGTGCTGTTGGAATCAAAGAAAAAAAAGAGCTGCTGAGAAAGATATCTGTTCTTGAAGAAGTTCCTTTTTATCCTACTGGTGTTAAGGTTTTTGCGGAAGCAACAGATGTTGACGTTGCCAGAACCTTAAGTTTCCTCCCTTGTGACGGGATATTCTTCAATATCGGTGGCGTTAACAGAGAGATTTTTGAGAGAGTTTTGCTTGAGACAGCGGAAACGGCCTTTCCAAAGCCGGTTATAGTAAATGTAGAGGAAGAAGCAGTGCTGAAAACAGTTAAAGAGGCAAGGAATAAAGGTTTTACAAATGTGTGGACTGCTTCTTCTCCCAGCGTTAAGATTCCGCCCGATGTTCCATCTTTTTGCAAGGAAGAGACACCATTTGTAACCGGTAGTGTTTTTAAAGGTAACTATGGAAAACTTTTTGTCAGCGGGGATACACTGCTTTCTCCAAACCTTTCCCTTATAAGAGAACTTATTCGTTCCGGTTTTGATTTTATAGCGGTTCATCCTGATGAGATAGCGTATATAAAGAAGGTAGTGGCTTCTGAAGAAAAGAGACTGATGTTAAAGATGGCCCGTCGGTTTCTAAAGTTGGAGGAGCGTATTTGACTTTTTGACAAAACGGAAAGGTTGCATATAATTTCCTTCTACAAAATCTTAAATTCCGATAGGTTTGTCTATTTAGAGTTTTAGGAGGTGCAAATTGTCAACAAAGAGGACTTATCAGCCGAGTAGAATACACGGAAAGAGAGTTCATGGTTTTAGAGCTCGAATGAAGAGTAAGACTGGAAGAGAGATTCTCAGAAGAAGAAGGAAGAAGGGCCGTAAGAAGCTTACGGTAAGTGACGAGTGGAGAAGAAGATAACTTTTACCTTTTCCCGTGAGGATAGGGTAAGAAAGAGTCGTGATTTTAAATATGTTTTTGAATCTGGGAAGAGCCTGGGTGGTTCCACCATGGCTCTTTATTTTATTTTGAAGGAAAGCGGAAAGCCAAGGGCTGGTTTTATAGCTTCAAAACGTTTTTCAAAAAGAGCGGTTGATAGGAACAGAGCGAAGCGTTTAATGAGGGAAGTTTTCAGGCTTAACAAACACAGACTCCTTCCCTGTGATATAGTTTTTATAGCAAAAAAAGGTATGAATGGTGCTTCTTACCGTGAAGTAGAGGAAGATTTTTTAAAACTTGCTTCGAAAGCCGGTATTTTAAAGGATTGATGAATAATGGTTAAGAGAGTGCTAATAGAAATTATAAAAGGTTATAAAAGGTTTATTTCGCCCGTTTTACCTAAAAGCTGTCGTTATTATCCAACATGTTCTGATTATGCTATTCTTGCGATAGAAAAGTATGGAATTTTTAAAGGTGTTTTGAAGGCCCTTTGGCGCATTTTGAGATGCAATCCTTTTTCGTCGGGCGGTGTTGATTATCCATAAAATTTGAGGAATGGAGAGAGAGTATGAGTCAAGAGCAGAATAAGAAGTTGCTTGTAATCATGCAGGCAGTTGCTATAACTTTCTTGGTTTTTGCCCTTTTTACAAGATTTACTAAGGGTAAGCAGCAGGTTAAAAAGGCCAGCACGACAGCTTCAACGGTTAAAGAGAATGTTTATAGATTTCCCGTTAAAGGACTTGAAAAGACCGGAGCTTTTATTAGAGTTGATACACCCCTTTACACGGCTAAAATCTCAAAAGTTAATGGCGCAGTTGTGAGCTTTTACGTTAAAAAGTACAAGGCGGAACTTGTTTCTGATGCGGCGGAGAGATTAAAGCTCTTTCCTCTTACGACCGTTTCAAGCAATGAGACGGTTAATAGGTGGCTTCTTTCGGAACCTCTTGAAGCTTCTGCCTCTTCTATTTCCCTTTCTAAATCACCTGAGAAACTTGTCCTTAAGGGAGCTTTACCCGACGGAAGGGTCTTCGTTAAAGAGTTTACCTTTCATCCCGATAACTACGTAATTGATGTTAAAGAGAGCTTAAAAGGCACAAAGCTTTCGGTAATAATCGGACCTGACATAAAGATTAACGAGGCTCACACATCACGTATGGGACATATAGGTCCTGTAGTTGAGCTTTCAAACGGAAAGGTGGAGAGGATAGACGTTAAAAAGATTACATCTGCATCTTTTAACTCTGTAAAATGGGCGGGAGAAGAAGATAAATACTTCTTATGTGCTGTTAGGGATTCGGCCTTTTCCGTTGACATTGTTGCCTCAAAGGGCAAGTCCATCGTAAATAGCCACGTGGCTTCCTTTAAGGCGTTTTTTGGACCCAAGGAGCTTTCTCAACTTGAAAAACTTGGTATGGATAAGGCTATCGATTTTGGTATTTTCGGTTTTCTTGCCAAACCGCTCCTTAAATTCTTTCTCTTCCTTCATCAATTTATTCCAAATTACGGCCTTGTAATTATTGTTTTAACTCTGATTATAAAAATTATAATGCATCCTCTTACTCATAAAAGCTTTGAATCAATGAAAAAAATGCAGGTTCTTGCTCCAAAAATGGAGGAGCTGAAGAAGAAGTACGCAAAGGATCCTAAAAAACTCAATGAAGAGATGATGAAACTATATAAAGAAGAGGGCGTTAACCCCATGGGCGGCTGTCTGCCCATGATTCTTCAGATTCCCATTTTCTTTGCTCTTTACGAAATATTTCTTAATGCCGTTGAGCTGAAAGGTGCAAGTTTTCTGTGGATTAAAGATCTTTCAACACCGGATCCTACGTTTGTTCTGCCTATACTTATGGGTCTTTCAATGATTCTTCAGCAGAAGTTAACGCCAAGTGCCAATCCTGAGCAGCAGAAAATATTTTATGTTATGGCGATAGTTTTTACGTTCATGTTTGCAAAATTTCCGGCAGGACTTGTCCTCTACTGGATGACAAACAACCTGATTACCGCCGCCCAAAACTTTATAATAAATAAGATGATTCATCACGGAGAGTCGTAAAAGATGGATCCGGGCGGTGGTAGTAGCGTAATAGCTGAAGGATTGATTTTAGCAGTTCTTCTGCTGTTTTCGGCTCTCTTTTCCGCTTCTGAAACGGCATTCTTTTCTCTGAGCCGTTTGAGGGTTGAGAGGCTTGCTCTTGCGGGAGATAAAGCAGCTAAAGAGATATACGACTTTCTTCAGAATCCTGCGGAACTCATAGCCACGATCCTCATAGGAAACGAGATGGTAAATATTGCCATCTCTTCAACGGCTGCCCTCCTTTTTATAGACCTCTTTGGTGAGAAGGGTTCTATCTATGCCGTTCCATCTACAGTTGTTGCTCTTTTGCTTTTTGGCGAGGTTACGCCTAAAACTTTTGCTGTTAAATACAGTGAAAAGTACGCGTTTTTTGTTGTAAAGTTTATTAAATTTGTCAGTTTCATACTTACGCCTGTAAGAACTCTGCTTATAAGTTTTGTTTCCTTAATTTTAAAGCCTTTTGGTATTGAACTTTTCAGTGAACAGAAAGTTATTTCTGACGAAGAGTTTATGATATTAGTTGAAGAGGGTGCGAAAGAAGGAGTTATTGCTAAAGAGGAAAAGGATTTGATTGACAGAACTCTTGACCTTGATGAGAGTGATGTCAAAGAGATAATGATTCCAAAACATGAAGTTTTCGCTCTCCCTGCCGGTATGAAGGTAAAAGACGCTTTAAAAAGGATAAAAGAAAGGCGGTTTTCCCGTATTCCCGTTTACGGTAAAGACCTTGACGATATAAAAGGGATCCTCTATACAAGGAGGATAATTCCTCTTCAGTTGAAGGAGGAAGACTTTGAAAAGCCCATCGTTGAGTTTACTGACAAGCCATTTTTTGTCCCTGAGTTTAAAGAAATTGATGACCTTCTTGAAGAGATGCAGAGGAAGAAGAAGCACCTTGCTATAGTTGTTGACGAGTACGGGAACACGGCTGGCATTGTGACGCTTGACGACATTCTCTCTTCTCTTATCGGTGAAATTCCAGATGAGCGGCAGACTGAAGAGAAGGATTTTGAAAAGATAGGGAATAAGAAATACAGAGTTAATCCAAGTGTCAGTATAGAGGATTTTAAAGAGTTTTTCGGTATAGATGAAATGACGGAAGAGGAAAAAGAGGTTGATACTGTAGGGGGTCTTGTTATGAGACTCCTTGATAGGATTCCCAGAGAAAGAGATTGCGTAGAGTGGAGTGGTTTGAAGCTCAAGGTTGAGAGGATGGAGGGCAACAGGATTAAATCCCTTATCGTGGAGCGGATGTGAACGGTTTTTACGTGGTTGCCATACTGATCTGTGTTGCCTTTGAAGCTTTCTTTTCGGGAAGTGAGATAGCTATCATATCTGTCAGTCGCGTTGAGCTTAAAAAGCGCCTGAAAAGAGGTGACAGGACCGCAATGCTTTTAAATCAGCTCTTGAAAGAGCCCGAAAAGATTCTTGCAACGACTCTGGTCGGGACGAACATTTCAACAGTTTCAGCCGCTACACTATTTACGGCGCTTGTGGTAAATAACGTTTCTTCTGTTTATCCTTTCGTTAGAAATTATCCTGAACTTTTTACCGTTGTAACGCTTACGCCTTTAACAATCACTTTTGGTGAGCTTATACCTAAAAGTCTATTTCAGAAGTATTCGGATAAGATTGCGTTTAAAATAGTTTATCCCCTTTACTTTTTCCATCGATTGTTCAGACCGTTGACGTTACTTATCACCTTTGTTGCTGCGTTCCTTACCAGCCTTTTTGGTGAAGAGACGAAGAAGAATCCTTTTGTTACTAAAGAGGAACTTGAACTTCTTGTTGAGAGTGCCTCCCGCTCAGCTTTTGAAAAGACGGAGAGGAAGATACTTAAAAATGTTTTGAGGCTTAAAGAGAAAACGTTAGGCGACATATATGTGCCTCTTGTAAATGTGGTTGCCGTTAACATGAATTCAAGGGTAAAAGAGGCTTTGAGACTTTTTAATAAGACCGGATTCTCAAAGCTTCCCGTATATAGGGAGCGGTTTGACGATATAGTCGGTTACATTCTGATTACAGATCTCCTTGATGCCGCTGATAAGTTTGTCTCTGTCAAAAACTTTTTGAGGCCCATTCTTGTTCTTCCCGAATACATGAGCCTCATTGATGCTTTAAAAGAGTTGAGAAGGGCAAAGACTCAGATGGCCGTCGTGGTTGATGAGTTCGGTTCAACGCTCGGGATAGTTACGATAGAGGACATACTTGAGGAAATAGTCGGAAGAATAGATGATGAGTTTGGCGGTGAGCATTCGCTGGTTAAAAGGCTTTCTGACGGTTCTCTCCTTGCAGATGGTTCTGTAGAGATAAGTGAAATAAACAGATATCTTAAAACTTCTCTGCCTTCGAAGGCGGACTACGTAACACTTGCAGGCTTCGTTCTTAAAACTCTTGGAAGATTTCCGAAGAAGGGTGAAAAGGTGAATTATCACAACCTTACGATAGAGGTTGTTGACGTTGATAAAAGAAGGATAAAAAAGCTAAAGCTGAAGGAAAGTTAGTTCTTGGTTGCATTATCACTGCCGTTTTTCCTGCACTTTTTGCATTTATACATGTTTTTATCCGCTCTTAAAATGGCTTCTTCGGGGTCTTCGTAAGCTTTTAAGATTTCGTAACCTATCGATACGCTTAAGTTGAAAGGCAGACCAAAGATAGATGCAGACCTTGCTACATTTTCTTCTATCCTTTCTATGATCTCTTTTACCTCTTTTTCTGTTATTCCAGGGAGAACTATTATGAATTCGTCACCGCCCATCCTGACGACTACATCGTTCCTTCTGACGGCCGATTTTACTGCTCTCGCTACGGCGTAAATGGCTTTGTCGCCCATTTCGTGACCGTAGCTGTCATTGATTTTTTTAAGGTCGTCCATGTCAACTAAAATAAAGGCGACAGGGGCAAGGCGCAGCTCTTTTATCTTTTTGATTTCTTCTTCAAGTACGTACCTGTTGTAAACGCCCGTTAAACTGTCGTGGTAAGCTTTCCACCTTATAGATTCTGATAGTGTTACTTTAAGTATTTCCCTGCAGGTTTTTTTGGCAAGTTCAACAAGTTTTAGTATCAATTCTTTTTCCGTGTCACCGTCGAACTCTTCCGGAGATGGGCTGAAGTTCCCGGCTATTAAATATTCTATTGCATCCATAAGGTCATTGGTGTAGGGACATTCGAGGTTTTTTTTCTTTAAGGCCACCCTTATGTTGAGGACTTCTATGAATTTTTCAAGTGATTTCATTATACATTCGTTGTTTTTAATTTCTCTGAAGAATATGTTTCTATTGCTGGTCATCAGATAGCGCTTATTTAGAAACTCTTCTTCGGCAAGTTTTAATAACTTTCCTTCTGGAATGTTAGCCTTTCTTGCTATCTCTATTAATTTTCTCCGTCTCCTCCGGGAAAAGCTTGCTACCCCTATAGCACCTGTTCCTATACCTTTAAATTTTCCTTCAATGTATAGCGGGATGGTATATACCAGCTTTCCTATGGGACATTTTGTTATGAAGGGTTTGTCTGTTCCTTTTGCTCTCTTGAAATTTTCTTCAAGAAATTCGGAGCACATTTTTGTGTCTTGCCTTCTTAAAATGTTGCACAGTGAGGAGATTCTCGCTGCGTATCGAATCTTTCTTTTTTCGTCTGTGATAATGCAGGAGCCCCCGAGAGGAAGGACAAACTTTTCTAACAGATACCCTATTTCTTTGTAGCTTACAGAGTTTTTCTTCTCCTTTTCCATCTGTTCCTTTGAGTAGGTTTAGTCTATTTTAGTAAATTCATATTTTAGCAATATTTCCTTATGTTTTCAATTCCCATAGAATATAGTTGTTTTTCTGTGAATTTATCATAAGTTGAAAGAATGTTGATAATCATTAGCATTTATCAGGAGGATTTGATGGCTGCAAAAGAGATAAAGAAAGGTATTCACTGGGTAGGTGCAGTTGACTGGGACAGGGTTCTTTTTGATGAAATCGTGGCTCTTCCCGAAGGGACAAGCTACAATGCCTATCTTGTCTTAGGAGGTGAGAAGGTTGCACTTATTGATACAGTGGAGCCTTACAAGAGAACTGAGCTTTTTGAAAACCTGCAGGAGCTTGGAATCGAAAAAATTGATTATATCGTTTCTAATCATGCTGAACAGGACCATTCCGGTGCTATACCATATGTTCTTGAAAGATTTCCGGAGGCTAAAGTTGTTACAAATGCTAAGTGTAAAGCAATGCTTCAGGACTTGCTTTTCCTTTCCGATGATGTTTTTAAAATTGTATCTGACAGAGAAACTTTGAATCTTGGCGGTAAGACGCTTCAGTTTTTCCTGGCTCCGTGGGTTCACTGGCCGGAAACAATGTTTACCTATGCTGTTGAAGATAAAGTGCTTTTTTCATGCGATTTCCTTGGTTCTCACATTGCAACGAGTGAGCTTTTTGACACTACTGACGAAAACAGAGCAAAAGTTTATCTGGAAACAAAGAGGTATTATGCAGAAATAATGATGCCTTTCCGGAACTTTATAAAGAAACATCTTTTATTAATAGAGGAACTTTCTCCTGAAATAATAGCGCCGAGCCACGGCGTTGTCATAAAAGAGACAGAATTTATTTTGAACGCTTACAGGGAGTGGGTTTCTGATAATGTTAAACCGCTGGTTTTAATTCCGTTTGTTTCTATGCATGGGAGCACGCGGACGATGGTTGAATTTTTAACCAGAGAACTTTCAAGGAGAAACATTGAAGTTCGTCCGTATAACTTAATAACTGCTGATTTGAGCAACATTGCTATGGAACTGGTTGATGCCGCGGCCGTGGTTTTTGCATCTCCGGCAGTTCTTGCAGGTGCTCATCCTTCCGTTATCGGATTTGCTTACCTTATGAATGGTTTAAGACCCAAGACGAGGTTTCTCTCCATTATAGGCTCTTACGGATGGAGTGGGACTGTGGTTGAAAAACACCTGAAGGCGGTTTTATCTTCCATTAAGGCAGAATGGATAGAGCCTGTAATGATTAAGGGATTTCCCGGAAGGGATGACTTTGAAAGACTGGAAACTCTGGCTGAAATTCTTTCTGAAAAGCTAAAAACCGCATGAAGCGCCTGCTTTATGCGGCCGTTTAAATGGGCAACTATAAGAAAACCATGTCGTCTCTATGAATGCACTCCTTGTCGAAGGAGTAAAGTTCTCTGCTGCTGCACCTGACGATACCTTTGAAAAGGGTCTTCCCGTTTACGTCTAAAACTTCAACAACATCGCCTTTTTCAAACGTTCCTTCTATTCTTTTTACACCTTTAGGTAGAAGGCTTTTCCCTTTGTTAATTACGGCTTCGGCAGCCCCTCTGTCTATTATCAATTTCCCCTTTGGTTTCTCAAGGTAGAGAATTCTGTACGCTTTTGCTTTAAGTTCCTTTTTAGGTAGGAAGAGCGTACCTCTTTTTTCTCCTTTCAGGATTCTTACCGTTATTTTCTCTTCCCTTCCGTTGGCTATGATGACAGGTATCCCTTTTCTTGCTGCTTTGAAGGCGGCTTCAACTTTCGTCCACATGCCGCCCGTTCCGAAAGAGCTCTTTCCGGAAAAGTCGCAGGTAAGCTGAAGTTCACTTATGTCATTTACAATATCTATCTTTTTTGCATCAGGAAAGGTGTTTGGATCCCTGTCAAATATGCCGTCTGTTGTTGTTAACATTATCAGGAGGTCTGCTTCAACGACGACAGATACGTGGGCGGCAAGGTTATCGTTGTCTCCGATTTTTATCTCTTCAACGGAAACGGTATCGTTTTCGTTTACTACTGGTATGACGTTAAGTTTAGACAGGGCGTGGAACGTATCTTTTGCGTGGGTAAACCGCCTTTTTGAGCGCAGGTCTTCCGCCGTCAGTAGAACCTGCGCTATGTTGTATCCGTGCTTTTTAAAGGCTTCTGTGTATGCTGCCATCAGGTACGGCTGTCCAACTGCTGAAAGTGCCTGCTTTTCCTGGAGAGACTTGGGCTTCCTTGAAAGGTTTAAAACTTTTATTCCGGCAAGGACGGCACCAGAGCTTACCAGGATAACCTCTTTCCCCTCTTTTTTAAGAATGGAGAGCTCTTCTGCTATTTTCGCAATGAAGTTCCTGTTAAGTCCGTTTTGTTCTGCTAACAGTTGACTTCCAACCTTTACAACAACTCTTTTAACCTGACGGAGCATCAAAGTACCTCTTAAAATTTGTGGTGCTTAAAGAATATCATTTTTCTTTCCGATTGCTCAAACGGAAAACTTTTTATAAACTTGTTCTGTAGTGTGAACGGAGGTTCAGATGGATACGCTTCTTCGTGTTGAAAACCTGTCAGTTACCTTTGAAAATAGGGGAATATTTAGCTCGGAAGTTTTTCACGCCGTTAAAGGCGTGTCGTTTTCGCTGAGAAGGGGAGAAGTTTTAGGTATAGTTGGTCAGAGTGGTTCAGGTAAAACGACTGTTGGGAGGGCAATTTTAGGGCTTGTTCCTTATGAAGGAGAGATAGAGTTTAGTGGAAAGACCATGTCATGCATGTTTCAGGATCCTCTTGCTTCTCTACATCCTTATCTCTCTGTCAGGAGGCAACTTCTTGACATTCTACCTGACGAAGAAAAGATAAGAGAACTTTTTGTTAGTTTTAACCTTAACTATGATAGGCTTTCGGTTAAAAAACCTTCTGAGCTCTCAGGTGGTCAGAGACAGAGAGTCATTATCATAAGGTCGCTCCTGGTTTCACCTGATCTGATAATTGCAGATGAACCGATTTCAATGCTTGATGTTACGCTTAAAATGTGGGTTTTAAAAACGCTTAGAGAGCTAAAGGAGAATTTTGGACTTTCTATGCTCTTCATTACTCATGATCTTTTAACGACAAAGTATATCTGTGATCGGATTATGGTTATGAAAGACGGTGAAATTGTTGAAGAGGGAACACTTGAAGAGATTTTTGAAAATCCAGGGAAAGATTATACGAAAGAACTTTTAGATGCTATTCCAAGGTTGTGAAAAATTGGTTGCGGGGGAGGGATTTGAACCCTCGACCTTCGGGTTATGAGCCCGACGAGCTACCAGACTGCTCTACCCCGCGTCAGTGCAGTGTATAATATAGACATCTGGTTCCGGGTGTCAAGTGGATGTACGAGTTTAATACATGGCGGGCACTCCTATATTTTCCAGTATAACCCTAAAGCTTCTCAGCGATAGCCATATTGAGGTTCATAGAATTGATGACACCGGATAATTGTTCTAAGTCTGTTTGAGGTTGCCTCTATCTGTGAGAGGCTTTTACCGGATTAATGTTTTTCTTTCTGATCTTTAACAGTGCACTTTTGGTTTGCTGAGTTATAAATCCACACTTCTTCTCTTTTGTATTTAAAGCAGGCAGACAAATGATAAACTTTATTTATAAACATTTATAAACTTGCAGGAGGTTATTTATGGGAGTTGCCTTTATATTTCCTGGACAGGGTTCTCAGTATGCAGGTATGGGAAAAGAGCTTTACGATACGTTTCCTGAGGCACGTGAAGTTTTTGAGATGGCATCTGAGGGTGCCAAGATTGATATGGCAAAGCTTTGTTTTGAGTCTTCTGAAAGCGAATTGACACTTACATATAACGCCCAGCCGGCGATTCTAACTGTTAGTATGGCTGTGCTTGCAGTTTTAAGGAAGAACGGATTTTCAGTTGAACCTGAACTTGTGGCCGGACATTCTTTAGGCGAATTTTCTGCTTGTTGTGCAGCTGGTGGTTTTTCTGTTACAGATGGTGCTTATCTTGTTAGAAAGAGAGGTGAGTTTATGCAGGAGGCTGTACCGGAAGGTGTAGGTGGCATGACCGCTGTTATTGGTCTTCCTGCAGAGAAGATAGAGGAAATTTTAAAGACGGTAACTTCAGGATTTGTACAGGTGGCAAATTTCAACAGTCCCGAGCAAACAGTTATTTCCGGTGAGATAGAAGCGCTAAAAGAGGCAGAGTCTAAGCTTGAAGAGGCAGGTGCTAAAAGAATAGTAAGGCTTGCCGTTTCTGCTCCTTTCCACTCTGAACTTATGAAACCTGCTGCTGAGAAACTTGCAGAAGAGATGGAGAAAGTGGCGTTCAATACGCTTACCGTTCCGCTCCTTAACAATGCTGATGTAAAGGAGTTAAAGGAACCTGAAGAGTTGAAGGATTCTTTCTATAGACAGATGTTTTCCCCTGTCAGATGGGTTGAGGATGTTAGATATATGGAAAGTAAAGGTATAGATTTATGTTATGAGATAGGTCCGAAAAATGTTTTGAAAGGTTTGATGAGGCGAATAACGAGGAACATAAAGGTTGTTAATGTTGAGAAGCCGAAGGATATTGAAAAGCTTCTTGAAGGGTAGAAGATGAAGGTGAAGTTGACAGGAAGGGATGCTTTAATCGTTGTTGATGTTCAGAAGGACTTTTGTCCTGGCGGTGCTTTGCCGGTTCCCGATGGTGATAAGGTAGTTGAACCTTTAAACATCTATATAAAGCTGTTTTCAGGAGCTGGTTTGCCTGTCTTTGCGACGAGGGACTGGCATCCTGAAAATCACATATCTTTCAAGAAAAATGGCGGTATGTGGCCTGTTCACTGTCTTCAAAACGGTAAAGGTGCTGAGTTTCACGATGATCTTATGCTTCCGCCGGATGCTTTCATAATAAACAAGGGAGACAGGCCGGAGCTTGAGGCCTATTCCGGTTTTCAGGGAACAATACTTGATTCCCTTTTGAAAGAGAGGGGAGTAAGGAGGATTTTTGTAGGAGGTCTTGCAACAGATTACTGTGTTAAGCATACTGTCCTTGGTGGATTGAACCTTGGTTATCAGGTTTTCCTCCTCTCTGATGCTGTTAGAGCAGTTAACGTTAATCCTTACGATGGTGATAGAGCGGTTGAGTTAATGCTTGAAAAAGGTGCGGTTAGTATCGTTGCGGGGGATATAGATGTATAGCTATGATCTTTCTAAACTTGACGAAGAGAGAATAAGAAAGGCTACTCTTGATTACCTTTTAGGAATGGAGTTTGATAAAGATACCTCTGAGGTGATAGCAAACACCGGTGTTGAGAATTTGAGGGAGAATATTGAAGAGCTGATAAATACTTTAAATGGTGGCGATTTGCAGAAAGCTGCCGACGTCGCCCACACGATTAAAGGCATACTCTGGAATATGGGACTTCAGGAGGAAGGCAGCCTTTTTAAAAAGGTTCAGCTTGCCATTCTTGATGGTGCATCTGAAGATATTGTAAAAGATTTGCTTAGTAAAGCCTTAGATGCAATTTCTAAGTAGCTATCGGAGGTGGCTTGAAGTCTATGTAGTCGTTAAAGAGGGAGTGGGAGGCTTCACCATCGGGAGTTAAGCGCTCTTTTATTTTAAGGATTTCATCTTTTAGTGAAAGGAAGACCTTGACAATTTGTGGGTCAAATTTTTTACCTGCGTTTTCCTTTATGAATTTGAAAACGGACTGAATATTCCATCCTTTTTTGTATGGTCTTGCTTCACCGAGGGCGTCAAACACGTCAGCAACAGAAACGATCCTTGCCTCAACAGGAATTGCCTTCCCTTTCAGTCCGTATGGATATCCACTTCCATCCCAGTTTTCATGATGGTAAAGGGCAATTCTTGCTGCCATTTCGAGAACTTTAACTTTACTGTTTGCAAGGAGTCTGTAACCGTATATCGTGTGTTTTTTCATTATTTCCATTTCTTCCGGTGTTAGTTTACCCTTTTTCTTTAAAATGCAGTCAGGTATGGCAATTTTTCCTATATCGTGGAGAGGAGCAGCAAGGTAGATATCCTCGCAGAAGGCATCACTATAGCCAAGGTTTTTTGCTATTAACTGTGAGTACAGAGCAACTCTTTCAATGTGGTGTCCGGTCATTTCATCTCTAAATTCTGCTGCCATTGAGAGTCTCAGGATAATTTCCCGGTCTCTCATTTTTATCTCTTTTAGTGAGCGGTCAATTTCATATTTCAACAGCTGGGCTTTATTTTTTAGGAGACACTCTTTGAGGCGCAGTCTTAAAAGATTTCTGACCTTTGGAATGAATTCCAATTTATCCAGAGGTTTTGTCAGAAAATCGGTAGCCCCGAGAGCAAGGGCCTTTCTCTTTATGTTTCTTGCATGTTCTGCCGTAACCATAATAAATATTACAGATTCTTTATCCGGAAGTTGCCTTACCTCTTGAAGAAGTTCTATCCCGTTCATCTCAGGCATTACGTAATCAGATATGATCATATCCACGTTGTTTTCTTCTATGAAGTCAAGAGCATCCTCGGCATTGCGAAACGACTTTGTTTCTATAGGAATTGGAAAGTCAATTTTTTTTATCATCTCTTCCATAAAAAGGAGGAAAAATGGCTGGTCATCTATCAGTACTATTGTCATTGTTTTCATCTGGATTTTCCTCTACCTTCACCTTAAAGAACTTCTTTATCCGGACAACTTCAAGACCTGCTTCCCGGGCTATCTCTCCTGCGAGCCAATCCGGATAACCTTCAACGTATATGATTTTTTTGATACCTGCATTTATTAACATCTTTGTGCACAGGCTGCATGGACAGTGGGTGCAGTAAAGAACGGCACCTTTGGTTGAGACGCCGTGGAGAGCAGCCTGTATTATTGCGTTCTGTTCAGCGTGTAATCCTCTGCACAGCTCGTGCCTTTCACCGCTTGGTACGTTTAACTTTTCTCTAAGGCATCCCACCTCATCAGGATGCTGCAGTCCTGACGGTGCACCGTTGTAACCGGTTGCAATTATTCTTTTGTCCTTGACAAGCACGGCACCAACTTTCCTCCTCAAACACGTGGAACGGCTGGAGACCATGTAAGCTATGGATAAAAAGTAGTCGTCCCATGAAGGCCGTTTCATCGTCTCACGCTTTTAAAAGAGTTTCAACTATGGATTTGAACATTCTAAATCCATCTGTGCTTCCAAGGACTTCTTCGGATGCCCTTTCGGGGTGAGGCATAAGGCCGAACACGTTGCCTTTCTTGTTGCATATTCCCGCTATGTTGTTTAGGGAACCGTTTGGGTTGAACTCTTCGCTTACCACTCCTTCCGGCGAACAGTATCTTACCACCACCTGTCCGTTCTTTTCGATTTCCTTCAGAATTTCCGGCGTGCAGGTGTAGTTTCCCTCTGCGTGGGCGATTGGTATTCTTACGACTTCACCCTTTTTGTACAACGAAGTGAAGGGTGTTTCGTTGTTTTCTACTTTCAGGTAAACAAATTTACAGATAAAGGAGAGGCTTTTGTTGGGCATCATTGCTCCCGGAAGGAGTCCCATCTCAAGAAGTATCTGAAAGCCGTTACAGATGCCCATTACAAGGCCACCTTTTTCGGCAAACTCACATATTGCTTCTGATATTGGAGAAAGTTTTGCCATTGCACCGGCTCTTAAGTAGTCGCCATAGGAGAATCCACCCGGGACTATTATGCAATCGATGTCGGAAAGATTCCTTTCTTCATGCCAGAGGTACTTTACCTCTTTGCCTAAAACTTTCTCTACAACCCATCCTATATCTTTGTCGCAGTTGCTTCCCGGGTAAACTGGTATGCCAAATTTCATCTTTAACCTCTGTTATTTTTCTGAGATTTCAAAAGTGTACTCTTCAATTACAGGGTTTACTAAAAATCTCTTTGCCATTTCTCTTATTTCCTGCTCCACTTCCTCTTTTGAGTTAGCTTCTATTTCCAGTGTGATGTATTTTCCAACGCGGACGTTTTTTACCTTTTCGAAACCGAGGCTGTGAGCTGCCTTCTCCACTGCAACACCTTGAGGGTCAAGGATGCCCTCTCTATAAGATATGAAAACCTTAACACTGTAATTTGCCATTTCTATCACCTCTGTTGCATAATTTTAGTGAAAATTTTATCACATGGAAGGTTTGTCGTGTTTTTGAAGCGGTGTGAAAGGTGTCAGTTTATGAAGCCTTACTTCGCCTTTTTTGTAGGGGAAGGATTGTCCGTTACGCTTTATCCGCTTTTAGAGCCTCTTGTTAACGTTATCTGTCTTGTTGCTGTTCCTGTTCTGATTTACAAAAAGCGGTTTGAAGAACTGGGATTTAAAAACTTTAAAAAGGGATTTGTTTATGGTCTCTCGTTCCTTATTTTTCTCCCATTTGCGAGCTGGATTTATCTTCCCGTAGCGGTTATTGATGCTTTTTCTCAGGAATTTTTCTTTAAAGGATTTTTCTACTCTGTCTTTGAAAATGAATATATCTTCTGGAGAGTGTCAAGGTTGAACCTTATTTCCAGTTTTCTTTATTTTCTTGTTTTTTTGTCAATTTCAAGGAACCTGTGTTCCGTTTCTTATTTTTTCATTTCTATTGTTTGTGGTATTCTTTACGAGGAAAGCGGTTCAATCATTGCACCCTTTCTTTTTCATCTTGGATTTTTTCTCAGTAGATTTTCAGGTATATGGAGGTGATGTTTGATCCCTTTTTTGGTTGTTAGTGCAGTTTTTATTATTGATAGGATAACCAAAATATTCGCTATGAGATTTTTGAAAGGGAAGGTTGTTACTGTTATTCCTGATTTTTTTAGCCTTGTATTTGCGGAGAACAAAGGCGCCGCTTTTAGTATTTTTTCATCGTCAACGGGTGCTGGCAGATTTTTGATGCTTATCGCTTTTCCGGCTGTTATTGTAGTGGCTCTAATTTATCTTCTTTTGACAAAAAAAGAGTATCCTCTGTATTTAAAAATTTCTTTGTCTCTTATTCTTGGCGGTGCACTTGGTAATCTCTATGATAGAATTATCTACGGAACGGTCGTGGATTTTCTTGACTTTCACGTGGGGAAGTATCACTGGCCTGCTTTCAATGTTGCCGATATTGCTGTCTTTATAGGAACGGTTATGTTGATTCTTAATGTGTCTGGGAAAGAAGAGGCTTAGTTCTGATGTGATAAAATAACTATCCCTTCCGTTTCATAAATTCCACTTTCAGGAGGCGAAAATTGGAAAGAAAAAAAATAACAATAGTTGGAGCCGGAAACATAGGTGCTACTCTTGCACTTCTTCTTGCCAGGAGAGAAGTTGCCGATGTGTATCTTATTGACATCGATGAAGGAATTGCAAAAGGAAAAGCTCTTGATATTATGGAGGCTTCTCCGATTTTAGGCTTTAACTCAAGAGTTATAGGAACTGGAAATTACGAAGATACTGCAAATTCTGACCTTGTCGTAATAACGGCCGGTTTTCCAAGAAAGCCAGGTATGAGCAGGGATGACCTTCTTTTTAAAAACTTTGAGGTTGTTAAGAGTGTAACGGAACAGATTAAAAAGTACTCTCCAGAAGCGTTCATTATCGTTGTTACGAATCCTCTTGATGCTATGACATATACGGCACTCAAAGTATCAGGATTTCCGTCTCACAGAGTTATGGGAATGGCTGGAGCTCTTGACGCTGCCCGTTTTGCTTATTTCCTTTCGGAAAAGACAGGAATATCCGTTGAAAACATAAGGGCTTTTGTTATAGGAAGCCATGGTGACGACATGGTTCCTCTTAGAAGATATACAACGGTTAGCGGTATTCCTGTTAAGTATTTCCTTTCCGATGAAGAGCTTGACAAACTTGTTGACAGAACAAGGTTTGCCGGTGGTGAAATAGTTTCGCTGCTTAAAAGGGGAAGTGCTTTTTACGCACCAGCTGCTTCCATCCTTGATATGGCAGTATCAATTCTCTGGAATAAGAGGAAGATTATTTCCTGCAGTGTCTATCTTGAAGGTGATGCAGGAGAGTATTACGGTGCTGAAGGTCTTTGTGTTGGCGTGCCTGTTGTTCTTGGTAAGAATGGTGTGGAGAAGGTTATAAAGCTGGAACTTTCTGACGAAGAATGGGCTCAATGGAGGAAATCTGTTGAGTCTGTTAAGAACCTTGTTGATAAACTTCCTCTTTAGGAGATGGAGAGATGAGAGAAATTCATGTTGATAGGATAAGGGAAGCGGTTAAGAATCTCTGTATGGATGTTAATTACTATCTTCCGAAGGATGTTCTTGCATCCTTTGACAGAGGGATAAAAGAAGAGAAATCATCTGTTGGAAGAAACGTTTTTGAAATTCTGAAGGAAAACGCTGCCATAGCTTCGGAGAAGAAAATTCCCTACTGTCAGGATACTGGATTTGCCGTTCTCTTTATTGAAATAGGACAGGATGTCAGGATTGTTGGTGGTGATATAAACGAGGCAATAAAAGAAGGTGTTGCCGAAGGTTATACAGAAGGTTACCTGAGGAAGTCCATCGTTACAGATCCGCTTTTTGACAGGAAAAACACGGGAGACAATACGCCACCAATTATTCACTACTCAATTGTTCCAGGTGATAAGTTGAAGATTAAGATGGCTGCTAAGGGTGGTGGAAGTGAAAATATGAGCCGTCTTGCGATGCTTAAACCGGCTGATGGTGTAGAAGGTGTTAAGAGGTTTGTCCTTGAAACAGTAAGTGAAGCTGGGCCCAATCCGTGCCCACCAATAATTGTTGGTGTCGGTATTGGTGGAACGTTTGAAAAAGTGGCCTATCTTGCAAAAAAATCTCTTATGAGACCGATAGGTGACAGAAATCCCGATCCAAGATATGCGGCGCTGGAAGAGGAACTCCTTGAAAAGATAAATAAGTTAGGAATAGGACCAGCCGGATTTGGTGGGACGGTTACAGCGCTTGATGTTAAAATAGAATGGTATCCATGTCACATAGCTTCTCTACCTGTTGCCGTTAATATTCAGTGTCACGCTTCAAGACATAAAGAGATAGAACTTTGACGATAAGCGGGGTGTTCCCCCGCCTTTCAATTTCCTTTTCTTCCCTGCCCTGTGGTTAATAAATATAAGTTATAATTTTCTTTAGAAATGTTCCAATTTAATTATCTGGAGGATAAGAATGGTAAAACTTTCACGACGTGTTGTTAATATGAGTCCTTCACCTACAATGGCAATTACTGCCAAGGCAAAGGAGATGAGAAGAAAAGGTATTGATGTTATTGGTTTTGGTGCAGGAGAACCGGATTTTGAAACGCCGTCACATATAAAAGAGGCAGCAATAAAAGCCATGAATGAAGGTTTTACAAGATATACGCCTGCTGCTGGTATTCCTGAGTTGAGGGAGGCCGTTGCTGAAAAATTGAAATTGGATAACGGTATAGATTATTCCCCTTCACAAGTTGTTATAACCGACGGTGCAAAGTTTGCCCTTTTTTCACTTATGCTTTCTGTTATAGAGGAGGGAGACGAAGTTATTATTCCTGCACCTTACTGGGTAACCTATCCCGAACAGGTTAAGTTTGCTGGCGGAAAACCCGTTTTCGTTGAAACATCTGAAAAGAACGGTTTTGTCTTTACAGTTGAGCTTTTGGAAAAAGCTGTTACAGATAGAACGAAGCTTTTAATTCTCTGTTCTCCAAGTAATCCTACAGGTGCTGTTATTCCTGTTGAAGAGTTAGAGAAAATAGGAAAATTTTGTGCCGAAAGGGGAATACTAATCGCTTCTGACGAGTGTTATGAGAAACTTCTCTACGATGGAGAAAAGCACGTAAGCATTGCTTCTCTTTCACCTGAAATTAAAAACGTTACTGTTACGATAAACGCCCTTTCAAAGGCCTATTCAATGACAGGCTGGAGAGTAGGTTACGCTGCCGGTCCTGAGGAAATAATTTCTTCTATGATAAAGATAAATTCTCAGTCTATTTCAAATGTTAACGCAATAGCGCAGAAAGCTGGAGTTGCCGCTCTTAAGGGGCCTCAGGATTTCCTAAACGATTGGCTTAAAGCTTTTGATGAAAGAAGACGTTACATGGTTGAAAGGTTAAATTCAGTTCCCGGTGTTAGGTGCACAATGCCAAAAGGGGCTTTTTATGCCTTTCCAAATGTTAAGGAGGTAATTGAAAAAGGTGGCTTCAAGGATGATTTTGAATTTGCAGATTTCCTTCTTGAAAATGCAAAAATTGCAGCGGTTCCGGGTTCAGCATTTGGTTATCCCGGGTATATGAGGTTTTCTTACGCAACATCGATGGAGAACATTAAGAAAGGCCTTGAGAGATTCGAAGTTACCGTTAAGGCTATAATGGAGAAGTAATGAGAAGGTTTAGGAGTTTACCCCTCTATATTGCTGCTTATGCTGTTTTGACATTATTATATGTGGTTTTCCTCGTATCTGTTGCTGTGAAATATGGTGTGAACATCAACTTTTTCGTTCTTGCGGTTCTGGTTGTTCCCGTTCTTTTAAGGTTGGTGGCACTTTTGAAGCGCGAAGTTGTTATTTCTGAGGAAGGGATAGAGATAAGGGATCTTTTTAAGAGCGGTTTCGTTAAGTGGAGCGACATTGAATCCGTTGGGTTCTCTTCCCGCCGTCGGACATTCCTGTTTATTGTTACCGGAAATAAGGATGGTTATTTGATTGATGATTCTGTAGAAAACTTTAAAAATCTTCTTGAAGAGGTAGGGAAGCGTGTTGATAAAGGTAAACTTCCTGAAAACTGGGAAGATATCGTTAGCAGTTATAAGCCATCTTACGGCGGCATAGTTCTTGTTACCCTTGCCATTCTTGTTATAGGTTATGTTGTTCTTAAATCTCTTTCGGGTTAGTTGTGATTGACATTTCCGGGTTAGACAGGACAACTTTTTTAAAAGAATCGCTTGTTATATATCAGAAGAGGAGAGGGTTTCGTTTTGGGACGGACACCTTTTTGCTTGCCGATTTTGTCCGTTGTCAGCCCGGTGAACGTTTTATAGACCTTGGAACCGGCAGCGGCGTTATTCCTCTGCTTTTGCTTGAAAAGTACGAAGATATTACAGGTGCAGCAGTTGACGTTGTTAAAGAGTGCGTGGAACTTACAAAACTGAACGCAGAAGTTAATGGTTTTACAGATAGACTTGATGTCTTCTGTCTTAATGTAAAGGATGTTAGGAGCTGTTTCCCCGCGGAAAGGTTTGATGTTGTTGTTACAAATCCTCCTTTTAAAGAAGTGAAGAGGGGATTGATAAATCCGGATAACTATAAAGCAATAGCAAGACATGAGATTGAAGGTACGTTAAAAGACTTTATAGAGGCAGCGGCTTACCTTTTAAAGTGGAAGGGGCGATTTTATCTGGTCTGTCCTGTTGAAAGATTTGTGGATACAATCTTTTTCTGCCGCAGTAAAAATCTTGAGCCTAAGAGAATAAGATTTATACAACCTTCACGGGAAGAAAAGGCCAATCTGTTTCTTTTGGAGGCAAGAAAGGGTGGTGGAAAGGGCATGGAAGTTCTCCCACCCCTTGTCATATATGAGGATAAGAGAAATAGAGTCTATACGCCTGAAATGAAAAAGAAATACGAGGCGTTCTTTGAAAGTAAGTAGGCATACGCTTTTCGTTCTTTTCCTTTTTCTTCTGTCAGTAGCTATAAAATTGAAAGCGTTGTTTTTAGTTCCTTTCATGGGTGTTGTTTTTATTGTTTACACTTCAAAGTACGGTATTAAAGAGATCCTGATTACAGCCGTTTTCGTTTCACTGTTTGTTTATTTTCTCTCGCTCTTCTCATTCCCTTTCGTTCCGAAAGTTAAGTGGATTTTTGAAAGCGGAGAAGGAAAAGTTGCACTTTTAACGGATGGCAGGTATTTACCTGTTTTTGATTCTGTTTCTGTCGGTGATGTAGTTTCTGAAAAGGACGGAAGTGTTGTTGAAAAAGGAGGGCTTTCTTCTTTCTTTGAGAGGGCTCGATTTGCCCTGTCTCAGCGTGCTGAAACTTCCTTGGATTATCCCGTCTCTTCCCTTGTGGAGGCAGTTACTCTTGGCGTTAGATACAACCTTCCTGAGAGCATTAAAGCTTACATGGCACTGACGGGAATTTATCCGCTGCTTGCCATATCCGGTCTTCATGTTGCTGTCGTTTTTGGATTCATAGCGGTCTGGCTAAAGCTCTTCAGGATGTTTTCTCTTAAAAGAGCGATTTTTATTCTTACTCTTTTAATGCCTTTTACAGGATTTCCCGTTTCTGCTGTTAGGGCTTACCTTTTTATCCTTTTTGCCGTTTTTCTGAAAATCCACGGCAGGAGGGTTGACTACGTCTATATAACTGTCTTGACTGCCTTTTTGATGACTCTCTTTTTTTCCATTTCTGCAGGTTTTATACTTTCTTTCCTTGGTGCTTTGGGAATTTTTGCCGCCATGCAGTCAGATGGTTTTAAGAAGAAGATTTTTCTGGTGCTCTTTCCTTTTTTATTTACACTTCCTTATGTTGTTTTTAGATTTAAAACGGTAAATCTTCTTTCGCCAATTTCTATGTTTGTTATAACACCTCTTTTCACGCTTTTTCTTCTGCTTTGTTTTCTTTCGGAAGTTACGCTATTTAAGATTAAGTTTTTAACCGCTTTGACGGAAAAGGCTGGAGAGATTTTGATAGTCTTTGTGAAATGGCTTTTTAAAGTTTTACATCCCGGCGTTATTCATGTTTCTGTACCCTTTACAATCATATTTATTGTTTCTTTTATCGTGTTTGTGATTTTGATTTTCGAACTTGATGTAAAGTATGTTTTCTTTGTTTTCTCAGCTTTTCTTGTTTTTCTCCTGTTTAATCAATTTTACCTTTACGGTGTTACTGAAAAGATTTCTGGAAAAGACTTAAACAGTTCTTACTTTCTATCTGGAGAGGGACAGAAGTTCAGGAATTCAACACTTGTAGCAGATTACATTTTTCCATATACAGAAACTATTCTTGGCTTAAATGGGGTAACTTTTAAACAAAGTGTAAAATAGCCTTTACAAAATTCTGGAGGTTATCATGGAAGAGATTTTCCCGTTTATAGGATATAGAGGCAGAAGACTTTTTGTTGAGGATGTTGATGTTCAGGCGGTAGCTAAAAAGATAGGGACACCTGCTTATGTTTACAGTAAAGCTGCTTTTTCCTATTGGTTTAATGAGTTTGATTCTGCATTTGGTGATGTTGGACATCTTACTGCTTTTGCCGTTAAGTCTTGTTCAAACATTGCTATTCTTAAACTTCTTGCAGAGATGGGAGCAGGTGCTGATACCGTTTCAGCTGGTGAGATATTCCGTGCTGTTAATGCTGGAATACCATCGGAAAAAATTGTTTTCGCAGGTGTTGGGAAGAGAAGAGATGAAATGGAATACGCTCTCTCTTGCGGAATACTTATGTTTAACGTTGAATCTCGTCAGGAATTAGAAACACTTAATAGGGTGGCAGAAAAAATTGGAAAGAAGGCAAAGATAGCTGTTAGGGTGAATCCTGATGTTGACCCGAAGACTCATCCTTATATCTCAACCGGATTGAGAACAAGTAAGTTTGGTATTGACTACGATGAAGCTTTTGATGTTTACATGAAAGCTAAAGAGATGAGATGGATAGAGCCTGTTGGCATTCACTTCCACATAGGTTCTCAGATACTTGATGTTTCTCCATTTAAAGAAGCTTCGTCAAAGGTGGCAGATTTAGTTAAGGCTTTAAGGGATAAAGGTCTTGATATTGAATATTTTGATGCAGGTGGAGGTCTTGGGATAAACTATCATCCGGAAGAAAAACCGCCTGCTGCTTCCTCTCTTGCCGAGATGATTGTTCCTTTTGTAAAAGAGCTTGATTGTAAGTTGATTTTAGAACCGGGAAGGAGGATTTCCGGTAATTCAGGTCTTCTTCTTACAGAGATTCTGTACGTTAAGAGGAAAGAAGGAAAAACATTTTACATCGTTGATGCTGCAATGAACGACTGTATGAGACCTTCTCTTTACGATGCCTATCACCACATTGTTCCTGTAGAGAAGAAGGAAACTGTGGAAATTGTGGATGTTGTGGGTCCTGTCTGTGAAACCGGTGATATTTTTGCAAAGGACAGGAGAGTGGGAAGGTGTGAGCAGGGGGATATCCTTGCGATTTTAAGTGCTGGAGCGTATGGGTTTTCAATGGCTTCAAACTACAATTCCAGAGTTAGACCGCCTGAAGTTCTTGTCTCTAACAGAGATTTTAAGGTTATAAGGGAAAGAGAAACGTTTGGTAGCCTGATAGAAGGTGAAAAAATTCTGTGGCTTTGAACTTTAGAAAAATAACGTTTTAACATTACAAAAAGGAAAGTATCACCATGTATTGAACCCGTACATGGACTTGCCAAAGGGAGGAACATTTCCTATATTTACCTCTGTCAATTCGGGGCATAGCTCAGCTTGGTTAGAGCGCGTGCCTTGGGAGCACGAGGCCGCCCGTTCAAATCGGGCTGCCCCGACCATTTTCTTCCACCGGGGCCCGTAGCTCAGCTGGATAGAGCAACGGACTTCTAATCCGTAGGTCGGAGGTTCGAATCCTCCCGGGCCCGCCACTAATCAAGATACGAAATAACTACCCTTTCATAGATATCGTAAACATCGTCCGGTTTGCAAAGTTTTGGCCCTTCTCTCATAACCGTTGCAGTTCCACACGAAACTGCAAAAGCTACTGCTTCTGCAAGATTTTCACCTTTATCAAGTGCATAGATAAAACCACCGACAACAGAATCGCCAGCACCAACTGTATTGACAACCTTAACTTCAGGTGGAACAACCCTTATGACTTTTTCTTCCGTAACAGCAACGGCACCATACCTGCCAAGAGAAGTTATAACCACCTCAACACCCTGAGTTACAATTTCTTTAGACGCTTTAACAATGTCGTTAAAATCAAATAAAGGTCTGCCGACAAGTCTCTCAAGCTCGTGCCTATTAGGTTTGATAGCAAAAGGCAGTGCCATTATCGCCTTCCTTAAAAGCTCACCATCCGCATCAACAAGAACGTTACACCCTTTCTTTTTAAAGTGCTTTATAACCTTTGCATAGAAGTCATCAGGAAGCCCGGGTGGGACACTTCCGCCTAAAATCAGGAAATCCGGCGAATGACTGCATATTCTATCTTCAAGCTCTTTTATCTCCTTCTCATTGAGAACAGGTCCTCGACAGGCTATGAGAACATGACTCTTTTTCCCTCTCTGTTCAAGAATTGTATTTACCCTACTTTCACCCTCTATCTTTACATACTCAAACGGGACAGATTCCTCCTCAAGTCCTCTCATTATGCACTCACCAACACAACCACCTATCGTCGTAATCAGATGGGGTGATGTACCAAGTCTGCTTATAACCCTTGCTGCATTAAGTCCTTTTCCACCGGGGCTTAAATAGGGATTTTCTACCCTGTTTGTGTCATCTTCTATCAAAACCGTTGTATAGTAATAAACATCAAGACAGGGATTTGGACATACAGAAGCAATCATAAGCCCCCCTCAGGAAATCTCCGTTCCTATACCTTCCCTTGTAAATATTTCAAGCAAAACGGCATGAATAATCCTTCCATCTATTATATGAGCCTTTTTAACACCTGCCGCAAGTGCAATCTGACATGCTCTAACTTTAGGAATCATACCGCCCGAGATAGTACCGTCCTCTATGAGTGGTGGTATGTCATCCTTTGAAAGCGTTGAAATCAGATTTCCATTTTTATCCTTTATTCCCTCTATATCGGTAAGCATTATCAATTTTTCCGCCTGAAGTGCTGCCGCAACTTCTCCTGCCACTATATCTGCATTTATGTTATAAGCCTCAAAATCCTTACCAGCACCTACAGGCGCTATTACCGGGATGAACTTTGACTCGAGAAGCTTAAGTACAATTTCCGGATTGACCTTTTCGACCTCTCCAACAAACCCAAGGTCTGCAACTTCAGAGGACTTAATCTCTGAAAGGTACTTTTTTGAATCCATCTTTCTTGCAACAATAAAGTTTCCATCCTTTCCAGAAAGTCCTACTGCATTGCCACCGTGGGAATTTATAAGCTTCACTATTTCCTTGTTAACCTTCCCTACAAGAACCATCTCAACAATGTTCATAGTCTCTCTGTCTGTAACCCTCATTCCACCGACGAACCTTGTTTCTATGTTTAACCTTTTAAGAAACTCTCCTATCTGAGGGCCACCACCATGAACGATAACAGGATTTATCCCAATGTACTTCAATAGAACAATATCTTTGGCAAAACTCCTCTTTAGCTCCTCCTTCACCATTGCGTTACCACCGTACTTTATGACCACTGTCTTACCGTAAAAACGTTTTATGTAAGGAAGAGCCTCCAATAAAACAGAAGCCTTTTCAATCAGCTTTTCCAAAAGACACCTCCCCGATAAGTTCAGCTGCTGTAAATGGAATAACCTCTTTTATGCTTTCCTTTCCTGCAACCTTCATTAAAAGTCTATCAAATCCAAGTGCAACACCTTCAGATTCAGGCAGAGGTCTGTCTTTTAAGAGACGGAGAAAACCTTTATCCACCGCCTTAACTCCTTTTTTTAAAAACTTCCCGAGATAAGAATTGTAGTCGGTAAGTTCAGAGTATCCATTGGCAATTTCAACACCCTTTATGTAAAGCTCAAATCTTTCAGCTTTGCCGTTTTTAACCTTTGCCATGGCAGAAAACCTTTCAGGGTAATCGTGGAGAAAAACGGGACTGTTTATACGGGAAAGTCCCTTCTCAACCTTATCAACAAGGAGAAAGAAAAAGGCATCTTCGTAACTGTCTAAATTGGCTTTTCTTTTAACTGCATCTTCGTCAAAAACATCAACACCTGCAAATTCTCTAAATGCCTCTTCAACGGTCATTTTCTCAAAATCAAGGGAGAAATCGGGATTAAAGCCAAGCTCCTTTCCCTTTTCAAATACCGCTTTTACTATACTTTCAGTCTCTTCCATACCGTCACTGTAATTGCCGCCTGCTCTATACCACTCAACCATCGTAAACTCTACATTGTGCAAATCACCTGTTTCACCGTCTCTGAAAACTTTACAGATTTGAAAAATTCTCTCACATCCATGCCATACGAGCCTTTTCATAAAAAATTCTGGAGATGTATGGAGAAAAAACCGGTGCCTTTTCCCTGAAAAATCTTTAAAAACAGCCCTTACATTATCTACGTTATCATCGGGGTTTTCATAGGGGACAAGTACGGGTGTATCTACCTCTATAAACTTTCTCTCCCGGAAGAACAATCGGATGACGTCAAGCAGAGAATCCCTTAACTTTAAAATACCCAAGTCAAGCAAGCTTTATCACCTCCTCTACCGAAACGGGGCAATAACCCGTAAATTCCAGATTAACGTTAAAACATTTTATTCCGTAAAGAAAGCAGCCGCAGTGTATTCTCGCCAAATTCCTGTGAACATGTCCGTGAACAAGGTGGTCACACCTGTAAAAATTAAAAAGCCACCTTACCCTGCAAATTCTATCTATGTACCGCCTCTTTTTTCTCAAATCAAGGGCAGGATAGTGACTAAGTAAAAGCCTTTTCCCTCTGATGTCAAGTATCTTAAAAAACGGAATAATCTCGTCAAAGTAAATGGGCAGAACGGAAGATGTGACCTCATCGTGATTTCCCTTTACAAGTACTTTTCTGCACGGAAGCGCCTGCCACCTTTTTAGAAAACCTTTTTTATCTTTTCCGTGCCAGGTAAAATCGCCCAAGTGGTAAAGAATGTCCCTTTCTGTTAAAATTTTCTCAAGGTTTTCAAGGATCCTGTTTTCAAAACCCTCAAAACGGAAAGCACTTAAATTCACGATGTTTCGGTGGTAAAAATGGGTATCGGAAATAAAAAAAATCACGAAACCTCCTACCTTAAAGAGAGGTGGCAAAATCGTAGCGAAATAGTTCCGCCTGACATAGAAGATTTTACCAGCCAATTTAACGAAAGGGAGTTTCTCCTTAAAGAGATAGAAACCTTTGCTTCTGAAAATAAAGTTCCCATACTCCTCCCCTCAGCAGCACGGTTTCTCCAGATCATATGTAGAACAAAACAACCTGAAGAGATTTTAGAGATAGGAACAGGAATTGGATACAGTACCCTCTCAATGCTGTTTGCCCTGAACGGAAGATCCAGAATTACTTCAGTTGACTTTAACGGTGAAAGAGTGCAAATTGCAAAAGAGTTCATACAGAAATCGGGATTCTTTGTAAACTTAATCTGTGATGATGCTTTCAACGTGATAAGTAATTTCATTGCCGAAGGAAAGCAGTTTGATTTTATCTTCGTTGACTCAATGAAGTCAGAATACATATTTATGAATTTTAAAATTCAGACTCTCTTGAAAAACAACGGCATTGCTGTTTTTGATAACGTTCTTTTTAGAGGTTACGTATGCGGCAGATACCCTGAAAAATACAGAAGAAGCGTAAAACTGCTGAAAACATTTTTAAAACACGTGAAAGAATATCCGGGGTTTACAGCATCAATAATTCCAGTAGGTGACGGACTATTGATACTTGAAAGGAAAGGATAATCAGTACATAGCAACCTTATCAAGGGAATGGAGATAATCTTTTATACCCTCGGCTATTCCACGGGCTATCTCCCACTGGTACTTACTCTGAACGAGTCTGTGCCTATCTTTCCTGTTTGTCATGAAACCTGTCTCTATCAACACAGCAGGACGCCCCGGTGTTTTAAGAACAAGAATATTACGTTTCATATCTTTAATACCTTTAACGATATTCTCATTTGTGTTAGCCTTAAGCCTCTTCACAATAGATTCTGCCAGACGCCTGCTCTCCACAAAAGTAACAGTACTTGATAGAGAAACAATAACCGGTGTGATGCTCCAGCACATCGTATCGGAACACAATTTAACGTTCTTAGCAATTTCCTCAGCTGTGTCCTGAGCCTTTGCAAAGAGCGTGGGCGATGCCTTGAAAACGGTAACTCCGCTACAGTTTGGATGGCTTGGCATAGAGTCAGCATGAATGCTTACAAATGCGTCTGCACATGCTTTCGCCGCTATCTCAGCCCTCTTTAAAAGCGGAACAAAAACATCCCTGTTACGCGTCATTATTACTGTAATGCTCGGGTCTGTCTCAAGAATGCGTTTAACTTTCCTTGCAATGGCAAGTGTAATGTACTTCTCTTTATACTTTGGATGCCTCCAGTGAATAGGCCACACAGCTCCAGGATCCTTTCCACCGTGCCCGGGATCAATAACAACTATTCTCTTACCAAACCTCGGTTTACAATTAGAAGAGACAAAATCGGGAAAAATATCAATAACAAGACGAAAAGGCTTATGATGCCTTGCTTTTAAAGCGAATATTTTATACCTGTGAGGCGCATCAAGCTTTATTCTTACTTTCGTCTTGCTTCTTGTAAGGGGAATGAGCTCGACGTACTTGGCAAATTCACTATGTATCCTGTATTTCTTCCTGTTTGTTCTCAAACCTTTAACAATAAAAACCAGATAGTTATGTTTTATGTAATCTGAAATGCGCTTTTTATCAACTTTGCCACTTAAATCTAAAACGATTCTAACCCGTTTCGACGAGGAAGAGTGCCTCAGGCGTTTAACATAAGGAATGTACCTCCTCGCCTCTGCAATATCAAAGGATGGAATGGAAAACAGACCCCCTAACGTTATAACTTTTAGAAAATCGCGCCTTTTCATCATTCAATTCCTTTTAAAACTGGCACCTGCAAAATTTCATTGTAACATATTATTAAATATAATAAGAATTAATGCTTCTTGCCAAAAAGAACAGCTCTCCTTAAAAGCTGCAGTGCCAGAGCCGGATCGCAACCTTTTCCACATACGGCAGAACAGCTTGCCGCAAAATGGCACCTGAAAACACCTTCCGGCGAAGCTACCACATCAAGCCTCTCTTCAAATCCGTCATCTCTTGAATCAAAAGAGTACCTGTAAGCCTGCGCAAGTGCCTGAGGACCAAGGAACCCTTCCTTAAAGCCTTCTGAAAGGTCGGGCGTTCCCATACAAACACTGTAACAACTTCCGCATTTGATACAGTAAGCAAACTGAAGGTAAAGTTCCAGCTCTTCCGGTGTCTGCTTTAATTCAGAATCCGGTTCAATAGTTGAAATATTTTCTTTTTTGTTTATCAAAAATGGTTTAACAGCTTTATGCTTCTCAAAAAATGGCTCAAGATCAACAACAAGATCTTTTATCACAGGATATTTGGCAAGTGGTTCAAGTTTTATAGAATCCGTACCAAGATGAACGATCTTCGTAATACACGCAAGAGCAGGCTTACCATTTACCCTTACAGCACATGAACCACAAATAGCCATTCTACAAGAATGGCGGTATGAAAGAGAAGAGTCAACGTTTTCCTTTATATAGTTAAGAGCGTCCAGTATCGTCACAATACTTGCAAGCTTCGGAACTTTATAGACCTTTTCGTAAGGTTCTTTATCTTCTGCCGGATTAAACCTTCTAATAGTAAACGTGTACTCTGCCATTTCGAACTCCCTCTCAAATAACCTTGTGCTTTGCCGCTATGAGGATGACTGCAAGAACGACACCAACAACGGCAAAAAATAGGTCAACACCTTTGCTGTATCCCTTTTTCTCAACAACAATTGATCTTAGACCGTAAAGACCGTGATAGAGCATAACAAGAATGGAAAAATCAAGAACGTATATAAAGTAAGGTGTATGCGGATGAAGTGCCTCTTTAAGAGGTTTAATATGCATCATAAGGTTGTGTACTATAAAGAAGAAAAATACAAAAACTGCAGCACCAAGGTAGAGTGCGTAAAAGAGTCTTTCACTTCTCATGATGTCATCCCCTTTCCAATGATAACAACGGTAAGGAATAAAACGGCAAGCGCCATAAAGATGTAAAAGAGTAACCTTGAATACTTAATAGAAACGGGAGAGTAAGGATACTCTATAAAGGCGGGCTTTCCAATTAAAAATCCAAGTTCGAGTATTATCAACCTCATACCGTTAAAGGCATGGAATGCAAAGGCGAAAACGGCCGTCCAGTCAGCAAAGAAACAGACAGGTCCTTTTGAAAGCACATGGACAATCATGTAGATAAATAGATAAATACCTGTAATCCTGTGCGCTTTTGATAACTTCTCTTCCATCACCATCATCAGTACTTCCTTTCCACTGGTTTGTATTTTGTAACCCTTACATTTCTGTAAGAGATTTTAAGCTCTTCACCTTCTTTCCTGACAAGCGTATGCTTTAAGTAATTCTCATCGTCCCTTGAAGGATAATCTGTTCTAAAGTGAGCCCCTCTTGACTCTTTCCTGTTAAGGGCTGAAAGGGTAATAACCTCAGCAACATCTACCATGTTTAGAAGTTCCTGATAGTTTACAAGCTCAAGATTGTAAACCTTTGATGTATTTAAAACCTTAGCACTTTTCGCCTCTTCTTTTATCTTTCTTATCTCTTCAAGTGCCTTTTCAAGCTCTTCCTGATTTCTTTCAATACCTACAAACCTATCCATCGTTTCTTTTAATCTCTTTCTCAAGGCATAAACGGAAACGTTAGAACCAGAGCCTATATGAGAAAAGAACATCTTTTCCTTTTCCTTAAGGAGAGATTCACTCAGCTCCTTTTTACCTGAAAACTCTTTGAGATTTTCAACGACTTTTTCACCACAGAGTCTACCACATACAAGACATTCTGCCGTAGAGTTGGTTCCAAGCCTGTTTGAACCGTGAATTCCAGCATTGGCATTCTCGCCTATTGCATAGACACCAGGCTTTTCCGTGACGCCGTAAACATCAGCGGCTATACCACCCATAGAATAGTGGGCAGCAGGCCTAATGGGAATAGGTTCGTTTACAGGATCTATTCCTAAAAACTTCATACAGACTTCTCTGATAAGGTGAAGCCTGTGTTTTACTTTTTCCTCACCAAGATGTGTAAGGTCAAGGAGAACATAACTTAAACCATCCTTTTCAAAAGCTCTGCCCTTTTTGATCTCCTCAAAAATTGAACGGGAAACGATATCTCTTGGGGCAAGTTCCATGGCTGTCGGTGCGTAATACTTCATAAACCTTTCACCATCCTTGTTAAGGAGATGTCCACCTTCGCCTCTGGCCGCCTCAGACATGAGAATTCCTGAAGGAATAAGACCGGTCGGGTGGAACTGGATAAACTCCATATCCTCAAGCGGAAGTCCCATTCTCAAGGCGTAAGCAAGCCCGTCACCTGTAGAACTATCAGAGTAAGTTGTAAACGAATAGATACATCCGGAACCACCGGTGGCAAGAACAAGCTGATTACCAACGATAAAATCGACCTCGCCGGTTTTCAATTTATAAGCAGCAAGAACATAAGCACCGTTATTTTCAAAAATATCATAGATAAAATACTCGTCATAGCGGGTGTAGTTTGAAAACCTCAAAAGATTATCATAAAGCGTTTGCATTTCAAAAAATCCAGTCTTATCACTTGCATAGGTCGCCCGTGGATAAGAATGACCGCCGAAAGGTCTCTGGGCTATTTTGCCATCTTTCGTTCTGGACCAGGGACATCCGAGGTGATCAAGGAAGTAGATCTCCCCTGGACAGTTTTCGACAAACACCTCAACGGCATCCTGGTCAGCGAGAAAGTCGCTTCCCTTTACCGTATCGTATTCGTGTTTTTCAAAACTATCTTCAGATGATAAAACTGCTGCAGTTCCACCTTCAGCACATACAGAGTGAGCCCTCATCAACTGAACCTTTGAAACAAGACCCACAGAAACGCCATCTTCTGTCTTTCTCAAAATTTCAAGAGCCGCTCTTAAACCAGCAAGCCCTGTCCCGAGAATTACAA
This sequence comes from Desulfurobacterium sp. TC5-1, assembly GCF_000421485.1. Classification (NCBI taxonomy): domain Bacteria; kingdom Pseudomonadati; phylum Aquificota; class Aquificia; order Desulfurobacteriales; family Desulfurobacteriaceae; genus Desulfurobacterium; species Desulfurobacterium sp. TC5-1. The sequence continues at coordinate 1,156,098 of NZ_ATXC01000001.1, read as the reverse complement.
CATCATGATAATAAACAGCCATATCCACTGCCTCTTCTACATGGATTTAATTTGCGGATGGGAATTATACCATAAGCAGAAATTTAAAAACTACAAATAGTATAACAAAAACGGAAACAGTTACTAAGCACCATTAGAAATGAATTTTAAACCTGTCAGACAATAATAAAAAACCTTTGCTTTAAAATCCTTCGTCGTTTATAATTAATTAGCAAGTCGCTTTCTAATCTTAATATCTGAGGTATGGAGGTAAAAATGGAACCTAAAAGGATAACAACACCAATTATTGACAATTCCGTAATAGAAAACCTTAAAGCCGGTGACTTCGTTCTGATTTCGGGAGTAATATATACTGCAAGAGATGCCGCTCATAAAAGGATAGTAGAAACTGTTGAAAAAGGCGAAAAACCACCGTTTGATATAGAGGGACAGATAATCTACTACGCCGGTCCTGCTCCGGCCAAACCAGGAATGCCTATAGGTTCTGTAGGACCTACAACAAGCTACAGGATGGATCCCTTTGCCCCTAAAATGCTTGAGTGGGGACTTAAAGGAATGATAGGAAAAGGAAAAAGAGACAAGGCCGTAAAAGAGGCCATTCAGAAATACAAAGGTATCTATTTTGGAGCAATAGGTGGAGCTGCTGCATACCTTGCAAGGTGCGTAAAATCTGCAGAAATTATAGCTTACGAAGATTTAGGACCTGAAGCTGTTAGAAGATTGGTTGTTGAAGATTTTCCCGCTTTTGTCGTAAACGACATATACGGCAACGACCTTTACGAAATGGGAAGAAAAGAATACCAGGAGCTGTTTGATTTCTAATGAAAAAGAAATTAAAAAAGATAAAATGTCCTATATGTGGAAAAGAAACGGAATGGGAAAACAACCCATTCCGTCCTTTCTGCAGTAAAGAGTGTAAATTGGCAGACCTCCACAAGTGGCTGACGGAAGAGTATGTTGTAGAGGCAAAATCTGATATTGACAAAAATTAATTAAACCCTTAAAACAACACCACCCCTTCTTGGATCACCAGCCCCTTCAAACTTACTGTTTACTGCCTGAACACCACCAAAAAAGAGGTTCAACGAGGAAAACTCCACCAGTTCAGGATAAATCTCTTTTAATTTACCAATAACTTTAGCTTCAAACCCCGGCTCTACAAAAACAGTTCCCTTTTCATAGTGAACTCTCGGCGATTTTACCGCTTCCTTTATATCCAGTCCAAAAACGATACAGTTAAGAATAACGTTAACAATGGCACTCCTTATCCTGTTGCTACCCGCACTACCAAGAACAAGTCTTGGTTCCCCATCCTCAAGGACAACAGTCGGCGACATCATTGATGGAAGTCTTACATAGGGGGGCCATTTAAAGAACCCTTTTGGATTCAAATCCTCCTCACCCAGCATATTGTTCAGTATAACCCCTGTTTCGGGAATGATGTACCCGGAACCTTCACCGTTTGTCGTTGTAATTGAAGCGGCGTTACCATCACCATCGATTACACTTATATGGGTCGTATTACCAAAACGGTTAAGATTTTCTCTATATCCTGATAGGAAATCCTCTCTCAAAAACTTATAAAAATCTCCTGAAATACCCTCATCAACAAAGACTTCTCTAAACTTTTGAGTCTCCTCCATAGATTTAATTAACTTCAGGAGGTGCCTTTTAGAACCAAAACAATCAAGGTCTTCATTTTCAAGGAGTTTAAGCGTGAAAGCAATCAGTATCCCTCCGGGAAAGGGGGGTGGATTTGTCAAAACCTTAAAACCTTTGAAATCAAATTTTAAAGGTTCTCTTTCTACCACTTTATACCTTTCAAGGTCTTCCTTTCTTATGTGACCATGATGCTTTACGGAAAGTTCATCAATTCTATCGGCTATTTCCCCTTCGTAAAAAGCCCACTGTCCCTTTTCCTCTATTAATTTTAAAAACTCTCCGTATTGAGGATTCCTGAAAATGGTCCTCTCATCAATAAGTTTTCCATCAGGGGCAAAAATCTTCCTTGAATCTTCAGTGGCGGTGAAAATCGGTGAAAGGAGTTTTACAAAGGAGGCCTGAAGAGGTGAAAGTTTTATTCCTTCAGTAGCATATCTGATTGCCGGTCTTAAAACTTCCTTTAGAGGAAGTTTCCCCTTTTCTTTATGAACCCTTAAAAGACCTGCGACGTTACCGGGGACAGCAACGGCACCACAACCAATGTGAAAATCCTGAAGGGCATCACCGAAATCGACCGTTATCTTGAAGAAATCAGGATTCTCTTCTCTGTAAGGTGGAACATCTACAAAAAAGTCGTAAACAACAGGTTCTTTGTCAGTTTCAACGGCAAGGAGAAAACCGCCGCCTGCAGGACTTGTAAGGGCAGGCTCTGCCATATAAGACGCAAAAACGGCCGCAACTACAGCATCAAAAGCATTACCACCTTTCTTAAGAATCTCAATACCGGCTTCAGCAGTCAACCTGTCACCGGCAGCAATAATTCCTTTCATTCAACCAACCCAAATCTTGCAATCTTCCTGATAGATACACCATTCCTATAAGCTTCAATCATCTTATAGGAAATCGGATATCTGCTGAAGATATTGTATAGATTATCAGCCCTTATTCCAAGCCTCTCTATCAATCCTTCCCTATCAAACTCTTCAACAAGTCCATGAATCTTACTGTTTATGTTTTCCACTCCATCTAAATCAATGAACATTCCATCAAGACCATGCCTGACAGCATTCCACCTGTTCTGCCTGACAATTTGATGGTAAAAGCGTTCCACTTTTTTATCTTTTGACCAGGCCACGAGCAATCTAAAGAAGTCAGCAACAGCCTCTATCCTGTTAAAGTCGGGAATGGAATCACAAACCCTGAGCTCTATTGTCCCGAAATCGGGTCTCGGCCTTACATCCCACCAGATATCCTTTAAACTATCAACAAACCCGGCATTTTTAAGGATGTTAAACATTCTTTCAAACTCTTCCGTTGAGAAAAACTGCTCTGGAACACCCGCTCTCGGTAGTTGCTCAAAAATCTTAAGCCTATAACTATGAAGTCCTGTAAACCTTCCCTTGTAAAAAGGTGACGAAGAGGAAAGGGCTATAAACAGGGGAAGGTACTTAAGCGTCATGTTGTAAGCTTCCCAGAGCTGCTTTTCTGTTTCAACACCTATATGAATATGAAGTCCAAATATCAAAAAGTTCTTTAAAACTATCTGGAATTCTTTTAGTAATCTCTCATACCGCTTATCCCTGGTAATCCTTATCTCACATGGATCGGCAAACGGATGCGTTCCCAGTAAAAGTGGATGGAATCCTTCTCTTTCTCCTATCTGCTTCACTTCTTCGTACGCTTCTCTGATAATATCTGTTGCCTCTTTTGAAGAGGAAGAGGGTGGTGAAACGAGCTCAATCATAGACTGAAGAAATTCCTTGTGGAGAACTGAAGAGAGCTTCCTTGAAGCCTTCTCAAAAATAACGGAAGATTTCTCCGTCAACTCAAATGTAAATGAATCTACAAGCTGAACTTCAAGTTCAAGACCAACTGTATAAGGTTTAGAAGGCTTAAATCTCACAACAAACCTCTCAAATATAATATTAGAATAATATTTTACCGTAAGTGCTAATGCTTACAAAATTTAAATGGCAGAAAAATAGGGTAGAATTATTTCTACTTTTTCTATAAATTACTATCCTGTAAATCGGCTGATGGAGGCTTAAAATGTCAAAGAGAATTCCACTTGAAACGGTTGTTAAAAAGGTAGGCAACTATTACAAAACTGTCCACGTAGCAGCAAAAAGGGCCCGTTACCTCTACGAACAGGACTCTTACACGTTCGGCGTTGACATTAAAGGTGAAAAACACAAAAAAACAGTAATCGCTCTACTTGAAATAGCTGAAGGGAAAATCTGCCCCAAGGAAGAGTAATGAGAGCAAAAGTAATAGAAAACAGACAGCTGTCTGAAAAAGACTTTGTTATATCTGTTCAACTTTCAGAAGGTGAAATACGAAAGATAAAGCCCGGGCAATTTGCCATGGTTCAGGTTAGAGATGAAACACAACTTGATCCTTTACTTAGAAGACCTCTTGGCATATTTGATGTTGAAGATAACGTGGCGAGTTTTATCTACAGAGTTGTCGGTAGAGGAACAAGGCTTTTAACAAATGCAAAAAATGAAATAGATGTAATTCTTCCCCTTGGTAATTACATAGAAGAGACAGCTCAAAAGTACCTGTTCATAGCAGGTGGAATAGGTATTGGAGGCCTCTTTTTAGCAGCCAAAAGATTTCACCAAAAGGGTAAAGAGGTTGTTGTGGTTTACGGCGGAAGGAGAGAGGAAGACCTCTCTGCACTACCTTTCATAGAAAAGTACAAGATACCATGCATCGTTGTAACAGAAGACGGCTCTAAAGGAAAGAAAGGTCTGGTTACCGACGTTTTAGAAGAGTTTAAAGACTTCAGATGGATAGCCTGTGGTCCTACAGGAATGCTTAAAGCTGTTCAGGAAAAAGCAGGAATCCACAACGCAGACTGTCTTTTATCCCTTGATACAAGAATGGCCTGTGGTGTTGGAAGCTGCCTTGGATGTGTTATAAAAACTAAGGAAGGATACAAAAGAGTCTGCGTTGATGGACCAATATTCAAAGCCGATTTTGTTGAGCTTTAACTACAAAGAGGAGTTTTATGGATAAAAAGTTCCTTCAGATAAAGCAGGAATGGCTTGATAGATGCGTTCGCTGCGGTTCATGCAGAAACGTCTGTCCTGTATTTAACGAAACAAAAGAAGAGCCTTCTGTATCAAGAGGCAAAATCTCTCTCATAGACATGATACAGAAAGGATATGGAAAGTTAGATAAAGAAGCCGCTCTCCTGTTTAAAAAGTGTACAACCTGCTTAAGATGCCAGGAAATATGTGCAATGGACGTTCCCTATGAAGAAATAATCCTCAAGGCGAGAGAAGCCGCTACTGAAAAATTTGGTCTATTCCCTCAGGAAAAATTAGTGACAACCTTGCTTAAAAACGAAAAACTTTTTGACAGTGCTGGAAGTTTCTCAAGGCTATCTTATCTCTTGTTCAGGCCGTCAAACAGCCCTCAAAATGTCGTAAGCAAATTTCCGGTACCCGGTAAAGGTGCAGCAGTAATTCCAGCAATAAAAGAGGGAAAATTTAATTATAAAGATAAACTTTTTCCATCTAAATCAGAGAAAAAAGGAAAACTTATATACTTCCCGGGATGTATGTTCAGCAGAGCCTATGTCGAAACTTCAAAAAACATGGTAAAAGTTCTTAATCACCTTGGTTACGACGTATTTGTCCCATCACAGATAGTCTGTTGTGGTGCACCATCTCTCCATGCCGGCGATAGAAAAGGTTTTGAAGAACTTAAAAAGAAAAACGTAGAAGTGCTTAACGATATAGAAGCAGATGGAATAGTAACCGGCTGTGCAACCTGCTGCCACAACCTTAAACATAACTATGGTGAATTAAACAAGCCTGTGTTTCAGTTTTTGGAAATCGTAGCTGAAAACACTGACATTATTAAAAACTGGTGGGCTAAAAAGCCCTTAAAAGTAACCTGGCATCATCCTTGCCACATCGTTAGAGGACAGAACATACCTAAAGATATACCCAAAAAAATATTTGAATCAATAAATGGTATAATGTACGTCGAAATGGAAGAATCAGATAACTGTTGCGGAATGGGAGGATCCTTTAAAATGCTCCACCCGGCGGTTTCTGACAGGATACAGAAAAGAAAAACGCTAAACATAATAGCAACCGGCGCCGACAATGTAATAACTGAATGTCCGGGTTGCATTATGAATATTGCAGAGGGGCTTGAAAAGGCAAAAAGCAATATGTCCTGTAAACACACTGCTGATATCTTGGCAGAGTGCCTTTAAGGAATTTTATTTTAAAGGGTGTTTATGGTTAAAGTTTTAAAGGGCGGTCTGGTTATAATAGTGGCACTATTTCTCATTCTGCTTTACAGTTGTAAAGAATATACAGAAATAAACATCCTTGCCGAAAACGAATATATACTGCTGCCTTTTTATGTTGAGAAAGCTTACGGAAAATTAAATACAAAAAACACAATCATAAATCTGAACTACGGAGAAAATACCGCTGACTTCATAAAACTTCTAAACCTTAGCAAGTATAATGTTATGATAATTGACAACGTGACATATAACTTTATAAGGAAAGTGGACAACAGCTGGATTAAAGTCTGCACTGTCGGAGAAAAAAAACCAGCTGTATATAAGTTAATAAAAAATAAGCAGTTTTTTGATGGTTATTTCTATGCTTTAAATACACCACTATACAGGAATTTTGCTGGTAAAAACACCGTATTTTTAGATTCTTTCAATGAACTGATCAAAAAAAATAACATCTATTTCAAAACACCTTTGCCTGGCTTTCAGGTAATCCAGAAGATAGGAAAGGTTTCCTATCTTCTTTGTGTAAGAAAGAACAGTAAAGCGGCAAGAAAGGAAAACTTAAAAAGAATACTTTTACTGTGGGAAGATGGAATAACTTATATATACGATCCTTTAGCTATCAAATACATTTTACATAAATATGGAATAAAACATCGAACTGATATTGCCTTTAGAAATTGCATATAACCGGGGTGCGGTATAATTATGAAAAGACAACTTGAACAGATAGAAATAACAAAATACTGGATTTTATTAATAGTATCTCTTGCAATATCAATAATAATAAGTATGCTTTCCTTTATACTTGTTAAAAAGAGCATCAAGTATTTTATGGAAAAAAGGGTTATCCATTTAGCTGAAGCCGATTTTGAGTCAAAAGCACTAATTCTAAAAAGTAAAAAAGATTTACGCCCGGAAATATTAAGAGAGACACCGTGTATAAAAAGGATCTTTATAGGTAAGCTGCCTTTTAAACCTCCAAACGTACAGACGAAGGTAATAAAAGAAGGAGCCCGAATACTTATATATAAAAAATTCATTTTCCCTGATGGTGCTGTTCCCGTTGCCGTAGAATTAGACAGAGAAAAGATAGAAAATGAAACCTCCGTTCTTGCAGCAAGAATAAGTATGGCTGAATTTATTACCGTTCTTCTTTTTCAGGTAGCGCTATTACTAACAATAAGAAGCCTGTATTTAAAGCCCTTAAGACAAATAAAAAATGATATCGAAAAAATCTCAAGCGGAAAATTATCAGTCCTTCCACTTTCAGGCACCGATGAATTCAGTGGGATAAGAAGAAAAATAAATGAAATGATAGAAAACATAAAAGACAAAATTCAAAAAGAGGATATTATGTATCAATTTATCCATCTTTTAACTGCCGGTAAAGGTTTTAACGGCGAATTTGTGGAATTAATGAGAAAATTAATAAAAACCAATAAAATAGACGGTGTAATTATCGGACTGCCTAAAGGAAAATTTATAGAAACAAAAATAATAACTAAAAATGACAAAAAAACAAAAAAAGTAATCCCCGACCAGCTTGAAGGAATAGAAAGTTATATGAATACTGTTAAAAAAGAGATAGAGCTAACCCACAGTAAACTTAACTATCTGAGCGAATCTGAAAGGCAGCTCGGAATAAAGTATTTAATCGGATTTCCGCTTTCTACATTCGCAAAAAACAACGGGTATATAATATTTTTCAGAAAAGATACCACCCCTTTAAATGAGGATGAAAAAGTCTATTTAAAGAACATTGCAAAATCCATTGCAGTAGCTGCCGAACTTAAAGAATTAATAGAATCTCTCGAAGAGAAGATAAAGGAAGAAAAAGAACTCCTTGAATCAACGATAAAATCAATGGTAAGAGGTATAGAAATCAGGGATTCTTACACAAGAGGCCATTCTGAAAGAGTTGCATTTTATTCTAAAGAAATAGCAAAGAACATGGGACTAAATGAAAAGCTTATCGAAGAAATATACATGGCGGCACTCTTACACGACATTGGAAAAATAGGAATCCCTGACAGCATTCTTTTAAAACCGGGTAAACTTACAAATAAAGAGTTTGAAATTATCAAGCTCCATCCGGTACTGAGTTATGAACTTTTAAAAGATATAAAACCTCTAAAACCGGTAATCGACAGCATAAAATATCACCACGAAAGAATCGACGGTTCAGGTTATCCTGAAGGGCTGAAGGGCAGGGAAATACCGCTTGCTGCGCGTATTATAGCCGTTGCTGACTCTTTTGACGCGATGACAAGCGACAGAATATACAGGAAGGGAATGCCTAAAGAAAGAGCCATAAAAGAACTCATAAATCTTGCAGGTAAGAAGTATGATTCGGATGTGGTTCATGCTGCAATACCAATATTTAAAGAAGAAACTCCGCCCGTCACGAAAAGTCAGGACTTTAAAAGCCTGTCAGAACTTGAAAGACGGAGACTTGACTACTTCTTTAGAGATTCTCTTACTGACGCGTTTAACAGAAACTATTTATTCTTCCTGTTCAACAATTTAAAGGAAAGCAACACACCTTTTAAAATCATTACCGTTGACGTTCTGAAACTAAGAGAACTTAACCTTGAAAAGGGTTGGGATTACGGGGATACCATACTTAAAAGACTAAAAGAGCTTCTTGAAAAAACCTTTAACCCTATTGCCATAATAAGATATTCAGGCGATAACTTTGTTGTCTTTATTGATAAAAGCCTGAAAGATGTTGACATTAAGGCCAGAATGAGAAAACTTGAAGAGGAACTTGGCGTAATACTTAGTCTTCATATAATAGATGAAAAAGATACTGAAGATATTGACCGTCTGACGATGACTCTCACCAAAATAGAGACGAAAGGATATTCAGGAAAAACTTGAAAAATCTGCTCCAAACACTAATTTAACTGTGAAAATGTTAAAGCAGGGAGGTATTATGCTTATTGAAAAGCTTCAGGAACTTAAGGAAGAATACGGAAAGGTTAAGGATAAATATAACGAGCTCCGGGGGTATTTTTGACCTGGCTAAGGAAGAAGAAAAACTAAAAAGAATTGAAAAAGAGATGTCTGCCCCCGACTTCTGGAATGACAGGGAAAGGGCTCAAAAAATCTCTCAAGAAAGAAACCGTATAGAGTCTGAAATAAAAATGTGGCAGAACCTTGAAACTGATATTGAGGACATCGAAGTTCTCTTTGAGATGGCTGAAGAAGAAAACGATGAAAGTCTCCTTAAAGAAGCTGAGGAGACAATTAAAAAACTCAAGAAGAAGCTAAGTAACCTCGAGGTAAAAACACTCCTTTCGGGAGAGATGGACAAAAACAATGCCATTGTTACAATACACGCCGGCGCCGGTGGAACAGAAAGCTGTGACTGGGCAGGTATGCTTATGAGAATGTATCTAAGGTGGGCGGAGAAAAAGGGATTTGAAACAGAAATTATAGATCTTCAAGAAAATGAAGAAGCAGGAATAAAGAGTGCCACCATCGCGATAAAAGGACCTTATGCTTACGGACTTTTAAAAGCTGAACACGGCACTCACAGACTTGTGAGGATTTCCCCGTTTGACTCAAATGCAAGAAGACACACATCGTTCTGTGGCGTTATAGTCGTTCCAGAAATTGAGGATGATATAGAGGTAGAAATAAGAGACGAAGACCTGAGAATTGACACATACAGGGCATCAGGCGCAGGTGGACAGCACGTTAACAAAACAGACTCAGCCGTTAGAATAACCCATCTACCGACAGGTATTGTCGTTACATGCCAGAGTGAACGTTCACAGATACAGAACAGAATGAGAGCGATGAAAATACTGAAGGCAAGACTCTTTGAACTTGAGATGAGGAAGAGAGAGGAAAAATTGGCCCAGGCAAAAGGGGAGCACAAAGAGATATCTTGGGGTAACCAGATACGCTCCTACGTTTTCCAGCCGTACCAGATGGTGAAAGACCACAGAACGGGCATAGAAACATCAAACATAAACGCCGTGATGGACGGTGATATAGATATGTTTATAGAAGGATATCTCAAGCAGAAAGCAGAAGCGGCAAAGTAGGGAGAGAACGATGATAAAGGTTTACAATACCCTTACCGAAAAGAAAGAAGAATTTATCCCTCTTGAGAAAAACAGAATCAAAATGTATGTGTGCGGTCCAACGGTGTATGACGATGCTCATATTGGGCACGCAAGGAGTGCCGTGGTTTTTGACGTCATAAGAAGATGGTTTGAACACAGAGGCTACAGCGTTATTTTTGTCAGAAACTACACCGATGTTGACGACAAGATAATAAAAAGGGCAAATGAGAAAGGCGTGCCATGGAAAGAGATATCTGAAAAGTACATAAAATCATTTGAAGAGGATATGGCCGCACTCAATGTAAAAGAGCCCACCTTTAAACCAAAAGTCACCGAGCACATTCCTGAAATCATAGAGATGGTAAAAGGATTGATAGAAAAAGGGCACGCATACGAAGCCGACGGTGATGTTTACTTTGCAGTAGAAACATTCCCTGAATATGGGAAGCTGTCAAAAAGGAAGATTGACGAACTTATGGCCGGCGCAAGAATAGCACCCGGAGAAAAGAAACGGAATCCTCTTGACTTTGCGCTCTGGAAGAAATCAAAAGAAGGAGAACCTGCATGGGACTCACCGTGGGGAAAGGGGAGACCCGGCTGGCACATAGAATGTTCCGCCATGTCCATGAAATACCTGGGCGAAATGATGGACATTCACGGAGGAGGACTTGACCTCATATTTCCGCATCACGAAAACGAAATTGCACAATCCGAAAGCTACACCGGAAAGCCGTTTGTAAAGTACTGGATGCACAATGGTTTTGTAATGGTAAATAGCGAAAAGATGAGCAAATCTCTCGGAAACTTTTTCACAATAAAAGAAATACTAAAAGATTTTTCACCGGATGTTTTAAGATTTTTCCTCGTATCAACGCACTACCGTAGCCCCATAGACTTTTCATTTGAGAGGCTAAAAGAGGCCAAAGCAGCCTTTGACAGGATTAAAAACTTTCTCAATGCTAAATCTGTAATAAAAAACGTACAGGAAGAAGGAAAAGGTGGTGCTCCTGTTGACGTTGAAAAATACAGGAAGGCATTTAACGAAGCTATGGACGATGACTTCAATACGGCAAAAGCATTGGGTATTCTCTTTGAAATGATAAAAGAGACAAACATACTGAAAGATAGCATCGTCAAAAAACAGAAAGCAACCACCGAAGAAAAAGAATCAATACTCGCAGCTGTATCGTTTGTTAGAGAGGTAATGAAAATTTTTGGCTTCAAACTTGAAGAAGAAAAATCAACAAACAACTTAGAAGATGAACTTATAAAGCTCTTGATAGATATAAGACAGCAGCTTAGAAAAGAGAAAAAATTCAAACTCGCAGATGAAATCAGGGATAGACTTAAGCAGATGGGAATAGTCTTAGAGGACTTACCCAGTGGAACGGTTTACCGTAAGGGGGAATGAAATGGGAATCTACGACAGAGACTACTACAGGGAAAAGCAGAGGGAAGAAGATAAAGAGCTCACGTTTTACAGGAAATTTGCTGTTTTCATGAAGTGGCTCTTAATAGTTTCCGCTATCTTTTCATTTATAATTTGGCTGCTTGCCGTATTCACCAGGGGAAGCGGCTATTAATGGAGGATAACGGCTATGATAATAAAACCGTTTAAAGGGATGAATCCAGAAATTGGAGAGAGGGTTTTCATTGCTGAAGATGCGGTAATCATCGGGGACGTTAAGATAGGTGATGACAGCAGCATCTGGTACGGAACGATAATAAGGGGTGATGTGAATTACATTAGAATAGGAAAATGCACTTCTGTTCAGGATGGAACGGTAATTCATGTTACCAACAAGACCGCACCAACAATTGTTGGAAACTATGTTACCATAGGACATGCTGTAAAACTCCACGGTTGCGAAATAAAGGACAATTGCCTGATAGGAATTGGGGCGATAATTCTTGATAATGTCGTTATAAACAAAAACTCGATAGTTGCAGCCGGAACCATTGTTCCCCCAAGGAAAGAATTTCCTCCAAACAGTTTGATAATGGGATTTCCTGCAAAAGTCGTTAGAACACTGTCTGAGGAAGAGATAAAAGGATTGAAAGAGCACGCACTCAGATATGTTGAATATAAGAATGAATATTTAAGCGAAAAATAGAAAAGGCGCCTTAAGGCGCCTCTCATTAACCTTCTAAAACTTTTGCAGCTTCTTTTGCCGTTTTTCCTTCATGAACGATGAGAGAAATAGCCCTGACTATTTTTTCAGGATCTTCATGCTGGAATGCGTTTCTTCCGATAGAAACACCAGCACCACCTGCCTTCATTGCACCTTCAACCATTTCGAGAATTTCCATATCATTGCTCATCTTTGGACCACCTGCAATAACAACGGGAATAGGGCAGCCTTCAACAACCTTCCTGAACGTTTCCGTATCGCCCGTATAGGCAACTTTAACAATATCGGCTCCAAGCTCAGCCGCAACCCTGGCACAGTGGGCAACAACATCAGGGTCAAAGGGATTTTTTATTCCTTCGCCCCTCGCGTACATCATCGCAATTAACGGCATTCCCCACTCAAGGCAGCTTTCCGCTATTGCTCCAAAATCTTCTAACATCTTATCTTCATTTATATCACCAAGATTAACATGAACAGAGACACCGTCAGCACCTATTTTTATCGCTTCTTCAACAGAGCAAACGATAACTTTTGTGTTGGGCTTTGGTGAAAGTGAAGTACTGGCAGAAAGGTGAATAATCAGGCCAACGTCTTTTCCCCTCTTTCTGTGACCGTGTCTTACAAGTCCCTTGTGAATGATGATTGCATTAGCACCGCCGTTGGCCACTTTATCTATAGATTCCCTTATGTTAATGATCCCGGGGATTGGTCCCATTGAAACGCCGTGATCCATCGGAATTATAACGGTCTTTCCCGTCTCTCTGTTTATTATTCTTTCAAGTCTTATAGCCTTTCCTATCTTCATTTCTTTCCTCCAGACAGTAAATCGTTTGAAGGGAAATTATACCACTCTTTTTTTAATAAAGTATAAGCTCCAGAGGTAAGAAAAAACGGGGGAAAGTTTATCGCCCAAACAGGGATTTCTCTATAAAATCACACAAGACATGTCCGATAGTTATGTGTACCTCCTGAATTCGCGGCGTCGAAAACGACTTGACAACTACTGGATAATCCACCAGGTCCTTCAATCTACCACCATCTTTTCCGAGAAACCCAACTGTTAATATACCTTTCTCCTTGGCCTTCATAACTGCACGAATTACATTCTCCGAATTGCCACTGGTACTGATACCTATTAAAACGTCATTCTCACTGCCTAAGGCTTCCACCTGCCTCTCAAAGATAGCGTCAAATCCAAAATCGTTACCAACGGCCGTCAGGATAGACGTATCTGTGGTAAGGGCCACCGCCGGAAGAGCTCTCCTATCAAGCAGAAATCTTCCAACAAGCTCAGCTGCTATGTGCTGAGAATCAGCTGCACTTCCACCGTTACCGCATAAAAGAATCTTTCCGCCATTTCTTATTCTTTCTACAACTTTAGAAAAAATTAGAAAGAGATACTCTTTATTTTCTTCAATAAAATTCCTTTTCAGGTCAGCACTTTCAAGAAATGAATAGTATATAAGCTCTTTCATAGCAGCTCCATCAGGCGTTCATAGCCTTCAGGAAATCTTCGTTTGTCTTGTATTTCCTCAGTTTCTCAAGCAGAAATTCCATAGCCTCCACAGGCGCCATAGAGGTAAGGAGCCTCCTTAATATCCAGACCCTGTTTAATTCCCAATCGGAAAGCAGAAGCTCCTCTTTCCTTGTTCCAGACTTTTGTATGTTTATAGCAGGGAAAATTCTCCTTTCAACAAGCTGTCTATCAAGGACAATTTCCATATTACCGGTACCTTTAAACTCTTCAAAAATAACATCATCCATACGGCTGCCTGTCTCTATAAGTGCAGTGGCAATTATCGTAAGGCTCCCCCCCTCTTCTATATTTCTTGCAGCACCAAAAAACCTCTTCGGTTTGTGGAAAGCGTGGGCGTCAATACCACCTGAAAGAATCTTTCCACTTGGTGGTGTAAGCGTGTTGTAAGCCCTTGCAAGCCTCGTTAAACTGTCAAGAAGAATAACAACATCTCTCTTATGTTCTACAAGCCTTTTAGCCTTTTCAATCACTATCTCAGCAACCTGAGCGTGTCTCTCAGGCGGTTCGTCAAATGTTGAACTTATAACCTCGTCAGCAAGCGTGTTTCTTTTCATATCGGTAACTTCTTCGGGACGCTCATCTATAAGCAGAATAATCAAATAAGTGTCAGGATCGTTCGTTTTGATAGCATTTGCAAGCTTCTGAAGAAGAACCGTTTTTCCTGCCCTTGGAGGTGCAACTATCAGGCCTCTCTGTCCTTTTCCAACAGGCGTTATAAGGTCTATCACTCTGGTGGAAAGCTCTTCCGGGACGGTTTCAAGCCTGAATCTCTCTGTAGGATGCAGGGGTGTCAAATTATCAAAATTTGGCCTTGTTTTCGCTTTAGAGAGAGGTTCCCAGTTTACAGCATCAACTTTTAAAAGCGCAAAGTATTTCTCACCCTCTTTTGGAGGCCTGACCTCGCCGGCAATAGTGTCACCTGTTCTAAGACCAAATTTCCTTATTTGAGAGGGTGAAACGTAAATATCGGTTGAATTTGGAAGATAGTTGTTCTCAGGCGACCTTAAAAATCCAAATCCATCCGGGAGCACCTCAAGAACACCTACCCTGTATATGGCGCCCCTTTTTCTCGCGTTTTCTTCAAGAATCTTAAATATCAAATCCTGTTTTTTAACAGATTTTACATCAAGACCCAGTGACTTGGCTATTTTCCTCAAATCAAAAATACTCATGTTTTGAAGTTGTTCCAGAGACAGAACCTCAGTTTCCTGAGCCATTATGCTTTTTCCTCCATCGGGTTATAAGATTTTTATTGAAATAAACACACGTAGCCCTTTCCCAACTGCCTAAAGTATTATGTTAGAAATTGGAAACATTACCCTTCCTTATTCCCGAGAACCTTTGCAACCATTATACTTAGTTCGTAAAGAAAGAGCAAAGGAACAGCCATCATTATCTGGGAAACCACATCGGGAGGTGTTAGGATAGCTGCTACTATGAATATTATTAGTATAGCAAACTTTCTATTCTTTTCAAGAAGCTTATGGTTTATAACCCCCAATTTTGCAAGAAGCCCCACAACTACAGGTAAGAGGAAAACAAACCCAAAAGCGAGAGTTAGCTGAATAACAAAAGAGATGTAGTTGCCAATTCCAATTTGAGGAACAAGGAGATTTCCCATAAATCCAAGTAAAAACCTTAAGGCAAAGGGTATCATTATGAAATAGGCAAAACAGACACCTATTGAGAAGAAGAGAAAAGAGAAAAAGAGAAAAGGAATAACGAACTTTTTCTCATGAGGGTAAAGTCCCGGCTCAATAAATTTCCAGACCTGATAGAGGATAAAAGGCATTGCAATAATCATTCCACCGAAAAAACAGATTTTAAGAGCGGTGAAAAAGGCTTCCGGAGGGGAGAAGAAAACAAGCTTTCCTTTCAAATAATCAGGGAGAGGTCTTTCAAGGAAGAGAAGAATGTCTTTCCTGAAAGGCCAGCAGATAAGGAAGCCTACAAAAATAGATATAACCGATTTAAAGAGCCTGCTCCTTAATTCTTCCAGATGGTATGTAACCGGTGCCTCTTCCGGACGAATCCTCTCCTCTGACATAAAACCACCTTTAGCTGTTGATTATGCGTCTTTTGAATCTTTAACTTTTATCTTTTCTACCTCTTCATCTCTTGTAACTTTTTTGGGTTCTTCCTTTTTCTTCTCGTCTTCATCTATGATACCGGAAGATGCCTTTCTGAACTCATTTATTGCTTTTCCCATTGACTTAGCAAGGTCTGGAAGTTTTGAGGGACCAAAGATGAGAAGAGTAATGATAAGAATAAGAATAAGCTCGTTAGTTCCAATTCCACCAAACATTGTTTCCTCCGTTAACCGTTATTTGAAGCCTCTTTTATACCATTTTTTAGCTCTCTTAACAGCTCTTCAAGTCCCAGTCTGTCCAGCTGTTCTATCTTTTTCACAACTGCACTTCCAACGACAAAACCATCAGCTGCTCCGTAAAGGCTAATTATATGTTTTTTCTTTGATATACCAAATCCAACAACAACCTTTTTCTCTGTAACTTTTTTAACTCTTTCAATATCCGCCTTTATGGAAGGATAGTCAAGCTCATCCCTGGCTCCTGTAGTTCCCGTAAGAGAAACATAGTATATAAAATCGCCGGAGACTTCTGCTATCAACTTCAACCTATCATCAGTACTCGTAGGTGCAGCAAGGAAAACAGGACTTAAGCCCTTTCTCTTTGCATACTCTGAAAAATTTTTTCCTTCTTCAGGTGGAAGGTCAGGAACAATAAATCCGTCAGCTCCAGCAGCAGCCGCATCATCTATAAACTTTTCCTCACCATAAACAAATACAGGATTATAGTAACCCATTAGAAGTATGCCTTTATCTGGAAATTCTTCTCTCAGAACAGACACAAGTTCAAAAACCTTTTCAGTGTTAGCTCCCGACTTAAGTGCCCTTTCGTGAGCTTTCTGTATTGTAGGTCCATCGGCAAGAGGATCAGAAAAAGGCATTCCAACTTCAACGACATCTGCATACTTAAGTATAATCCTGAAAAACTCAAGAGATGTATCAAAGTCAGGATCACAGGCTGTAGCATAAATTATAAGAGGTTTTTTTCCCTTAAACGCCTTTTCTATTCTTTTCATAACGTCTCCAGAAGTAATATCCTGCTAAAGATACAGCAATTAAGAGAACAGCAAAAATCTTATTGGTAATAATAATGGATAAAATTTTATCTATCAAGTCACCTACAACAAGGTAAAAGATAGCCCATAAAAAAGCTCCAACAATATTCCACAAAGTGAAAGAAATAAAAGGAACTTTAAAAGCACCCATAACGACAGGAAGTATGGAACGGAAAACAGCAATAAACCTTCCGAAAACGAGCGTTATTTCTCCCTTACTGACAACAAATTGTCTAACCTTTTCATAACTTTCAGAACCAACTTTGAACTTCCTAAGAATCTGTTTAAGCGTTCTCTCCCCGACCCAGTATCCGAAAAAATAGCTTATGGTATAGCCTGCTACCGTTCCCAAAACAACAGATAAGACAAAATTCACGGGAGAAACATATCCTCTGGCGACAAGAACACTTCCAACTATTAAAATCTTCTCCGCGGGAAAAACAAGCCCGAGCAGCAGAGCCGTCTCAAGAAACGCCCACACCCCTATTATTAACCCGGCTATGTGAGGATTTGATTCAAGATACCTAAGTGATTCACTGACTGCATTAGCAACATCCACTTGACACCTGCTAATCTCTAAAATAAACTTTCATACTGCAATTTATAAAACTGAAAACCAATTATACAGGAGGTTTACATAATGAAAGAAGGCATCCATCCAGAATACAAAGAGACAAGAGTTATCTGTGCTTGTGGTAACACATGGGTAACAAGATCAACAAAGTTTCCAGAGATTAAAGTGGAAGTGTGCAACAAGTGCCATCCTTTCTTTACAGGTGCACAGAGAAAGGTATCTATTACCGGTAGAGCCGAGAAGTTCAAAGCCAAGTACGGAGACAAATATTAATGGAGATAAAGCTTATCTCTTCTACACAAGATATCCTCAAAACAGTATCAACAGCGGCCAGGGTATGCTACTCTGGCCTTTCCGTTGATGAGCTTCTCTCAAAATTCTCACCGGAAGATAACCGGAAACTTATAAAAAAAGTAGCAGGTATGGGACATCTCTCTGTCATTGAACATGCCGTGTTTACCTTTTCTGTTCCCGAATCCCTAAAAGAGGAACTTCTCTCTATTATGATGGAAAAACCATACCTATCTATCAGCCATATAGAAAACGGCTTTATCGTCACTCTCAATCTGAGAACGATGAAAGAACTCCAAACACTGTTTCCTGAATTTAAGTTTACAAAAGCTGTAGGAGAGTATATCCCGGAGTGGCTGGCTTAACTTTATTGACCGCTATCCCTTCACGTTGTAAATCGGTCTGACGAATCTTTCAATCTCAACAGTTTGGGGCAGAAATTCCAGAATCTCATCAGGATTTTTATAGGCCATAGGTGCTTCATCTATCGTTTTAGATGAAACTGTTGAAGAGTAAACACCTGCCTTCATAACTACTTCTTTAAACTCTTTAAAAGAAAGCTTCTCCCTGGCCTTTCTGCGGCTCATCTTCCTGCCTGCACCATGAGGTGCTGAAAAATTCAATTTTTTCACGCCCTTACCCCTACCTATAATCAGACCGTAAACTAAGTTAAACGGAATAACAACTTTTTCATCTTTATGAGCTGAAATAGCACCTTTTCTGACGCAGTAGTCCCTCTCAACGTCTATGTAGTTGTGAACGCTTTTAATTATCTTAGACTCGTTAAACTCCTGTCTGAAAAAGTTTTCAATTATCAGTTTCAACATCATTTTTCTGTTAATATCAGCGTACCTCTGGGCAAGTTTCATTGCCTCCATGTAATCTTGTCCACCTTTATTCAGAGGTAGAAAGGAGAGGTCCTTATGAAGATGCGGCATAACTTTTTGAGTATATTCAACAGCTCTTTTGTAAAAATGGACGCAGACCCTCAAACCCAAGTTTCTTGAACCTGAATGGACGGTTAAATAATAGTTTTCTTCATCATCAACACCTAACTCTATAAAGTGGTTTCCGCTCCCAAGAGTTCCAACCTGTAGGAGCGGTTCATTAAGATCTATCCCAAACTTCTTTGTTAAAACCGCTGTCATCTCTTTCAAAAAATTCCTATCTTCTTTTGACAGCGGCAGCTTTCTGGCGTTATTCTTTGTTCTGCAGGTAAGCCCAAGAGGAATATTGCCTTTGACAAAAGCGTCTAACTTTTGAAGGTTGATTTTTCCCAGCCTTCCAAGTGGATAGGTATATACTCCGCAACCTATATCAACACCCACAATATTTGGAATAACAACCTCGTCAAAGTACCCTGTAAAACCTATCACACAACCTTTACCTGCATGAAAGTCAGGCATTATTACAATTTGCTTCTTGAAAAACGGCAAATCCTTAACCCTGTTAAGTTGCTCCATCACTTCTGTTTCAATATCGTTGCCGTAAACATAAATAGGAACCTTTCCCTCTATTAAAAACGGTTCCATCCTTCCTCCGTGCAGGTATGCAAAGAGATTTGCATAAAAACAAAAACCTGAATAAGTCTTTTTTTAAAAAAGCATTCGTATAGTTACTGTCTATTAATTTCCTCGGGTCAGAAATATAACGTTTCCCTATTCTGAAAGCAAACAGGAACACAACAATTTTTGATGGCATAAATGTTGCTATAAAAACAATTGCTCTTTCAAACAATTGAATAAGCATTTCCAATCAATTAGATAATGTGTTAAAATTGTAAATAATATTTAATAGTTTACTTCTTGACACGCTGAAGGTTAAAATGGTAAATTTTGATACTGACAATAAACTTCAAAAAGAAGGGAGGTTTTTAAGGATGAGAAAAGCACTAACAGCAGTAACCCTCATGGGACTTGTAGCAGCATTTGCAGTTCCTGCACACGCTACAGAGGTCAATGTAGGCGGTCAAATTAAGACGACCATAACTACTGACAACCAGACTGACTACAACCACTCAGTAGAAGTAAAAGTTCAACTTGACGCGAAAGTGAACGATAATATCTCTGCACATGTAAGGTTTCTTGCAGATGACGACCAGATGAACTTTACAATTGACGAAGGGTACTTCCAGGTAAACAATCTCTTCAACACACCTAACCTTCTTGCGAAAGTAGGTTATCAAGACATTGTATTTGGTGACAGTAAGATTATGGACTCAACTCTTGATGCCGTAATTGCAGGATACAACACAGATTATGGACTTGCACTTGCAGGAACAGCTGAAGCAAGAGGAAGCGCCCAAACATGGGGAGTAGGTGCTTTTGAAGGTAACCTAAAGGCACTTGGCGTTGACGGTGCATATGAGGTTGTTGACCTCTATCAGGATGCAAGCGATATAAACCTTGCTTACGCTAAGGTAACTCCAGCTGTTGCAACAGATTTTGGGAAAGTAGGTTTTAGGGCTGAAGGAGCCTACCTCAAAACTAAAGGTGCTGATAACAATGGTAAGTTCTACGGCGTGGGTGCATCCCTTGATGCCGGAATGTTCGGCGCCAAAATTGGATACGATGTTTACAAAGACGGGTTTGTAACGAACTACGTTATAGGTACAGGATTTTCAGACTACGATTATGCAGAAGTTCTTGACTACGATAATGGTAATTTTGTGAATCCTAAAATTCTTACTGTAGAAGGAAGCGTTAAGCCTATGGATAAAGTAACTCTTAGTGCTGCTTACGTTAACTTTGATGGAGATAATACAGGAACTTACAGCAGTGCTCATGAGGTTGACCTTAAAGCCAAGTATCAGTATGATAAAAACCTCTGCATTCAAGCAGGGCTCTACCTTCCAAGTGAAAAGCTCGATTATCAAGGTGAGCTCAAGCTTACTCTTAAGTTCTAATAAATTGGAAAATAAACAGAAAGGGGGCTTTAAAGCCCCCTTTTTTAATATCAGCAGGATAATTCGAGGTAAACTTGAAAGAGGAGATTTCAATTATTGAAGCATTCTGCATAGTCTGGAAAAGTAAAGCGAAACTATTTTCAGCAACTCTTTTGGGAATCTGCTTGGGCTTAGTGGGTTCTTGTTTTATAAAACCTTCATACCACTTGAAGGCAATAATATCTCTGCCACATATAATAACAACGTCAAGGACTGAAAAAGTTATTATTCCTATATCTTTTGTTCAGGAAACAACCCAGATTTTAATGGATGGTATAAAAAACAATGATTATCAATATGTCCAGAATATCATACCTGTCCCGCCAAATGTTTTAAAAAATTTGAAAAGTATCAAAACTAAATCGATTGAAGGCAGATTTGCTGAAATAGAAATTATTTCTCTAAAACAGAAAGGGATGATTAGTCTTTTGGACAAACTTGCAGAGTACTTGAATAACTTGAGTTATACGAGAAACAAACTTAAAAAAGAAAAAGAGCTTATAGAGAAAGATATCAGGGTATATTCGTCAAAAATTCCAAAGATGAAAGATATAATATCAAATGTAGATATTCAAATAAAGAGAAAAAAAATACATATTATAGGTTTTAACCCGATAAACATGGAACTTAATCTTGCTAAAACTCAACAAACATTAAATTTTTTAAAGTATCAGCTGGAAAATTTAGAAGGGTATACAATAGTTTCCACTCACCTTTTAAAAGAAGAACCTTCAAGAATTATTGTCATCCTTATAGGGGGAATTTTAGGATTCATTGCCGGAATGATAATTATTTTTCTAAAATCAGATATTGACAAAGAAGAATAATTTCATAAGTTAAGATGTGAAGTGGAAGGACGGGCCTTGAAGGTGTGCCGTTTCTACCTTCAAGGCCCTTTTTCATTTCAAGAACACTAATTTAGAGAGGTTTTTTAACATGGAAAGATTTACAGGAACAGTAAAGTGGTTTGACTCAAGCAAAGGATACGGCTTCATCACAACAGATGACGGACATGACGTATTCGTTCACTACACAGGCATTAATGGTGAAGGATTTAAAACAATAGAGGAAGGTGAAAGAGTCGTTTTTGACATTACCGAAAGTGACAAGGGACTTAAAGCTATAAACGTAGAAAGAGCCTGATTTAGACTGGAAATCAAAGCCCGGTGCGGTAGAAACGGCCCGCGCCGGGCTTTTTCTATTTTAGACAGCTTCCGAAACGGCGAAGGAAACGCCTACAATCTTTGATATTCCCGGAATCTCCATCGTTACGCCGTAAAGAACATCAGCCACTTCCATGGTAACTTTCTTGTGAGTAATAACTATAACCTGCGTTTTTTCTGAAATGGTTTTAAGAAGCTCTGTAAACCTGAGTATGTTAATCTCATCAAGGGCAGCATCTATCTCATCAAGAACGAGGAACGGCGCTGGATGAATTGAATAGAGGGCGTAAAGCAAAGAAATAACAACCAGCGTCCTTTCACCACCTGAAAGCAGATTAATATTTGAATGTTTTTTACCTGGTGGTTTTGCCTCTATCTCTATACCTGCTTCAGCTGGATCATCTGATGTTAGAACAAGTCTTGCAGAACCACCACCAAAAACCTTCTTAAATGTTTTTCTAAACTCCTTATTAACCGCTTTAAACGTGGCAAAAAATCTTCGGTTTATCTCTTCATCTATCTTCTCTATTGCCTCTTTAAGATCTTTAATGGATTTTATAAGGTCCTCTTCCTGTTCAAGAATAAATTCGTACCGCTCTTTTACCTTGTTATACTCTTCTATGGCAAGAAGATTAACAGCACCGAGTCTTGAAATTTTCTCTTTTACAGAGATTAATTCCCTTTTTAGCTCTTCTTCATTATCAACGTCTGCTGCCGCTTCTATCGCTTCCGTAACTGTTGATTCAATTTCAAGTATCTTTTGAACGATTTCTTCCTCTTTAACATTAAGCTTTGCAAGCTCTATTTCGTACTCTTTTATCTTTTTCTGAAGCGCCTTTAACTCTGATTCTTTCTGCTTTAAGGCCTCTTCCTTTTGTTTTATAATTACTGACAATTCGTTCCTTCTCTCTTCTAACGCTTTCAGGTCGTTCTTTGTATCTTCTATCGCCTCATCTATCCCTGAAAGGATTCTCTCTGCCTCTTCTATGCCTTTTCGCGCCTTTTCAAGTTCAGAAAGCAACCGCTCTCTCTTCTCCGTAATCGTCTTTATCTCATCCTTAATAGCCTTAACTGCCCTTTCCTTGCCTGTTAGCTTCTCTTCAAGATTCCTTAGTTTTTCCCTGTAAAGGGATAGATCTGACTGAAGAGCAGATAGAGATTCTTTAAAAGTTTCTATTCCCTTTTCAACCTCTTTTAACTTTTTTTCTTTCTCTGTAAGCTGCTTTTCAAGCGCTACTTTTTTAGAGGAAAGTTCGGATAACTTTTTCTCGTAAAGTTCATTTTTACTTGAAAACGAAACAACGGCTTCTCTTGCAGTTTTTAAACGCCCTTTTAAACTCTCTATATCTGACGATAAAACTTCTATTCTGTTTTCCACTTCCCGCAGTTTACCCTCAATCTCTACCTTTTCAACCCTTAACGATTCAGACTTTATGTTGATCTCCGATATGGACTCTTCTACCTCTGAAAGCTCTTCCCAGGCAGGTGAAAGTTTCTTATTTATTTCCTCCAATTCCTGTTCAAGCACAGTTTTCCGTTTTTTCAAATTCTCAATCTCTTTCTCTATCTCCAAAATACCACGGGCTTTAAACTTACCTATGAAGGAGCCTTTACCGCTGTAAAGGTTAAGTTCCTTATCAACAAAGATACAATCTGGATGTTCTTTCGCTAACTTTTCAGCATCTGAAGATGTAAAGAAAACATTTGAAAATACAACAGAAACAAGGTCTTTCACCCGGGTATCGATCGGTTTAACATGGGAAATAAGTGGGGTTGCATCCTCTATATATTTGTTCTTGACAGGCGTTACATCTGCCGCAAATAGCAGAACTCTACCGTTACCTTTAATCCTTTCCTTTATCCAGATAATATCGTCAAAGGTTTTGACAACAATACCTGCGCCAAAAGTGGAAAGGTAAGACTCTACAATCCTTTCCCAACCCTCATCAACCTTTATAAGGTTTATCAAAAGGCCTATATATCCTTTAACTTTCCCGTGCTTTCCACTTTCAACTATACTGTTTTCAAGTTTTCCAAAATCAAGAGTTTCAAGCAGTTTTTCCATACTCTCTATTTTTGAAGATACAGAAACAATCTCTTTCTCTTTTTCCTGTATGGCTCGTTTTACCTCTGATACTTTCTCCTCTTTTTTATCTTTCAGGAGAAGCAGCTTCTTCTTTTCCTCTTTAAGAGTCTCTATTTCTCTTAAAACAGAAGATAATCTTTTTTCAAGGCGATTTTTTTGTTCAAGATAGTATTTTTTTTCCTTCTCACAGCTTTCTATCTCCGAAGGAAGCTTCTCTATCTGGCGGGAGTACGACCTGACCTTCTCTTCCTCTCTAACCATTTCCATTTCAATCTTTGAGTACCTGCTAACTGCTTCAGATATAAAGCGGCGGATTTTAGATATCTCTTCTTCAAGGGCTTTCTTATCAGCCTCAAAATCTTTTAGTTGTTGTCTTTTAAAAGAGACTGCCTCTTCTAAAGAGGAAACCTTCTTTTTCAGCTTTTTCCTTTCAGCCACAAGGCTTTCTGTCTCTTCCTTTATTTTCTTAAGCCTTTCTATCTTTAAAAGTTCCTCAGAATCAAGCTCTTTCAGTTCAGACTCTGTCCGTTTTATCTCTTTCCCTAAAAACTCCCTCCTTACGGAAGATTCTTTTTTCGTTTTTTCAAGTTCATAGAGTTCCTTCGAGGTTTCTTCAATCTCCTTTGTAACGGACTCAACCTCTTTTCTTAAATTTTCCAGACCAACCTGAAGTGTGGAAAGTTCTTTTTCAAGGGAAACTCTATCCTCTCTTAAAACTGCAAGTTCCTTTTCTGTAAACTCTTTCTTTATCCTTATTCCTCTTATTTCAAAGCCTAAAAGCTTTTTCTCAAATTCCCTTTCTTTCTGCTTTAAAACTTCATATCTTTTTGCCTTTTCCGCTTGATTCTTAAGAGTTTTTAAGTTTCTGCCCACCTCATTTATTACTTTCCTCACATTCTCAAGGTTTGTCTCGGCGTCTTCAAGCTTTTTAAGCGTTTCCTCTTTTTTCTCCTTAAAGGGACCAACACCTGCAGCGTCATCAATTAAGCCTCTTCTATCTTCGGGTTTAAGTTTTAAAATCCTATCTATCTGTCCCTGTTCAAAAAATGCATAGTCCTTATGCCCAAGGCCAATAGAGGCAAAAAACTCCTGAATATCTTTAAGCCTCACTTTTCTGTTATTAATGAGAAATTCAGAATCACCGTTTGACTTTATTTTTCTGGTTATCGTTATTTCGTTTTCCTTTATAGGAAGAAGCTCGTCTCTGTAAAGGGTTATGGAAACTTCAGCAGTTCTTGCAGCCCGCCGTCCAACAGCTCCTTTAAAGACCATATCTTTCATGTTGGAGGCTCTCATTCCCTTTGAAGAAGTGTCACCGGTAACCCATTTGAGAGCATCTACGATGTTGCTTTTCCCGCAACCGTTTGGACCCACTATGCAGTTTATGCCTCTTGAAAATCTGATTTCAGTCTCATCTGCGAAAGACTTAAATCCCTTTAAGTTTAAGGACTTAATATGCATTGTTCCTCCGGGAAAAACCTGTAACCGTAATTATAGCAGAGAGGGGGGATTCCCCCTCTTCTGCATTAATCCTCAAGTGTAGAGAGGTCTCCCGGATCCATTCCAAGCTCTTTAGCCTTAAGAACCCTTCTCATTATCTTACCGCTTCTTGTTTTTGGAAGCTTATCAACAAACTCTATTTCTGAAGGAACGGCGAGGGCACCAAGCTCCATACGAACGTGATATTTAAGGTCTTCCACCAGCTTATCAGACGGTTCATGACCGGCTTTAAGGATGATAAACGCCTTTATTGCTTCTCCTTTTACAGGGTCAGGTTTTCCGATAACAGCTGCTTCAGCAACAGCAGGATGGGAAACAAGGGCAGATTCCACCTCCATCGTTCCAATTCTGTGTCCTGAAACGTTAATAACATCATCAGCCCTGCCTAAGATCATTATGTAACCGTCTGCATCCTTTGTCGCAACATCACCGGCAAAGTAGCAGTTTGGGATTGTCTTCCAGTAACTCTCATATTTTTCAGGATTTTTATGAATCCTTCTCATCATAGATGGCCATGGATATTTAACAACGAGGAACCCGCCTTTTTCAGGTTCAACGGGATTCCCTTCTTTATCAACAACATCGGCGATCACACCGGGAACGGGTTTACCAGCTTTTCCAGGCTTCATTGGAAGGCCGTCTATGGTCGTTATCATGACAGCGCCGGTTTCAGTCTGCCACCAGGTATCAACAATAGGACATTTCTCCTTGCCTATAACTTTGTAATACCAGAGCCACGCTTCAGGGTTTATTGGCTCACCAACAGAACCTAAAAGCCTGAGAGAAGAGAGGTCATACTTATTGGGCCACTCTTCACCTGCTCTCATAAACATTCTTATTGCGGTAGGTGCCGTATAAAAGATAGTTACACCGTACTTTTCAACCAGCTTCCACCATCTTCCAAAGTCCGGATAGTTTGGCGCACCTTCTGCTATAACCTGAGTGGCACCTGCAACGAGCGGCCCGTAAACGATGTAGCTGTGTCCTGTAATCCAGCCAGGGTCAGCAGTACACCAGAAAATATCATCATCCTTAAGGTCAAAAACTGTTTTCATGGAATAGTAAGTTCCGACCATGTAACCGCCTGTCGTGTGAATAACACCCTTGGGCTTGCCGGTTGAGCCGGAAGTGTAGAGCATAAAAAGGGGGTCTTCTGAATCCATCACTTCAGGTTCACAGTATGATGGTTCATTTTCAATGAATTTGTAAAAGTCAATCTCTTTTTCACCTATAAGGTCAACCCTGGGCTTTAGTCTCCTTAGAACAACTACTTTTTCAACCGTTTCAAGGTCCCTGATGGCTTCGTCAACTATCTGTTTTAGAGGAATTGCTCTTCCCCTTCTAATCGTTACATCGGCCGTGATTACCATCTTTGCTTCAGCATCTTCAATCCTGTGTCTTAAGGCTGGAACACTGAATCCAGCGTAAACGACAGAATGAACGGCGCCTATTCTTGCACAGGCAAGCATCGCAGCAACCTGCTCAATGACAAGGGGCATATAGATTACAACCCTATCACCCTTTCCAATACCGGCTTTTCTAAGTGCATTGGCAAGTTTGTTAACAAGCGTGTAAAGACTTCCGTAAGTAACGACCTTCTCGTTGCCGAATTCATCTTCCCAGAAAAATGCTACTTTGTTTTTCTTTCCGTTCTTAACGTGTCTGTCAAGAGCATTTACCGTTATGTTGGTCTGAGCGTTAACAAACCACTTAGCGTATGGAAGCTCCCATTCAAGAACCCTGTCCCATTTGCGGTACCAGAAAAGGTTTCCTGCAACTTCTGCCCAGAAAGCTTCAGGATTGTCAAGAAATTTCTTATACTCTTCCTCGTAGCTTTTTACGTTTGCATTTTGAACAAACGACTCCGGAGGATTAATTACCGTTGATACGTGGAGCAGATTTTGAAACTTTTCTTCACTCATTTTTGCCTCCCCTAAGCTATGATTTATGGATTTACATTAATTTTACAATATTTAGCTTATATAAGGGAGTCTGCAATGAATAAAGTTCTTCTAACAGGTGTGGCTGGATTCATAGGATTTAAAACCGCTCAAATGCTCGTAGAGAGAGGATATGAAGTTGTCGGCATTGACAACATGAACGATTACTACGATGTAAAGGTAAAAGAGTACAGACTGAAACAACTTGAAAGATACTCCAACTTTAAGTTCTATAAGTTAGACATAGAAAACCTTGAAGCCCTCGAAATCCTTTTCAAAGACCATTCTTTTGACGGTGTTATCAACCTTGCAGCAAGGGCAGGTGTCAGATACAGTATTGTCGATCCGTTTATCTACGTAACAACAAACACTTTAGGAACAACAAACCTTCTTGAACTTATGCACAGATACGGTGTAAAAAAGTTCGTTTTAGCATCAACCTCCTCTTTATACGCAGGACAAAAGATGCCTTTTACAGAAGACCTTCCGGTTAACACCCCTATATCCCCCTATGCCGCAAGCAAGAAAGGTGCGGAAGCCATGGCATACACGTACCATCACCTTTACAAAATAGACGTTACAGTTTTGAGATACTTCACCGTCTATGGACCCGCCGGAAGACCTGATATGAGTGTGTTCAGATTTATAAAGTGGATAGAAGAAGGAACACCTATAACTATATTCGGAGACGGAACCCAGGAAAGGGATTTCACCTATGTAGATGATATAGCGGAAGGAACAATAAAAGCGTTAGAAACAGAAACGGGTTATGAGATAATCAATTTAGGTGGCAACAAGCCTTACAAACTAAATTACATGATAGGGCTGATAGAAAAATTTACCGGGAAGACGGCCAAAAAGGTTTATAAGGAATTTCACAGGGCAGACATGAAAGCCACATGGGCAAACATAGAAAAGGCAAGAAAACTCTTAAAGTGGCAACCAAAAGTTTCTCTGGAAGAAGGGATAAGAAGAACTGTAAAGTGGCACAAAGAGAACGCCAAATGGCTTAAAGAGGTTAAGGTTTAACAGTTCTCACTGCCGCTTTCCCAGGCTTTGTCAAAGTAGAAAATATAAGGTTCTATGAGAAGCGGATTTTCCGTATAAAAGCCGTAAGGCATGTTGTCGTTATCTACATAAACCATTAAAAGTTTTTTGTTATCAACGATGAGCTGATACCTGAAGGATACATCAACATTCTTTATCTCACCGTTAAACTTTTTAATCTCCTCTGTACATTCCTTATCAAACTTTCCCATGGCAAATATTTTTACGCCCGGCTTTATATACTTTCCAAGGCTACCCTTGCAACCAAGAACGTAGAGCGGCTTAATACCACTAACCTTCACAACCTCTCTGGCAGAAGAAAGCATTTCTATAACTTTTGAAACGATGGATTCATTTCCTTCTAAAATTCTAACCTGAGAACGTATGTATTTCTTCTCCCTGAACTCCGGCACTTTCTCTTCTATTACAGGAATCAATTTTTTTAATTCCCGTTCTTTAACCTCAAATTCAAGTCTTAACTGCTTAATTCTATTTTCAAGAGCCTCTTTAGGATTAAAAGGCAGGAATTTTTTAGGATTTGTATGTCGGGTATGTATAAATCCCTTTCTTTCTAAAGAGGCAAGAGCATCGTAAACTCTCTGTTGTGGAATTCCGGCCAGCTTTGCGATGTTTGTAGCAGTCGATTCTCCAAGAACAAGAAGTGCATAGTAGGCTTTTGCCTCATAAGATGTCAGACCGTAATGACTTAAAAGCTTAACAAAGGTTTCATCTATGGATACTTTTGACATTTCTGGACTCCTGACGAAAAGCATATATGTAAATTATAAAAAAATATCGCCGTTGTGGAACTATCAAAAGCGAGATTATCCTTCTCACTAAGTTAAATCCATCTAAAATCTAAATTTATATCTGAAGTCGGGTAGTGGAAAGACGGATGAAGTTTATATATAATTAGACGATGTTAAAAATTTAGGCGGGTATATTCTCTTTAAAAGAGAGGTAATTTGATGAAAAAAATCTTTAAGATTTTTTTGATAGCCACTTTATCACTTATTTTCTTTGTTAGTTTTTTAAATGATGTATACGCAAAAGAAACGCCCGTGTATACAATACAGTTAGTAAACACAAAAGATAAAAGAGAAGCCGAGATTGTCTTTAAGAAGATAGAAAAATTAGAATACTCAAGAATCGATAAGGTAAAAACCAGATACAAGGTTAGGGTGGGATTTTTTAAAACGAAGCAGGAAGCGAGAAATTACCTTAAAAAGCATCCGGAGATAAAAAAGATATCTCCCACTGCTTATATAACTTTAAATTATTATGACCCTGAAAGAACGATAGAAAAGGGTTTTTTTCCACCTGAAAAAAAGAGAGAGCAACCAAATATAAATAAACCAGAAATATCAAATAAAAAGCAGCAATACAATCAAAGATCATCAGTTTCCAGAGAAGGAAATTCGGTTAAAGTTAAAAAGGAGCTTAAGCCCACTAAATCTGTTAGAAAGGAAATCATAAACAGTTCTATGTTTAAAAAGTATTTACTCTACGTGGTAATGGCAGTATCCGGAATAAGCGCCGCTGCTGTGGCCGTAATGCTATTAAGAAAATATAATGTAGAGGAAACCCTGTGTTGTATTGGAGACAAATTTCAGAATGTATATGTTAACGCTCTTAAATGCATACCTCTAAAAACATCCAAAAAAATCCTGGAATATCATTATAGAAAAATAGGTGATTTTCGGTCTCTTATACTGATGAAACTTCAAGATCAGGACTTTAACTTTATTCTTAGAGAAACACCTCGTTATTTACTTAAACATCCCGATGACATTTTAGTGTGGAAAATATACATAGAGGTACTATCTCAATTGGGTATATTTTCAGAAGCTGCCACTGCCTGTGAGAAACTTGCAGAAATTTTAAGAAAAAACGCAAGACCGGAAGCAGCAGAAAACTATCTCAAAAAGGCAGAAGAATTCAGGAAAAAAACCTCTAAGCTCTTAGAAAATGCAGGCTAAAAATCCTTTCAAAATCGTTTTTTACGTCAACAGAAAGGCCATTCTTTATGTAAAATGCTTTCCAGTTTAGATTAACTCCTCTTGGTACGCCAAATGTTCCTCTGCCACCGATAAAAGATGCAAAAGAAATTTCTGAGCCAGCCGGAATTTTAAAGGTTTTAGAATTAGAAACAAGAAGATTCCTTCCGTTAATGTTTAGCTTAACAGCTATACACCCTTTTTCAGTTTCTTTTTCCCTCAGAAAGTCTGCGTAAATTTGCTCAAATGATGGTTTTATTTCTACACCATAAATATCGAAAAATCTTTTAATCATTAAAAGGTGAAATCTAACTTTTTCCTTTAAAGAGGGAAGCTGTTTTGAAACCTCAAGACAAAAGGCAGGCGTATCACACTTTGACAGGCAGAAGTAGGTGAGAGACTTTCTCTGCTCCTTATGCTTCGTATCCGGACTGAAAGTTCTGGTCGAATAGACTGGAATTTTCCACTCTTTTCTGCTGATAAAACTGTTAACATAAGAAGAAACTTTAGAGGCGACAGAATATAGATTGAAGCTTTTATAAATCTTCTCATCTATAACGATGCACTGCCCCCACGCGTTTTTATTGACGGAATGGAAACCGAAGCCGTCGTGAAGTGAAAGGACTACGTCGGGTTTATATTCTCTGATAATTTCTTTTATTTTCTTAACGTTAGGATAATCAGGGTCGTTCTGTGAAAGGTGTGCAAACTTCCTATTCATATCGCCATTGTATCCCCGCTTAAACGCAAGTATGGACGTAAAGTTGCTTCGGGGCAGAATGATTAATTCACCTTTTTCAACTTCTACGTCCATGAGCATATCGGCAGCTTTGTAGGCACCGGGCTCATTGCCGTGAATACCACCTATTACAACTATCCTGCCGCCCTTTCTAACACCAGATTTGCAGGAAATCTCCATAGGTTTGTCCGGAAACACAAAGTGAAGACGGTCTTTCCTGTTAGAAGAAGCCGCTGCCCTGGCGGGAAATGAGATAGTGGAGAACCCCAATATTTTTACAAACGTAGTTTTTAAAAACTCTCTTCTCCCAGTATTTTCCATTTGTCACCTTCTTTTGTTACATAGAGCAACTTATGTCCCTGCCAATTATAGTTGTTTGACCTATATTTCATATCAAACGATATTAAATATAGGCGGCCAAAACTCAATAATCTACCGTCTCTACTAATTGTGAGGTTTGACACCTTTATTTTAACCCATTTTTTATGGGATGTAACTTTTTCTTTGTACTTTTTCCACTCATTAAAGTTGTATTTATCCGTGACGAAATGACGGGAGTAGAAGGAAAAATACTTTTGCAAATTTTTAGGCGAATTTTCCCAGGCTGTTTTCCATTTATAGACAAAGTCTACAAGAGAGTTTCTTTCTGAAATAAACGTTTTTAAAGGTTCTTTGCACAGCTCATCAACTATTATTACCGGTGTCTCTTTCGGCTTTATATATTTTCTAAGTTTCCTTAAATTTTTGTTTTCAAGAACGATACAGCCGTTCGTGCTGTGAGGTGGACGGGACGGTGTATCCATACCGTGAATCCATATCCCGTGACCGCCCCTGTGAAGGATTTTTCTGTCTATAAGGTTTGGGTAGTTAAGAACATAAGCTCCGGGTCCGTAGATTTTTGGAAGGTGCGTCCGCCAATAAAGAGGAATGTAAATCCCTTCCGGTGTTCTTTGGTCTCCTTCTTTTAATTTATCACCTGGTTTTTTACCGGTTATGCAGTTAAATCTTGTCACTATTACAGGAATACCTTCCTGCTCTTTTAAAACGTATAAAATTTCATTTACTTTATCTACCACAAGTGCATATGTTCCCGCCGGAAGGTATAGCACGTTACAAGGGACATATTTCCCTGAAAGAAATTCCGCATCCAACAATCGATTTTGATGCAAGAGAATAAGAATTTCTAAAAGTTTCTTTTCGCTTTCTGGCAATCTTTTCTGATAGTAGTAAGCCTTTTCAATTTCTCCTTTTTTCAATGCTTCTATCATATTATCAAAGGTACTTCCAAAGCAGAGAGAAAAAGAGAAAATTAAAGTGAAAAAGGCAATAATTAACTTCCTCACACTTCCTCCTTGCTGTTAATTTACAGGTTGCGATTACAATTGTAACAAAAAGAATCTGCATATACTCACACTACAATAAATTTGTTCATATGTTGACAAAAACCCTCCAGTAAGGTATAAAATCTCTGTGATTTTAACCGCACAAAGGTTGAAAATGAAGAGAACAGGGAAAGTTATACTGGTAGCTTTTTTCTTGGGACTGGGGATAGGAAATGCCGCCTACGCTGTACCGCCGTTAACTTACAAAGATATTGAAATGAAGGGTTATTTATACTCATTTGAAGTTGCAATATTTAAAGATAAGAGAAAGGCTTTTGAATTTATTCTCTCTCTACCAGAAAATTTAAGAAAAAGCGCATACATATATCAGGAAGGAAAGAAATATAGTATAAGAGTTTTTCTTGTAACATCGCCATCTGTCCTTTATAGATACAAATCTATTTTAAAAGCCAGCGGTTTACCTGTAAAATTGGTAAAAACCCCTGATAATTTTCTATATTCTGTTCAGTTAATAACCACTAATAACAAAAAAACAGCCCAAAAACTTCTCGATCGGCTTCCAGTAAAGATAAAAAAAGAGGCCTTCCTGTATAAAACAGATGCAGGATACTACACTGTAAGAGTATTTCTTGCCAGAACCCGGGAAGAGGCAAAAAGACTGCAAGCAAAGTTAACTTTCTTACCAATTAAAACATGCATAGTGCCCACCTCTCCAACCAAACTTGGACTTGAGAGACAACAGGAAAAGCTAAAGGAAGCAAAGAAAGAATTAGTTCCTTCGTCCGTTCCGGTCATAAAAGCTCCAGTTGTTCCAGGAAGTAAGGCAGAAGTTGTAATTCAGGCAGTACCACCGGAAGTTAAAGAGAAAGTTGAGAAAATCAAATTAAAAGAGATAAATAATCCACTTGCCCCTGAAAAAGAAAATTCAACAATTAATAGTTTTAAAATGCAAAAGGAACTTAAACAAATAGTAATGGAATCTACGAAGCTCATAAAGGCAAACAAGCTTAAGGTAATAAGAACAAAACTTTCTGGAGAAGTAACTGTTCCGGAAAAGGAACCTTATATAACAGGAAAAAAAGAGTTTTCCACACTTTTTCCTTTAATAGACAGGACTCTTAATATTTTTGCCCAATGGCAGTACAACACTTCTTACAAAGACAGTGAAAAAGGTAGTTCTTTCAATGAAAATTACAACTTAAACACGCCTGGCGAAATAACTGATGGCATAAAGTACCTTGTTTCTGTAGGATATTCTAAATACCACTTGGACACCGGCGCGTGGCAGTCAACATTTCGGCCAGGAATAAATGGACGGTTAATAAATGATATTTTTCATCTTTCCTCTTCGGTAAACTTGGTGGAATCAAAAACATCATCTGGATATGATGGAAAAAATACAAACTACGAGCTCCTATTCTCCTCAATGTGGGAGCCAAAATATCCCTACATTACAGCCGCAGTATCAAGGAATTCAGCGTACTCCGACTCTACAGATGCAGATACATATACAAGGAGACTGTCAACAGGCTACAGCTACAAAAGAAAATTTACGATAGGTTACTCTTACAGTCATTCAAGGACAGAAGATCACATAAGGCAAGTATTTACCGAAACAACCAACCACAATATTAATATCTCGGCAAAAAAATCTTTTCTCAATGGTCGCGTTTTCTTCTCTGCTACAGAAAGCATCTACTATTCTAACAGTCGATATTCACTAAAGAGTGTTAACGGATTTTTCTACCAAAAAGTAACTTCCATTTCAGGATTAAGCGGTGTTGATACTTCACCGGCAATAGGAACGCTGACACCAAATGCATTACTAACAGATAACGATTACAGTACAGATGCTGGTATAAATCTTCAAACGGTTTATGAAAACATAGCAATAAATGCAAATTATCAACCGGTCGATCTCATAACTCTTTACATCGGTGGAAATCTAACCGCTACAGATATATCAACACTACACTGGGATCTTTATACAAGCAGTGACGGTAATGTATGGAACATAGTAGCTTCAGATATTCCATTCTCATACGATAATCAGACGCAAACATTAAACTTTGTTCTCCCTCAGAGAATAGAGGACAACTACATAAAGCTTGTTTTGACCGCCACTTCCGTTGTCAATACCGGATATGTGACGGAAGTTGAGGCCTACGAGCGAGCAGTAAACGCAACTACGGTAATTAATGACTTGTCAACCCACGGCGACACCACTAAAGTAGGCCTCAGGATAAAGCTTCCTTTAAAATTAGGTTATTCTTTTCATTACGAAAGAACAAGTAGGGCTGGTGAAGAATTGAGCAGTAAGCTTTCTCATACACTATCCGGCCTGTGGCGATATAGGTACATACAGATAGGGGCAGGGGCTGGAAGAACGGATTATTTTATAAAGGATCAGGACACGCGGAGTTCTCAAAGAGCGAACATAGAAATAAAAGCTCAACCGCTGAGAACACTCTCGCTCCGGGCCGGAACAGGATACATAGAAAACTTTATAAACTACGATAAAACCTCTTCATCATTCATTGTAAGTTCAGGGTTAAATGCAAAATTATTCACTGGACTGAATGCAGGACTTTCAAACGATATTGTTAAAACAACGAATGAAATAACTAAAATCAGCGCTACAAGTTATATGACGAAGCTTAACATTAACGCAAAACTTTTCCCGAGTTTAAATGTTGCAGGTTCTATCCAGCATAATATTTCAACAACTACAACGGATGTTTATTCTATAGCAGCTACCTGGACGCCATCTGAAATACTGAAGATAAGTGTATCCCAGGGTTATATTCGAAGAGAGGACGGTGAAAATACCTCTACCACTAACTTGAGCCTTTCTGTGGTTCCTAAAGGTGGTGATATAAAATACAGTTTCAAAGTGGCATCAAGTAATGACAGGCGAGCTTATACCGGTAACGCTTTCTGGCAAATAAGCGAATACTTTACGGCAAATGGATATCTGAGTTACACACCTACAGGTGATGTACTTTCAGCGGGAATTACAGTTAACGCCAGATGGTAGATAAATAAGGCACAGGGCCGATTAGCCCTGCGCAAGTTCTTTTTCAAGCTCGGCAACTGATTTGGCAATTTTTGACATTCTTCTTGCAGCTTCGTTCTTGTGAATAACGCCTCTCGCAGCCGCTCTTTCAATATACTTCATAGCGATTCTAAGTTGTTCTTTAGCAAGCTCAAGATTCTTTTCTTCAACTGCCTTGAGAACTTTCTTGGATTCTGTCTTAAGCCTTTTCACGTACATTCTATTTCTTTCACGTCTCTTAATACTCTGGCGAAGACGCTTCTTTGCAGATTTTATATTTGGCATTAAAAACACCTCCTTTCTTTCTATTTTGCAGTGTCAAAGTTTATAGCAAAAGGCAAAACTTTTCAAGTTTACCGTGACGGTTGAAGTTTCTTAACAATCTCAAACTCTGCCTTTCTGTTTTCAACATCCACGCCAATAAGTTTGGCTAATACCCTGTCACCTATTCTAAAGAGAGTTTTCGTCCTTTCTCCTAAAAGGCAGTACTGCTTTGGAATACAGATATAGTAGTCGTTTTTAAGGGAAGAAACATGAACAAAACCCGGAATCAGCTCCTCCACGGTTTCTATAAAAAGCCCCTGTTCAGAAACACCTGTAACTATACTTTCGAACACTTCGCCTACGTGGTTTACTGCATACTGAAGTTGTTTAAGTTGAACAACATCCCTTTCGGCTTCATCGGCGTTAATGGATCTTTCCGTAATGTGTTTACATATCCTCTCAAGCTTTTCTTCCCAAAAAGATATGTTGTCACTATTAAATTCGCCCTTCAAAGCCATTTTAATCAAACGATGAAGTTGAAGGTCAGCATAACGCCTTATAGGCGATGTAAAATGCGTATAGCAGGTTGAAGCAAGTCCAAAATGCCCTATGTTATCAGGGGAATACTTTGCCCTTGCCATTGTCCTTAGCATGAGATAATTAACAAGTTTTTCCTCCGGTTTTCCTGCAACCTGTTCAAGAATCTTTTGAAGAAGTTTGGGTTGAACATCGTTTTTTATATTTGGAACTTTTATGCCAAGGGATTTAACAAAGTTCAGAAACTCTGCAAGTTTTTCCCTGTCCGGCGATTCATGAATCCTGTAAACAGACGGATAGTCAGCCCAGAACATAAACTCTGCAACAGTCTCGTTGGCAATAATCATAAATTCCTCTATCAGCCTGTGAGACCAAAGTCTTTCCGCTTTGTATATGTCTATTGGTTCCCCTTCCGCATTGAGAACAACTACAGGCTCCGGAAGATCAAAGTCAATACTCCCCCTCTTGTACCTTTTTCTGTGAAGAATCTGTGCTAACCGGTACATGTGGTTAAGAGACTCAACTACATGGGGAAAATCACGTTTAGCTTCCTCATCACCGTCTATTATCTTCTGAGCTATATTGTAAGTAAGTCTTGCTTTGCTGTGAATAACACTTTCGTAAATCTTGTAATCAACAACTATGCCGTGCCTGTTTATCTCCATCTCACAGGTGAAGGTCAATCTGTCAACATCAGGATTTAAGGAACAGATACCGTTTGAAAGTCTTTCGGGAAGCATAGGAATACATCTATCAGGAAAATAGACACTCGTCCCTCTGTTGTAAGCCTCTTTATCAAGGGCACTTCCCGGCTTAACGTAGTGGGAAACATCTGCAATGTGAACAAAAAGCCTGTAATTACCGTTTGGTAATTTTTCTATGGCAACCGCGTCGTCAAAATCTCTGGCAGTTTCTCCATCTATTGTAAATGTCAGTTGCTCTCTTAAATCAACCCTCCCTTTAATATCAGATATTGAAACCTCTTGAGGTATCTTTTCCGCCTCTTCCAAAACCTCCTGCGGAAATTCAACGGGAAGATCATACTTTCTGATAATCAGTTCTATATCAAGTTTTGGACCGCTTTTACCAAGATTTTCAACAACCCTACCAACAGGACCTCTCGTCTCTGAAGGATAAGAAATTATCTCTGCAACAACGTAATCTCCGTCTTCAACGTTTTTGAAATCTTCAGATGTGAGAATAACGTCGTACCGTATCCTTTTGTCCTCAGGAACAACGAAGCAGTGTTTTTTATACTTTTCAACCCTTCCAACAACTTTTTTCACAGCCCTGTCAATGATAGAAACAATTTTTCCTTCTCGCTTTCCATCTTTCCCTTCTTTTACTACTTGAACAGCGACAATATCTCCGTTCATCGCCCCTGCCATGTTTCTTCCTGGAACAAAAACGCCTTTGCCGCCTTCAAGCGGATCAACAAAACCAAAACCTTCCTTATAAGCACATAATTTACCTACAATTAGGTTTAACTTCTCCGGAAGGGCATACTTTGCACCTTTAAGTTTTACAAGCTTCCCGCTTTTAGCCATCTCTTTCAGCTTTTCTCTTAAAGCCTCTCTCTCTTCAGGCGGTATGCCTAAAAACTTTGCTATCTCTCTTGCTTTAAGGGGTTTGTTCAATTTATGTAAAGCTTCGAAAATTCTTTTTTCCATTGTTCCTCCTGAAAATTGTTTGGCGGAAATAGTTAAAATCACAACCCGCCTTTTTTAGTTTAATTTTTGCCTTTAATTTGTGACTTTTTTATAAAATTTCAACTCTTTAATATTTCTTCTTCAATCCGGTCGTCTGTCAAAGAATCATCTTCAGGATTTCTGGTTAAAAGAATTAAAAATTCCTTATTTCCCTTGGGACCCCTCGGCTCAGACAGAACGAGATTAACAGGATAAAGCCCTTCTTCCTTTGAAAAAGCAATTATCTTGTCTATCGCTTTCCTGTGAAGTTGCGGTGACTTAATAACGCCTCTTCCCCTGTCCACCTCTTTTTTGGATAGTTCAAACTGAGGCTTTATAAGTGCAACTATCCGCCCGTCATCCTTCAAAAACTGCTTAACAACAGGCAATATTTTAGTTAAAGAGATAAAAGAAACATCTATGACTATCAGATCAACCTTTTCAGGCACCTCTTTGTCTGTTAAATAGCGCGCGTTAAACTGTTCTATTGAAATAACCCTTTCATCATTTCTCAACTTCCAGTCAAGCTGACCCTTACCTACATCAACAGCATAAACCTTTTTTGCACCGTGCTTCAAAAGGCAGTCTGTAAATCCACCAGTTGATGCACCAACATCCAGACAAACCCAGTTTTCAGGTTTTATGTTAAAGGCTTTTAGGGCAGTTTCTAATTTTAATCCACCCCTTGAAACGTAAGGAATATCTTTACCTTTCAGTTCTATCTTCGCGTCAACAGAAATCTTTGTTCCCGCTTTGTCAACAATATTACCATCGACTAAAACCTTGCCTGCCATTATAAGGGCACGTGCTCTTTCCCTGCTTTTTACAAATCCTCTGTCAACAAGAACCCTATCCAGTCTCTCTTTCTTCATACCATTCTCAAGAATTTCGTGTAAAGATACATGCCGGTAACTGTTGCCGTTAAGCAGAGAAATACATTCAGAGCAATATTCATAATGCCCTGAAGAACAAGGCCATCCTGAATAAGAGCAACCGTTTCATAGCTGAATGATGAGAATGTGGTTAAAGCTCCTAAAAAACCGGTGATAAAAAGGCCCTTCCATTCAGGGGCAATGATATCTTTGAACAGCATCGCAAGGATACCGATGATAAAACTCCCCAGAACATTCACTGTAAGCGTACCGAAAGGAAATGTGCTCCCGGTAAGCTTCTGAACAAAGCCAGCAATAAGAAACCTTGAAATGGCCCCTAAAAATCCTCCAATTCCAACGTAGAGAAATATCATGATATTTCCACCTCTTTGAGTAGTCTGTCCGTTATAACCTCTATTGCCTTCTGCCTTGACTGGTCAAAGTCTATGTTGTCTATTATAGGGATTCCTTCTTCTTTTGCAAGCTTATAGAGGTAGTCCTGAATGAGCCTTATGGATTTAAAATTTTTTAAATACTTTTTACTCGTTCTCTGAGAAATCTTTTCCCGGGTCTTAAACCGGCTTTTGTGAATATCTTCATCAAGTGTGGTGAGAAGTATTGGAACAATATGGGCCTTCTCAATTTCTTTAGATTCTTTAAAAGCCCCGGGAATAAGGTGAATGCCCTCAACTATCAAACTGACATTTTCCTTTATGGCTCTATCAATAATAGCCTGAACGCCTGTCAATACTTTCTCAGACTGGTCAAGATAACCATAAATTATCTTTTCCTCTTTAGGCATTTCCCCGAAACGGTAAATGACTTTACCGGCCTCGTAACTTGAAACGTGAATAGAAGGAACAAGATCTTTTGAAATCATCTTTCTCATAACTTCTCTAACAGAATCGGTAGAAACCATCCTGTTGATGTCAAAAATCGTTGTAAGCTCTGCGGCAAGTTTTGACTTTCCGACGCCGGTGGCACCAGAAATCAGAATAATTATCGGTTTTTTCAGATTTTTAAGTTTCCTCCATACAAGGTACCTTGCCGCCACCTCTTTACCGTATCTCTCGGTCAAAATTCTTTCAACGAGAGATCTTATCTCTTTACGCTTAACACTCTGCTTTCCGGAAAGTCTTAAAACCTTTTCAACGCTTTTAGCTATCTGGAAAGCTTCAGCGGTGTCAAGGCCGGCACTCCTTATTGAGTTGGCAAGAATACCTTTTGAAAATGGTACTGAGGCTCTGCAGTTATCCTCTTCAACTAAGATCTCTTTGTTTTTAAGATAATTTTTGTACTTTTTTGCTATTTCTTTACCATAGGACTCCTTAAGCTCTTTATAAACTCTCTTTGAAAGTTCTTTAAGTGTTATCTCGTCTTTAAAAGTTTTAGCAACTCTATCTGCAACCTTGTAGGAATCATCTATGGAAAGCCCCAGTTTCATAAGAGACTTGACTAAAACACCCCGAGAAAAGGGATATCGTTCACCTGTATCACTTATTACATAACGCCTCTTTTTCTTCAAGTCTCCTCCAGAAACTACCTTACATGTCTATTGTAATACTTTCTCATTTTCGCAAGATGTTCCTTATATGTTTTTGAAAATATATGTTTCCCGTCCACTGCAAAAAAGTAAAGGAACGGTGTATTTGCAGGATACATGGCAGCTTTTATAGAATCGATACCTGGATTACATATAGGTGTTGGTGGTAAACCTTTTCTAAAATAGGTATTGTAGGGTGACTTTATCTTCTCTATATCCTTCCCTTTTAATTCCCTTTTTAAAATCCCTTTTAATCTGTAAGCATAGATAACTGTCGGGTCACACTGAAGAGGCATTTTTCTTATGAGTCTTTTATAAATGATGCCTGCTATTATCGGTTTTTCTGACCTAACGGAAGTCTCCTTTTCAACAATTGAAGCTACCGTTATTAGTTTCTTTATGTCAACGCTACCCAGTGCCTTTTCAACAACGGGGGGTGGTTTGTAATCTCTAAACAGAGGATTCGTCTTCCTCTTGAAATTTTCAACCATTGCATCGATAACATCTTTACAGAAAGCGTCATCACTCACAAGATAGGTATCCGGAAAGAGAAAACCTTCTAAAGATGTGGAATTAAAACCTTTAGAATGGACAAACGTAGCATTGAAGGCAAGTTTTAAAAAACTTTCCTTTTTGCAGTTACGAAAAGAAGCCTCTACGACGGCTGCCACATCAAAAAGATTATAACCTTCAGGTATGACAAACTTCGCATAGTGGACCTGACCTTTTGAAAGAATGTCTAAAATGTCTTTATCTGAATAAATTCCATTTATAGAGTATTCCCCAGCTTTAACTTTAATCTTTTTAAATTTCGCATAAAATTTAGATAAAAATGCTGATTTTATAATGCCACTTCGGGATAATTTAACAATAACCTCGTTGGTAGATTCTCCCCTGTCAACGTAAAATCGTGTATTTATTTTTCTATTGTATGCAAAAAATAGGATTGATTTAAGCATAAAAATAGCAAGAATTAAACATACTGCAATAAACAAATATCTCTTCAATTTTGGGACTCTCTCTTTAAGGCTTTAATTGTGTAGAAGAATCTCTGAAAGGCGGTAAAGTTTGAAAATATGGCAAGAAATAGAAGCATCTCACTGATAAACCCTGTAAACAGAGCAAAAAGAATAATAAAAAATCTTTCCGGCCTTTCTATTAATCCCACTTTACACTCGATACCTAAAGATTCTGCCTTCGCTTTGGCATAGCTGGTAGCAAAGGAACCAACAATAGAGAGCAATCCTAAAACGGCCATAGTTACATCCCGTCTATCAATAGAAAGAATAACAAAAGCTGCAAGGGGAAAGAAGTCAGCGTACCTGTCGAAGAAAGAATCCATAAAAGCACCTGCTTTTGTAACTCTTCCTTTAACCCGTGCGAGAATGCCGTCTAACATATCACATGCTCCGGCGAAAAGAAAAACAAAGCCGGCAATGGCAAACATTCTCCTGTATATAAGAAGAGCACTAATCAGAGAGAGAAAAAAACCCATCACAGTCAGGATATTCGGCGTAACGCCAACCGTATCAAAAGCTTCTGCAAGAGGCTTTAGCATTTTCTGAACTTTGAGTTTAATGTTAGTGGAACTTATCATGACAACCGCCCTGATAAAGTGTTAGCTGTATTATACGCTAAAGGATAAATAAAAAGGCGGAAATCCCATTCCAACTGGCATGGCCAAAACTTTTCACTGATGATGGATTTTCATTATTGTTTCGTTCATTGTCGCGTTAACTATTCCCGTACAGTTGCCTGCCCTTGTCCTCCGCCGGATTTTATGCTCCTCACCATGATTTTGAATCATTATGCTTTTGCCGCTCCCGGAGCCACTTTTAGAGCCTTTTCCTGCAAAGGCATAAGGCGAAAGAGCAGCAGCAATTGCCGCAAATAAAAATCGTTTTTTAATGGTATTTC
This sequence comes from Desulfurobacterium sp. TC5-1, assembly GCF_000421485.1. Classification (NCBI taxonomy): domain Bacteria; kingdom Pseudomonadati; phylum Aquificota; class Aquificia; order Desulfurobacteriales; family Desulfurobacteriaceae; genus Desulfurobacterium; species Desulfurobacterium sp. TC5-1. Next base: position 1,113,777 of record NZ_ATXC01000001.1, on the reverse strand, counting down.
TCCTTTTCATTTCTTAATTCCTTCCGTAATTATCTTAAATATGGTTTCCTCTATTGAATCTATATTTTGCCTTATTCTGCCTTTGGCTTCAGAATATACAAGATTCTTAACCGCACCGGACAAGAAAAGCATTACGATTTTACTGTCAAAATCCTTAAAAATTCCTTCCTGCTTTCCCCTATCTATCATCTTTGTAAGCTTGTTTATAAAATTGTCGTACCATGACGACAGACCGAACTTTTCAAGGTCAGCGACCGAAAACGTCCCGACATCTCGAAGAAAAAACTTAAAAAACTCCTTGTTCTCTTCGAAGAAGGTAAAAGCTTCGTGAATATAAGCTCTCAGAGCATCAAGAGGCGGTTTATCCGAGATAGCATTAACGATGCGCCTTTCCATTTCAAAAAGTTTCATCCTGACGACTTCCCTGTAAAGTTCATCCTTACCACTGAAAAATCTGTATATAGTTCCAACGGCTACACCTGCTTCGTGGGCAATCATAGCAACTTTTGCCTCATGATAGCCAAAAGTAGAGAAAACCTTATCAGCGGCCTTTAAAATAGCGTCTTTCATTACATCAACCCCTGAAAGAAAAAAGGTTTAGAATTTCAGAGTTTAATTATACATAAACCGTTAAAACAACATTTTAGGTTCTTTAAGGGTTATAATTCTATCTTACAACTATCTGTGGAGAAAACGGATGAAATTGGAAGACGTAAAAGAGATTGCAGCAAGAGGCTTCAACCTTATACCTGTATACAGAGAGATTGTAGCAGATTTTGAAACACCATTATCTGCTTTTGTAAAGCTCAAAAATATAGGTGCCAGCATACTGCTTGAAAGTGTAGAAGGTGGGGAAAAGTGGGGAAGATATTCCATCATAGGCATTGGAAACTTGATAACTGTTAAGAGCAAGGAACGGTTTGTTGAGATAAACCGTAATGGAAGAATAGAAGTAATAGAGATAGAAACCGACCCTTTAGAAATCTTGAGAGAAGAGTTTAGAAGGTACAGACCTTTTAAAGACGAAAACTTACCCAGAATGTGGGGTGGTTTTTTTGGTTACTTAGGTTACGATACCGTTAAGTTCTTTGAACCAAGAGTGGCAGGTTTTTCTAAAAGAGACAAAGAAGACTCCATGCTGTATGATATGGTCTTTTCAATACCAAGAAATTTAATAATTTTCGATAACGTTTCAAAAACCATAAAAATAATAGGATACATAATAGAAAGGGATTATTCTCCAATAGAGGAAATATACGAAGAAGCTGTATCATCCATCGAAGAGATAGAAAACAACCTCTCTGAAAACACCCCGGAAAAACTTGTTAACAAAGCAATAGCTCCAAGTGAAGAGTGGAAGGTGAACTTCTCCGACTCAGACTTTGTAAAAGCCGTTGAAAGGGCAAAAGAGTACATAAGAGCCGGCGACATCATACAGGTGGTTTTATCAAGACGGTTTGAAAAACCTTTTAAAAGCGATGCCATCACCCTCTATAGGGCTTTAAGGTTCATCAACCCATCTCCTTACATGTATCTGCTTGACTATAACGATTTCCAAATCGTAGGTGCATCACCAGAGGTATTGGTAAGATTGACAGACGGAAAAATTGAAACAAGGCCGATAGCCGGTACAAGGCGCAGGGGAAAGACAGAAGAAGAAGATCTTGCAATGGAAAGGGAGCTCTTATCCGACGAAAAGGAAAAGGCGGAACACATTATGTTAGTTGATCTTGCAAGAAACGACGTTGGTAGAGTAGCAGAAAATGGAACCGTAAAGGTAACAGACCTTATGATCATAGAGAGATACTCCCACGTTATGCACATTGTTTCAAATGTCGTGGGAAAGCTTAAAAAAGGTTTTGATGCGTTTGACGTCCTGAAAGCGTGCTTTCCGGCAGGAACAGTATCAGGCGCACCAAAGGTTCGTGCAATGGAAATCATTGAAGAGATGGAACCTTCGAAAAGGGGTGTTTACGCAGGAGCCGTAGGGTATTTCTCCTTTGACGGAAACATGGATACCGCAATAGCAATAAGAACTGCTATCGTTAGAAAGGACAAGGTTTACGTTCAGGCAGGTGCCGGAATTGTCGCAGACTCAAAACCGGAACTTGAGGTGAAGGAAACTCTGAACAAGGCAAGAGCAGTATTCAAAGCCGTTGAGTTCGCCGAAAAAGGACTTAAATTTCATGACTGACACTTTAATAAGAGGTAAATGATGAAACCCTTTGACATAGAAGCCGAACTGAAAGTTCTCGGAACAGTAATTATTCAGCCTTCATTTGCTTTCAGGGCGGTAGAACTTTTAAATCCAGAAGATTTCTTCAAAAAAGAACATAAACAGTTCTTCAAGTTTCTCAAGATGCTTTTGGCAGAAGGATACACAGAAAATCAGTTGAATGAAATTTTCTACAAAGATGAACTCGAAAAGAGGGGCTTACTTGAAAATGTTGGCGGCGAAGAATACCTCTCGTACATGTTAGAATTTGCCCTTGACAACTATGAGAAGTTTGAATCTGCCTGTAAAATAGTTAAAGATAAAGCCCTCTTGAGAAAGATTATTGATATCACAGAAGAAATTCCAAAAAAGATAGAAGAAACACCTGACCCGGACGTGCTGATAGATGACATAGAGAAGAAGGTTTTCGCCCTCTCTGAAGAAAGAGTAACAAACACATTAGTTCCTGTGTCGGAAATCGTCCCAAAAGTTATTGAGGAAATAGAAGAACTCGCCGTTAAAAGAGAAATGGTTACCGGCATTCCAACCGGTTTTTCTGATCTCGACACCAAAACTTCAGGACTTCAAGACTCAGACCTGATAATTATAGCGGCAAGGCCATCTATGGGAAAAACAGCCTTTGCCCTATCCATAGCCTACAATGTAGCTGTTGAAAGGGGAAAAAGCGTAGCCGTTTTCTCACTTGAAATGTCAAAAGAGCAGTTAATAACAAGACTTTTAGCCCAGGCCTCTGGCGTTCCACTTCACAAAATCCGTTCTGGATTCCTGTCCTCACAGGAACTTGACAGACTTATAGAAGCGGCAGACACAGTAAGGGAAGCACCCATCTACATCGACGACACACCAGGCATATCCGTCCTTGAGATGAGGGCAAAAGCAAGAAGACTTAAAAGTGAAAAAAGCGTCGATCTTATAATCGTTGACTACCTTCAGCTTATGAGGGGAATAAGAAAAACGGAAAATAGACAACAGGAAGTATCTGAAATCTCCCGCTCCCTTAAAGGACTGGCAAAAGAGCTGAACATACCTGTAATAGCACTATCCCAGCTGTCCCGTCAGGTTGAACACCGTTCAGACAAAAGACCCCAGCTTGCAGATTTGAGAGAAAGTGGTTCAATAGAGCAGGATGCGGATGTCGTAATGTTCATCCACCGGCCGGAAGTCTACAAAAAAGATCCACCGCCAGAAGAGAGGGGAATAGCAGAAATCATCATAGCAAAACAGAGAAACGGTCCTACCGGAACGATAACTCTTTCCTTTATAAAAGATCTTACAAGGTTTGAAAACCTGAAAGAAACAGAACTTATAAAAAGTGAAGAAGAGAACCTTGAAGAAGAACCGCCAATAATAATGGAGGAGTCAAAACCTTCCTCACCGCCTGACTTTACATTTGATGAAGGGGATGAAGATTACGGGTTCGAATTTTGAATTCAATTTAATTAAACCAACTTGATATTCTGTTTGTATGATTATAAATTTTAATTAAAACATCTACGGGGATTTAATGAAAAAACTGGCAGTGGTATATCTATCTCTCATTGTATTTACAGGCACCGCTTTTCCAGCAGAAAATTTAGGAAATATGTTTAAAAATCAAGACTACGATGAAATAATTGGAATTCTCCAAAATGTTCCGGAGCAGAGACTTTCAGCAGAGGAGCTACTTTATCTTGGATTTTCCATGTTAATGACCGGAAATTACAAAAAAGGGGAAAGACTTCTCCGGCTATCTTTCCAGAAAAAGCCCCTCCCCGAAACGGGGAAAATTTTAGCAGAAATCTACTTTTCAAGAAGAAACTATCAGAAAGTTATAGAAATATACAAAAAGCTCGGCAGGCATGTTCCTGATGAAGTAAAACTTCTGACTGCTTTGTCTTACAGGGCACTTAATAAAAATGAAACGGCAAAGTCAATAGCTGAACAAATTAAAAATCCGGAACTAAAACTGAAAACAGGACTGCCTGTAAAAACTGTAAAAGTATTTTCTACCATACAATATGACTCAAACCCTCTGTTTATACCGGAGGATGAATTCAAGGAGACGTTCGGTGGCTGGATGATTAACACAGGCTTTAAATATTCGGCAATTTCCAGGAATTCCTCATGGGGAGTAAAAACATTCGTATCTTATCAGATAAACAGAGACAATAGATTTTTAGACTACATTTCTTTATCTCCCTTTTATGAAAGAAAATCAGATGATAAAACAATTACTCTGAGCCCCTATTATATCTACACGGACGATTCATCCTATATACTTGGATTCCAAACAGGCTTAAAAGGATTTTCCCTATTTTCCACATCTTTTACAGCTGGCGGCGAGATAAACCTTGAAACATCAAGCAAAAATGCTCTATATGCAAAAATTAATTCAAAGATAAAAGACATTTTAGTTTCAGTGCTTTACAAAAATTTCGCAAGTTTTCCGGATAAGATTGCGGTAAAAACCGTTCTTACATTAAAAAGAAATATAACAGAGGTTGCAGTATTTATAACTCCTTATCTGAACATGAGATACTATACTGACGGAAGCAGAAATATCATACCGGGATGCAGTGTTATTGTTGAAAAAAGTTTATCAAACTTAACAAAAATAAGTACGGAATTGAGATACGAAAAGGGATTTGGTTCCGGTAGTCTTGAAGACAACTATTCAAGATACGTAGCAGGACTTACATTCTCTGGAAGCTTTTGAGAGGTTGATATGAAAAAATATTTGATAGTAATGTTTCTATTTGCAATACCTCTCAGCGCTCACGGATACGTGGGTAAAATTGTAAAAGCAACGGGAAGGGTGGAAGTAGTCAGAAAAGATACATTTAAAGGTATTTTCTGGAAAAAAATCAGGGGAATTTTTGATGTGGGCGATGTTGTAAGAACGAAAAGAAGAAGTAAAGCCACAATAAATTTTATAGACAAAAGTTCTGTTACAATGTTAGAAAGTAGCAGGTTAATAGTTGAAAGATACATTCCGTCGGGAACGGTCGCCGTAGAAAATCCATATGGAAAAGTGGTGTATAAAATAGTAAAAAGAACCAGAGGAAAATTTATAATAAAAACTCCCGTAGCTATTATAGGAGTGAAAGGGACAGAACTATTTGTTGATTCTTCAATCAACAGAGTCACCGTGATAGTAAATTCAGGACTGGTTGAAGTGAAAAACCTCTTTTACCCTCAAAAATTAATAGAAGTTAAAAAAGGTGAAATGATTACAATTTACCCGGTAAGAAAGCTTTTCTATCCCAAAATTGCTCCTGAAGAGGTGCTGAAAAAAATCTTCTACGAGAGAGAGTCAGCGGAAAAGACAGAATATCCCTCTCTTACACCTTACAACGGTAAAGAAGAGGAGATAATGGAGGAAATGGATGTGGAAAAACCTGAAAAGTCCAGGGCAAACTTCAACATAGAAATTCCTGACACATCAATAGAAGGACTCTAAGGAGGATAGCCGTGCGAAAGCTCTCATTACTTATCTGTTTTATTAGCTCAATACTATTTTCGTGTGGCTACTCCACTCTTTCCTCCGATAATATGGGAAACCTGCGCATAAATGTATCCATACCGGTGGAAAAGGCTGAATTTTTATATGATGTAAAGATAACCATTGATTCTTTAGATATAAATCCCATCGTTAGAGAGTGGGATGATATTTCTGGCGGTGCCCATACATTTGTCTTAGAAGTTCCGGCAGGAGCAGACAGAATATTTGAAGTTGTTATTTATAGAGATATTGATGGACTGAAATATCCGATCTATTCTGGTATTGGAAAAATAGACATCAGCGGTGAAACAACAGTAAATGTGAAACTTAAAAAGCTTTTCGTCACAACGGGAATCTACGGAAATGTCACATCTGGGGAATATCCGTTTATAACTTCCTTTGTAAAAGAAATAAACGCCGACTTTATTCATAATCCACCTGCAGGATTTCGAGACATTTTTTCTGAGTACTTTTTGCCCATTAGCAGCGCCGGCGAGGTTTTCTACAATGATACATACAATAACACGAAATTGATACTGAAAGACTTTTTTCAATCTATAATTCTGAGAAAAGGAACTCTCTCCGTTTTCAACAACGGCATATCCGATCTTATCGAAAACTTATACATATCGGGGATAGACCTTTCTTTCTTAAATTACACGGCTCCTTTCGGACTGTCCGGCTTTACATCCTCCCTGTTTGAATACAACGGAAACGGTTCGTATAAGATGTATTCTTTTAACAGCAACCTATCAACATTGAGAACGGACAATGTAACGATCTCTTATCCGTCCGGCGGAATTTCAAGCAACATCACTCTAATTGACGAAAATGATACAACGGTTTCCGTGAACATTCCCCAATTTGTAAATACAACCTGTAGCTACTCCGGTTACTTTAAGGGAATCTTCTACCCGGCAACCGAAATCGCTTACAACGGAAATTTCACAGTAAATACAAACCTTGACAGCATCTTCATCTTTCCGGAATACGGTAAAACAGGCGACAGCTACTTTACATTTGAAACGTTCGGTGTTCAAATGCCTGTATTTCCCGGAAACTACACCGTAAACACGTACAACTACACATTCAACGAAACACTTCCCGAGCCGTTTGTACTGACAGTCGCGGCCCTTGACGACCTGCTAAACGGAACGCAGGCTGCGATTTTTCAGACAATCATGAACGGCACTGAACTGCATCCGGTAATAGATTTCACAAACCCGGACGGTTACTCTTCTGTCTGCGCAAAAATAGCAGCTTTATCTCCGTTCACAGACTTTTCGGGGATCATTACATCCAACAAAACCGTAACGTCAAACAGCACGGGAATACTCGAAGGCATTACACCGGAAGGAAAGTTTATAAAAGTAAAAACGCCGATTTCCGTAAGTGGAAATTCCCTCTCTTTCAGCTTTAACCCATCACTTTTATCTGAAACATGCAATATAGATTACAGCCTGTCAAACGGAACACTGAAAATGCTTGTAGATGTTAACCCCGCTATCGTGGACTTTTGTGATGTTGACTTCTTGAGCAATGCCACCGTTAAAGGTTACCCTTACGTTGAAGAGACTTCACCGATAGGAGAATATTTCATAATAAAAGGGGCAAAAGAACCGCTCTACTCCGTTAAAGAACTGCCGTCATCGGTTCCGTTTCTCGAAACATCAATTCCAGACGGAACCGAATACATAAGAGTTTTGTGTTACAACAGCCAGCGAAGTCTGGAGATCGGTAAGGTTTTCAAATTAAACTCAGAAATAGACAGCTATACGTTTAAACCAGTGGTAAAAACGGGCAAACTGAACATGGATGTTTTCAAAAACAGCGCAAACTTTACAACAGACTGGGATGAAAGAGCAACCGTCGTTTTATCCAATAACAGAACAGTAGAATTCACAACATCCGATAAAGCACTCCCGTTACAATATTTAATCAACATGGCTCCTGATATCAACGGATATGCCATTAATTACAATAGGGGGGAAAGAGAAGATATTAACATCTCTGTAAACATAGTCGGAAATGAAACAGCGTATGCCATATCCTCCTACTCGGGATTTGACATCATATTGACGTGGGATCCGGCCTCATTCAACGCCACCGGCACGTGTAAGTTCAATATAATAGATTCTGATGGAGGTTCGGCAAACGATACCTGGTCACTTGATTACACAAACGGTACCTATATATACCAGGTTCCTCAAATTCCGGATTTTGTTTATGCTGCAAGATTCTGCAAACTCTCCGACGGCAACTTTTCGGTAATTGCTAAAATATTTAAGCCGATTTACTAAAGACAGGGAAATGAAAAATGATTATAAATGTGGCTGGATGTTACGGTTCAAAAAGCAAGTTAATGAATCTTGTAACATTCATTATTTCGAACAAAGTAGCTGTTGACTGTGGAAATCTCTTTGCAAAAGAAGTAAATCGAGAAGAAATAGAGCACATACTGGTCACTCACAGCCACATGGATCATCTGCAGGATCTACCTTTTTTCATTGACGAAATTCCGTTTAACAAAAACAGAAAAAGCCCACTTACCGTTTATGGAAATGATGAAGTTATACAAACACTCAAAAATCACATATTCAACGGCACCGTCTGGCCGGAGCTTAAAAATTTTAAAATGGCAAACGGTGAAGATGCTGTAATCCTAAAGAGATTGGAAGAAGGAAAACTATTGAGACTTAGCAACCTGACGGTTTACCCTTTAAAGGCAAACCATACCGTTAAAACTTTCGGATTTGCTATATTTGAAGAAAACAAAGGTATCCTGATAAGTGGCGATACGTATAAATGTAAACAGATGTGGAATCTCGTCAAAAATGAAAACAGGATAAAAGCCGTTTTTATTGATGTTTCTTACCCTTCATCCATGGTGGACCTTTCCCGAAAGGCAAAGCATTACTGTGTAAGCGAACTGAAAAAGGACCTCGAAGAAAATAACATTTCAAAAGAGCTTCCCATCTATGCTTACCACCTTAAATTTCCGTTTGTTGAAGAAATAAAAGAAGAGCTTTCCAAACTAAAGTGGAACATTAAAGTTCTATCTGACGGCAAAACTGTAGAGGTGTAAATGGCTGCCGACAAGAAACTACAAATTCTTCTTACTTTCGCAGAAAAGATTACCCGTGAAAAAGATTTACATAAACTTTTATCCCTCCTATCCGACGTTGCAAGAGATATCCTCGATGTTGACAGATGCAGTCTCTTTTTAGCAGATCCTGAAAATAAGATCCTGTGGACCATAGTGGCTCACGGTGTTGAAAGGATAGAGATTCCATGGGATAAAGGTATCGTTGGATGGACCTTTCAGCATGGTAAATCCCTCATCGTTAACGACGCATACAGCGACTATAGGTTTGAGAAAAGCATTGACAAAAAAACGGGATACAGAACGAGAAACATTCTCGCCGTACCCCTCCTGAATCGAAAAGGTGAAGTGATTGGAGTATTTCAGGCAATCAACAAATTATATGGTAACTTTTCTGAAGAAGACGAAGATATGTTGACACTCTTAAGCGGATATGCGGCTTCGGCCATAGAAAACACGAACCTGTACGCGGAACTTAACGACGCCTACAAAGAAACCGTCTTAAAACTTTCACATGCTGCTGAATACAAAGACAAAGAAACAAAAAACCATATTTTAAGGACAGGTCTATACGCAAAGGTTGTGGGAAGAGAGCTTGGATTTGACGATGATGAAATAAACATACTCTTTTTAGCCACGCAAATGCATGACATAGGAAAGATAGGGATACCTGACAGAATATTACTCAAGCCGGGAAAGTTAACGGAAGAAGAAAGAAAAATTATGGAAAAGCACACGATAATAGGTTTCAATATTCTAAAAGGAAGCAAAAGCCGGTTACTGCAGATAGCTGCTCTCATAGCCCTTGAGCACCACGAAAAATTTGACGGAACTGGATACCCTTACGGAAAGAAGGGAGAGGAAATATCCATTTACGGTCGAATAGCTGCTGCTGTTGATGTATTTGATGCACTAATATCAAAAAGGCCCTATAAACCTGCCTGGCAAAAAGAAAAAGTTATCAAACTTTTAGAAGAAGAGGCCGGAACGCACTTTGATCCAAGGATAGCCGAAATCGTAATCAGAAAAGCTGATGAACTGTTTGAAATAAAGGAATCTCTGCCGGATGAAAATGAAGAAAAAGAGGCGGATTAGCCCTCCGCCTAAAAATCAAGTTTATTGATGTTCACGTTTTCTCTAATCCAGTCTATGTATGCAGGGATGCCTTCTTCTATCTGAACCTGAGGTGTCCAGCCAAGTATTTCTTTTGTATTGGTCAAATCAGCTTCCGTATAGTTCTGATAAAAGTCATAGGGATTGTCAAAGTATTCCGTTTCAATGTCCACACCCAGAGTTTTTTTGATAACGTCAACAACTTCGTTAAAGCTTCTGGCTCTGCCTGTTCCAACGTTTAAGATACCGTTTTTAAAACTTTCATAAGCCTTTATGTTGGCTTCAACACAATCCATAACATAGACAAAGTCTCTCTTCTGCTCTCCCCATTTGAAAAGCCTCGGTCTTTTCCCCTTCATTATCTGAACGGTTAACTTTAAAATCATGCTTGCCATTTTCCCTTTGAACGTCTCACGGGGACCGTAAACATTGAAATATCTGAGACCCACAACGTGCATCTGCGGATGCTCTTTCATAAACTTGCAGGTAAACATATCCATCGCATATTTTGAAAAACCGTAAACATTTTCAGGGAAAAGAGGTTGATGAACCTTCATGGGAACATCGCCATTTCCGTAAACGGCGGCAGAAGAAGCGTAAATGACGGAAGCTTTCGTTTTCAAGGCGGCATTCAGAATCTTTTTAAAAGCCTCACAGTTTGTTTCCATCATTTCTTTCTGTCTGTGGTCTGTCGTGTCAACATTTGCCGCCTGATGAAAGATAGCATCAAAGTTTCTCTTTTCTATCTCTTCAATAACATTGTCATCGGTAATTGAACCGGTTATTATTTCGCCGTCAAAACCTATAAGATTTTTAAAATGACCTGAAGAAAAGTTGTCAAGAATAACAACTTCCGCATCCGGATACCGTTTCTTAAGTTCGAAGGCAAGGTTTGAACCTATAAATCCTGCACCGCCGGTAACAAGAAATCTCATTCTCCAACCTCTCCCTTGAGATATGTCTCATACCCTTTTTTCTCAAAAGCCTCCTTTACCTTCTTGCCAAAATCAAGGGCAAGTTTATAGTTTACGAACGTTGCAAGGGTTTTTGCCTCTTCAAGGTCGTTACCCTTAAACCTCATAATGGAAACGGCCCACTTAAAGCTTGTAGCCTTTGTAGGGTCATCGTAAACCCTCTGAACGAAAACATCACATATTCTATCTTCTCCAAGTCCTGAATCGGGAATATCTGCAAGAAACTCTCTGAAATAGCTGTCCATCTTTCGCCTCCGCTTATCATTTTTCTATGATTGTCTCTTCAACCTTCATTCCGAAATGTCTTCCGGGCTTTTCAGTATAAACAAGAACTTTATCTCCCGGTTTTAACTCAACAACGGATATTGGATTACCTTCAGGCGTTGTAAGTCTGATTGTTTCAGCATTTTGAAGGATTCCAGCAACCTTTTTGCCGTCTTCTGTTTCAGCCTCTACTAAAAGCATAGGCCTTCTTTCAACTTTAGCCCTTCCAACGTAAGCTACTCTTCCTTCGCCTTTATAGTTGTAAATCATAATCTCGTCGCCGCTCTTTATCTCTGAAAGGTACTTTGTCTTTCCGCCGGGCAATCTGACGTACATGTGAACAGCACCTGCATTTACCCTGAAGGGTCTTGCTGCAACGTAAGGGTTGGACTCTGTTTCGGCATGAACAAGAAACATACCGGCAGAAGAGTTGCCAACTAACGCTCCTTCTCCCCTTTCCATGAGAGAAGCCGTATCTATGCACACCCTATCACACATTCCTATAGGTGTTATCTTTTTAATTGTTGCCGTTTTAAGGTTAACACTCTCACCGGCAAGCCTTATAACTTCACCGGTCTTCTTAATCTCGTTTATGTCCTCGGTGTCAAGAACAACACCCTTCGTCCCTTTTTCAAGAATTGTTATGGCAGTTTTGGCTTCTTCTGCGTTTCTCACCCACGCGTACAGGTTGTCACCCTGGGCAAGAAGGTTTTCTATAGGGATAATCGTCCAGTCGGTTGTTTTAACAATAACGTTCTTTCCCTGCTTTAGATACTTCGCCGCCAGTTCCTCATCCTGCTTGTTCTTTATCTCAACAACGATAAAATCCTCACCTAACCTGTAATCTCCATCAGGTGCAATTGTTTTAACCCTTGCAAGTTTCTTTATCTTCTCACTGCCACCGTTTTCAAGCAGCAGGGCAAAAACACCAGACTCAAGGGCTGTTGTAACAACGGTTTTATCTTCAGGGCTTTTAACCCTTACAATAAGTTCTTTTGACATATCTATTCCTCCCTCACTTTATCAGCTTTGTAAGAAGCGCCTTCTGGGCATGCAATCTGTTTTCAGCCTGATCCCAGACAATTGAACGGCAACTCTCTATAACCTCATCTGTAACTTCCTCATCTCTGTGGGCTGGAAGACAATGCATAAAGAGAACATCAGGTTTTGCATGCTTCAAAAGCTTCATGTTCACCTGATAAGGCATAAATAATCTTTTCCTCTTTTCTGCCTCTTCTTCCTGTCCCATGCTTGCCCAGACGTCGGTATAGACAACATCAGCATCCTTAACTGCTTCCAGAGGATTATGAGTCACAACTATCTCCGAACCGGTGCTCCTGGCTATCTCTTTTGCCTTTTCAATGTAAAACGGCAGTGGCTCATAACCTTCAGGCGTTGCAGCGTAAAAGTTTATTCCTGTCATAGCAGCACCAATAAGCCAGGAGTTGCACATGTTGTTACCATCACCAAGGTAAGCAACTTTTAGACCTTTAAGCTCTCTTAAATACTCTTTTATGGTAAATAGGTCGGCAACCACCTGACACGGATGTTCCTCGTCGGTAAGGGCGTTAATAACAGGAACCTTTGAATACCTTGCTATCTCTACGACTCTGTCCTGACCAAACGTCCTGATAACGATACCGTCAACGTACCTTGAGAGGACTCTTGCTGTATCTTTAAGCGGTTCTCCTCTACCCAGCTGAGAACCTTTCGTATCCATGTAAACGCCGTGTCCTCCAAGCTGGAAAACGCCAACTTCAAAAGAAACTCTGGTCCTTGTTGAAGGCTTCTCAAATATTAAAGCAACCGTTTTTCCCTTTAACGGTTGAAAAACTTCTCCTTTCTTCTGTTTCTCTTTTATAACTGCCGTAGCCTCAAGAAGTTCTGCAAGTTCCTCTTTAGTAATGTCAAGCATAGAGATAAAGTCCTTCATTTATCACTCCTAAACAAGCTATTTAATTTCTGCATTGTCATCTTAAAACTGGTATCCATGTGGTCCACCTTTGCCTTAAGTTCAAAATATTCTTTTTCTATCTTTAAAAGTCTGGCGTCTATCTCCATAAGCTTATGTGAAAATCCATCAAGCATAAAATATATCTTCAGACTGAAAAGAAACAGCATAACTATCAAAAGAAGTAGCATCACAAGAAGTATCTGAAACACCCTCTCCTCCTAAAACTCCGGCGAGTAGATTATGCGCGTCGGACAGGCAGGAATACAGTGGCCGCAACCAACACACTTTGTCTTGTCAAACTCAACCCTAAACGTTACAGGATCAAGGTAAAAAGCGTTCGTCGGACACGGTGCTATACACGCACCGCAGTGAATACACTTTTCATCTTCCCTGAATATGTCAAGCTCAAGAGGTCTAACCTTTACGTTGATTCCCTTGAGAAACTTAACAGCTCTCTTTAAACTGTCAGAATCTCCCTTAAGCTCAAGAACGGCAGAACCTTCCATCTTTGGAAGTATTTCAGCCCTCAATATATTAACGACAAGGTCGTAATCCTTCACAAGCTTATAGATAACCGGTTTATCCCACGTCTCCTTTGGAAACGTAAGAACAAGCTTAACAGAAGACTCTTTCATTCAATCCATCTCCTACGGTTTGACAATCTGTATGGGTATCTTCTTCCTTACAAAAACCCTTATAAAATTCTGGAATTTTGAAGCAAGGTCAGGTTTGATCGTCGTAACGGCAAATATCAGGTCTTCCTCTTTTTTAACCCTGAAGTAAAAGTTGTAAAGGTAGATTTTTTTCAGCGTAATCTTATAACCTGCGGCCGCAGCTTCTACCTTTTTCCAGTCAACCTCTCTAACCTTATTACCCGAAAAATTCTCTATCCAGATAGATTTAGGCGTCATAACAAACCTGTAGTTGGTAAGTATCGGTTTAAGCTGGCGGTAGAGAAGATAAAGAAGGGCAACAAGTATTCCAAAAAGAAGAAGCCTTAAAATACCGTGTGCCATAATTGCCGCTATGAGAAAAAGAACATCTATAAAAATCGGCAGCACTATAAAAAGCGGTTCCTGTGAAACTTCAAATCTTTTACCCTGAGGTAAGGCCATTTAATCCTCCTAAAGTGCAAGCATTCTCTCTATTGCTCTTTTCGCCTTTTCTGCAGTTTCGGCATCAACCTTCACTTCATAAACACCATTTTTAAGTGAATTAGCTATTCTATCAAGTGTTATCATTCTCATCTGGTCGCAGATAAAAGTTTCATAGGCAGAAATGAACGTTGCTTCAGGCTTAATCTTCTTAAGCTGATGGATAATTCCCCTTTCTGTCCCGACAATAAAGCTATCTTTATCGGAAGCCTTCACGTGTCTAATTATCTGAGATGTGCTACCTATAAAATCGGCAAGCTTTCTCACAGAAGGAGAACATTCGGGATGAACAACAACCTCTGCGTTCGGATATTTTTTCTTCAAAGGTTCCAGCCATTGGGCAGTAAGTTTTTCATGAACCGGACAGTAACCGTTCCAGAGTTTTATCTCCTTGTCCTTCACCTGCTCGGCGACATAGCTACCAAGGTTTTTATCCGGAACAAAAAGAACCTTTTCACCTTCAACAGATGAAACCACCTTTACAGCGTTAGCTGACGTGCAGCAGATGTCAGAAAGTGCCTTAACGGCGGCTGAACTGTTAACATAGGTAACAATCGTGTAATCGGGATTCTCCTCTTTAAAAGCTTTTAACTCATCTTCTATAACCATATCTGCCATTAGACAGCCGGCTTTAGGATAGGGAATTAAAACCTTCTTTTCCGGATTAAGAATCTTAACCGTTTCAGCCATAAAATAGACACCGCACATTAAAACTGTTTCAGCTTCTATTTCAACAGCTTTTCTCGCAAGCTCAAGGGAATCACCGACAAAATCAGCAATATCCTGAATCATCCCATCCTGATAGTAATGTGCAAGAATAACCGCATTTTTCTCTTTCTTCAGCTTCTTTATCTCTTTCAAAATTTCCATCTTTACTCCCACTCTATCGTGCCAGGTGGTTTTGATGTAATGTCATAGACAACGCGGTTAACGCCCTGAACCTCATTTATGATTCTGTTAGAAATTCTCTCAAGAAGCTCGTATGGAAGCTTTACCCAATCAGCAGTCATCCCATCAGTACTTTCAACAGCCCTTATAGCGATAACGTAATCGTAAGTCCTCACGTCACCCATGACACCGACACTCTTTACAGGTAAAAAGACAGCAAAGGACTGCCAGATTTTGTCGTAAAGCTCCGCTTTCTTTATCTCCTCAAGCACAATGGCATCAGCTTCTCTCAAAATCTCAAGATATTCAGGTTTAACTTCATCAATAATCCTTATCGCAAGGCCAGGACCAGGGAAAGGCTGCCTCTTAATGATCTCATCAGGAAGTCCAAGTTCTTTGCCAAGTTCTCTAACCTCGTCTTTAAAAAGCTCCCTTAAAGGTTCTATAAGCTTAAAGTTCAATCTTTCAGGAAGACCACCAACGTTGTGGTGAGATTTAATCGTTGCAGAAGGACCTTTTACGGAAACACTCTCTATAACATCAGGATACAGTGTTCCCTGTGCCAAAAATTCCGCATCTGATATCTCTTTCGCCGCCTTTTCAAAAACTTCTATGAAAGTGTGACCTATTATCTTTCTCTTCTTCTCAGGATCTACAACACCTTTTAACCTTTCAAGGAAGAGAGAAGAAGCATCAACAGTTCTAAAGTTTTTCATGTGAAACTTCTCTTTAAACGTCTTCTCTACGCTTTCTCTTTCTCCTTTCCTTAAAAGCCCCGTATCAACGAATATCGGATAAAGTTGGTCACCAATGGCTTTATGTAAAAGTGCAGCGACAACGGAAGAGTCTACGCCGCCTGAAAGAGCGCAAATCACATTTTTATTTCCAACAGTTTTCCTGATTTTATCTATCTCATACTCAATAAAATTCTCCATTGTCCATGAAGGCTCACAACCGCATATTTCCACCGCAAAGTTTTCAAGGATTTTGTCGCCAAATTGTGTATGCTTAACCTCTGGGTGAAACTGGACACCGTATATATTCTTCTCTTTGTTTCTTATGGCTGCGTAAGGCGCGTTCTCTGTTTCTGCTATCGGCTCAAAACCTTCTGGAATTTTTAAAACCCTGTCACCGTGACTCATCCAAACTGTAAACTTTTCGGGAAGTCCTTTAAAAAGATCTTCATTATCAAGAACGGAAAGCTCAGCTCTTCCGTATTCGTGCCTTTCAGCTCTGACAACTTCTCCACCAAATAGGTACGTTATAAGCTGCATTCCGTAGCAAATACCCAAAACAGGAACGCCAAGTTCAAAAATTTCCATTCCAACCTTTGGCGACCCATCAGCATAAACGCTTGCAGGACCACCTGAAAGAATTATTCCCTTCGGTGCAAACTTCCTTATCTTTTCAACCGGCGTATTGAAAGGATGTATCTCACAGTAAACGTGTTTTTCTCTCAAACGCCTTGCAATGAGCTGAGTGTACTGAGAACCAAAATCAAGGATGAGAATCTTGCTTTCATGAATATCTTTTACCATCTCTTAACCTCTAAGTACGGGAATTTAGAAATTTAACAGGAAAATTATACTACCTTATTTTTATTGCAACGAAAGGAGGAAGAAAGGCGGGAATCCCCGCCTCAATTGAAATTAGAGTAAATCTTTAACAGATGAGAAGGCTTCCTCTGCTGCAGAAATTGTTCTTTCAATATCTTTATCAGTATGAGCTGTTGAAACAAAAGCAACTTCAAACTGCGAAGGTGCAAGATAAACGCCCCTTTTAAGCATCTCTCTAAAGTAGGCAGCGTAAGCTTCCGTATTTGACGTAGCAGCAGAAGCGTAATCCTTAACTGTTTCACTGGTAAAGAAGACGCAGGAAATAGACTCAAGATTCTTAAAGCAGAGTTTATCTGCAACGCCGGCCTTTTCAGCAGCCGCCTTTATACCCTCTGCAAACTTTTTACCCTTTTCTCTCAAAGCTTCGTAAACGCCAGGTCTCTTTAAAATTTCAAGTGTCTTTATACCTGCAACCATTGCAAGAGGATTTCCGGAAAGCGTTCCAGCCTGATACACAGGACCTTCAGGTGCAAGGTAATCCATTATCTCTGCCTTTCCTCCAAAAGCACCCACAGGAAGACCGCCACCTATAATCTTTCCAAAACAGGAAAGATCAGGTGTGATTCCGAAATACTCTTGAGCACCTCCCGGTGCAAGGCGGAAACCGGTAATAACTTCATCAAATATAAGAAGTATACCTTTTTCAGCGGTTATCTCTCTAACTTTCTCAAGAAAACCATCTTCAGGAAGAATAAGTCCCGCATTTGCCATGACAGGTTCCATAATAACACAGGCTATGTTTTCACCAGCTTCATCTATAACCTTTTTAAGTGCGTCAATGTTGTTGTAAGGCACTGTAATTGTATGCTTTGCAAAGTCTTCTGGAATACCCGGACTTGTTGGCACGCCAAAGGTAGCAAGACCTGAACCTGCTTTCACCAAAAGGGAATCAACATGACCGTGATAACAGCCTTCAAATTTAACAACTTTATCCCTCTTTGTATAGCCCCTCGCAAGCCTTATAGCAGACATGGTGGCTTCCGTTCCAGAGTTAACCATTCTTACCTTTTCCACTGAAGGCACCATTTCAACAATCATCTTCGCAAGCTTAACTTCAAGCTCTGTCGGTGCACCGTAACTTGTTCCATTTTCAGCCTGCTCTTTTATCGCAGCAATAACTTCATCGTGAGCGTGGCCCAAAATCATAGGGCCCCAGGAACAGACGTAATCTATGTACTCATTTCCATCAACATCCCAAATGTGAGAACCCTTTGCCCTTTCAATAAACCTTGGCACGTCACCAACAGATTTAAAAGCCCTAACAGGACTGTTAACACCGCCGGGAATGTACCTTTTTGCCTCTTCAAAAAGTCTCATTGATTTCTCAACGCCCATCTCTTCCTCCTGAAGGGTAAATTCAGCAAAAGTTTACCACAAGTAAAAGAATTAGCAGACAACCTGTGGTGCGGTCAATCCACTTTACTAAAAACCCTTTTCACCCTAAATTAATTATCGTGTTCTTAAACTGCCAACGAATCACAATTCACCTTAGAAGGAGAGGTGCCATGGAAAAAGGCTTTAGAGATATAGAAGAATATTTTCTTTCAGTAGCAGAAAATCCGAAAAGAAACACGCAGCAAAAGATTTCAAAACCGCAGAAAAAGGTTGACTTAAACAAAAAGATAAGGAATTTAAACGAGAAACTCAAGGGAAAAGATGCAAAGATAAGGCAGCTTTACGCAGAAATTTCTCAGCTTACCAGAAAAATTGAAGAATTGGAGAAAGAAAATCAAGAACTTTCGCGTTTCAAATATGACCAGAACATAGTGGAGAAGTACAAACAGCAGGTGGAATCACTAAAAGAAGAAATTGCATGCCTTAAATCAGAAATAGCAGAAAAAGATAAGAAGATAAAATCTTACGAATCAAGTGAACTGCCAAAATCAAGAGTTGAACTCTTTATTGAAGTTGCGCTTAACAGCATAGCCACCAATATAACTGTGAAAAACGGACTGAAAGTGCTCTTCTCAAAACGGTTCAGAAAAGATATCGCAAAAGAGGTGGCCTGCAGACCGTTTCTATTTGAAAGCTTTATGTCAGCTCTATCAAGGTGCGAGACAACTTCAAAACTCCTTAAAAGGGACAAACAGGACATCTACAGAATTAGAGTAACCTCTCCGTACGGTGAATTCAGGGCTATATATACAAAACTTGACAGGGACACGATAAAGTTTCACCGATTTGGACAGAGAGACGACATCTACAAAGAACTTGACGCTTCAGGGTGGAGTCTTGACTGATGCTCTCCACCCTTAATGACTTTAAACAATACTTCAACCTTACAGAAAAAGAGATAGAAGGAGCAAAAAAGGTAATCGACACTTTTCCTGTTAGATGCACAGAATACTACGCATCCCTTGCAAACAGAAATAACCCGAATGACCCTATAAAAAAGACCGTTTTTCCCACGGTTGAAGAGCTAAAAGATTTTCTACCTGACGACCCGTTTAAAGAGGAAATCCAATCACCCGTTCCCGGACTTACGCATAAGTATCCCGACAGAGTTTTAATCGTTGCGACAAACTACTGTCCCGTCCTCTGCAGATTCTGCATGAGGAAAAGAAACTGGAAAAAGCAATCGTTCGTCATAACAAAAGAACAGATTGACGAAATAACAAAGTACATTAAAACAACTAAAGTTAGAGACGTCCTTATCTCTGGTGGCGAACCGCTTACAATTCCTGATGAAATCCTTGAGTACCTGATTTTAAAACTAAAAGAGATAGAAACTGTTGACATAGTAAGAATTGGAAGCCGCCTGCCAGTTGTTGCCCCAAACCTGCTGACAGAGAAAAAGATAAAAATTCTTGAAAGAGGCGAAAAGGTCTGGCTTAACACCCACTTTAACCATCCTGCCGAAGTAACAAAAAGCTCAAAAGAAGCCGTAAAAAAGCTTTTAAAGGCAGGCATTCCCGTTAACAATCAAACGGTGCTGTTAAAAGGCATAAACGATAATGAAGAAACACTCTACAAGCTATTTTCAACACTTCAGAGAATAAAGGTAAGACCATACTACCTTTTTAGATGCGACCCCGTAAACGGCGTCTTCCACTTTGCCACATCCGTTGAAAAGGGACTCGAAATAATGAAAAACCTAAAAAAGAAACTTTCACCTCTTGCACTTCCCTACTACGCCGTTGATACCTACAGGGGAAAGATAATTCTCTTTCCCGAAGGTGCGGAGTATAAGAGAGATGAAAAAGGATACCTGTTTAAGGTAGAGGATGTCAGCATTTTACTGCCCTGACGGCAACAAATCCACCTTCACCGCTGCCGTCCTTTATAACAGGCAACATTTTACCGTCCTTCTCTATAAGCGTCTGCTTAACAGAAATTTCAGAAAAGCCTGCCTTCTTTAGAAAGTCGACTATTTCTTCTGTTGAGTAGAATGTGGCTTCTTTATAGAAGCGGCTCTTATCCTTTTTCTCTTGATAACGTTTTCCCAAAGGTGAGTTCTTATCAACAAATCCAACGATAAAAACACCGCCCTTTTTTAAGATTCTGAAGGCCTCTTTAAAAGACTTAAGCACATCATCAACAAAACAAACAGTAGTAACCATTAAAACAAAGTCATAGGATTCGTTAGGAACAGGAAGCGATTCGGCAACACCTTTCAAAACATCTATTCCCCGTTGCCTGGCAACTTCAGCCATGGCATCAGACGGCTCAATACCAATCTTTATACCAAGGGGGGCGGCAAACCTGCCGGTGCCGACCCCTATTTCAATACCTTTCCCTTGAGGAAGTAAAGACCTGATAAGCTCTAACTCGGCCTCATAAATATCATGGTTCCTTTCAAACCAATTCTCATACTCTCTATAAAAGCGGTCAAAACTTTCAGTTTTTGCCATAGCAACCTTATTTTAAATCCTTGATAAGCTCCGCAAGAGTCCTTACAGGCTGACCGGTAGCACCGTAGCCGTAATACTTCCAGTCCTTCTCAACAAAAGCAGGACCTGCAATATCTATGTGAGCCCATGTTTTAACGTTTTCACCGACAAAGTTTTTAAGGAAAAGAGCAGCCGTAATGGCACCACCGTACCTTGATTTTCCAACGTTCTGAATGTCGCTCTGTGTTCCTTTAATTTCCTCTTCAAGGTCTTCATCAAGAGGAAGACGCCACATCTTCTCACCAGATTCCTGAGAAAGTGAAAGAAGAGTCTGTGCAAACCTATCATCAGCTGTAAAAAGCCCTGAAGTGTAATGTCCAAGTGCAACAACACATGCACCTGTAAGCGTCGCCATATCAACCATAATATCAGGATTAAGGTCACTACCGTATATCAGGGCATCTGCAAGAATAAGCCTTCCTTCAGCATCGGTACTGTGTATTTCAACAGATTTACCGTTTTTGTAAACAAGTATATCGTCAGGCCTGTAAGCTTTTCCGTCGGGCATATTCTCAACAGCAGGTATAAGGGCGTGAACCTCTACATCGGGCTTTAACTCTCCAACCGCCTTCATAATGCCCAAAACGGCACAGGCACCGGCCTTATCCATTTTCATCTTCTTCATGAACTGTTCAGGTTTTATGTTAAGACCACCACTGTCAAAAGTTACACCCTTCCCAACAAGAACAAACTTTTTAACAGGATTTTCCGGCTTGTATGTAAGATGAATAAACCTTGGAGGATTTTTACTTCCCTTGCCAACTGTAAGAATTCCTATCATTTTTTTCTTTTCAAGATCTTTTTCTTTAAAAATCTTACACTTAAAACCGTACTCTGAAGCAAGATCTTTTGCTATTTCTGCAAGGGTTTCAGGTGTAACAACGTTGCCAGGTTCATTAACGATGTCCCTTGTAAAGTTTGCAGCTTCAGCAAGAACTTTACCGTAGCTAAACTCTTCTTTAAACTCTTTTGCACCGTAGACGGTTACCGCTTCTATCTCTTTCTTCTCTGACTTATATTTCTCAAAAGAGTAAGCTGAAAGTAGAATACCCTCTGCAAATGCGGCGGCAAAACCGTCACTTTTTTTGCCAAAATCAAACATAACAGCTGCAACTCTCTTTACCTTTTTGGTCTTTGCCTCTTTTATAGCCACTCCAATAGCCTTTCTCACCGCTTCCCTGTTTAATTCACTTTTCTTTCCAAGCCCGGTAAAGATGAACAGATGACCTTTACTGCCAGGAACAGCCGCAACATCACCGATCTTTCCCTTAAAACTGAAAGTCTTTAAAACTTCTCTGTTAATTCCCTCTTTCTCAAGTAGCTCTGAAACGGCAGCGTCAAACTTGCCATTTTCGTAGCAACCTACGATAAACGCCTCGTCTTTCTTAACAGCCGGTTTTCTAACTGAATGTACAAGTTCCATTCCTGCCTCCCTGATTAATGTCCTGTAATGACCGGATAGTTCTTTTCTGCCCAGCCAATAATTCCACCATCCATATTATATAGCTTTTTAAAACCCTCAGACTCCATTACTTTTGCAGCAACTTTTCCGGTTCTTCCGTCCCTTGAGCAAATTATATAAGGTGTATCTTTATCAAGCTTTTTTATCTTTTTGAAAAAGTCACGAGACATAAAGTCTATATTTTTAGCACCCCGAATGTGACCGATAACAAACTCTTCAGGCGTCCTGACATCTATTACTACAACACCTCTTTCAATAAGTTTTAATGTCTCTTCTGGAGAAATTTCTTTAACGTTGCTTTTACCACCACAGGATAAGAGAAAGAAAGGAAAAATTAGAATAAAAAGAAGGAAAGGCATCCTTTTCAACAAAGCCCTCCAAAACCGTTTTGAGAGATTATATCAGAGGGGGCAAAGCAAAGCCCCCGTTAAGGTTATTTTTTTAAGTTTTTCAGCATTTCCATGGTTTTTAACGTCTTTCCAAGATACCACTTGCCGTTTGCAAACGTAACATAGTCCTGGCCGGCCATGGCGGCTCCGTACCTTATAGAATCTGCATAGAACAGCCAGGATTCAACCCATCTCTGTTCTATCGGTTCATCAAACGGATTGCCGCCCTGAGGTAAACCTTTCTCAATACCTCTCTTCCACACATCAACCAAAAGGTTTGTAGCAGAAACCTCTGCATTATTTGTGTAATCTATGATTTCTTTAAGCTCCTCAAAGTGATTATCAACAAGCGTCTGGGCATGACACGCAAGGCATACCTTTTTCATGTTGTTCATTCTTGAATTCATTTCCTCTTTTGAAATGACAGAAGATTTGACAGGCGTTCCGTTAAGGTTGTAAGGGAGAGGCAATCCGGCAGTATTTTTAGCTTTATAAGTTTCAGAGTACTTAATGTGAGGTGTAGCAAAGATACCAAAGAGCCTGTATGGAAGCCTGTCAAATATCCTGTGAGTTCTTTCAACTATTATGTTACCGTTTTTATCTATAAGCCTGCTCATGTGGCACGCCGCACAGGTTGGAGCCGAGAAGTCTTTACCAACAACCCACGAAGGGTCATTAAAATTCCACCTGTGCTCCATGGATTTGTAAATGGCACCGTGCTTACTTGCCATGTAAACCTTGTACGCAGGAACATCCGGACCTTTGTGACACTCACCGCAGGTTTCAGCCTTTCGTGCCATTTCCATTGAGAAAGTGTGGCGAGTGTGGCACGGTGTGCAGGAACCTTTTGAACCGTCAGGATTTATCCTTCCCACACCATGATTGGGCCAGCCCTCCAGAACAGGGAACCTCATTTTTCCAAACGGTGTGTCTTTTTCAGTAAATCCTTCAACTTTAACAACCGTTCCGTGGCACTTTAAACAGGCGGTTTTAAAATCTTTTTCTCTTGCCTTTTCAATAATAAATTTCCCATGGACATACTTTTTCTCTGCAACAACGGTTGCCGCAAGTTCATGGTAAACGGGATTCTTCATCAGGTTAGCATAGGCATTCGCCTTAAGACTTTGAGAATACTCTTTTACTTCAACAGGATGACATAAAGCACAGTCATTTGGCGTAACAACAACGTGAACCTTAAAACCATTGTGTTCAAATGTATCAGCGTGAGAAGATGGATTCTGAGTGTGACATTCTGCACAGCCGACAACAACATTCTTAAACTCATCAGGTACAGAAGTTGCCGAAACGAGTCTTTCGAGCTTTCCTTTTTTCATGGCCTCAGCCATGGTTATATGGGCGTGCCGGCTCTTCTCCCACTGTGCAACAATACCCGGCGTTACTATCCTGTGACAGCCAAGACATTTCTGCGTTGCGTTACTTATTCTCGGTTTTTCTTCAGAAACCTTAACAGTACCACCGTTCATAGACTGCTGGCAACCTGTTAGAATAAAAGCTGCAATCAAAAGTCCCAGCTCTTTTCTCATATTTCCTCCACAAACTGCAATTAATTATCATTCTAAATGATATACTTTTCTGTAAGTTTTGTCACAGGGGAGTAAAAGAATTTCACAATTACCGATTAACCTCAAATGCAATATTTAGTATCATTTATCCTATGATATGTAAAAAGCTTCTGAAGAAAAAAAGATTTATAAATTTCGTCCTGTTTGCCGTATGTGATGCTTTTGAGAGCGATTACATGTTCTGCGCGGCAGCAATAGCCTACTTTACTCTCGTTTCCATCATTCCTCTTTTCATAACGTTTTTCTTTATAGAAATCATCGTTTTTGATATCAATGTCCTTTCACTTGTTCCCAAAGAGCTTTTAAATTCACCGTTAAAACCGCTCTTTGAAAGGGTTCAACACATAATTACCACTACGGGCATACTGAGTGGAACGGCAATACCTATAATGCTCTGGTTTGCAAGAGGTGTTTTTCTGGCTGTCGAACGTTCGTTTACATATATACTTGGAAAGTGCAACCCGGCAGGCTACATAGGAAGAAACCTTCTTGTTATCCTTTTTATATTCGTTCTATGGATACTTATGTTTGCCTTTTATACATTGAAACTTCTCTTTGCCGTTGTCTTTCCTTTAAACTTCATGGTTTCCCTGCTTTCATCTGTCGGTGCTTTAACTGTAATGTTTCTAATTCTGTTCTGCCTATACTACTTTCTACTACCTGTAAAGTTCCACTGGAAAATTGTTTTAAAAGTTTCCGTCTTCGTATTTACGATGCTGACAATATTTGAAAGACTTTTCCTCTATTTCATAGAAAATGTTTCAAAAATTGACCTGCTCTTTGGTTCTTTTGCGGCAGTTATTATATTTTTATTATGGATATACTACTCGGCAATAATGGTGCTCATAGGAGCAGGAATACTGAAGGCGAAAATGATTGCAGAGGATGAGTATGAAGAAAGTAAGAACTGTTAAAGAAATGAAAGGTATTGCAGAAGCTTTTAAAAGAGCGGGTAAAAGTATCGGATTTGTTCCAACGATGGGATATCTTCATGAAGGGCATTTAAGTCTCGTAAGAAGGGCAAGAAAAGAGAACGATATTGTTGTAATGAGCATCTTCGTTAATCCCACTCAGTTTGGACCCAATGAAGATTTTGAAAAATATCCAAGGGATGAAAAGAGAGACTCTAAATTGGCTGAAAGGGAAGGTGTAGATATACTTTTCCTTCCAGCTGTTGAAGAGCTTTATCCTGAACCTTATAGGACGTATGTTGAGGTGAGTGAAATAACAGAGGTTCTGTGCGGTGCCAGGAGACCAGGACACTTTAGGGGAGTTACCACGATTGTTACAAAACTTTTTAACATAGTAAAACCCGATAGAGCCTACTTCGGAAAGAAAGATTTTCAGCAATATAAAGTAATAAAACAGATGGTAAAAGACCTGAATATGGACGTTGAAGTTGTGGGATGTCCTATTGTCAGAGAAAACGATGGTCTTGCAATGAGTTCAAGAAACATCTATCTATCACTGGAGGAAAGAGAATCCGCACTTTCACTTTACAACGCTTTGAAGCTTGCTAAAGAACTTATTGAAAAAGGAGAAAGGAGAGCTCCCAGAATAAAGGAACAGATGGAAAAATTTATTCTTTCCCATCCTAATGTAAAAAAAATAGATTATATTGAAATTGTTGACCAGGACAACTTTAAAGATGTAGAATTTATAAAAGAGGGTAACCTGATTGCTCTTGCAGTCTTTGTTGGTGATACACGACTTATAGACAACTGGGTTGTTGGGGAGGAGATATGATTTACGAAATCGCTCTTAAAACAGCAAGGCGTTCTCAATTCATTGATATTACAAGAGAAGTTCAGGGTATTGTGTCAAGAAGTGGTGTTGAAAATGGCATATGTGTAGTCTATGTACCTCATACAACTGCAGGCGTTACCATAAATGAAAATGCTGACCCATCCGTTAGAAAAGATATTATTACATATCTCGAAAAGCATGTTCCATGGAAAGAGTCCTACTTTGAACACATAGAGGGTAACTCTGCCGCCCACATCAAATCTTCTCTGATGGGTTGCAACACCACTGTAATTGTAAAAAACGGAAGGCTCCTCTTAGGACAGTGGCAGGCTATCTACTTCTGTGAATTTGACGGACCAAGGCAGAGGAGAGTGTTTGTTAAAGTTATACCTGAATAGGAACATTTCTCAAGTTTGATTCGTTATAAAGAAGGTGTAAAATTTGGTTGAATTCATCCGATAATGTAGGGTGAAGGTGTATGCGGTAATCGGAAGGTAGGGAGAAGTACCATGAAAATAGAAGGTTTTCAGAATATAGCAGGTGTTGAGGCACAGCACCTCAAGAAGCAGATAAGGAAACGTGCAAGGAACGGGCAAGCAGACGAAACGGTATTGCAGGAACCTAACGCCGTATCTGTAAATGAAAGTACAGAGATTGAAAAAGCAGTCAAAGAGCAAGTCCAGCTTCAGAGTGTAGATACTATTCGTGTTCAGGAGATAAAAGAAGCTATCAATTCTGGAAATTATCCAGTTGATATACATAAAATTTCTGAGTCTATTTTAAAGGAATTTCTTGGTCTATAACATTTAAAACATGAAAAACGACTATGGAAGCCAATCCTTCCACTTCTGAAGGGATTGGCTTTTTCACTTTGTGTATAGCTTCAAATACTTCCTTTTCCGAAATGCCTATCTCACCAGCAACGGCTTTTGCAACATTACTGAAACTATTTTGTGTATAATTGAATTCAGTATTTTTCATCTATGGTTCCTCCGGGGGTTGATGTGGTTAACATTAAGAAAAAACTTATAAGAGATATAGCAATAATGTCCGTGATTTCCGGAGTTGCTGCTCCAATAGTAATACATCGATTTTTCCTCCAGGGCCATCCTATAGATCCCCTTGAATTTGCCACCTCTCTCATATCCAACTTTATATTAGGCTGGTTTATATATTATGTAATAGTCAGGGGGAATTTAAAAGAGTACTTTGACAATGTAACGGACATTTTTCGCAGAATAAGAAGAGTGCTGGAAGGTTCAAAAGCCCATTCCCTTGAGGAAATAAAGCAGCTAAAAATAGAAGCGCAAGAAGACGATTTCATATACGAGGTATCTAAAGAAATAAACCATTTCATAGAAAATCTTTACATGAGTGAAATCTTAGATAACTACCAGAGAGAGGTCGGAAAGCTGTTTGCAACTTTAGCAACTCCTGAAGTTCTGGCAAAGTCTTTTTATAACTTTCTACTGGAAAAATTCGGAATAGTTGCTATGGCAGCTTATATGAAAGACTCTGAAGGAGTAACAACAAGAATAGCATGTTTCAACTTTAGAGAGTGTCAAACAACAGACTTCATAGAAGCATGCTTCAGCTTTAAAGATTTAAAACTAATAAATGTTTCCGATGTAAAAATTGAGCTTTTAGACAAAACGGACGTTAGGGAGCTTTTGATAGTTCCTTTAACTTCAATAGATGTAAAAGCCATTCTCATACTTGCCAAACCCACAAAATTCTCGGGATTTGAGCTAAAATTCTTAAGAAGAATAAGAGATTTAATGTCTCTTGGGCTTACAAATGCAAGAAACTACAAAAGATTGCAGGAAGAATCATACTTAGATCCGCTTACAAAGCTCTATAACAGAAGATTCGGTATGAAAAGGTTTCAAGAGCTAATATCTTTAGCAGGGCGAGAAAACAAGCCATTGGTGGTAGGAATGATGGATATAGATGATTTTAAAAAAATAAACGATACATATGGTCATCTTGCCGGAGATTATGTACTTAGAACATTATCGTCAATCGTAAAACACCATGTAAGGGACATAGATTTGGTACTGCGCTACGGAGGTGAAGAAATTTTGATGGTGCTGTTCAACACTGACAAATATGACGGCGGAAAAGTATTTGAAAGAATTAGAGAAAGTATAGAAAAACACAGATTTGAATTTGAAGGAAAATTAATAAAAGTAACTGTAAGTATAGGATGCTATCCTATTCCTCCAGAAGAACTTACAGAAAATGCGAGAAGCAAGTATAAAGAGTTCATAGAAAAGGCAGATGAAGCACTGTATAAAGCGAAAAAACTTGGTAAAAATCGGGTAATTTGTTACTCATCGAGGACGAATGAAAACAATTAAATATCTTAAATTTATTAATATTTCAATTACCTCTTTTCACTAATTTGTGGTATATTTAGTCCTGATTTCTAATTTCTAAATGGTAAAATTACTAAAAGTGTTTAACAGTTATCTACCGGGAGGCGGTTATGAAGAAGCTGTTAATGGTTTTTATTTTTCCTATCTTCTTCATATGTGGATGTGCAACTCAGGGGAACATAAACTATTTTTCTAAACCTGAAAGCATAAGCCGGATAGAGAGAGTAGCCGTTTTACCTTTTATGAATTTCTCGTCAGATAAATTTGCCGGGGGAAGAGCCAGAGATTTTGTCATAACTGCACTGCTTGAAAAGGGCATTGATGTAGTTCCAAAAGGAGAAGTTGATAGAGAGGTAAAAAGGCTCGGTGTACCTGGAGGTTTCTACTTTGATGTTAATGATCTTAGAGTTCTTGCAGACGTTTTGAAAGTTAATGGATTTGTTCAGGGTTCTGTAGATGAATATAAAATCGAGAGAAGAGGTGCTTACAGCTACCCTGTAGTGGCCTTAACTATAAAAATCCTCGACACGAACGGAAACGTTATCTGGCAGGCTTCAGGTGTAAAAAGTTACTACAGCACACTTGGCCGACTGTTAGGTCTAAAAACCGATGATCCTATAATCGCTCTTCAAAAGTTTTGCTATGAACTTTTAGAAACTTTTAACCCTAAGGAACTTAAGGGCAAAAAATGAATTCAAGGAACGCGATAAAAATCCTTGTATGGGCACTGATATTCATTTTAGGGATGTTTATAGACAGGTCCTTAGGGCAGATAGTGGTTTTTCCCATTAGAGATCTTACAGTAGATCCGCCGGGAATAGATTTGAAACTTACAGATAAAATAGCTAAGGCTTTGAAAAGAAGAGGTGACATTGTTATATCAGGGGATGAACTGTATTCTGCCCTATCCTCAAAAGGAATATACGCAACAGGGCTACCAGGAGCATCAAAAGTTGCTCTATCTTATGAGCTAAAGGGCTCCACAATGTTATGGGGTGCGAAAATAGAAGCTGACGGGAAAAAACACCTGTTCGGAATTGTTCTGTTTGCCACATCCGTTCCTGATGGAAAAACTTACTGGAGTAAAGTGTTTTACTACCAGCCTGAAGAGCACCTTCTCAATTTAGGGAACAATCTCTCTATCGAACAGATGGAAGACCGCATAGCGGATGAAGTGGTAAAGTCATTTCCCGGAGAGAAAATAGGTAAAGAAATTCTTCCTTCGGGATTTCAGGTAGAGCATTTTTCATTGTTCCCGAGGTATGTAAAGGACGGAGACGAGGTGAATTTGCTTTTAAAGCCTGTAGGAAAACCCAAAACTGATTCCATAACCATCCATATAGACGGTAAAGCTGTCACTCTGAGGAGAAACGACGGTGCTTATACAGGAATTTTTATCCCCAACCTCGGTGATGGAAAGTATCCAGTATTTCTTTACGAAAATGGCAAAAAGTTGATGCTTGACGAACTTACCGTGGATAATGTACCTCCAAAGATTTACCTTACAATAAAGGGATTAAAGAAAGCCGGCAAGATATACTTTGCAAACGATAAACTTCTGTTAACGGCAGGACTGAAAGAGCCGGACAGCATAATGAGATGGGATTTAACTATTTCCGATTTTCAGGGAAAAGAAATATTTAAGAGGTTCGGGAACGGGGCACCTGTTATTGCAATAACATGGAATCCGGTAAAAGCTCTAACTCAGGAAGGAATTTATAAAATATCACTAAAAGTTACAGATGTTGCCGGCAACACAGCTTTTCTTGAGAAAAAATTCTACTATTTCCACAACATACCGGCACCTGAGATAACCATCTACAAGACACAGGAAGGCAAAACTGCCATAATGATTAAATCGATAAAGATTCCGGATAAACTTAAGAAAATTAGAATTGTTGTATTCTCACCTAAAGGGTATCCTTTAGGTGAAACTGAAATCAAAAAACTTCCAGCAGAAGTAATATTTGACAGCGATTTTAATAAGCTTAAGGTACGTCTGTTTATGCAGGATGAAATCGGAAACAAACTTGAAAAGGATTACGAATTGAAGGTAAAATCCTACAGAGAAATGGAAGAGCAGAGAGGCTGGGTTGAGGAATTTTAAGGCAGTAGTTTTTATATTGATAATAGGGTTGCTATCATCCTGTTCAACTGTTCCGGTGAAAGAATCCGATTCAGGTTACGTCAGAATTTTTAGAAAAGAAAAAATAAGTCCCTGTAAAGTTGCTATACTGCCCTTTAAGAACGAAGTAAAAGATGAAAATGCAGGTGAAAAGGTTGCATTGATCTTTTATTCAGCCTTTGTTTCAAATGGCATAGATGTTGTTCTCCCTCAGGATGTTAAAAACCTGATGGTAGGGAGGCATTTTTTTCCATATCAGAGCATTCCTCAGGCATTTCTTGACTTTTTAAGAAACAACCTTGGCGTTGGATTAGCTATAACAGGAAAAGTAATGACATACAAACCCTACGGGGGAGGAAGCCGGTATCCTGAGGTAAGGATATGGATAGAGGGGATAAGCACCAGAACGGGCAGGAGAGTATTTTCTGCCTACGTCGTTCATCGGGGGGACGACTTTAGAAAAGTTTTAGAGTTTGGCGTTGTGAAAAGTATGACAAAACTTATATTTGTAAGCTCCGATGAACTGATGAAAAATCTTCAGGAGGCCGGCATAAAATGTTTAGAAGAGTAATAATCGCTGTTATCACGTTACTATCAATCAGCTCCACAGCCTTTTCTAAAATACCTCAAAACGAATGGCTGGTAAAAATAGGTAATAAAACATACACAGTTAAAGATTTCCAGAACTGGTGGGAAAACTGGAAAGTTGACGGTTCAAAGTTTCCTGAAAATCCCACACCGTTTATAGACTGGATGCTTCTATTTGAAAACGGAACGGAACTTGGGCTGTATAAACTTCCAAGCTATCAAAAAAAGATAAGACAGTTTGTCAAAGTCCGCTCGCTCCTTTTACTTGAAGGAGACACCCTTGCACCTGCGAAAAAAGTATCAGATAAAGAGGTGATGAATTATTACAAAAAAAACTACATACCAAAGTTTAAGCTTGATATCTACTTTTTCCAAACAAAAAGGAAAGCAGCTAAAGCGAAAAAACTCATAGAAAGGGGAATAACAGGCGAGAAACTCGCAAAAGCCCTTGAAATCAAAAATAAAATGCACTTTGAAAGGAAAACCGATTGGATGCGGCCATTTGAGATAAGGAACACAGCGCAAAGAGAATTGATTTTAAAAGCAAGAAAAGGCGAAGTTATTGGCCCTGTTAATGATGGAAAAGTGTGGCTGATAATAGTGGTTTCTGATAAAACGGACAAAGAAAATAACATCAGCGAAGTGCTTAAAAGTGCAAAAGATAAATTAATCAAAATAAAGGAAGCAGAAGCGACGGAACAACTTTTAAAAGAGTTGAGAAAGAAATATCCTGTGTGGGTAAACGAAAAGCTTCTCAGAGAAATAGACCCTCAAAATGTTCCTGAAAAGATGAAAAAAGAAATACTTTTAAAAGTCGGCAACTACGCACTAACCGTGGGCGGCTTTGTAAAATTTCTCAAGCAGGAAATTGAATGGGAAAAACATTCTCGATTTGGAAAAGTCAATTTAGAAATTGCCAAAAGGAGAGTGGTTGATTCCATAATTAATCAAACACTCGTGGGGTTGGAAGCTTTAAATAGACACTATGAGAAGAAAGAACCTCTAAAATCCATGTTTGAATTCTATTGTCAAAACAGAATAATAAAGGAGCTTGAAAATCGTGTGCTGAAACCAAAGGTCAAAATTTCAGATTCTGAAATCAGGAATTATTACATGAGACATAAGTCCGAATACCGTCTCCCTGACAAAATTAAAATAAGATTCTTGCAGACCAGCGACGGAAGACTGGCAAGGAAACTGTACAAAGAACTGCAAGCTGGAAAAAATTTCAAAGACTTAACTAAGGAAATTATGGGATACGATAATGTAGTTGAGATTCCTTATTCACACCTCCTTCCGGAGTCCAGGGAGGTTATAGATAAACTCAAAATAGGCGAAGTTTCAAAACCGTTTAAAATAAAGAACACATATTTCATGGTGGAGGTATTAAAACTTCAAAAAAATCGTTATAAACCCATTTCAGAAGTAAAAGAAGAAATCAAAAGGAAACTATTTGAAGATAAATTTAAAGCAATTAAGCAGGAATACATAAAACAACTTTATATGAATCTACTATCTAAGGGAAAAGAAGTAAAAGTGAACTGGGATGTCTGGAATTCTATTGTGAACGGTCATAAAAAACAGGAGCAGTACAATGGAATTTACGCATTCTATCTATTTCTGCTTTCACTTGTCATCATCAGCGGGATTGCATATTATAAAAATATGGAGCGTATAAGATGAAAAAAACATTGTTGTTCTTCGTTTTTTTAGTTTTATATGGGAATACCGCTCAGGGCGCGCCGGCGCATTTTAAACATGTGACAGGCAAAAACGGTAAGGATACCTTCACACTTCAGGAAAAACCAGAGGAAGTTAACTTTAAGTTTATACATATTCACAGTTTCGGTAATGGTAAAGGTTCATGTTCATACTGTCACACTTCCCAAAATCCTTCCCGTAAAGATGTAGAAAAAATTAACGGTGAGCTCGTTTGTATCAAATGTCACCAGGATGTATATAAAAGAATCTCTTCTCATCTATATCACCATAAAAACGTAAATAACTGCGTGCTGTGTCACGATCCACACCAAAGTGATAATATAGCAATGCTAAGAGGTAATGGAATAATAGTATGTTTAAGGTGCCATGCCAAAAACAGTAAAGGGTACTGTGTCCATCCTCAGGGTGACAAACACTTAGACCCGAGAAACGGACAGCCAATTACGTGTATTACCTGCCATTACACAATGGGAACAGATTACAAGTACTTGCTGAAAAAGAACGGTGAATCGGCACTGTGTTATCAGTGCCACTCACCGAAAAGGTACAAGTAAAGTATGAGGAGGAAATTTATGAATATTTTGTTAACCATATTGAGTCTATTTACACTTGCGTTACCCAAAGCAGTTTTTGCCGGGTCCTTTAACTATACTTGGTACATGACACTAAAGAAAGACAAAAGAGAAACCTTTATGAGACGTCCTCTCTTTGTATCATTTTCACAAGACGGCAACCGGGCGTACATCGTTGACGGGACCGGGAAGCTTTTTTCGTATTCTGTTAAAAGGGGAGTTCCTAAGCCTGCCTTTTTTGCTAAGGGGGTTTTAAACAAACCTGTAGCTATGGCGAAATTTTCGAAAGAGAAGATTATAGTAATTAACCGCGGCAACCAGGAGATTGATATCATCAATTTAAAGACTCGAAAGATTGAAAAAATACGGATGAGAATAATCCCTGATAAAATTTTTATTCACAAGGGATACATCTACATTCTTGATAGGCTGACAGGCGATATATACAAATTCAACAATCAATTTAACGTAAAAGAAGTTTTTACTCACGGCAAAGATGATGGATTCATAGACTTTAAAATCCGAAAAGATAAAATCGTCTGCCTTAAACCCATATCAAAAACTGTAGTGGAATTTGACCTTAAAACAGGAAAAAGAAAAGCCATAAAACTTGAAGACAAAAACCACAAGCTTCTCCTTCCCGTATCTATAGACATAGACAAAAACGGTTTCATATATATCTGTGACAAGGACGCCGGAAATATTAAGATATACAACTCGCAGGGTGCATTATTAGATATAATCTTAGAGAGAGGTGAAAAGAGAGGTAAGCTCTACTATCCATCCTATATAAATTTTGATAAATATGGAAATTTATGGATTGCGGAAGAGGGAAATGGAAGAGTTGAAGTCTTTGACAAACAAACTGCTAAGTCTAAAAAGTAACCTGTTAACAGTAGCGGTAACCTTGGTGTGCGGAAGTACCGCTTTCGCGGTATCGGGACCGTGCTACAACTGCCATACAATGCACAATGTTCAAAACGGTATTGCTGTTAACAGCAATGGAACTCACCCCTTCCTGCTGAATAAAAGCTGTATAGCATGCCATACTGGAATAAATGATGGAACAAACAAGACTCCGTATGTGTTTTCCCAGACGCCACCCATATATAATGCTACCGGAACAGAACCGGATACAAATACACTTGCTGGCGGAAACTTTTACTGGATGGTCTATGGAACAAGTGTGCCTAACACAGTTGCCGATGAATGCGGGCACAATGTAGCAGAGCTTGGAAATCCCGATGACATACTGTCGGCGCCGCCGGGATTTGACGGAACGTTTGCAAATGCTGCAGGTGAAATTGTAGGCAATGGTACATGGCCGGCAGGTCAGCAGGTCACATGTGCAGGCCTTTACGGATGCCACGGGCACCACAGACCGGGTGATGACGACTACAAAGGAATATACGGAGCCCACCACGGAAACAAAGGAAATGACGGAATAACTCCACTTACGAACGCAACAACGGTCGGCAACAGCTACAGATTCTTACTTGGAATATACGGAATAGAAAGCGCAAATTATGAATACCATCCAACAGCGACAAATCACAATCAATACTACGGTCAGGTGAGAGACAGTACAACACTTTTGACAGCTTCAACGGCGGACAAACATACAATATCTTATCTATGTGCTGAATGTCACGGATATTACCACTCAGGAAGCGGGCAAATTTCCTCAAGTGATTACGGCGTTTCGCCGTGGCTCCGTCATCCAACGGACTTTGATATGACGGATGCTTCAGGAAGTGAATATCAGTACTACAACGGTGCCACCAACTCAACAGCAGCACCTTACAGCGTTATTGCACCTGTTGCATCTGATGACCTTACAAAGGGTGTTCTTTCTGTAGTGGATGTAAAACCTGGTGACCCTCCGGGAACTGCGATCGTAACCTGTATATCGTGCCACAGAGCACACGGAACACCGTATGCAGATATCCTGAGGTGGGACTTTAGAAACTGGCCGGCAAACGGTAAATTAAACGGGTGCACTATATGTCATACACAAAAAGACTGAATTTGTGAGGGAAGAATGAGGGCAGCAATTTTAACAGCAGTATTGCTTTTGGCAAGCGCTACCGCCCATGCTGGTGGTTATCTGCTGTCCGCCCACGGCAACACAACATACGGCGTCAGCAGAACGTCCATGCCCGGATACTCTGTCGGAAACTGTGACAACTGCCACGAAATGCACGCAAGCCAGAACGGTGCAGAGCCTGCACCGGTCAACGGAGCTCCGTCACCATTTGCACTCTTTGCTCCAAACTTCAATACGGCCAAAACCACCAATCCTTACGTGCTGTCTGACGATTACTGCTTCTACTGCCACTCCACCACCACAGACGGTTCACTGCAAAATGGCGGAATAGATAACCACAATTTCAGTTATACATTTGGAGGTTACAACGCATCAAATGTAACAGGTATATTCCAGATGTTTAATCAGGCTTCCTACCACAATCTCTACGATATTTACCAGTTTGCAACGGGAAACGCAGGCAGTACCACCCTGCCTTTTTCATCCTTTTTTAAACCCCAGTCAAATCCGTGTGATGCCTGCCACAACCCTCACATAGTCAGGGCTAACAGGAGAAATGTTGATAATCCTTACTATACACCCCTCTCAAAACCCTCCGACCACAGCCATCTCTGGGGTGATGATGCCAATGAAACTCTGGCAGCTTTGACAGACATGTACCAGCCGCCCTACTACTATGGTTCAACAGTTACGTTTGAGCCTGACGGCACTGCAGGGACCCCTGCCCAGCAGGCTGCCAAGATGCCCGATTACATAAGCTTCTGCACAGACTGCCACAATACAACTAATATCATTTACAGCACCACCATTCAGCACTTTGACCCTAATACGGGAACCGTTACAACGGGCGGCAATCTCTATTCTATTGACTGGTTCTCTGCAAACGGAGATAAGCACGGATTCAGGGTGGCGGATTCCAATACCACACTGGCAGACCCAAATACCGCTTCACTTCAGGCACCTTACAACAATACATCCCTTCCTGTCAATGCAAATGGTGCAGGATTTGTTGTTTCATGTATGGACTGTCACGAGGCTCACGGTTCAAAGAATCTCTACTTAATAAGAGAAGAGGTGAACGGAAAAGAGCTTGTTGACGGACTTGCGTCCACATTGGGTTACAATACGACCATTTCATCACCAAACGATATCTGGAAGCTATGTGTAAACTGCCATCAAGTATATGGGGGTTCTATACCTCAGACATGGTATGTGATACATCATACAAATCCGGATGCACCTTATAAATATCCAACAAGATGCATAGGATGTCACGGAACTTTCGGCTGGACTGGTGAGGACTGTCAGTACTGCCACTTTCACGGCGGCGATGACAGTATTCTGCTGACAATCAACCCGAGTTATTACACTGGAAGAAGAACCTTCTAAAAGTAAGGTAAGCGATGAGAAAGATAATTGTGATTTTTGGAATTTACTTAACTGTTTTTGGTTTTCTGTTGACGGCACATGCATCCTCTCTATTTGTCTATCTTCAGTTTGAAGAGGTAAAAAAACCGATAAAGATAGGAAGTATATCAATTGAGAATAAAACGCTAACCTTAAACAAAACATTCAATCCGACAGAAACGCAGAAACAATTTTTATTGGGCACCTTCCATCTCAAAGGAAAAATCCATTCTATAAAAATGAACGACAAAGTCTATACTTTGGCATCAACCCTGAACATCAAAGATAACAGTGTAAAGGCTGTCTTTATTAAAACAACAAAAAACGGAATCTACGTTGCCTCTCAAAATCTTCTCTCTGTAAAAGATAAGGTTCTGTTTTCAATTCCAGACAAAAATGCCGTAGGCGTAATAGATGGTGATTCGGGACTTATTGCAGGATTTATCGGTTTTAAAGAGAAACCTTCCGGTATTGGCATGATAGGTGACAGAATTTATGTCGGCTTTAAAGGCCTTCCTATCGTTTCAGTTTTATCAATGGAAAACGGGTTTCCTGTTTCAGATATATCCATCCCAGGAGCCGGTTCAGCTGAAATAAAAAGTGTAAAAGGGAACCTTTACATTTTATCTGCCAGCAGACAGAATCTTTTCATATACGACACATCATCAGGAACTTTGAGCAGTATCCACTTTCACAGGAAAGTTTCAGACTTTTTTATAAACAATGCAACTAATTCAATTCTCACTGCCGACGGCGGAACCGGCGACATAAACATCTTCAGTCTAATTAACGGAAGGCTAACCGGTGCTGTTACAATTCCCGGTAACATTGTTTCAGTGTGTGGAGACAGAGAAAATATTTATGCTGCTGACAGTTTTACCAGTTCTATAATTAAATACTCCTTGTTATCAAAAACATCAGATTCAGAAGACATGCCAGAGAAACCTCTAAAACTCAGAATATCCGAACACCTGCTCTTCGTTACAACTCCTTCAAAAGTCATTGCTCTTGATACATTCTCTTTAAACCCATATATCACTTTTAATATAAAAAAAAGTTCTGAAATTTTAATCGGTAACGACAAATTGTTCATCTTTTCAAAGACCGGAAAATATTTTATTATCAATAAATCTTCCCTCTCTGTAGAAACGGTGGGGGATATACCGGGAGCAGTTTTTCAAGCCGCTTTAAACAAATCCGAGGGGTAAATGAAAAAAACGTGTCCATTCCTTGACGGATGTACTTTCATAAACTACATAAAAATAGAAGACACATGGGACAAAATAGTTACGCTGTTTTGCAGAGCAGATTACGAAAACTGTCACAGATACCTGAGAAAAAAATCGGGTGCAAGTGTTCCCGAGGATTTGTGGCCACTTGAAGACGTAGCCGTATCAGAAATATTAAAAGAACTTGGATTTGAATTTAAAAAGCATCTGCAGATGTACAGGAGGTACTTTTTAGCGTTTAAAGGCTCTTCATTATTTAGAGAAATTCTTTCAAAAACGATCTATTCAATAGAATCTATAGAAAGAAAGCACGAAAAAACTTTTCTTAAAACTTTTTTTAAAAACTACTATGACGAACTTTTCATAAAAAACTTTAATCAGGAATTTTTTACTCGGATGGCTAACTTTTACGAAAAAGAGAAAATCGACGATGCTCTCTTTGACTCCATGTTTTTAATGTACACATCCGACCTGGCGGAAAACCTCTATACCTGGCTCTCTACAACGCTCAACAATCAATTTTTGCAAACCCATATTCTGTCAACATTTGTAAAGTTAAACACCCTGTCCCTCCTATTTTTAAAGAAAAATCAGAAGCTCATGCATGAACTGGAAATTCTTTACCGTTCTCACATAAAACTATCAGAGGTCAACAAGGAACTCTATACGGATCCATTGTCAGGGGTTTACAGCAGACGCTTTATGGAAGATTTTGGTGAGGACATCATAAACAGATTTACATACTTATTATTTATAGACATAGATAATTTTAAGGAAATCAACGATACCTGCGGACACGATGCCGGTGATGAGGTTTTAAGAACGCTGGGCAGCATGTTCAAAAAGCTCCTGAGGGACAGAGATGTTATCATAAGATTTGGAGGAGACGAGTTTTTAATTGCCGTGGATACACCTACAGAAGAGTTGGCCATGAAGGTGGCAAAAAGGATTCACAGTTCTATTAGAAAAATGGAAGTTAACTACGAAGGTAAAAAAATAAAAGTTACAGTATCTGTAGGAGTCTGCAAAATCGACAAGGAAAAGAGCTTTGAAGAGAACCTTAAAAGAGTTGATAAAGCTCTATACCGGGCTAAAAATAGCGGGAGAGACAGAATCGTTTTATCCGAATAGCTAAATAAGTTCTACAATTTTTCCGGTTTTTCTTATTTTACCTCTCTTTTTTAATTGAGAAACTGCCCTGGAAACTGTTTCCACGGTAAGGCCAAGCTCCATGGCAACAATCGTCGTTTTAAACTCCAATCTTCCACTCTCATCTGCCTTATGGACTATATAGTCGTAAACTCTGGAAACCGCGTCTTTCAAGCTTAAATTTTCAACAAGACTGACAAGGTGA
Source organism: Desulfurobacterium sp. TC5-1 (assembly GCF_000421485.1). NCBI lineage: Bacteria > Pseudomonadati > Aquificota > Aquificia > Desulfurobacteriales > Desulfurobacteriaceae > Desulfurobacterium > Desulfurobacterium sp. TC5-1. Next base: position 1,074,502 of record NZ_ATXC01000001.1, on the reverse strand, counting down.
AAGAGACGCTCTGAAAGAATACCTATCATCTTCATTGCAATATCTGGATTATTTTTAATAATATTTGTCAACTCTTTCCTGTGGAGGAAAAGAACTTCTGTATCCTCAAGGGCTACTGCGTTTGCCGGAAAATTTCCCCCTTTTAATGCTCCTGCCTCACCTATCATTGAAACGGGCGCAAAAATCCTTAACGTCTGTTCTTTTCCACCAAAAGACTTATACAACTTAACCTTACCGTGTGTAAGAATGTAGATACCGTTAGCCTCGTCGTAAGAAGAGAATAAAACCTGCCCTCGATGGTATCTTCTGTAAATGAGAACATTCTCTATCTTCCTGATTTCCAGATCTGTAAGTGTGGAGAAGAGAGGAAGAGATTTCAAAACATGCACAGGAACACCCCGGTAATCTAATTTTTAAATATTCTATCAAGAATTTCCTCTACCCTGTGTTTAAACCACTCAAAAGGTGCATGAAAGACCATACGGGGTCCACTGTATCTCATTACTTCTCTTATCCGTTCTCTCATTTCAGGTGTGTAGCAGTGAACGGGACACTTTCTACAAGAAGGTTTCTTATCGCCGAAAGGGCAAAGGTCAAGTCTGCTGAAAGCGTAATCTTTTAAAGACTGACACTCTGGACACAAACCCTCTCGCGTTCCGTGTTTTCCGTGGCAGAATACTAAAATCATTTTCTCTATAGTTCTCTTCTCTTTTTCTATTCCCATAATCAATTCCGATTATAGCAGAGGGAAGGCTTTAAAGCCTTCCCTCTAAGGGAAAATATTGAAGAGGAGGAGTGGCTGGTATCATATACCCAGAGCTTCTCTCTTTTTAAGAATATGGGCTTCAATACCATTGGCAACTTCAACAGGATCATCACCAATGGCTATCTTACCACCTGTGAGAGATTCAACATCTTCAAGGAGAAGCTTTACAACCTTATCTGAACCTGTAACCGGTGGAGTTGGTGAAACATGGGTGTAAAGTCCCATGGCAACGGCTGAAAATCCATCAATAACCGCTTTCTGCTCCATATACTCAGGTGCGGTAACAGCAACGGGAAGGTCAGCCGTATCAACGCCGAGCGCATTTGCTATTGCAACAACTGTCATAACAATTCTTCCTGTATCTGTACAGGTGCCAAAAGAGAGAACCGGTGGAATACCAAGAGCCTTACAAACACCTTTCAACCTCTCACCTGCATACTTCTCAGCAGCTTCAAGCGTCTCAAGTCCCGCCTGCTGAAGGCCTGCGTTACCGCAACCGGCGCCTATGACTAAAATGTCTCTCTTTATAAGTTCTCTGGCAAGATTAACAGTAAGGCTGTCCTGAGGTCCGTTGGCAAGAGTAGTACAGTTAACGAGCGCAACAACACCCTTAATATCGCCGGACTTTATAACCTCAAGAAGCGGCGTCAAACTTCCGCCAAGGGCGTTGATAATTGCCTCAGCCGAAAATCCAACTATAGCCTTCTGCCTGTATTCTGAAAGATTCTCTCCCTTAACAGTTGCTTTCCTCTCCTTGAAGTTTTCGATAGCCATCTCTATTATTTTTCTTGCAACCTCTTTCTCATTTCCCGGCCTGTACTCAAGCCTTTCAGCTCCCGGTACGCCTATGATGTTTGAAACTGCAACAAGCTTGAATTTATACTTATCTGCATACTCCTTAAGGTTTGCAAGAGAACAGTTCATATCCATTGCAAAGACATCAACAGCTCCTGTTGAAAGATAGTATTCAATACCTATCCAGTTTGCTGTAAGACCTGCAAAAACCTCATCAACAGGATTTCTGGCAAGCAGTTCCTGACCTGTCTCAATAGAGCCAACAACTTTTATACCTTTTGCACCTGCCTCCCTTGCCATCTGCTGAAGCCTTTCATCCTTTGCAAGCTCTATGAGAGCCTGACCAACAAAAGGCTCATGACCGTTGGGAAGGATGTTAACGTATTCCGGGTCAAGGATACCTAAATCGACTTCTCCCTCATGGGGCATTGGTGTTCCATAAAGTGCATCCTGCATAAGTTCAAGAGGAACTAAGGCACCAAACAGGGAAGCAACGCCGTTTCTTAAAGCGGCAAGGGCAAGGCTTATATAATCACCGTCAATGTTTGTCATACCTCTTGCAACAGAATCTACAAGCTCCTGAAGCGGACCTTTAGAAAAGATACCCAATTTACGGAAAACATCCTTTCTTGACTGTGGTGCCAGCTTTTCAACAAGCGTTGACTCCCTGTTTTCAGCAAGAAGCTGGAGATATTTTTCTGCCACTGCCTTTGCCTTTTCGTTAAGTTCAAGAGACTGGTCAACATCAAAGATATCAGCTAAAAGGTCTATCTTTGAAGCATCCTTTATGGTAAATATTGTCTTTCCTTCAGCTGTAGCTTTCAGTGTTTCAGCAACCTCTCTGGCATGGTACGTGTAGGCGGCAAGTCCCATATTTGTCTTGTGAAGGAGGTTTCTCATAACAATGCCGTGAGCATCTATACCACACACCCCTCTCGGTGTTTGTGGAGTAATACGGCAGGGACCCATTGAACAGAGCTGACAGGAAACACCCTCTTTGCAGAATTTGCATCTAACCTTTTCCATCGCTTCAAATCTGTCGGCAACATTAGAGAGCTGCGCTTCTTTTACTCTCTTATACATATAGTTGATACTTTTGTGGAAACTGATAACATCGTTTCCGTTCTCTTCCGGCGCACCGCCAAAAAGCTTCTTGAACATCTTCTCCTCCTGAAAATTTAGTTTTATTATCCATTCTCTTCTAAATTTGTTAGAATAGACCTGTGATATCTTTGATTTACGTCAAGGATTCCTTTATTTTCACCATACTTAACAGGAATGATTACCATTCTTAAAGAGGAAAGTGTTGAACAGTAAGGTTTATTCCGGAATGAAGAAAACTTTATCATCAATGACTATAAACGATGTTATTCAAATTGAAAAAAGCGATCCCCAGTTTCAGGCAATTAAAGAACTCTCCACCTACTACAAAGATAAAAGAGTTTCTTTTGTAAAACTCGTGGTTATAAATGCTCTCCTCTCTTACCAGCTACCAATGAGAGGTGAAGAATACTGGAAAAGGTTTTCTGAGTTTTTTTCTGTCCACAGCAGAATTGAAGACTTTCCAGAATTTTTAAAACTGAACAACTATAGGCTTTTAAAAACGCGGCTTAAAAGATTTGAAAAGGTTAAAAGAGCCGTGGACGAGATTTTTAAAACAGAAAATGATGTGGAAATTGCAATGAAAGACATAAAAGGATTATTGGATAAACTTTCAAAAGCCCTTAAGCAGAGAAAAGATGCAAAAACCGTTGTCTTTGCAATAAAAATGTTTATCTATGCATGCCGTACAATGTATGATGAAAACCTTACCGCACCGAAAGGTATATTCATACCAATGGACAGCCGCATCCGCTCAATTTCAGAAGATAAAAATTTCTGGAAAAGATTGGAAGAAGAGACGGGAATTCCCCTGATTCACATTGATGCAGTTTTATGGCTATCCCACAAAAAGTGGAAAGTTTAGGATAAGTCTGCGCTAATCCTTTCCTTTTCAAGGCAGTGTCATCGCACCGTGTTGCGACAGCGAAGAAGGAGGTCTCGCCCGCCTTAAAAGGGTGGTGGGGATGGGCTGTCCGCAAGCTCATGTCCGTGGAGGGTGCAGTAGCGCCCTGTGAAGCGGGAAGAAAGTCACTGGCAACTTTCCCGCTAAAATCATATTATTAGTATAACCTAACCCGAGGAGGTGTTGCATGATTATCGCTATTCCGGCAGTAGAAACGGAAGTTAATGGAAAAAAGCTCATAAGTCCTCACTTTGGAAAAGCACCTGCATTTGTGATATTCAACGGAATAACGGGAGAATCGATGCTTGTTGAAAATCCAAAGAAACGAGCAGGTTACGGAGGTGGACGATTAATAGCTGATCTCTTTATGAGAAACGGCGTTGATGTAGTTCTTGTGAAAGAGATGGGTGAAGGAGCGTTCTTTAACCTTCAAACCGCCGGCATAAAAATTTTCCTCATACCCGAAAATATAAAGTTTGTAGAAGATGCCATAAGCCTTTACAATGAAGGAAAACTACAACCACTTACACAGCCTTCTGAAGGCGGACACCACCACTGACGGAGAAAAATATGAAGTGTCACCTGTGTAACGATAAAGGATGTTACCGTGAAGGAAAGGTATGTCAGAAATCCCCTGAATTACATACTCTTCCAAAAGAAGACCTGAAGATGCTAAAAACGGCTTCCGAAATAGAAAAAGAATTCTACTGCAAAATGACCCGAATAGAGGAAATCGTAGAATTTTCAAAGAGAATGGGATACAGGAGAATAGGCATAGCGTTCTGCATAGGGCTTTTCAATGAAGCAAAGACTGTCGCAGAAATCTTAACCAAAAAAGGATTTGAAGTTTTCTCAGCCATTTGTAAGATTGGAAGCGTAGATAAAGAAACACTGAACATACCAAAACTTAAAGAAGGGAAAGAAGCTGTATGCAACCCCATAGGACAGGCAAAAGCCTTAAACGAAAAGGGAACAGACCTTAACATAGTAATAGGCCTTTGCGTCGGCCACGATATTCTGTTTCAGAAATACTCTGATGCACCTTCAACAGTATTCATCGTTAAAGACAGAGTACTCTCTCACAACCCTGCAGGTGCACTTTACACACCGTACCATCTGCGTAGAATCATGGGGGAATGATATGAACTTAAAAAAGACTCAAAAATTTCTAAACTTCACGGTTTTCGTTATCTTAACCGTTATAGAGATTTACAGAACCTTCAAAACAGGGTATCCTCCTATATTCTCTCCATTTGATTCCCTACTGCTGTTAACAGCAGTATTTGCACTAATTTCAGGACTCATGGAAACAGGTATAGCAGGAACTATCCTGTCCATCTTTTTAACTATTCCTCTATTTTTTCTTCCACAGTCTATCAAGGAAATACCTCCCATTATAAGAACGCCTCTATTTATCATCCACGTAACCTCTGCCATGGTATCCTACGCAATTTTTCTATCTCTGTCGGTAATAGCACTGTTTGATTTAAAGAAAAAAAATTTAACCTATAAGAAACCTCTACTACTTGGATTTCTCCTGTTTTCCGTATCTATGGTTATTGGTGGAATATGGGCTTACCTTGCCTGGGCAGACCTGTTCCCTTTTGAACCGAAATCCCTTTTTTCTCTGTTTTTATGGTTTTATACCGCATTTCTCCTGCACGTGGAAACGGATAAGGCATTCAAGGAATTTAAACATTATTTCATCGCTGCTGCCGGTGGCTTCGTTCTCTTCTCGTTCTTCGGAATAAACTTCCTCTTCGGAGGAACACATGGTTTCTAATCTAATAAAGTCAAAAAAAGTTTTTCTGGTTCTTATACTACTTTTCTTTCTAACTTCATTTATCGTAGTATTCTCAGGTAGAGGAACAGTGATAAACGAAATGGGCCTTTATCGATTTTTTCCTGTCATGCCGCTCTATCTGAAAATTCCCATAATGGTAACAGCTTTCCTGCTCTTTATAACAGGGCTTCAGACCTTTCTCTGCTCACTCTTCTCCTTTAAAAAACTATCCTTGAAAAATATTGTTCATATCAGCGGTGGTTTAACGGTTGTCCTATGCATCCTGTTTCTGTTTCTTCCTGTATATCAGTTCAGGGGCTTTCCTGAAGGCGTCGTAAGGGGAGGAGACATTAAAATAAAAGTGGAAAATGTAAGTGTAAATCCTCAAACCATGTCAGTTACCGCAAGAATTTCGATAGAGAAAAATAAAAAAATTGTTGAAGGCACAACTTCTTTTAACGATCCTCTGATAACCAAAAACGGTGTCGTGTGGATATCGGGAGTGGACTCAAATGGTATGATTTTCAAATACCAGCCTTTCTCTATCTTGCCCTTTGTAACGCTTTTATGCGCTGTCTGTTTTGTTATCTCCCTTTCAATCCAGACGGTAAAAACCTTCCTCAGAAAATAGAAAGGGGCGGCACAAAGGCCGCCCCCGAAAAATATCAAAGGAACATTAAACATCGTAGTAGAGGAGAAACTCCATTGGTGTCGGTCTGAGTCTAACAGGGTCAATCTCCTCTGTCCTCTTGTATTCAATGTAATCCTCGAGGAATTTCTCTGTCATTACGCCACCTTTTGTAAGGAACTCGTAATCCTTCTCAAGGGCATCAATCGCTTCTGCAAGAGAACCGGGAACTGTTGGAATGTCTTTGAGTTCCTCCGGTGGAAGATCGTAGAGGTTTTTATCAACGGGCTCGCCTGGGTGAATCTTGTTCTCAATACCATCAAGACCTGCCATGAGAAGTGCCGTGAATGCAAGGTAAGGAGCACCTGAGTTGTCAGGGAATCTTACTTCAATTCTCTTGGCCTTAGGATTTGTTACAACGGGAACCCTGATAGAAGCAGATCTGTTTCTTGCTGAGTAGCAGAGGTTAACAGGCGCCTCAAATCCAGGAACAAGTCTCTTGTAAGAGTTTACTGTTGGGTTTGTAAATGCACAAACTGCCTTGGCGTGCTTTATAATACCACCGATGAAGTAGAGAGCTGTTTCAGAAAGTCCGGCATAGCTGTCACCATCAAAGAGGTTCTCACCATCTTTCCATATAGACATGTGAGTGTGCATACCTGTTCCGTTATCGCCAAAAAGTGGCTTGGGCATAAATGTTGCAGTCTTTCCAAACATCTTAGCAACATTTTTAACGATGTACTTAGCCCACATGATGTTGTCAGCAGCTGTTATAAGATCTCCAAATCTAAAGTCAATTTCGCACTGACCGCCTGTAGCAACTTCGTGGTGGAGGCACTCAACAACTAAGCCAGCCTCTTCCATTTTAAGAGCCATCATCTTTCTTATATGGTCAAGAGCATCTACCGGTGGAACAGGGAAGTAACCACCTTTTGGCTTAACTTTATGACCAAGGTTCGGTCCCTCTTCTTCCCCTGTTCTCCACCAACCTTCTTCAGAATCTACAAAGGCAAAGCTGTAGTTTGTTCCAGCATCAAACCTTACATCATCAAAAATGAAAAATTCAGGCTCAGGACCACAGTAAACGGTATCACCGATCCCCGTTGACTTAAGGTACTCGAGTGCTTTTTTCGCAATGTTTCTTGGGTCCTTCTCGTAAGGCTCTTTTGTAACAGGATCAACAATGTCAGCAATTACGACAAGTGTGGGAACCTCAGAAAGAGGATCGATGACAGCTGAGGTTGGATCAAGCTTGAACATCATGTCACTTGCATTAATTGGCTGCCACTGTCTGATTGAAGAACCGTCAAAGAAAAGTCCCTGCTCAAAAGACTCTTCGGAAATCTCATGGGCTGGAAATGTTACATGGTGCCATGTGCCGAACATGTCAGAAAATCTGAGGTCAACGAACTTAACCCCTTCCCTCTGGATAAGCTCTACAACTTCCTTAGCGTTACTTGGCTTCATATCTACCTCCTGCAGGATATTTCTAAATTTAATCAAACAGCTGCATCTCCTTTTTCACCTGTTCTTATTCTAACAATGTCCTCAACAGGAATTACAAATACCTTACCATCACCAATTCTTCCTGTTCTGGCAGTATTAACGATAGTCTCTATAACCTTTTCTGCCATGTCGTCAGAAACAACGATTTCGATTTTTATTTTAGGTATGAAATCTACCACGTACTCGGCACCTCTGTAAAGTTCAGTATGTCCCTTCTGCCTTCCGAAACCTTTTACTTCTGTAACGGTAAGACCATGAACGCCGATGTCTGTTAGAGCGTCCTTAACCTCCTCCAGTTTGAAAGGCTTGATGATAGCTTCTATCTTCTTCATTATGTCCCTCCGTCCGTTTTAGAATTCACCTCGGGTATTATTTAAACAAATTTCTTGCCAAATTGGAAGGAATGGGAAAAGTTTTTGGAAAAACTTTGCAGAGAAGGCGTTAATTAAATTTCAGGAGAAGAAATGTGCACTTTTTTTGTGCACTAAAGAGATATATTGAATAAATCAAGTGCAGAAATGGCGGAGGCAGATAGGAATCGAACCTACCGTCCCGCTCTTCGCGGGACCACCGGATTTGAAGTCCGGGGGAGACACCAGCCTCCATCTGCCTCCTTAAAAGTTTAAAATTAAATATAGCAATCCCGCTTGTAGTGTCCACTTGCGCCAAACTTTACGATATAATTGATAAAGTTTTATCGGGGGAGAGGAGTCCTTGAAAAAGATAGAAAAAAGAATGCCTTCAGAATTTGGAGAGGATAGAATCCTCGAGATAGTCATGAAATTTAGGCCTCCTCTTATTATTGCACTAATAACTATAATGGTTTCCACCATCGGATATATGCTCATCTCTCATGTCAGACTTTTAAAGGCTTTCTACATGACTATCCTGACCGTCACGACCATAGGTTACGGCGAAATGTGGAATATGACAGCAAAGGGAAGAATTTTCAACATATTGGTAATGACTTTCGGCGTTGGAAGCGTAATGGGTTATTCCATAGCCGTTCTAATAAACATAGTCACATCAGGCGAAGTAAAAAAAATCGTGAGGTTTAGAAAGATGGTTTCGGACATAAATAACTTGAAAAACCACTATTTAATATTTGGACTAAACGACTATGTTGTTCATCTTACAAGAGAATTTAACGGAAAAGGTATTCCATATGTCGTAATCAGTAACTCCGAAAATATTGAAGATTTTGCAAAGAAAAACGACATCAAATTTTACCTCAATCTTGATCCTTCAAATGAAAATACCATCTATCTCGCCAATATAGAAAGAGCAGTTGGCGCGATTGTAGCGGAAACTGAGGATTACAAAAATCTCGCCATAACTCTTACTGTTAAAAATGTTGCTAAGAAGTTAAAAATCAGAAATTTTTTCATATTCTCTATAATCAACAATGAAAACTTTAAAGAGAAGCTTAAACTCGTTGGTGCAGACTATGTTGAAACAATACCAGAAATCACCTCAAGACGGATAGCCTCATTAGCAGAAAAACCACCAATATTTGGCGAAAGATCGTTTTTAGAAGAGCTCCTTTTTGGAGAAGAAACCTTTATAGATATTGAAGAGCTATTAATTACACCCGAATCACCAGTATGTGGTAAAACATTGAGGGAACTTAATCTTAAAAAGCAGTTTGGAGTAACGGTAATAGCAATAAAAAAAGAAGACGGAAGCGTTGTGTATCTTCCTGACGAAGCAACCGTCCTGGAACCCGGTGATATATTAGCCGTTGTGGCACCCAAAAAGAATCTTAAAAAAGCTGTAAAAATATTTGTTAAGAGTGGCGTTCTTTCAAGAGGCGTTTTATTAAAGAAAAAGCTGAAGGAGAGGGAAGATGGATTGGAGTAAAGTTTGGACTTCTTTCTTTGTAATGATGTCACTTACAACAACTGTAGGATTCATATACGATGGTGATCCCTACGCACTCATAGCATCTGTAACCTTCAATTTAATAGCAACCCTTCTAAAACTTGGAAGCAAAAAAACGTTGAGTGCCGAACTTCTATCGACGAGTCTGGCAGCTGACCTCCACTTAATTCCGGCACTTATATTTTACGAAATAGGAACAAGGATGAGCCTTGTAAAAGCAATGGCATGGGGTGGATTGGTTGCAAATATATTCTCCGTTGTCCTCATAATCATTGAAACAGTCATAGAAACGAGAGAAGATAACTGGTTATAAAGGCAACCGTCATTAATTTTTATAAACACTCCATAATTTGAATGATGAAATTTAGCTTTATTGTAAAAAATCTACTATAATTAATCTGGATGCATTTGTGGTTTTCGCTTTGAGGGGAACAAATGAGATTGACTTTGGGTGCAAAGATTAAGAAACTCACCATATCCATGCTTATTATATTAATCACAGTCTTTCCTCTGGCGGCTCATGCTGTGGTCAACAACACAACTCCCATTGACCAATATCTTAAGAAAATAGAGGAAGATATTTCCAAAGGAGAAAACATAAAAAAAATAAATGAAGAAATAAAGAGATTGATGGAGATAAAAGATTCTTCGTCAATATTCTATCTGCCAGAGATAAACTACATAACCGGAGAAAAATTTGAGAACGTTCCTCCATCTTCTGTAGATAAGATAAGAGAGAAAATCATAAAAATAGATATTGGCGTAAGTACTGCTACCGTTGGAATAGTTATTCTCTCTATTTTTACACTTATATATGCTTCAGATAGGTTGTTTTCTTCTGAAGCAAAAAGAAACATTGCTGTTTTCATTGGTACAATTTTAATAATATGTGGACTAATATTCCAAAACATTCCATTCTATTTAATATTCGCCGCAATTGCAGGGTTGGGACTTCGTTTTAAAGAAAAAATACCTTTTTCTATAGCTATGATCTTTCTCCTGCTTCTCCACACATGGGGCGTAGGTGCAGAAAAAGGATATTTTAACTACATCTCTAATCCCGAAAACCTTTTGTATGTGAAACTGAACAGGGACAACTATGCTCCCCCTTTTTTAATCGGCAAGGCACCTGCTAACATGGTCAAGATAGCTTCCATAGCGAACAAACAGGCACTGCTTCACAAAATAGACACTAAGAAACTTAAAGACCTGGCTGAAGAGGTTCGTGATAGAAAAATGAAAGCTATTTTATATAATAACTTGGGGTGTGTTGCTTTCCAGAAAGGTAACCTTAAAAAAGCCATTAATCTATTCAAAAAGGCAGAAGGATTCTATCCAATGGTTAAAACTTATTACAATCTGTTTATAACCTACTCTTCTCTGCTACAACCTCAGGAAGCGGAAGCGTATTCAAAAAAACTTGAAGAGGCAAACTTTTCTTTTAATAGAACGATTCCTCTAATAGCCAACATCAGCGACATAGGTTTTCCTAAACCTGATTTTTCTATACCTATTTATAGCTTAATCGCTATCGTTGTAGGTATCCTTTTAGGTTTAGCAGTAATGAATGTAAAAAAAGCAGCAGCCCTTATCAGTATAAATCCATTTTTCAGTTATCTTCCAGGGTACAGACTGTACTATGCAAACAGATACAGTGCTCTGTTCCTGCTGTTGGGAGCCATCATGGCTCTTGAAATCATCATAGGGAGCATGCTATGCTCAATGAACCTGTAAAGGGAAAGATAAACGACTTTGAGCAGTTTCTGAAATTACTTGAATTTTTGGGAGACGATGTTCTTTTCAGACTGAAATGTGGAGACGAGCACATAACTTTCTGTGCAGAACAAGGAACGTTTACCATAGTTTCAAATGGAAACTCTGTAGATGTTCATGAACTTAAAAGAAAACTGTCAAAATGGGTTATTCAAGGAAGGAAAGAAATAACGTTTACAATAATTCCAGCACTCGATAAATGTCCTGAAGGTGAAAAAATAAGTAAAGATGAACTGATTAAAATAGTTGAATCCATAAAATATATCCGGCAGATACCGTCGAAGTTCAAGATAAAGATTATTGATAGCGATAAAGTTCCTGCTATTTTAAAAACCTTCTCCAGGTATCCTGTAGAAAGGGAACTTGTTTTAAACAGTTCATCATTTTCTCTCCTTGATCTATGCACGTGGGAAAATGATGGTATTATTGAAATTCAAAAGATAAACCTAATGGACAGAATAGCTCCTCTGTTTGCCGGAATCACTTTTATCTTCATTTTTGCAGCAATTGTTGTTGCCTTCTTTCCATATGGAAGGACAATTGTATCCTATGTGAAAATGCAGCAAATAGAAAACGAAATAAATGCCAAAAGAATTTTAAACTACAAATTACCGGAAAAACTGCCTGTGAAAGATGCCTTCTTTAATAACATATATTATAAAAACGGCTATTTGATAAGCCCCGGACCGGACAGAAAGCTGGGTACATCTGATGATTTAGTATTAAAATTGCCGGACCTCAGCAACTCTTCACTGTTTGTTATTCCGTGAGGCAGGAATGAAAATATCGTTAATAGGATTTATGGGATGCGGGAAATCAACCGTTGGAAGACTGCTATCAAAAAAGCTTAACTTTCCATTCATTGACATAGATGAAGAAATTGAAAAAAAAGTAGGCACCTCAATACCGGAAATATTCAGACAATTTGGTGAAGATTTTTTCAGAGAAAAAGAAATAGAGATTTTTAAAGCAATAATAAGCAACTTCGATAAAGTGATAATATCCACAGGCGGTGGAATGCCGTCCTACAAAAATAATCTTAAGATATTGAATGAACACTCTATATCTATCTATTTAAAAGCAGATTTTGAAACTTTATGGGAAAGAATAAAGGCTGATAGCAATCGACCGCTTGTAAAGCGCGGGAAAAATGAACTTATGAAACTCTACAAGACAAGGGAAAATTTTTACAAAAAAGCAAAAATCATAGTCAATACGCAGAATAAAACGCCTGAACAAATTGCAAATGAGATTATGGAAAAGATCGTCAAATAATATCCACGAATTTCTCAAAGTCAGAAGAATCGGAAAATTCATAAACAGGCACATCAAGAAGGTAAGACAGCGTTTCTCTGTTTGTTTCCGCACTGACATCTGATGCTTTAAAGTTGTTTAAGAAAACACCCCTAACCGGAATGTTATTGTATTTGCAAACCTCAACTGTTAAAAGTGTATGGTTAATTACACCCAACTTATTCAAGGCAACAACAAAGACCATATCTGCTATTTCTCTTGCTAAATCGAGGAAGGTATAACTTCCTGATATTGGAACCATTATACCCCCAGCACCTTCCGCTATTAAAATCTCATAGTGTTTTGACATATTCAGCATTTTCGTTTTTATGTATTCAACATCTATCTGCCTTCTTTCCAGCCTTTCCGCAACAGCGGGTGCAACTGGTGTTTTAAAAGAGTAGATCGGCGGTATTTCCATACCGCATACGTCAGAAATCTTCCTGGCATCTTCACACACAGGGTTGCATCCTGTCTCAACTATCTTCAGCCCTGTTACATCTTTCCCACTTTTAATTAAAATCCTTAAAAAGTTAACTGTAAAAAACGTTTTGCCAACACCCGTATCTGTTCCGGTAACAAGAATTATCATTGAACAAACTTCCTCGCTTTCAATTTTTTAGAAATGGTTTCAGCAATTTCAAGTTCCTGTTTCTTTGCTTTTTCGATAAGGTTAGAAATCTCCATCTGAAGCTTCTTCCTCTCATTTAAGGAAAACCGGGAAAAATCAATTTTTGAAAGTTCACGGGCAAGTTCTGTCGCCGTTTTGTAATCACCATCTTCAATGGCAATAGCCATCTGAGACATTATTTCCTTTAAAGTTTTGATTCTAACTCCTCCCACGCACTCTTTAATTCTACCATTATATCAATTATCCTTCTAAGAAGTTCAGTGTCATTACTGGTGTTAACCTTCAAAAGAGACTCCTCAATAAAATCATAGAGAGCCCGCAGATTCTTTGCTATCTCACCGCCCTTTTCCATATCAAGGGAAGCGTTTAAAACTCTCACTATATCATGTGCTCTAAGGATATTATCAACCTTCGTTTTAACATCGCTATCTTCAATTGCTTTAACGGCAATGCTCATACACAGAATAGCCTTTTCATAAAGCATCACCAGTTGTCTTACAGGTGACGCTGTCTCAACGTCCATTTTTAAATAAGGATTAACCATCCGCCACCTCTTTATGCACCTGTAGTTGTATTAACAGAAGTTCCCGGAATAATAGAAGGTGTTCCAAATGTCTGTGTTATCCTGGCCTGAACTTCCTGCATCTTAGCCATATAAAGCTGTAACTGAACAAGTTGCTTCTTCATACTTTCTATTTCTTCTGAAATACGCTTATTTGTAAGCTCTATCTGGTCTTCTATGTAGTTTATCTGATTGTCATAACTCTGCTGTTCTGTAGAAATAGGGCTATCTACACCCGTAATATAGATGAGATAATCGTAAAGGTTATCTTTCAAGTCTTTAGTAAGAGCATCCTCGAGACTCCCAGGATTTGTCGAAAGAATCTCGTCAACTTTAGAAGTGTCTATAGAAAGATGGCCTGTATCTTTATCCACTTCAAAAATACCAAGCTGAAACAGGGGATCGAGTTTGTCAAAAAGTGTTGAACGGATGTCCTGAAGTGTAAAATCTCCTGAAAGCGCTCCATCTTTACCGGTGTATTCTTTTACAAAGTCAACTATGGAATTGTAAGCTTCTACAAGCTTTTGAAGATTGTCCTTTACCTGACTATAATCATGGTCAATTGTAACTGTAACAGGTGAGCTTGTAGGCGTTTCTACAGTAATCGTCATTCCAGGAATCACACTGGTAAAATCATTCGTTGAACTCGAAACCTGTGTACCGTAAATTTCTATAATTGCATCCTGAGCTGTTTGCACATGGCTATTAACGTAGGCATCTCCCAGCTGCAGAACATCAAGTAAATCACCTCCACCTGTTTCAGTTATTGAAATGGTATTATTGGCACCTGTATCAGCTCCGGAAAGCAGAAGCCTGTAATTTGTTCCATCAAAAAATACCGTTGCTTTAACCTTATCCTGAGCAGCATTTATTGCGTTTGCAATTTCCTGAATGGTGGAAGGCGTATCAGTTGAAGTATCGGCATCGTAATCTATCGTTGCCACCACATCTCCGCCATAAGAAATCTGGAGTGTCCCTGCCGTTGTTGCCACAGCTGCCGTTTCATCGGAAACACCGGCCTGGGAAAGCCATACATCTTTCTTCGCAGTTTGAACAACAGAAAGGTCAAAAGAAGATGCATCCACTGCTGTTGGATCTGTAATAGTAACATTCACCGCGGATTCGTTAGACACGGAAACAGACTTCTGCTCAAAGATGGAATCATCAAAAAGATCATTTGCAACATCCTGAAACTTTTCAAGTAAAGAATCAAAACTTGAGAGGGCAGATTTTTTATTTTGAAGCTCTGACTCCCTTTGTTGATAATATTGAATCTGAACGCTTTTAATAGAGTACATCTGATCCAGAATCTGCTGGTAATCAAATCCACCTACAAGGTTGCTTAAATAAAGTTCTCCTGCCATATTTGTCTCCTTCAAGCCTTTTCACGGAGCAGCAGTCCGGTAATTTCGTCTATATACTTTGCAATTTTTATCATGTATTCTGGAGGTATCTGTCTTATAACCTCTTTCGTCTTGGTGTCTATCACTTTTATAACGGGTATCTCTTCCCCATCACCTATTTTTTCAATCTCTATTTTTAACTGGGTATTAAGCATGGAAAGCTTTTCTTTAAGGTCATTTAAAAGTTTCTCCATTTCCTGTGGGGAAAGCTTTTTCTTTTCCTCTTCCTGCACTGCCTTTCTGGTTTGATTTTGAACTCCGATACGAACATTTCTTCCCACATTCTGGGGATTATTCATTTGAATAGTAGCCTGAATATTAGCAACATTCTTAACGTCCATCTTTTACCCCGGATTGCATTTAACCCTATCTACTAATTTATCACTTTCCTGCCCTTTCCTCAACGGCTCTGAGAAGCCGCTGAAAAAAGGGCGGGACTGACCCGCCCGAATGGTTGTTACCTGAGAAGCTGTAGGACAAGTTGAGGAAGCTGGTTTGCCTGAGCAAGCATGGCAGTACCGGATTGCATGAGAATCTGGTTTTTGGTGAAGTTTGCCATCTCTGCAGCAAAATCAACGTTTCTGATACGAGATTCTGCTTCAGAAGTGTTAACTCTTGTTGTCTGATTGTTGCTGATGATTTTTTCAAGTTCAATCTGATAAGAACCAAGTTTTGCAGCAAGGTCATCAACAGCTTTAATGAGATTATCAACCGTCTGCACAGCTGCGTTAGCACTTGTCTGTGAAGTTACGTCAATAGCGTAGCCTGTAGTTCCTATTGTAACTGTAGATGGAGCAGTACTTGAAGTACCTGCTGATGCTTGAGCGGTTGAAATAACAATGGCCAACTCCTGATTTGTACGTCCTCCATAGTGAATCGTAAATGTTGTTGCAGAAGAGGCAAAAAGATTCATACCGTTAAACTCTGTATCGCTGAAAATCTTTGAAACAGAATCAATAAGGTGGTTAATATCCTGCTGAATTTCCTGTCTTGCCTGTGTGTCAAGGGTGTTTGAAGCCTGGATAACTTTTGACTTCACGTCGTTAAGAATGTTGTAAACTTCACTTAACGCACCCTGACCAATCTGAGCAATGCTCACACCGTCCTGAGCATTTCTGATACCTTGGTCAAGGGACACAGCGTATGTCTTAAGCTGGTCAGCAATGTAAAGACCTGCAGCGTCATCCGCCGCACTGTTGATTCTGTAACCTGTTGCCAATCTTTCAAGGGACTTGTTCATGTTTGCTTCAGTTTTTAAAAGATTAGCGTGGGTAAAGTCCGCTTGAAAGTTGTAGTTAATTCGCAGTGCCATGACTCTTACCTCCCATAGGGTTTTAACTTTTCTATTCTTATTATCGGAGACAGCTGTTCTTTTTTTATATCACTTTTTTGTTTTTATATCTTTAAGAAGCTGGAGACACCGTTTTAGAAGAGGTAGAACAGAGATATTTTTCGTTCTCTCAAAGTAGTCTTTTAGAGAGGAAACAGCCTCTATCAATGTTTTTGTATCTGAACTGCCAGCAGCCATCCTGGCATAGCCGAGGAAGGCTTTGGCAACCACAAAATTCTGATTTAACTCCAAAGTCCTTGAAAAGTATTTTACAGCTTTGTCAGGTTGTCCTTTAGCAAGATAAAAGTTTCCCATTTCAAAATGGACGAGGTAGTTACTATTGTAAACCCTGTAAAGTTTCTTCAATATCTTTCCTTCATTTTCTCCGACTAATTTTAAAACCCTTGCAAGTGCTATTCCAGTGTAAAGGCCCTTTTCTTTTTGCCACAGCTTCTCAAGGTGTTCTCTTTCGGTTAAAGCATAATCTAATTTACAGAAAAGTTCGGGTATCTTTTCAGAGGCAACATGATAGGCATGCACAGCTTTGTCAGAGAGAAATGTTAATCCATCTACCTTTTTGAATGGATTATCCTTTATAAAACTATCAACTTCAAAAAGAAAGTCGCAGTATCCTTTAAAAGCGGCAGAAAGGTTTTCCGTTAGCTCTTCAAGACAGGCCTTTAAAAAGAGAAAATCAACATATCTGGGTTTTAACAACAGCGCTTCTTTGAGGTATTTTTTTGCTTCACCATATCTGTTTATCTTTATAAGAGCTTCCACTATGTAGGTGTAAATGTGAACATCAAAAATGTTGGTTTCACTGAGATTTCCTCTGAGAGAAAAGTATTTCTCTGCAGTTTCTATAGCTTTTTTAAAATATTTCGGATCGGAAAAACCAAGAACAGTGTAAGACTGAGCAAGGTAAAAATGCTTGTAAGCATATTCTGGCGAATTTGCCCCCTCTTTTTTTTCTATTTCCTCAATTTCTGCTTCCAGAAGTTCTATATTTCGAAAAGCTTTTTTTCGCAGCACAGCATCATCTTCATAACCAAAATGCTTTACCTTAACATTGAGACCAAATGTTAATGCTGCATTTTCGAGATACTCGTGAACCTTTCCTTTCCATTTTATTTCAGGCTTGTTTCTGTGAATAAAACAGTGAGAAGAATAGGAACGAATTGTCCCGTCTATATTGTAATTCTCAATAATTACATCTGCAGAGTTATATTTTTCGTCCAACAGAAGAAGCTGCCTTTTTGCTTTTATGAATTCTTCTTCATCTATCTCAAAATCGGCATCAAAATGCCATATCCATTCACCTTTAGCTTTTGATACTGCAAAATTTCTTGCATCAGCAAATCCAGTCCAGTTTATCTGATACACTTTACAGCCGAAGGACCTTGCAATTTCTATTGTTCTGTCAGTAGAACCTGTGTCAACGAGAATTATTTCTTCAAACTTTCCTTTTAAGCTTTTCAAGAGGCGTGGCAAATTTTTCTCTTCATTCTTGGCTATCACACACGCAGATATCATTAATCACCCCTGCTTGACAAGTCTATCTATAAGGCCAATGACCTCTTGCTCTTTTCCAAGTTTTTTAGCCATATCAGTAAGATTCATGAGATAATCCTTTTCAAGAGGATTCATTGTCACAGTCTTAAAGAAAAATTTATAAGCTTCCTCAAAATTTCCCTTTAGGTAAGCAATAACCCCCATGATATTATGTATAGGGGCACCCTTATAATAGCTGGCAACCTCATTCATAACAGCAATAACTTCTTCCAACTGTCCTTTTTCAACTGCCTCCTCGAGACCTGAAATAATTTTCTTGACATTTTCTAACCGTTCTTTCCTTTCATTTTTTTCATCATCTGAAAAACCTTCACCAAGAAGGGCAAAAGCATCATCAAACCTTCCCATTAAAAGGTAAACATCAAAAAGTTTTCCAAGAGAAACTGTATTGTGAAAGCAGAAGAGAGAACGGCGGTAAAATTCTGAAGCGTTTAGAAAATCAATATAGGAAGCAATCCTATCTCCTATAATTGTATTGGCCGTTGCAAGGGCAACATTTTCATTGTTATCCCATCCAAGTAAAGGAAATATTTCCTTCTTCCAGTCATAAATATTAATCACTTCCCTTACTGCAAGGCTCCTGTAGGAAGTATCTATGAAACTGCTTTGCAATGTAGAATTTACAAATGCAAATTCAGCCCACTTTAACTTGATGTCCTTTATGTGTTTATAAATGAAATCATAGAACTCGTAATCCCAGAATCTCTCATCAAAACCGCCTTTTTCTTTTAAAAAATTAGCATCAACAATTACTCCAAACTCCGGTAGCATATTTTCTATTGCTAAAGACTGAAGAAGTTCCAGCTCTCTTCCGGCATATTCATCAAAGTTACGAACAGTTTCCTCATCCCTCCAGAAAATAACTTCGTTGGGATATATTATATTGGCATCGGGTCTTTCCTCAAAAGCTGAAAACAGCTCTTCCAGCGTATCATCATCAAGAGATGTACTTTCTGAAATATACAAAACATAACGCGATTTAGAAGCTTCAAGTAGCCTATTCCTTAAGAAGCCTTTATTAGAAGAATCAAGATTTAGAAAGTTTACATCTAAATCAAGATTAGAATAAAATTCTTTCTCACTTCCAGAAACGAACACAGCAGAAATAAAATCGCCGTTCTCATTTAAAGATTCTATTAACTCCTGATTTACAACATCCGAAGAAATAATAAGAACATCGACCTGTTTATTCATAACTTCCTCCCTGATATGCGATTTCTTCTATTTCTTTTTCCATCTCTAAAACAGCCTGTTCATTTAATTCCTGCCACAGACTTCTAATCTTAATGTTCTTTTTGGTATTGACAGGAGTACCCACTCTGGATTTAAGACTCGCCAGGCTTTTTTCCGAAATTGTAAGATTTAGACTCTCGAAAAATTTAACAACATCTTTTATATCTAACAGATTTTCAAGATTAACTTCATAAACTCTGCCTCCTCTATTTTTTATTTCTTTAGAATAAATTTCCATTCTTTTCTCAATTTCAAGACAATACCAGTAGCACAGCTGATAATCATGAAGTTTCTGCCAGTTATTTACTGGCAAATAAACCCTATCATCAGGTTTTAAATAGAACATAAGAGCAACAGAAGTTCTTCCCGGGATGGTATTAAGCTCAAAGAGGCTTTTTGCTACAGCTCTTCTGTTCCTCTTCAAAACTATAATCTCAGGAAGCACGCCCAGTTCAAGTAGAGGAAAGAAGAATCCTTTACAGAAAAGGTGACTTGTTTCACAATATATAGGTTTATCAATAGAAGCAATAACAGGTAACTTCTTTTCGAAAAGAAAGCGAATGGCTAAATGCGGAAACTTCTGAACATCTCTCATAACTATAGCGAAATTTGGATCAGGTTCATGGAAAGAAGCCACTGTATCAAAAGAAGCTAAAAGATTTGAAAGATAAGCCGTACCACTCCTGCCTGTTGTAACGGTAAAAATTAACCTCTTTCGGGATATCTTTTGCAGGATTTTTCTGAAAAACTTTTTACCTTTAATCTTATCAGCAATCTTTATGGTTTTTTCATCAAGCTCAACCATAAAGCAGCTCCTTCTTTTCAACAAGAGATAAAAACTCTATAAACTTTACACTTTTTCTCGGTTTCAAAATTAAAAAATTTCTCAGGTAATCTATTGTAAAATTTATAGAAATCTTCAAAAATTCATCCGTATGAACACTCTTGGATTTCACTGAAGGGTTAAGAAATGAAAACTCTTTCTTGCCCGTAATGTTCTTACTGAAATCATAAACTGCCTCTATAATACTTCGCAACAGCTGCTTATCATAAGAGTATGACTTATACAAACTTAAAATATTTGAAAACGGGAACGCCCTGTTTAATTCTTTATAGAAATAAAGCATGCTTCTTACAAAGTAATACATGGAAACAGGACTCTCGAGGAATCTCCCTGTTGAAGTACCACCTTTATGGAGTATAAATGTATAAGGTATGTAAATGGGATGAATCCCGGCTTGAAGAAGCCTTTCAAAAAAGTCATTATCCTCAAAATAAAGGAAATAATGCTCTTTCAAAAATCCAACCTTTTCAAAGACTTCACTTTTACAGAAAATGTTTGAACCGCTTAAATATCTAACCTTTTTCACATAATAAGCTCTATCTTTTACGCCACCTAAATTAACAATATAACCATTATACTGCACTCTTGAAGGGTTCTCCATATCCCTGATTTCACATGTAACAACCGGAACACCGGTATATATAGAAGCTTTCAAAAGTTCAAACACCGCATTAGGTGCTATGACCGTATCCGGATTTAAAATCCAGATAAATGGAATATTTCTATCCATAGCAGACTTTACACCTAAATTCACCCCACCTGCAAAACCAGTATTGCTGTTTTTTATAACAACAACCTGCCCTTCTGCATTTTTCCCGGGCAAACACTGTCTGACCTGTTCTTTGCCAAAAACAGAAACGGCTGTTTTAACAAGCCTTTCAAACTCAGCATCATTTTCTGAATTGTCAACAACGATAAGCTTTACAGGGTAAGAAGATTTCTTAACAGAAGCAAAGAGAGGAACCATATCCTCCGAAGAAAAGTAAGAAACCGTAACAATTGCAACTTCCGGATTTTTAATTAAAAAACGGCCTTTTCTCTTAAACCAATTTTCTCCTTTTTCTTTACGGGAAAAGTTAAACATGAAGTTATATTTCCTCTGAGGAAAATTTACAGGGAAGACAGCTCTATTTATGTTCCACAATTCATCTATACACGGAACGTTTCCAAAACCATAGTGGACAATCAATTTTTCCCATAAATTTTTAACGGCATCTTCCTGATATTTGCTGGCCTTTTTCTCAGGTATAGTTCTAAACGATGCATGCCCGAAATGATAGACAAATGCTGAAGGAACAATTTTCAACTTATATCCATTTTCTCTCAGGCGCCAGGAAAATTCAAAGTCATCCATTCCCAAGAATAAATTTTCATCAAGACCACCGATTTTTTCAACAACATCTCTCCTGACAGCAAGACATAAACCTATCAGAAGTTTAGTGTCAATTAAAGTACCCTCGAAATAATTACTTAAAAATGCTGCAATAGCTTCCCTGTAATCAAGAATTTCTTTACCTGACATTAGGTAGTCCAGAACTGGTAAATACCTTGAAAAATGCTGGGTGTATGTAACATTTACACTGAGCGGTCCCGCTGCACCTACATTTTCCTTTTCCAGAGCAGAAAGTAAATTTTCAAACATACCTTTTGTTACAAGGGTATCAGGATTCAAAAACACAAGGAAATCCCTGCTTGATAGTTTGATCCCCTCATTAACTGCTCTTGAATAACCCAGGTTTTCCTGAAAAGATACAAGTTTAATGGAAATCGGAGATTCTTTAGCGATACTGTTTACTATTTCTACTGTTTTGTCTTCTGAATTGTTATCTACAACAACAATTTCATCTTCTGCATTTAAAGTATTCAGGAGCGATTTAAGACAGTTATAAATGTATTTTTCAGAATTATAAGTAACGATAATTACAGAAACTGAAGAACGTTTTTGAAGTATCTTTTTTTCTATCTTATTAAGCCAGAAAAAAAATCTATTTTTTATATCTTTCCATTCACTATCAAATTTTTTAGCATACAGAGCATTTTTCACTACCATGTCTGAAATTTTTTTAAAGTCCTTAGACATTCTGGCAAAAGCTTTTACCTGACAGGAAAGGGGAAAATTTATTCCCAAGTGGCTATGAAAATCTTCATTT
Organism: Desulfurobacterium sp. TC5-1; assembly: GCF_000421485.1. Classification (NCBI taxonomy): domain Bacteria; kingdom Pseudomonadati; phylum Aquificota; class Aquificia; order Desulfurobacteriales; family Desulfurobacteriaceae; genus Desulfurobacterium; species Desulfurobacterium sp. TC5-1. Next base: position 1,052,347 of record NZ_ATXC01000001.1, on the reverse strand, counting down.
GTCAAAAATTGTAGCTTTTCTTTTACACCAGAAATAAATACATCTATTTTGCTCTGGTCATTTTTCTCAGTATATCTAAAAAGAACAAGGGGTTTATCAAAATAATAAACGCTACCTTTTGAAGCAAGATACATCCATAAATACCAATCGGCATTGGCCCTTATGTTAAGTTCTTTAAATCTAAAAAAGTCTATATCCACAAGAGCTTTCCTGAAAAATAAGGCAGAAAATTCGCCGACGATATTTTCTCCCCGCTTTAGTGAATCAACTATAAGAGTTTTCCCATCTAACTTTCCAGACTTTTGAAGAGAAAGGAGCTGCTTAAAACGAAGTGATTCATCCACCATAATCCTTGAAGAAGCCGCAACTGTGCAATCGGGATTCTCGTCAAGCACCTTTTCCATCAGAAGCAGTGCATCAGGATGAAGAATATCATCGTCAGATAGCAACTTAACATAATCACCTGAAGCAATCTCAAAAGCTTTTTTATAATTATTTACAACACCAAGATTTTTTTTATTTTTCACATAGTTAATAAAGGAAAATTTCTCAACAAACGGCAAAACAACCTTTTCGTTTTTAACAGTTTCCGGGTTATCGTCTAAAATTATAAGCTCATCTGGTTTTCGACTTTGATTAACTACACTTTCTATTGCCTGCTTTAAAAACTCAGGTCTGTTATATGTAGGAATTACAACACTGATTTTAGCCATGCGTTCCCCATATTACACCCTCTTTTTTATGGAAAAAACAAATTGAACCGTAAAAAGGTCATCGTTATTAACTCTTTTTGCCATATGTTGCAGTCTCGATATGTCTTTATTAAAATTTTTTTCCTTTTCGTTTAAGCAAAATGGAGCTTCTGTCTTTCCGATCAAACAAACGTCTAACTCCAAGCCGACATCCTCTGCTATCAATTTTATCCATTCTTTAAATGAGCTTCTCGTGAAAAATCTTAAATGTGTATTATCAAGAATTCCCAGTAAAGAATAGTTAAACCTTCCCATAAGCAGATTGTAAATGATATCTATATGACCAATATTCGGAATACTCACAATTAACTCTGAATCATTTTTCTTCAAGAATCTTAGTAGCTTTTTCATGAAAAAGCTTGCGGTTTTTAAATGTTCAACAACATCAAGACACAATATGTAATCTGGCTTAACATCATCCAATACGAACCCAAAAGTCTCAATATCATTATCCAAATCTATTTTGTAAACATCGGAGTAACCTCTTTCCTTTGCAATGGATAAGCCTTTCTCATCAATATCAACCCCATAAACCTTTGCACCTAAAGTGTCTATGAGGAACTTACCAAAATATCCTGAAGAACACCCAACATCGAGAACAACAGAATTCTTTTTAAGATAATTTGAAACAATGTAAAACGTTGTATTAGGCAGGACTTTAAAGGTATCTTCTTGATGATATTTCTTATTTTCCACTTCCCGCAAACGTTCAGGAATGTAAAGATAGTTAACAGGCGAATTTCCAATAACCGTGTAATCCACCATTCCCCCGTTTAAATACACCTTTTAATAGCATCGATAATCGGTTTAACCTTGTCATACTTTGTCTTTAAACTGGCTCTGTTCACTATGAGCCTTGCCGTTGATATCAATATGGTATCAACTTCTCTGAGGCCATTGGCTTTTAAAGTTGTTCCCGTCTGAACAAGGTCAACTATCCGCTCACTCAAACCAAGCAGCGGTGCTATTTCAACAGAACCGTAAAGCTCAATAATCTCTGGATGAACACCTCTGCTTCTGAAATATTTATCGGTTATTCTTGGAAATTTTGTAGCCACCTTTATAAAAGAAAGTTTCTCAATATCGTAAGGTTCCGCAATATCAACAGGTTCCGCAACACACAGACGACAAAAACCAAACTTTAAATCAAGAGGCTCATACACTTCCAGCCCTTTCTCATCTATAACGTCCTTACCCGCTATACCAAGATCTGCCGCTCCGTAATAGACGTAGGTTGGAACATCCATGGGCTTAACCAGGATAAACTTGAATTCGTCACTTTCAAAGATAAGTTTACGTGTCTTCTCAAGGGTTGACGAAGCGTCAATACCAACTTCTGAAAGTAACTTAACAGCATCTTTCAACAATCTTCCTTTTGGTAGGGCAAACGTCAGCTTTTCTCTTTTCATCAATACCTCTTATCACAGGTTGCATCCGTTTTCATTTTAACACAAACAGAGAGTCTAAAAACCTGCTATAATTTGCCTAAACCAGATTGTTAAGGAGAGGCAATGAAGGTTCTTGTAGTAGGTTCCGGTGGTAGAGAGCACGCTCTTACCTGGAAGATATCAAAAAGCGACCGTGTTAAAGAGATTTTCGCAATCCCTGGAAACCCTGGAATAGCACAGATAGCCAAATGCATAAAGATAGACCCTGCTGACATTAAAGCCATTGCTGATTTTGCTGAAAAAGAGAAGATAGACCTTACTGTCGTTGGCCCGGAAGCTCCTTTAGTTGCCGGCATCGTTGATGAATTTGAATCAAGAGGATTAAAGATATTTGGTCCTTCAAAAGAGGCGGCAAGACTCGAAGGGAGCAAAGCCTTCTCAAAAGAGATGATGAAGGCGTTCGGCGTTCCAACTGCAGAATTTAAAATCTTTGATAATCCAGAAGAAGCAAAATCCTACATAAAAGAAAAAGGCGCTCCTATCGTGGTAAAGGCTGATGGGCTTGCAGCCGGTAAAGGTGTAGTCGTTGCCCAAACTATCGAAGAGGCACTTGAAGCCATAGATAGGATAATGGTGGACAAAGTGTTTGGAGACGCAGGCAACAGAGTTGTTGTAGAAGAGTGCCTCAAAGGTGAAGAGGCTTCATACCTTGTAATAAGCGACGGAGAACGCTACATACCCCTTGCCCCTGCACAGGACCATAAAGCAGTCTTTGACGGCGACAAAGGACCAAACACTGGCGGAATGGGGGCATACTCTCCGGCGCCTGTTCTATCACCAGAACTTGAAGAGGAAGTGAAAAGGAAAGTAATAGAACCTATGCTAAAAGGAATGGCAGCAAGGGGAACACCATTTAAAGGAATACTCTATGCAGGAATAATGGTTACAGAGAACAAAGGCATTCAGGTTCTCGAATTTAACGTCCGATTTGGCGATCCTGAAGCACAGGTTATCTTGAGAAGAATGAAAACAGATCTGATTGAACTGTGTGAAAGAACAATCGAAGGTAACTTGATAGAGGAGATCGAGTGGGACGAAAGAACCGCCATATGTGTTGTTCTTGCTTCCAGAGGATATCCCGGAAAATACGAAAAAGGTAAAGAGATAACAGGCATAGAAGAGGCAGAAAAGATTGACGACGTTGTTGTATTCCACGCAGGAACAGCTATAAAAGACGGAAAATTGGTAACAAACGGAGGAAGAGTTCTAAACGTCACAGCTATGGGGAAAGACATCAGGGAAGCCATGGACAACGTTTACGCAGCAGTAAACAGAATACACTTTGAAGGAATGCACTATAGAAAAGATATAGGCGCAAAAGCTCTTAAAGAGAGGTAGGTTCGACCTGCCTCTCAATATACTTTTATAACGTTGTATAGAGAATCTCTCTCCACAGGCGTTTTTCCCGCTTCTTTTATCAACCTTACCAATCTTGATTTTGGCATGTACTCACCAGCTCTGGCACCGGCAGCCTGCGTTATCTCCTCCTCTACAACCGTCCCGTCAAGGTCATCAACACCGTAAAAGAGTGACATTTGAGATATTTTCTCGCCAAGCATTATCCAGTAAGCCTTTATGTGGAGAAAATTGTCCAGCATAAGCCTTGATATGGCAAGCGTTTTTATCTCATCAACACCTGTAGTGTAATCTGCCCCCTCTATCTCTGTATTCACAGGATGGAAAGCCAGAGGAATAAACGCCTGAAATCCGCCCGTTTCATCCTGAGCTTCCCTCAGTTTGATAAGGTGGTCAACCCTGTGGGCATAGGTCTCAACATGACCAAAAAGCATCGTTGCATTGGTCTTTATACCTAATCTATGAGCAGTTTTATGTATGTTTAAATACTCCTCACCAGAAATCTTATCAGGACACAATTTCTGTCTTATCTCTTCGTCAAATATTTCTCCGCCTCCTCCTGGCATCGATGAAAGTCCTGCTTCTTTCAAAGATATAAGTGTATCTTCTATACTTTTTCCACCTTTCCCTGCTATATGCTTAATTTCTTCAGCAGTGAAAGCCTTTATCTGAATTTCAGGAAATTCCTCTTTAATCCTTTTAACCATTTCAAGGTAATAGTCAAATCCCCATTCAGGATGAAGCCCGCCAACAATATGAACTTCAGTAACACCGGATAGATTCATGTTTCTCATCTTTTCAAGAATTCTATCTATCGAAAGCTCGTAAGCATTTTCATCACCTTTATTCTTACGAAAGGCACAGAACTTACACGTTCCAACACAGATGTTTGTCGGTGTTATGTGAACATTAACGTTAAAATAGACCTTATCCCCATTTTTTTTCTCATTTGCGTAAGATGCGAGGATGCCAATTGCGTTTAAATCGTTACTTTCAAAAAGCTTTAAACCATCTGCAAAAGAGAGCCTTTCTCCAGAAAAAACCTTTTCAGCAATTGAATAGAGATTTTTATCCTTTATGAAAGAAAATGCTTCCATCTTTAGACCTCACAGATAAACATTGACAACATTATAAACTGTATCCCTCTCAACGGGAATCCTGCCAGCTTCTTTAATAAGTTTTATAAGCCTGCTTTTTGGCATGTAACTTCCGGTATTTGCCCCTGCTGAATGCGTTATCTCTTCTTCTATAACTGTCCCATCAAGATCATCTACACCAAAAAAGAGAGAAGTTTGGGCAAGCTTTTCTCCTAACATTATCCAGAAGGCTCTTATGTGGGGAAAGTTATCAAGCATAAGCCGTGCAACGGCAAGCATCTTTAAATCATCAAAACCTGTAGTGGGCTTTCCACCAAGCTGCGTATTGTCAGGATGGTACGCAAACGATAGAAAAGCCTGAAATCCGCCCGTTTCATCCTGGGCTTCTCTCAGTCTAATAAGGTGGTCAACCCTATCTTCCACCGTTTCAACGTGACCGTAAAGTATGGAAGCGTTACTCTTTAATCCAAACCTATGGGCAGTTTTATGAATCTCTATGTAACGGGAAGAGGAAAGCTTTTCGGGACACAACTTCTTTCGCAGTGTTTCCTTAAAAACCTCCGCACCACCTGCCGGAAGAGAACCAAGACCTGCCATCACAAGATCAGAAAGAACCTCTTCAATGCTCTTCTTCCCTATCTTTGCAAGATGGTCTATCTCTTCAGCTGTAAAAGCCTGAATGTGAAGAGACGGAAAAGCCTCGTGAACTGCCTTTATCATTTTTATATAGTAGTCATAGTTCCAATCGGGGTGTAATCCTCCAACAATGTGAATTTCAGTTATTCCCTTATCAACATGTTCTTTCACTTTCTCAACAACTTCTTCTATGGAGAGCTCGTAAGCCCCCTGTTCTCCTTTATTCTTTCTGAAAGCGCAAAATTTACAGTTTCCTATACAGATATTGGTCGGATTAACGTGTCTGTTAACAACAAAATAGACAAGCTTTCCATTTTTTCTTTCGTTCACGATAGAGGCAAGTTTCCCTATCGTAAGGATATCATCGCTTTCAAACAGCTTGACACCATCTTCAAAAGATATCCTTTCACCTGACATTACCTTTTCATAGACAGGAAAAAGGGCTTTATCCTCTATAAAAGGCTCAATATTCATCTCCAATTTCATCTATTAACCCTTTCTCTTTGAGAAATTTGGTGAGTTTCCCTATTCTGCTGATAGTGGTAGCACTAAGATGGTGCTCAAGCAGACACCCTTCCTCTTCAGCCATCTCGTCAGGAAGATGAAGAACAACTCTCATAAACTCCTCAAGAATCTTATGCTTCTCAAAAAGTTCCTCTGCGTACTTTCTCCCTTTTTCCGTAGTTCTCACAAGTCCATAAGGCTCATAGTTTACATAACCTCTTTCGGAAAGTCTCTTCAGAACTTCTGTGACCGTTGGCATCTTAACGTTCCGCTTTTTTGCTATCTCCTTTACCCTTGCTACTCCATTTTCCTTCTCAAGGAGATAGATCGTTTCAAGATAATCTTCCAGCCTCGGTGCTAATCTGTTTTCCTTTTTCATACAACCTCTTTAGCTTTTAAAGGTTTATTAATTTTACCACAGGTTTAAGAGAGAAAAGGACCAGGCCTTCTGGAATATTCCTTAAAATTTAGATTGCACACCCTCCCTTTTAGCATATAATAGTAAGGTTGCAAACCTAATCTTTAGGAGGCAAACCAGCCTTGATTGCGAAAATCGTCTTAAAGGAGGAGTGGAAATGGCCAAGACTCTCGGCGTCCACATTGTAGCTGACCTTTACGGTTGCGATCCGGAAATCCTCAAATCTGCCGACAGAATGGCTGAAATTTTTGAGGGTGCTGTAAGAGAAGCGAAACTGAACAAACTGTCTTCTCACTTTCATCAGTTTTACCCCTACGGTGCAACAGGGGTAATTGTGATCTCAGAGTCTCACCTTTCTTTCCACACATGGCCTGAACACGGATACGTAGCGATAGACGTTTACACATGCGGGGCACACGAACTTGCCTTTAAGGCTTTTGACTACATCGTAGAAAAGCTCAAGCCCTCAAGAGTGGAAAAAGACGTTCACTTTAGAGGGGTGATTGATGAAAGTGAGGAGGTGGAATTCGCATCCGCCTGCTCGTTGGAGGCATAATTGGGGGCTTACGCCCCCTATATAAAATTACTCTTCTCCAAACTTTCTTTCAAGCTTTTCCTGTTTCAATTTGCAGTTTATGCATAGCTCTGCGACAGGCCGCAGTTTCAATCTTTCATAAGATATACACTTACCGCACTCTTCACAAATACCGTAAGTTCCCTCTTCTATTTTCTGAAGAGCCTTCTCTATCTTCTTAAGATACTTGGCTTCCCTGTCCCTTATTCTCATTTCGAACGTTCTTAAAATCTCCTCTGTCGACATATCAACAAGATCGCCGACTTCCCTTTCTGCACTTGCCTCTTCAAGGATACCTCTCTTGATATCCTCAATTAATTCCCTTTTTTTCTCTTCAAGTATTTTCTTGAACTCCTGAAGTTGCTCTTTAGTCAGGCACTGGTTCCCTTTCATAACTAACCCTCCGGCCAATTTGAGGTTGTAATGTAAAAACAAATTCCTAAATTGTCAATCAACTATCTTATCTTCAGAAAACTCAAGGAAAGCAGGGCAAGAAGTATAGATATTATCCAGAAACGCACAGTAATTTTTGGCTCTTCCCATCCTTTCTTCTCAAAATGGTGATGAAGAGGTGCCATGAGAAAGATTCTCTTTCCCTGTCCAAACTTTTTTCTCGTGTACTTGAAGTAATACCTCTGAATAATCACAGAGAGTGTTTCTAAAACAAAAATACCGCCTGCAATAGCAAGAATAAATTCCTGCTTAATGATAACCGCCACAGTTCCAAGGAGTGCCCCAAGTGCAAGGGAGCCAACGTCACCCATAAAGACTTCCGCAGGATAGGCGTTAAACCAGAGAAAAACAAGAGATGCGCCAATAACGGCACCACAAACTATAGAAAGCTCTCCAGCACCAGCAACATACGGAAGGTGAAGGTAAGAGGAAAACTTCACGTTACCGGCAACGTAAGCATAGACAAGAAGTACCAGGGAAGTTGTAATAACGGGACCTATCGCAAGACCGTCGAGACCGTCCGTAAGATTAACTGCATTTGAAGATCCAACAATCACTATAACAGACCAGATGATGAAAAACACTCCAAGATCCATGTGAAGATTTTTAAATACCGGAAAGTAGAGAACCGTTGAAAAATCAGAAGCGTAGAGAATCACAGATATTGCAAGGGCAACTATAATCTGTGAAAGAAATTTTCTCTTTTCTGACAGTCCTTCTGGATTCTTCAATTTAGCCTTTATATAATCGTCAACAAAACCTATTAGACCAAATCCACATATTGCCATTATCGCAAGCCAGACGAAAAGGTTGTTCCACTTGTTCCACAAAAGTACTGATATAAGAAAAGCTGAAATTATTAGAACTCCGCCCATTGTAGGAACGTGTTTTTTCTTGTGATTCTCAGGCATGTACTCTTTAATCGCCTGTTCAAATTGAAGATGATTAAGAAATTTCTTTAGTTTTGGATATATAAAGAAGCCTGCAAGAATAGCCGTGATAGTTGCATATACTAATCTGAAGGTTATGTACTTAAAGATATTAATACCAAGTAATTTATAAAAAAGACCGTAAAACATACACTCTCCACTGAAGAAATGTTAAAAGCTATTTTATACTCAAAACAGATAGGATAAAAGAACCTCACAGGAAAATTTAACCCTTTGAATGACAAAAGAAAGATAATTACTTAATTTAAAGAAAGGTAACCTTCTTTAATGGAGGGGAGAATGCCAATAAAGGATATCATGATAAAGAAAGTCATAACCATTGATATAGAAGATCCTATTGAATACGCAGTAAAAAGGATGGAAGAGAAAAACGTTGGAAGCTTAGTAGTAATGGACGGAGACAAACCTGTTGGAATCGTGACAGACAGAGATATAGCGATAAGGGCTCTTGGAAAACCTCCCGATACACCTGTAAAGTCAGTCATGACTCCTGAACTGATAACAATAACTTCTGATAGTGGATTTTTCACGTTGACAAAAAAATTCAGGGATTACGGCATTAGAAGAGTTGTTGTTGTTGACAAAAAAGGGAGGTTAGAAGGTATAATTTCAATTGACGATGTTCTTGAAGTTTTAGTAACTGAGTTCGCCAATCTCGTCGGTGCAATAAGGAGCTAACCGTATGTATCGGGTTGACCTTGAACTTTTCGAAGGGCCCCTTGATCTTCTAATCTACCTCATAAAGAAAAAAGAAGTGAGCATTTACGACATTCCTATTTCTGAAATAACGGAAGAGTTCCTGCATTACATAGAAACGATGAAAGAACTTAACATTCCGTTAGCTTCAGAATTTATCGTAATGGCAGCGACGCTGGCAAAAATAAAGTCAGAAATGCTCATTCCAAGAGAGGATGATTACGACCCACGAAAGGCCATTGTCCAGGCAATAGAGGAATATCTAAAGATAAAAAAAGGTGTTAAAAAGTTAGAAGAGTTGGAGAATCTTCAGTCAGAAATGTTCCCAAACAATACCGCCGACATTGTATTTCAATTTCAGGATAAAATCAAAATAGCCAATACGGCAGAGGATCTTAAAGAGACATTTCTGAACCTCCTTGAAAAGAAAGATATAGATGAAGGGACAAAGTTATCACTAAACAGCGAGCGATTTAAAGTATCAACAAAGATAGAAAAGCTACGAAGACTCCTTAAAAAACGGGAAGTAATCAGGTTTTCTGAACTTATGGAAGAATCTATATGTAAACTTGAAGTTGTAGTTTACTTCTTAGCTATACTTGAACTGTGCAAAATAGGCGAAGCAGCAGTATGTCAACAAGATGGAGACATTATCATTTCAAAGATCTGCAAGCTTTTCGCCGATAATCTCCTGTTTGCTCTTGAGAGTGAAAAAGCGGTGGAGGTAGGAAACCCTATCTAAAGAGAGTCCTGAAAATTCAACAACGATATCAACCGGAAGCCCCTTTTCTATAAGTCTATAAGCGTAATTCTCCTTAAAATCGCTGAGAGAAAAGTCTTTCCCGGTTATCTTAAAAAACGTTACTTTCAAACTCTGCGGATTTACTGAAAGAGAAACAATACCGTCCTTCTCAAGCTCTTTTAGCACTTCCACAACTTCTCTATCTATCAACAACCTCTTAATCCTGCCTTCATCAATAGCAGGAACTTTATCAATATACTTAAGGGAAAATCTTTTTAGCTTTGCTATCTCTGAAGGTTTCAAGCCAAGATAGAGCATCATAATAAGGGCAGCTCTTATCCCCTGTTTTCTACTTTTCATTGCTCTTTCAAAAAATTCTTTCAGCTTCTCCTTCTTAATCAGAACAAAATCCTTGAAGTCTTCCTCTACGTTAACGGAAATCGTTAATTTAAAGTCAAAGGCAAAGTGCAGGTACTTTCTTATCCCGGAAAGTGCCGTTTTCAGACTCCCTGCCGTCTTATACGTGGAAGATAAAAAAGAAACCAACTTATCCTCGTCAAAACTCCTCTCTTTAAACCCGTAAAACTTTAAAAACAGGTAAAACTTCTCAACCGCTCTAACATAAGTAGCTATTGAATTCTCAGAGTACCCTTCCCCTTTCAGATAATCCCTGAATTCCTTTACCTTCGCACCCACACTAAACCTCATCTAAACGTTAAGAATTTCTGATTGAAACTTGAGAAATTTACCGGTATCATTATAGAAAAAGAAATGAAAGAAAGGTATGGAGCTGTTTAGTGTATTAAAACATTAAATGCAGTTATTCAGTTCCAGAGCTATGGATTTCATGTTGTTCATTTCTATTACAAGTTAGGAATTTATAAAAATCCGCAAATAAGCAGATAATTAATTTCAAACCTAAAATGGATTTTTTAAAGAAAAATATTCACCGGGATTACACTAAAAATTCCTAAAGCTTGCAAAATTATTACAAAATTTCTAATTTAAAAGCGAAGATAAAATATCCATTTAAGGAGGAGTAAGATGAGGAGAGTTATGTCTATCCTGTTAGCAGTTGCTCTTGTTGCTCCATCAGGCGCACTGGCAGCATCAATGAAGTCTGGAGAAAGAACAAAAAGTACGGAAAACAGCGCTCGGAGCAATATGAATGAAAGTATGATGTCTGAACACGGCACATCATCAGCTTCTTTCTGGAAAATAAACACAGAAACCAGAGAGAAAATGGAAGCAAAAAAAACATCAATGAATGCCGTAAAGAGAAAAGTTGAATCTCTCAGAAGGATGAGACCTTCTTTTAAGACAGCTTTAACGGCAATGGAAAAAGTTGACCAGGCAATAAAATTGCTTGAGGAAGGAAAGGCAGAAAAGGCAAAACAAGTTTTAATGGAAGCAGAGAAGTACGTTGAAACATACATGAAAGAAAATAGGGGAATGGGTTTTGTCCCTCTCAATCAACAGATAGCTGTTGTAGAATTCAGGGGAGATGTAAAAACTGTTGAAAAAATTAAAAAAGAAGCAGAGAAACTATTGAAGGAAGGAAGAATTCAAGATGCAAAAGCTCTGCTCAACACCCTGTCTGACGAGATAGATGTTATAAATGTTTATCTTCCTCTATCCATGTATAGAAAGGTTGTAAAAGATGCAATTAAAGAGATAGATAAAGGTAAAAAGAAAGAAGCTGTAAGAATGTTAATGGCCATAAGAGACAGTATAGCCATACAAAAAATTGTAATTCCGGTACCAATGGTGAAAGCAGAAGCCTTAATTGAGAAGGCTAAAGTGATGAGCAAGAAAAACAGAAAACTTGCTGTGGCTTATCTGAAAGAAGCGCAAAAAGAACTGGAACTTGCAAAAGCTCTGGGCTATGCTTACGACTTCGAAAAAACCTATAATGAAATGGATAGAGAGTTGAAGCAACTTGAGATGGCAATAGAAGGAAAAAAAGAAACAGGTTCTCTATTTGGTTCAATACTTCAAAAGTTAAAATTGCTGAAGAAGAAGGCCACAAAAGAAATACTTTCCAGAACAGAATAAGTTCAAGCTGGCTCTACCTGAAGGTAGAGCCAGCTAAACAAAAAGCACTGTTGTAATTTAGAAAAATCAGATATCCGGTGAAAGGGGCATTTCTTTTTACGTATCAGGTGCAGATGCGACCTTCAAAAAGACCCTGAAAAAAGGAAGAAAAAACATTAGCCTGTTAAAAGCGTAAAAGCTTCTCACAGATGGCGGCAATCTTAAACAGACTTGGAACAGTTATGTGGTGACATTAATTTTGTGAGGCCTCATTATGCTTTAGGTTATATGGCTCCCGCTGAGAAGTTCGAGGATTATATTAGAAAATCCGGGTGTTCTCCATGTATTGAACTCGTACAAACAGTTGACATTGTAGATACCTGAGCCTATATTATTCCACGCTAACCGTGGGCCGCTAGCTCAGTTGGTAGAGCAACGGACTTTTAATCCGTAGGTCCCAGGTTCGAGTCCTGGGCGGCTCACCATTTTAAGCGTCCCCATCGTCTAGCCCGGCCTAGGACACCGGCCTTTCACGCCGGCGACGGGGGTTCGAATCCCCCTGGGGACGCCAAATTTGTCATATAATAGCCGAATCTGTTTTGTAGATTCGGGGCCGTAGCTCAGCTGGGAGAGCGTCAGGCTGGCAGTCTGAAGGTCGTGGGTTCGAATCCCACCGGCTCCACCAACGAATAAGGGCCTGTAGCTCAGTTGGTTAGAGCATCCGGCTCATAACCGGACGGTCGGAGGTTCGAGTCCTCCCAGGCCCACCATCTATATACTTCTTTAATATCCATCGCATATCACGTATAAATCGTCCATGAGATTGTATAATCTTTTGAATAGTCTTATATTCTATATGCCGGGAGAGGTAGGCTGGAGAGCCGCTTCCTTTAAAGGAAGAGGAAAGTCCGGGCTCCACAGGGCGGGGAGCTGGCGTTGAGCCAGGCAGGGGAAACCCTGCGGACAGGGCCACAGAAAATAGACCGCCCCGATTTTCGGGGTAAGGGTGAAAAGGTGGTGTAAGAGACCACCGCCTCTTTCCGCGAGGAGAGAGGGCACGGTAACCCCCTCCCGGAGCAAGGCTGAATAGGTCGGCGCTTGAGGGTTGCCCGCCCGATGCCGACGGGTAAGCCGCTTAGATAAATGGCTCTCTAAAACAGAACCCGGCTTACGGGCCTGCCTACTCCCATCTCTTCCCGCTTTTAATGTCAACCTTTAAGGGAACGTCAAGGTTGGCAATATTTTCCATTATCTCTTTTACTCTGTTTTCTATTTCTTTTGCCCTGGTTTCGGGTGCTTCCATTATTATTTCATCGTGAATCTGAAGAGTTAGAAAGCTATCTTTATTTTTAAACTCTTTAAACAGTGCTATCATTGCCATCTTCATTATATCGGCTGCTGTTCCTTGAATGACTGCGTTGAAGGCTGCCCTTTCACCAAACTGCTTTATGTTTTTATTTTTCGCTTTAAGTTCCGGAACAGGTCTTTTTCTGCCAAATAGCGTTCTGACATACCCCTTTTCGTAAGCTTCCGATAGTGTTTTCTCTATAAACTCTTTTACCGTTGGGAATTTTGCAAAGTAACTGTCGATGTAGTTTTTCGCTTCGTTAAATCCTATTCCAAGTCGCTGGGATAGTCCTTGAGGACTCATTCCGTATATGATTCCAAAGTTCACCATCTTTGCCACTTTTCTCATTTCAGGTGATACATTTTCAGGTTCAGTTCCAAAGAGTATGGAGGCAGTTTCAGTGTGGATGTCTCTATCTTTTTTGTAGGCTTCAACTAACCTTTCGTCGCCTGAAAGGTGAGCTAAGACTCTGAGCTCTATCTGTGAGTAGTCTGCCCAGATCAGTTTATATCCTTCTGGTGCGATTACTGCGTTTCTTATCTGTCTGGATATCTCGTCAGAAACTGGCAGATTTTGTAGATTTGGCTCGGCACTTGATAATCTTCCCGTTGCTGTTCCTGTTTGTATGAAGTTTGTGTGAACTCTGCCTTCTTCGTCCATGTGTTTTGTTATGCCGTCTATGAATGTGCCTAACAGTTTTGAATATTTTCTGTATTCAAGTATAAGTTCAGCGATTTCATAGCCGTTTAATGCAAGTGTTGTGAGGACTTCAACATCTGTGGAGTATCCCGTCCGTGTCTTTTTCACGGGTTTTATTTTAAGTTTCTCAAAGAGTATTTTTGCAAGCTGCTTCGGTGAATTCAGATTGAAACTTTCGCCGGCTATTGAAAAAATTTCTTCTTTTAAACGTTGCATTTTCGATAAAAAGTTGCTTTTTAAGGTTGTCATGTATTTTCTATCAAATAAAACACCCCGTTTTTCCATATAATAGAGAACTTCTATAAGGGGATGTTCTATCTTTTCGTATAAAGTTAGAAGGTTTTCTCTTTTAAGGTTTTCTATTACCTTTTTTCCGACGTCTATTATATGGTGAGAATATCTTTCAACAGGTTCTATATCTGAAGTTTCGAGATATTTTTTTAGTATTGTTTCTGGTGAATAGTCTTTTTGAATAGAATTAAGAAGATATTCACCTATAGATATATCAAAAAACTGTTTATGTTTTCCGGTTGTTCCTGTAAGGTGATAAAGCTCTTTTAGGTTAAACGTGTATATTTTTCCACTCTTTTTGCATATTTCTTTAAAAGTTTCTCTATCTATCTGGCTGAAGTGTCTGTCAACAGAGGCGAAAAGATTTTCATTGACTACTATTGCACACTCTTTCTTTGAGAAAAGGTCATCTGATTCCAGGAATTTTAAAAAACTTTTTTTATCCGTTTCTTGTGTTTTTTCTATATTTTTTCCCTGAAACTGGATGTTGGGGAAGAATTCTTTTATCTCTTTTATCAGGGATTTCATCTCAAGTTTTTTAAAAAGTTTAAATAGGCATTCGACGTCAGGATCTTTTAGTTTTAGGTTTCCGGGTTCAACGTCTATCGGGACGTTTTTATCTATCGTAGCAAGTTTCTTGCTCATAAATGCCTGATCTCTATAGTCTTCAAGGGCTTTTTTTCTTTTAGATGGAAGTTTGTCAAGGTTTTCGTACAACTTTTCAAGAGAACCGAATTCTTTTATCAATTTCGTTGCGGTCTTTTCGCCAATTCCCGGGACACCCGGTATATTGTCACTTGTATCGCCGGCAAGGCCAAAAATATCGGGAATTTGTCCCGGTTCGTACCCGAACTTTTCTCTGAAAGTTTCAAGTGTGTATAAAGTTTCTGTTTTTTTCTGTGGTGATATTGAAAGTACGTGAACGTTTTCTTCAATCAACTGCCTGATGTCTTTATCGGGAGAGACAATTATTACTTCGTATCCTTCTTCTGCAAGTTTTTTTCCTATTGTTCCAAGAATATCGTCAGCTTCGTATCCTTCCTTTTCAATCACCGGTACACCGAAGCATTCAAGGAACTTTTTTATGTAGGGAAGTTGTACTTTGAAGTCGTCAGGAGTGGGTTTTCTGTTGGCCTTGTAGTCTGCTGATATTTTTTCTCTGAATGTTTTTCTACTTACATCAAATGCTACCGCAGCGTATTCCGGCTTTATCTCTTTGAATAGTTTAAGGAACATTCTTGCAAAGCCGTAGATTGCATTTGTTGGAAATCCGTAAGATGTTGTTAGCCCTTTTATTGCATAGAACGCTCTGTATGCAAAGCTTGTTCCGTCAAATAGATAAACTCTCTTTTCAGACATTTTTTACTCCAGACTGCCCGGACTATTTCTTTTTGAATTCTCTGCTGACTAACTCCTCAGCTTTTTTTTTAAACTTTTCAGCTTCTTCAAACTGCTTTTTTCCCTCCAATACCTCCGCTATGGCAAAGTATATGTCAGCTGCTTCCATATATCTTCCCTCTTTCTCAAGTGCCATAGCATAAAGTTCCTGTGCTTTTAAATCTTCAGGATATCTTGCAAGGTACGGAACCACGATCTCCTTTACAAGGGCTGTGTCTCCCTTTTCAAGGGCTTTCGTGAGAACATCATACATATCTTCAGCTTCTTTTGAAACTGCTTTGCCTTTAAATGCTTTTAGTCCGGTAATCACAATGGCTATTGCTGCTGCAAGGATTAGAGCTATAAAGTATATGGGAGTTTTCTTTTCTTTTGTTACGACTGTTTTTGGCTTTTTCGCTTTTGATACCATTGGTTGTGAATTAACCTTGGGTTTTGTAGATATCCGGGGTTTAATCATTTTCTTTTCAGGTTCAGGAATTTTCTCTATCTTTTCTCTTTTTGTGGGTTTGATTTCGGTTTCAAAGTGAAGATATCCGATGGATTTTTCCTTTTCTGCTGCTTTTTTATAACCTTTTACCAAGAATGCTCTAACAGAGTATGTGTTGTTGTCCTCATAGAGAAAGGCTTCTTTTTTAATTTCGTCGGGTAACCCTTTGAAAAAGTTAATCGCCTTCTCTTTATTATTGGTTTTGTAGAGAAGAACGGAATATGTTGCATTTTCTGACTTTGAAACTTTTGCCGGTTGTTTTTCTGTTTTATTTTGTGTTGCATTTGCCGGATTTTTAGATATGTTCTTGTTATGTTTTTTGGGAAAAATACTTGTTTGCAGGGTTTTATCATCCACTTTTGCAATAAAGGCTCCCTTAAATATCTTTCTTATTTTATTCTTGATAAGAAATTCTTTTGCTTCATCGTAGGTATTAAATAAGCCCACCCTTACCTTGTAATATCCATCGACTATATCTATCCTTGCATCGGGATACTTTTCTGTTTGTTTTAGGGTTTTATATGCTGCATCTATGTTTTTTCTTGCGCACAGTTGAATAGAGTAGAAAATCCTGGCAAAAGCTGATGCAGGAAAAATAAGTAATGTTATGATAATTAACCAGAATCTTTTCACTTACTCTTCCCCCTTCGTTTCCTTTTTAAGAGTTTTTACTTCTACTTCAAGAGAGTGTATGATGTCTAACATCTGCCTTAGAGATTCCATAACAGGGTCGGGTAACTGCCCATGTTCAAGATCAACACGGGTTGTACGTATTCCATCTCTCTTAACTATTTTACCAGGAATACCAACAACTGTTGAGTTCGGTGGGACATCTCTTACTACAACGGAATTGGCGCCTATTTTACAGTTATCACCTATCTTTATCGGGCCAAGTATCTTTGCTCCGGCACCTATTACAACGTTATTGCCTATTGTTGGATGTCTTTTCCCTTTATGAGTACTTGTTCCGCCGAGGGTTACCTGATGGTATATCGTTACATCGTTACCTATCTCGGTTGTTTCACCTATTACCACGCCCATACCGTGGTCTATGAAAAATCGTCTTCCTATCTTTGCACCCGGGTGAATCTCTATGCCTGTAAACCACCTTGAGAAGTGGGATACCATTCTTGCAAGTAACTTGAGTTTCTTTTCCCAGAGGAAGTGTGCTATCCTGTGTAGCCATATTGCGTGGAGTCCGGGATAACAGGTTATAACTTCAATAACGCTCCTGGCGGCGGGGTCTCTTTCGAAAACAACAGCGATGTCTTCTCGGATTCTTTTAAGCATTTCAGGTCTACCTCTTTGCCACATAAAGGAAGGTCAGAGGAAGATTATATACGATAAATCTATGCGGCGCAAAAGAGACGGCAGGAATAATTGGGAAAGAGAGGGGAAACCCCCTCTCTATAGGAAAGGTTACTTTGTAATCTTTTCGAGATTGATGTAGTTGAGCTTTCCACCTTTTGCTCTGAAGGCTTTGAGCTTCTTGAGTAAAGCTTTCTCTTTGGCAAATTCTGCCTTGAGAACGTCGTCTGGCTTGTGGTTGTCTTTGCAAGCCGGGTCGTGAGGTGTAATGTGACATGTGAGGCAGTTTGGATACTTCTCGGCAATAGCCTTTCCGTGAGGATATTCGCCGTGGCAATCCTGACATCTTGGAATGAAACCGTGCTTGTTGTGGTGACAAGCAACACAGGCGACTTTGCTGTGTTTTGTCTGAGATGTTTCGAGATTGTGTGCAACATAGCTGTGGCATGCAGCACACTGAGAATTCGGTGTATTTTTGCCGTATGTGATGTTGACAGGGTAGTGTGGGTTGTGGTGACATGCAAAGCAGTCGTTATTTGTCTGATCAGGTCTATGCGGAAGGTGACATTCAAGACACTGAGGAATGTAGCCGTGAGTGCTGTGGTGGCATGCTGCACAACCAATCTGTGTGTGCTTGGTTGGCTTTTCCTGCATAAGGTCATAGATGGGACCGTGGCAAACCTTACAGTTCTTTGCGACAAAGTTTTCAGGTTGCCCTGTTCCAGGATATTTCTTTCCGCCAACATAACCTGTGAAAGGTGTTGTAACAAGCATTGGCTTCTTGATAGCGTGTGGATCTGTGTGACACTTCATGCAATCCGGGATAGAAGGCCCGTGGTAGAGACCGTGGCATCTTGTACATTTGGGCATTTCTTCTTCCCAGCCCTTCACGCCTTTCTTGGGGCTCCACTCGTGAAATCTTTCGTGACAGATAGTACAGCTGAACTGGTGCCTTCCACCCTCTTTCTGCATTGCTTTGTAGATGCTGTAGTGACAGGCGCCACAATCGGCTGGCTTGAGCGGCTGAACCGGTTTAGTAAATAAAGCCTTCTCTTCCGGACCTATCTTCGGAAGATTTCCTCCGTTTGTAAGGGAGGGTGGGCAGTTTGTAAGGGTCACACCGTAAGCCGTTGTAGCACCCATCAGCGCAGAGCAGAGGATGAGTGCCTTTAATTTCCCTCTCATTATTAACAACCCTCCTGCTTTGGGATTTTCAACTTTACATCTAATAATAACAGAGAGACTATGCACTGTCAACAATATTCCAAATCTCCTCAAAATCTTTTGTTAAAAATTTCTTACCATTATGAAATTCCGTATTTGGATAATCTATACCTGAATTCTCTGAATGTAAGTCCCAGGAGGGAAGCTGCCTCCTTTTTCTTTCCTCCTGTTTTTTTAAGAGCTTTTAACAGATATTCTTTTTCTAAGTTTTCAAGTATTTCTTTTAAATTGACACCTTCATCCGGAATTATAATTTCTCTGTGGGATTTTGTCTCTTCATTGCTCAGAGGTAAAGAAAGAATGTCTCTGTCTGATAGTATTACAGCTTTTTCCACAATATTTCTTAGTTCTCTCACATTCCCTTTTAAGGGAAGCGACATGACGTAATTTATAAACTCTTTTGAGATGGTTCTAAATTTTTTTCCGTATTTTTTTGATAGTTTTTTTGCAAAATATTCTATAAGCAATGGGATGTCTTCTTTTCGTTCCCTAAGAGGCGGGAGGTTAATAGTGATAGTTGATAGCCTATAAAATAGGTCTTCTCTAAATAGCCCTTCGTTTATTTTCTCTTCTAAATTGCGGTTTGTAGCAGCTATTATTCTTACATCAACGTTTATTTCTTCTATTCCGCCTATTGGTCTTATTTTTTTCTCTTCTAAAAACCTTAATAATTTTGCTTGAAGAGCAAGAGGCATATCGCCTATTTCGTCTAAAAATAGAGTTCCACCATCTGCTTCTTCTATAAGACCTTTTTTATTCCTTGTTGCACCGGTAAAAGCTCCTTTCTTATACCCGAAGAGTTCACTTTCGAGAAGTTCAGATGGTAATGATGCGCAGTTAATTGCGATAAACGGTGCGGTTTTTCTATTGCTTAAGTTGTGTATGGTTCTTGCTACAACTTCTTTACCCGTTCCGCTTTCGCCTGTGATGAGGACGTTTGTATCATAGGGGGCTATTTTCTTTACAAATTCTTTTATTTTTTTTATTTTTGGCGATTCACCTATGAAATCTTTGTAAGAATCTTCATATTCCTCTACTTTTTTTTCAAGCTCTATTTTCTTTTTAACATTTCTGAATATTAGTCTTAATTCAGAAACATCGAAAGGTTTTGATACGTAATCGAAGGCTCCCAGTCTTATTGCTTCTTTTGCTGTTTCTGATGATGCAAATGCTGTGATTATTATTACTTCTGTTTTCATGCGTTTTTCTCTGAGCTTTCGCAGAATTTCCATACCGGAACCATCGGGAAGTCTCAGGTCAAGGAGAATGAGATCGAAATTTTCTTCTTGGAGTTTTGACAGTCCCTCCTGAACGCTACCTGCTTTTTCTATATCAAAATCAAAATCTTCAAGCATCATTCCAAGGATGTCTCTTATACTTTTTTCATCATCGATTATAAGTGCTCTCATTTTCTCCCTCTACAGGAATTTCAAAGCAAAATACGCAGCCTCCATGGATGGAGGAGGTGACTGTAAGTCTTCCACCTAACTCAATGGCGACTCTTTTGGCTATTGCCAGTCCCAGTCCTGTACCCTCTTTCTTTTTTGTGAAAAATGGTTCGAATATTTTTTCTTTCTCTTCGTCCTTTATTCCGGGTCCATCGTCTTCTATACAGATTTTGAGAAGCCCTTTCTCGTATGACACAGAAATTATTACAGTTTTTTTTGACCACTCAAATGCATTTTTAATCACATTTGAAATGGCAGAGTAGAAAGATTTGTATGGTATTTTGATAGTTATCTTGCTTTCGGGAAGTATCAATTTGCAATTTTTTTCAGGATATACATATCTAACTGCTTCAACAACCTGTTTAATGAGTTCTTTTATATCTACTTCTGTTTGATGAACATCAAGAGGTCTTGAAAGCATCAAAAAGTCATTTATAACTGATGAAAGTCGTTCTGTTTCCCTTTTTAAAAGCTCTAACAGGTTTTTGTTTGCCTGTTCCGTTTCAAACATTAGATCCACAGCTGCTTTTATTGAGGCGAGAGGATTCTTTATTTCGTGAGCAAGGTCTGCGCTTATGCGGTAGAGCCTTTTGAATACTTCATTTTTTTTCTTTTCTTCCTCTAATTCTGCTATGTATCTCATTTGATTTGTCATCTTTTTTGCAAATGTTTTTCCAGCTATGTATATAGCAAAAAAGGCAACACCGTTGAGAAAAAGTTTTATCGTTAGATCCTGAAGGGTGTACATTTTGGTGGTGTACAGTGTTATTCCGTAGATTACGAGCGAAATTACAGGAAACAATTCCGTTATTGGAGATTCAAGGAAAAAAGCAGAGAAGAATATGGGAAACAGATAGAGTATAGCTATATAGTCCCAGTAGAGAATGTTGCTCTTTATAAGTGCAGATATGAACATTATGTCGAGTAGAAAGTCGTAGGGGTTTTCCCTTCGATAAAAGAGCGAAAGCAGAGATACGGTTGAGTATAGGAAGATAACGCCGAGGGAATAAACGTTGTAAATGATAATTCCCTCTCTCAAAAGAGAGAGGGAGATTAAAATTAGAAACAGTGATGATGAAAATATAAACCGCGAAACCTTATAGTAGAGAAAAAAATCCTTCCAAAAAGCTATCTTTTCAGAGTTTTTCTTCAAGACTCTGCTCATAGAGGGTTTGCGCTTCCACTAAGGGTATGTTTATAACTTCTCTACTCTTATGCATTATTCTTCCATTTTCGCCGCCGGTTTTTCCTATTATTTTAGCCGGGATGGCTTTCTTTTCAAAGAATTTAAGTGCCTTTTCGGCGTTTTCCGGGGAAACAGATATGATTATACGACTCTGTTCCTCACCAAAAAGAAGGAAGTCAGTCCTTATATCGTCTTCTATATTTACTTCAAATCCAATACCGTTTCCAAAGGCAGATTCAAATAGAGCCACTGCTATTCCACCTTCGGATATATCGTGAGCACTTTTTATGAAACCTTTGGATATTGCTTCTACAATACTTTTCTGGAGGTTCTTTTCGAAAGTTAGGTCTATAGCCTGTCCCGTTCCCTTAAATTCGCCTTCTACAAGTTTTTGGTATTCGCTTCCGGAGATGTTACCGCTGTTTTCGCCTAACAGGATAATGACATCACCTTCGTCTTTAAAGTCCTTTGTTGTTCTGTTTTCAATGTTTTCAAGTACACCTACACAGACCACGGTAGGTGTCGGGAATATGGCTCTCTTTCTGTCACCAACAACGGTTTCGTTGTAAAAACTCACATTACCGCTAACAACGGGCGTTTCAAGGATCTTACAGGCGTCAGCCATTCCATCGGTGCACTTTACAAACTGCCACATTATTTCCGGGTCCTCCGGACTTCCAAAGTTGAGGCAGTCTGTTATTGCTTTTGGTACTGCTCCGCTGCAGGCTACGTTCCTTGCCGCTTCAGCTACAGCAATCTTTCCACCTTCGTACGGATTAAGGTAACAGTAGCGGGAGTTGCAGTCAGAGCTTATAGCTATTCCTTTTTCTGTTCCTTTTACTCTTAAAACAGCAGCATCAGATCCTGGATATACAGTGGTGTTAATCTGAACCATGTGGTCGTACTGCTGGTATATCCAGCGTTTGCTTGCTATCGTTGGAGAAGAGAGAAGTTTCTTTGTAATTTCGTTGTAGTCTCTTGGTTCTTCTATCTCTTCAGGATTGTATTTCATGTTTTCTTTTATGTATGAAGGCATTTTAAAAGGTCTATAATATACAGGTGCTTCCTCTGTCAGTATGTCTATTGGAAGTTCGGCAACTTTTTCGCCGTGCCACAATAGCTTGATAACAGGTTTTTCTATGATTTCACCTATTACGCAAGCGTCAAGGCCCCATTTTTTAAACACGTTCATAACCTTCTCTTCTTTTCCTTTCTCGCATACGACTAACATTCTTTCCTGCGATTCAGAAAGCATTATTTCGTAGGGAGTCATTCCCTCTTCTCTTGTTGGAACCTTATCAAGGTCAAGCTTTATTCCGACGTTTCCCCTTGAGGCCATTTCTACAGATGATGATGTTAGACCTGCAGCTCCCATGTCCTGGATGGCTACTATTCCGTCTGTTTCCATGGCTTCAAGGCATGCCTCTATGAGCAGTTTTTCAACAAATGGGTCGCCAACCTGGACATTTGCCTTCTTTTCAACTTCTTCTTCTGAGGAGAATTCTTCTGAAGCCATTGTTGCACCGTGTATTCCGTCTCTTCCTGTTTTAGAACCTACGTAGATTACAGGGTTACCAATTCCTGCAGCTCTTGCGTAGAATATCTTTTTCTTTTCAACAAGGCCTAGGGCGAAAGCGTTTACAAGAGGGTTTGTCTGATAACAGCTATCAAAGTAGGCTTCACCGCCTACGGTTGGCACACCGACGCAGTTTCCGTAGTGACTTATTCCGGAGACAACACCTTTAACGATGTATTTCATCTTAGGGTCGTTAAGTTCACCAAACCTGAGAGAGTCCATGCAAGCTATGGGTCTTGCACCCATTGTGAAAACGTCTCTTAAAATACCTCCTACGCCGGTAGCTGCTCCGTTGAACGGTTCTATGAATGATGGGTGGTTGTGTGATTCCACTTTAAACGCCGCACATATTTCTTTTTCTTCATCAACCATGATTATTCCTGCATTTTCTCCAGGTCCCTGAACAACCCATGGTGCTTTTGTTGGAAACTTTGATAGATGGACTCTTGAGGATTTGTACGAACAGTGTTCAGACCACATGGCAGAGAATATTCCAAGTTCAACAAGGTTAGGTTCTCTTCCCAAAAGATCAACTATTTTTTTGTACTCTTCCATTGTTACATGGCTTTCTATAGTTTTTCTGTCCATGTTGTGGCTCCTTCAATAGTTTCTTGGTCCAAAAAGTGCTGTTCCAATTCTAACAATTGTTGCCCCTTCTTCTATTGCAACTTCAAAATCATGGGACATGCCCATTGATAGATGGGGGAATTTGGTTTCGAAAGTTTTTTCCATGAACTCTTTTATTTCTCTCAATTTACGGAAATATGGTCTTACTTCTTCAGGATTTTCAAGGTATGGTGGAACTACCATAAATCCTGAGAGTTTCAGGTGTTCTTTTTCAAAGATGTTTTCTATTAGTTGTGGTACTTCCTCTTCTTTGCATCCGTGCTTTGTTTCTTCGGGGGAGAGTTTAACTTCTATAAGAATTTCCTGGATTTTATGTTCTTTTGCAGCTCTTTTTTCAAGTTCTTCTATCAAAGATATTGAATCGACTGAGTGAATGAGTTTAAACATTTTAACTGCGTACTTTGCTTTGTTTTTTTGAAGGTGTCCTATAAGATGCCATTCTATTGGAAGGTCTGAGAGAGCGGGAATTTTGTTCCTTGCTTCTTGTACACGATTTTCACCAAAAATCTTTACACCGGCTTCGAATGCTTCTCTGATTTCATCAGGGGTTCTTGTCTTTGAGGCGGCAAGCAACGTTATCTCTTCGGGTTTTCTACCTGCTCTTTCGGCAGCTTTTGCCATTCTTTCTTTTATGATGGATATCCTCTCTTTAATTTCCATTTTCTACCCTCTCATAGACTTCGTTTGCAAAGAACCAGAGATCTTCGCTCAGTTCCGATTCTGTTCTGTCCATAAACTGTTCCGGTGGAGCGTCGCAGATACCGTTTCTGTAATCTGTTACGCCAACAGCCACAAATCCTTTCTTCGCGAAATTTCCGTTCCCATTAAATCTCAGTATGTTGAGCTGAACAAATTTTATGTTTGAAGAGGATTCAAATATTTCCTTTGCTAACTTTTGCCAGAAAACCTCGTTTCCTTTTTTAAGGATAAGACGTGTCTTTCTGTCCTTTATTTCGGAACCGTCCAAGTCATAGAATAGATATCTGAGATCCACAAAAATGCCCCTTTTCCCGTTTTCAAGAGAGACCGAGCGAACATCTTTTTCCGTGAGAGGCAAAACTTTTGGGAAGTATCCCAGCCTTTCTGTAATAGCACTGGATACACGTGCACTGTTAAATGTATCTATTACCATGTTAAGTTTGTTGAGCAATGTTGATATGGAGAAGTAAGAATTTTGGGAAGAATGAATGGGAACGAGATTTCCGGCAATGCCGTTGACCAAAAAGAGGTTGTCTTTTAGTTTTATGCAGAAGGTTCCTTTTTTAATAAAAGCTATTTCTCTTCCCGTCTCGGGGGATATTAGAGAGGCGTTTTTCATGAGAATACCTGCCGGGAATTGGCCGCTGAGCAGGGTTGTAAAGTCTGTTGAAAAGGAAACAGGTCCTTTTTCTGTTTGAACTACTGCAACATCACCTTTAAGAGTTACAACGGGATACACTTTTCCGGCTTTGAGGACTGTTTTACCGGTTCTTGACAGTCCATTTTTTTCTTTGTTGATAAGAATAAATTTCCCTTTTATTTCTTCAGTAAAAAGGACATCAGGTAGGTTTTCCTCTAATTTTGTAAAATCGCTGTCAGTCCATCCATTTTGGCTTCTTATCCAGTTTTTGTAATAGTTGAAAACGGGGATTTGTGAATTTTTGTCTATAGTTTCTACAATTTCTCCCTTTGGTTTTGTTCTTACGGATAGAGAGTCTATCATCACCGTTGCAGTATCAGCTACCGCCGTCGTATTGAATAGACCAAATATAATGGTCGCTAAAGCAATATTTTTAATTAACCTCATTTCTCTCTCCTCACAAACATAATGGCTTCAGCTTCAGCTATTTTTGTTCCGTCTAACTTTTCCATGACGGCGCAGGTCTCTTTTATTCTCTTTCTATCTTTCTTTATCCACGCTTTTACTTTTACCTCCTCACCTGCCAGCAGTGGGTTGTGAAACTTGACAGTTATTCTTCCGGTAAGGAATCTTTCTTCTTTACTTTGCAGATAGGCCATTGCTTCGTCTAATATAAGAGAGATAATGCCTCCATGGATAATGTTATCGTATCCCTGATAAATTTTGTCTAAACTGAATGTACTTTCAACTCTGTCTGAATACTTGTTGAATTTTAGGTGCATTCCTTTAGGATTTTCTTCACCGCAGACAAAACAGAAGTTATCTCTCTTGGGAAGGTTGAGCTCGTCTTTCATGATGCCTCGGAGTTTGAAGGATATTTACAGAGAGATTATATCAGTTATCAGGGCAGAATTATCCTTTTTTAACCACTTTTATCGTTGGTTTGCCGTCGCACAGCACCTCTTCTTCTATGCCTTCTTTTCCTTTTTTAAACTCTTCTTTGGCTATCTTGAAACTTTTGATTAATTTTATGAGCCTGTCACCTTTAAACGCAAGAACGGCAATAATTGCAATCAGTATCCATTCAAGCACGGTTTCCTCCAACTTTTCATTAACGTCGTGGTATGCTAATATACATTATACTTGAATTTGTTTTTTTAGAAAAAAGGAGTTGCCCCTTTACAAACGATACTCTCTTTGATAAATTTCACTTTGCCTTTGCCACCGGTGAAACAGAATAGGAGGTTTTTGATGGCTGTAGATAAAGATGTAAAGCAAGAAATTATAAAGAAGTACGGTTTCCATGAGAAGGATACCGGTTCACCAGAAGTGCAGATAGCTCTTCTTACTGAAAGGATTAAAATTCTAACGGAGCATTTTAAAGAGCATAAGCACGATAACAACAACAAGAGAGCCCTTTACAAGTTGGTAGGAAGAAGGAAAAGACTTCTGAAGTATTTGAAAGAGAAAGACTTTAACAGGTATAAGAATATCGTTCTGAAGCTTGGTTTAAGAAAGTAATCCAGGGGGCTTCAAAGCCCCCTTTTCTTTTTTCAGCCATCAAAATTCCTTTATCGAACGTTTCCGGTTTAGTGATATACTATACATGTGTTTTACAAATAAGAAAAATAACCGTTTATATGGATAGATTGTGATAAAGGTATTTTAAGGAGGAAACAGATGTCAATAACAGAAGTTTCAGGTGAAATTGGAGGGAGACCTCTTGTTTTTCAAACAGGAAAGGTGGCCAAACAGGCAGATGGGAGTGTTCTTGTTTCTCAGGGTGATACAGTTGTTCTTGTCACAGCGGTAATGTCTGATGAGCCAAGGGAAGATATAGATTTCTTTCCACTGCTTGTTGAGTATAGGGAGAGAGCTTACGCTGCCGGGAAAATTCCTGGTGGATTCATCAAAAGAGAGGGGAAACCTTCTGATGAAGAGGTTCTGAAGTCAAGGGTTATAGATCGATCAATCCGTCCAATCTTTCCAAAAGGTTTCAGAAACGATGTTCAGGTAATAGCCTTTGTCATTTCTGCTGACCAGGAAAACGATCCTTCAATTCTTGCGATAAATGGCGCTTCAGCAGCACTTCACATTTCAAGAATTCCCTTTGAAAAACCAGTTGCCGGCGTTAGGGTATGCCGTATAGATGGTAAGCTTGTGATTAATCCCTCTTACGAGGAGAGACACCGGGCCGATATTAACCTTATTGTTTCCGGAACGGAAGATGCTGTTGTTATGGTTGAAGGTGGTGCAAATGAGGTTCCAGAGGAAGAAGTCCTTGATGCTATCCTTTTTGCCCATGAAGAGATTAAGAAGATAATAAAGCTTCAGGAAGAGCTTAGAAGTCTTGTGGGTAAAGAAAAGTATGAATTTACTGTTCCGTCTCTTGATGAAGAGACCAAAGATAAGATAGAAAAGTGGGTAATTGAAAGGATAGAGCCTGTAATAACCATTCCTGACAAGCACGAAAGGCGAATGAAACTTCGTGCTCTAAGGGAAGAGATGTTTGTTGAGCTTAATATTCCTGAAGAGCTCGCAAAACTTGCAAAAGAGGCCTTTGCTGAAGCCGAGAAAAAGTTTGTTAGACAGCTTGTTCTTGAGAAAGGTGTAAGGATCGATGGAAGAAAGCCAGATGAGATAAGGCCTATTTCCATAGAGGTGGGAACGCTTCCAAGGGCTCACGGTTCTGCCCTATTTACGAGAGGACAGACACAGGCTCTTGTTACTACAACGTTGGGAACACCGGAGGAGTATCAGTTCGTTGAGGGTTTGATGCCAGGTGAAGAGAAGAGATTTATGCTTCACTACAACTTCCCGCCTTTCTGTGTTGGTGAGATTTCTCCTATGAGAGGACCTGGAAGGAGAGAGATAGGACATGGTGCCCTTGCAGAAAGAGCCCTTGCTCCTGTTATTCCTGACGAATCTGAATTCCCTTATGTTATAAGAGTTGTTTCAGATATTCTTGAATCAAACGGCTCATCCTCAATGGCAACTGTTTGTGGTGGAAGTCTTTCACTTATGGATGCAGGTGTTCCTATAAAGGCTCAGGTTGCCGGTATTGCCATGGGACTGATTATTGAAGGTGATAAATTTGTTGTTCTCTCTGATATTTTGGGTGATGAGGATCACCTTGGTGATATGGACTTTAAGGTTGCAGGTACGAGGAAGGGTGTTACTGCAATTCAGATGGATTTGAAGGTAACAGGTATAAATAGGGATATTCTTGTAACGGCTTTAAAGCAGGCAAGGGATGGAAGAATGTTTATCCTTGACAAAATGGATGCCGTGATAAGCAAACCGCGCAAGGAAATTTCGCCTTATGCACCAAGGATCGTTACAACTCATATTGATCCTGATAAGACAAGAGATCTTATAGGTCCTGGCGGAAAGACGATTAAAATGATTCTTGATAAGGCTGGTGTTAAGATAGACATAAAAGAAGACGGGACAGTTCTCGTTTCAGCACCTTCTGAAGAAGCGGCAATGCAGGCTATAAAAATGATACAGGATGTTACAAGAGATATAGCTGTTGGTAATACTTACCTTGGAAAAGTTACAAGAGTTGAAAATTATGGTGCCTTCGTGGAAATGATTCCCGGTAAAGTTGGACTTGTTCACATATCTAAACTTCCTCCTGAACTTAAAGAGGACATTTTCAAGAAGATAAAGGTCGGTGATCTTCTTCCTGTTAAGGTTGTTGATGTTGATCAGATGGGAAGACCGAAACTCAGCAGGATAGATGTTAACGAGGAAGAGGAGAGAGAATTGAGGAAGAGCGGCGGTTTCTACTCTGCACCGGAGGTTGATGAAGAGTGAGTAAGTTAAGCTGGGGTGCCGGCTGGGTATATGTAAAAGGAACAAGAATAGCTTTTGACGATAGATTTTTGGATGTTGCCGTTAAACTTCACGATATATTTGGTGGTAAGATAGATAGGGAGGAGAACCACTTTGTTCTTTCTCTTCCTGCCTTTCCTTCCGTTGATAAAGTTGATATTGAGTTTGTTAAGGGTGCATTTGAAGCTGGTGGTGTGTGGGGAAACAAGAGTGTATTTATTCCTCTAATTTCTTCCTTTGAGAAGGAAATGGAAAATGTTCTGTCACCGTTTTTTCCGGTAAAGACAAAAGAAGGCTTTTTCTTAAACGGTGATGGAGCCACGCTTTTTCTGCACGCCATTTACGATGAGTCATCCGGAGAGCGTTCCAACTACCACTTTGAAAAGTTTCTTTCTTTTCTCTTCGGTTCTCAGTGGGAGAGAAAGTACATAGAGGTTGCTGTTGATGACGGAGGCATTCCGCCGTTTAAAAAGAGGGTTTCTGATAGTGGGTGGGATCTTCACCTTGTCGAGTTGATAAAGAAAGAAGGAAATGTCTATTTCTTTGATACAAAGGTAAAAGTTAAGCCGCCTGCGGGGTATTATCTTGACCTTGTACCACGTTCAAGCATATTTAAAAGTGGTTTCATGCTGGCAAACTCTGTTGGTATTATAGATATGACTTACAGGGGAACGATTAAGGTTCCTCTTGTTAAGGTTAATTCTGAAGCACCAGAGCCGGAGCTTCCTTGGAGGGCGGTACAGCTTATACCGAGACGCTACTATCCCCTTGAGATGCGGCAGGTTGCATCTCTTGACGAGACGTTAAGAGGGGAGGGAGGATTTGGAAGCACAGGAAGGTAACAGGTGATACCACTAAAGGATCTAAATAAAAGTAGAACAGTTCCTGTGGTTACCACCTTTTTGGTGATAACCTGCTTTGTTATTTTTTTCTACGAATTGGCTGCCGGAAAGTATGTTATCTATCTCATTCACGCTTTTGGAGTTGTTCCTTACGAGATAACTCACGGTGTTGATATTCCGCCGCCAGATCCTTTTACGCCTTATGGTAATCTGATAACGCATCAGTACCTCCATGGTGGTTTCTTTCACATTCTGGGAAACATGCTTTTCCTGTGGATTTTTGGTGACAATGTTGAGGATTACTTTGGGAAAATACCCTTTTTTCTTTTTTATACTTTTTGCGGTATAGTTGCCGCTCTTATACAGGTTTTTGCCTATCCCGATTCGGTGGCACCATTGATTGGTGCATCTGGGGCAATAAGTGGTGTATTGGGGGCATATTTTATCCTTTATCCGGATGCAAAGATTGTTACACTTGTTTTTCTTGGCTTTTTCATAGATGTTATTGTTATTCCGGCGTACGTCTGGATAATTTTTTGGTTTATTATGCAACTTTTAAGCCTTCTTTCCACTGCTTCAGCCGGTGGTGCAGGTGTTGCCTGGTTTGCCCATATAGGCGGATTTTTAGCAGGACTTTTTATCGCTAAGTGGCTGATCTCACAGAAAGGGAGACCTGTCAAGGTAATTTAGGTGTATCACTCTTAAATACTTTTCAGTAATCTTCACATTTTTCCTGTTTTGATGTATGATGATTTGAATGGTGATTCAATCTTCACGGGAGGTGGAAAGAATGAGAAAGTTGCTTGCTCTATCGTTACCTTTGATTGTTGCTTCAGCGGCTTTTGCAGGTTCTCCTGATACGGTGGTTATAGGGACTCTTGATAAGTGGAAGATTCTTGATCCAGCGAAGGCATATGATGTTATGAGTTGTAACCTTATGCAGAACACGCTTATAGGTCTTTATGGTTACAGGCCAGGTTCCACTGTTCCAGAACCGGTACTTGCTAAAAGTGTTGATATTTCAAAGGATGGGAAAACATATGTTTTTCATCTTAAGAAAGGCTTTAAGTTCCAGAACGGTGAGGAGATTACTGCTTATACACTTAAACGTTCATGGGATAGAGTTTTTAAACTTAAGGGTGATCCTGCATTTCTGCTGACAGATGTTGTTAAGTCTTATAAAGCCAGAGATAAATACACTTTTGAGGTTCACCTTAAGTATCCGTTTTCACCGTTTTTAGCTGTTACTGCTTTCACGGTGGCTTATCCTGTTCCCTCTGTTTATCCTGAAAACAGCTTCTTTAAGGGAGCAAAATATCCTGCCTCTGGCCCTCTTACGATAAAGAAAGTTAAGAGGGATAGATACGTTTACCTTACGAAAAATCCTAAATATTTCAATTTCAAGGACGTTAAGGCCAAGAAAATTTTGATCAGACAGTATCAGAACGCTCAGACGATTCGTCTTGCCCTTGAAAGGGGTGATATTGACATGACAGGTTCACTTAACACCCTTGATGTTAAGGACTTTATGACCAATCCGTCACTTAAGTCCCGCTTTAACGTTTATGTTGCTCCAAGTTTTGTGATTTCCTACATTGTCTTTAACGTTAAAAAGGCACCGTTTGATGATCCAAGGGTCAGGAAAGCGATTGCTTACCTTATAGATAGGGATGAAATCAAAAAGTTTGCTTACAACAACATCCTCCATGAGAATCTTTACTCTCTTATCCCAATCAATATGTGGGGACATAAGGATGTTTTTAATAAAAAGCCGAGTATTGAAAAGGCTTTGAAGCTTCTTGCAGAGGCCGGCTATAACAGGAGTCATCCTCTTGTCATAAATTACTGGTATCCTCAAGGTCACTACGGTGCTGATGTGGATAAGGAGGCTCAGATTATCAAATCTCAGCTTGAGAAAACAGGTGTTATAAAGGTTAATCTGAAAACAACTGAGTGGCCAACGTACCTTGACTATATGACGAAGGGTATTCTTGGAATGTTCAGACTTGGATGGGCGCCTGACTATGTTGACCCGGACGATTATATCTATCCATTTATGCACTCAAAGGCAGACGCTTCTTTAGGTTCTTTCTACTCAAATCCTAAGGTTGATGCCCTTATTCAAAAAGCCCGTTCAGTTAATGATAAGGCTGAAAGAGAAAAGCTGTATGCGGAGATTCAAGAGTACCTCTGGAAAGACGTTCCTTACATTCCGCTCTTTCAGTCAGAGGCAGCTATCGTTGCCAACAAGAGTGTTAAAGGTGTGACAAACGATCCTATCTACCCGAGATACTATCTTCTTCACAAGTAACTTTTTCAAAGTCCCCCTTAAGAATAATACAGAAGGGGGACTTTTTGTGTTTACTTCACCGTTAAGGAGATGAGAAAGGGGTAATGAGAGGACTGCTGAAGTACATAGGATACAGGCTTGCATCTTCTGTTGTAATGATTTTTCTTATGGTTACATTTGTATTTTTCCTGCTTAGAATTCTACCAGGTGATCCGGTTTTAGCACTTACCGGTGGTAAAGCACCACCCGAAGTTGTTAAACAGTTAAAAGAGCAGTTGGGACTTAACCTGCCTATATATAAGCAGTACTTTAAGTTCTTGTCCGATATACTTCATGGTAATTTAGGAACTTCTATTGTTACCGGTGAAAGTATTAAAAGCGAGCTTCTTGAAAGATTTCCTGCAACTCTGGAACTTTCCATAGTCAGCATTATTTTAGCAGCCGGATGGGGAATTATTTTAGGTATTGAAGGTGCAAGGCGTGAGGGTGGCGTTTTCGATTTTGTTACAAAACTTGTTGCTCTTTCTTTTTATGCTATTCCTATATTTTTCGTCGGTATTATGATGCAGTACATATTTGGTGTGAAACTTGGCTGGTTTCCGATTTCTGGAAGAATTGATCCTCTTAACGAACCTGACCGTGTTATAACAGGTTTGTACCTTATTGATACTCTTTTAACCAGGAATTTTGCTGGATTCGTTGATGCTCTTAAGCATATTTTCCTCCCTGCTTTCTCTTTATCACTTGTTCTTTTTTCCGTCATATACAGAATTACGCGGAGCAACATGATTTTGCAGCTTAAAAAGGAATATGTGAAAGCTGCAAGGGCAAGAGGTTTAAAAGAGAAGAGGGTTGTTTATTACCACGCCTTTAAGAATGCTTTTATTCCCATATTTACCCTTATAGGTTTGCAGTTTGCAGGACTTTTAGGAGGAGCAATCCTCACTGAGAACGTTTTTTCATGGCCAGGCCTTGGGTCTTACCTTATTGAAAGGATTGGTTACAGAGATTTCCCCGCAATTCAGGGAGCTATTCTCTTTTATGCCGTTATCGTTGTTTTTATCTCTATAGCTATAGATATTATCTGTGCTCTTATGAATCCAAAAATCAAGTATGAGTAGGGTTTGCAGGATGAGTTTAAAAAAGATGCAGCTTTACCTGGGAATAGTTATTGTTGTTATGCTTATTGCAGTTGCACTTTTTGGCCCGTACTTTACATCCGTTGATCCAATTGCAATTTCAAACGCAACGTTTTCGCCACCTTCTCCGCAGCATATTTTCGGAACGGACGCCCTTGGGCGGGATATCTTTGCAAGGGTTCTCTACGGTGCGAGGATTTCCCTTCTGGTTTCTCTTCTTGCCGTTGCGATAGGGGTATCTGCAGGTACGTTCCTGGGGCTTGTATCCGGCTTTTTTGGCGGTATTGTTGACAGAATTCTTGTTCTCATGATGGATGCTATGTATGCGTTTCCGGGACTGCTTCTTGCCATCACGTTTACGGCGTTTTTGGGACAGGGGATACGGAATGTTGCAATAGCTATTGCCATTGCTTTTGTTCCTACCTATTTCAGACTTGTCAGAAATCAGGTCCTCTCTCTTAAAAAGGAGCCTTTTGTAGAGGCAGCTCAGGTTTTTAAGGTACCTTTATGGAAAATAATTTTTGTTTATGTTTTGCTTCCTATAATACCTACGCTTGCAGGTATTCTTGCACTTTCAATAGGCGATGCTATTTTAACAGAGGCAGGACTTTCCTATCTTGGGCTTGGTGTTCCTCCACCAACACCTGACTGGGGAGCTGACCTTTCAACGGGGCAGCACTACATATTGCAGGACTACTGGTGGTGTTTTGTCTTTTCAGGTCTTGCAATATTCCTTGCAGTGCTTGGGTTTGCTCTTATTGGAGACTACCTTTCAGAGGAAAAGCTATGATAGATGTTAGCCGCTTGACTATTACGTATCCCAATGGATTTGTTGCAGTTAGGAATGTTTCGTTTAAGATTGAGAAAAAAGAGGTATTTGCTCTCGTAGGTGAAAGTGGTTGTGGGAAGTCAACGACAGCTCATGCACTTATCAGGCTTCTTCCAAAGGGTAGCAGGATAGACGGTTCATTTAAACTTTCTGGAAGAGAGATTGTTTCTCTTAAAGAAAGAGAAATGAGGAAGGTTAGAGGAAAAGAGATAGGTATGGTATTTCAGGATCCCCTTAACGCGCTTAATCCTCTCGTTAAGGTAAGGAAGCACTTTTTTGAAACGTTTGCTGCTCATGGTGTTAAACGTTCTAAGGGAGAACTCCTTAATAGAGTAAAAGAACTTTTTGATTTTATAGACCTTCCGTTTGAGAAGGTTAACTCTTTCCCTTTTGAGCTTTCCGGCGGCCAACGTCAGAGGGTTATGTTTGCTATTGCTCTTGTTCTAAATCCTCGCCTCATTATTCTTGACGAACCGACAACCGCACTTGACGTTCTTGCCCAGAAAAAGGTTTTGGGATTGATAGATAAGACGAAAGAAATGTTTGACACGGCAACGCTTCTCATTACTCACGATATGGGTGTTGTGAATGAGGTGGCCGATAAGGTTGCAGTTATGTACAAAGGCGTAATTATGGAAAAGGGAGAGAAGGATAAGGTTCTCCATTCGCCGGTTCATCCTTACACGAGGCTTCTTATATCGTGTGTTCCAAAGTACGACATTCATGATACCTCAATTCCAGATATCCCTCTTGAGGATAGAAAGGTTGAAGGTTGTCCTTTTGCACCAAGATGCCCGGTAGCTTCAGAAAAATGCTTTAAGGAACTTCCAGAACCTGTCATTGTGAATGGTAGAGAGGTTGCCTGTTTTAATGTTGATGAGAATTGAAGATATTCGGATTAATGTTGTAAGGAGCAACAGGAAGACAGTTTCTATAGAGGTTACCCCCTCCGGTGATGTTCTTGTGAGAGCACCAGAAGATGTTTCTATTAATTCTCTTAAGAACTTTGTCTCTAAACATAGAACCTGGATAGTTAGTAAGCTTGGGAAGGTTCGGGAAAGGAAAAGATATTTGGGTAAAAGAGGTTTTAAAAACGGTGTTCCTTTCTTTTTCCTCGGCAAATCTTATCCTTTGAAGATAGTGAGCTCTCATCTTCCACTTGAGTTAAGAGGTGGAATGTTTTTTCTTTCTTCCAGCTATCTGCAGCATGCAAGAGACATTTTTATCAGTTGGTATAAAAAGGTAGGACTTCCTTATGTTGTTCGGCGTGTAGAGTTTTTTACAGGTGAGATTTTTCGTTTTAAAGGTGTGAAGATTACACGGGCTGAGAAGAGGTGGGGGTCCTGTTCAAGGAAAAATGGCCTCTGTTTTTCATACAGGGTTTTAATGCTTCCTGAAGAGATTATAGATTATGTTGTAGTTCATGAAATTGCTCATATTCGTGAGAAAAACCATTCTAAGAGGTTTTGGGATTTGGTTGAATCACTTCTTCCCGATTTTAGAGAGAGGGACAGGTGGTTAAAGGTTAACGGGTGGAAGTTTGTTTTGTAAGCAAATTTTGGGATAAATTATCAATTATAAATTTTTTTGGAGACGGTTATGGAGAAGTTTAACGTTGTTTTTATGGGAACACCCGATTTTGCTGTTCCTTCCCTTAAAGGATTACTTGATAGTGATATGTTCAACGTTTCTCTGGTCGTTACTCAACCAGATAAACCGGCGGGAAGGGGGAGGAGGTTAAAGGCACCACCTGTCAAGGTTATTGCAGAAAGTCATGGAATTCCGGTTGTTCAGCCTTTGAAAGTTAAGGGAAATGAAGAATTGATGGATCGTTTAAAAGCAATCTCACCGGATTTTATAGTCGTTGCCGCTTACGGAAAGATTCTTCCTTCAGAACTTCTTGAGATACCGAAAATTGCACCTGTGAACGTTCACGCTTCCCTGCTTCCAAGGTATAGAGGTGCTTCTCCTATTCAGTCTGCTCTCTTAAATGGTGATGCGAAAACAGGCGTAACTATTATGAAGATAACAGAAAAACTTGATTCAGGTGATATCTACATTCAGGAAGAGACTTCCATTTCTCTTGACGATACTGCCCAGACGCTCCACGACAGGCTTGCAAAAATTGGTGGCAGGTTGCTTGTTAAGGCTCTTCCTCTCATTGCTTCTGGTAAGTTAAAACCGGTACCGCAAGATGATAGTAAGGCTACCTACTGCACTCAGATTAAAAAGGAAGATGGCCGAATTGACTGGCGGGATGATGTTGAGAATATATTTAATAAAGTAAGGGCTTTTACGCCGTGGCCTTCTGCTTTTACACACTTTAAAGGGAAACTTCTTAAGATTACGAAAGCCTTACCTGTTGAAGGTCATGGTGAACCTGGTGTTGTGATGGATGTTGATAGAGAAGGGTTTTATGTGGGGACCGGTAAAGGTGTTTTAAAGGTTTTAAAGGTGAAGCCTGAAGGAAAGAGAGAGATGAATGCCGATGACTTTGTCAGAGGTTACAGGTTGAAAACGGGAGATCGTTTGGGGGAGGGGAGATGATTAATACTCACAAAAAGATCAACAAGCATCTGTGTGGTGAACCCGTAAAAGTTGCTGAAAACATGGCAGAGGTTGTTCTTGAAGTTACTGAAGAGATGGCGGCAGACGAGAAGGGCCTTGTCCACGGTGGTTTTATTTTTGGTCTTGCCGATTATGCTGCGATGCTTGCCGTTAACCACCCCAATGTTGTTTTAGGTGCTGCCTCTGTTAGATTTTTGAAGCCTGTTAAGGTTGGGGATAGATTAAGGGCCGTTGCCTCTGTTGTTGAATCAAGGGGCAAAAAGTATAAAGTGATAGTTAAGGTTAAGAAAGGGGAGGATGTCGTTTTTGATGGAGAGTTTGTGGCAATAGTGCCTGAAAAGCACGTTCTGGAAAGGTAAATGAAGGTAACTGAAGAGATTTTTAAAAAGGCGGAGAAGGAAGGGAGTGCCAGAGAGTTCCTTTTTGCCCTTTTGAAAGAGATGAAAGGTGGGAATCTCTCCAGAAGGGATTTTAAGACGTTAAACCATGAAGAGATAATTTTAAGAATTGTCAAAGAGAACAACCTTGAGCCCTACTTTTCCCTTTCAGGAAGCAAAAACATCTATAATGCTTTAAGGAAGGCTTTTCGTTCTTACTTTAGAGCAAAGGTTGAGAAGGAGTGGACGCATAAGATAGAAAATTGGCGTAAAGAGCTTGAAGTCCTCCTTTCTAAAGCCATTGCTGATTACCTTGTTGAAGCAGGTTCTGTTTCCAGAGTCAGGCAGCTTGTAACATTGGGATGGATTGTTCCACCCTATGCTGTAAGAGCTTATAGAGGTGGAAGACCTTTTGATTCTTTCAAAGATTTTCTTAAAGAACATTATTTGAGGGAGCGGTTTAACAGCTATAAAAATCTTGGTTTTCTTACTTTCCGTTATCACATTTTAGAGGAGATTTTGCAGACTTTCTTTTCCGGCTTCTTGGAGCTTTCTATTTACGGTCTCTTTGTTCAGATAGAAGGAGTTGTGTGGGAAATATTTGTTAAGAATAATCCATTGGAGTCAGATATAGAGTCTCTAATAAGAAAGAGGAACAGAAAGTTTATAACGATACAATATGCTTTAAAGCTTATAACAGAAAACCTTACGGGCGATGGAAGGGTTCCACAAGTATTTGACTGGGTTAAGTTTGTTGATTTTGAAGATGACGGAAGGTTGAACCGGAACGCTGTTATGCATGGAATTTCTGTAAAATTTGGTTCTAAAGAGAATTTTCTCAGGCTTTTTCTCCTCTTTGATTTTCTTATATATATAGGTTCTCGCCTTCAGAATGGTTGTTGCACAAAATAAGTGCAGTTTGTTTCTCTAAATGTCTAAAAACGAGTCATCTTTTTCAAACATCTAAGGTACAGATAATCTCCTGCTTATCTTTTGTTCCCTCTGCTTCCTGGCATAGAGATTGCTTTTTTCTTTACGAAAGGTCAGAATATGCCTGGAGGACAGCATGAAAAAGATTGAGGCCATCATAAAGCCTTTTAAGATCGAAGCTGTAAAGGATGCTCTTATGGCTATTGGAGTGAAAGGTATGACCGTTGAAGAGGTAAGGGGTTTTGGTAAGCAGAAGGGACACGCTGAGCTTTATAGAGGTGCCGAGTATGTTATTGACTTTATTCCTAAGGTGAGAATCACTGTAGTTGTTCCGGATACGCTTGTTGAGAAGGTTGTGGAAGTAATAGTTGAGTCTGCAAGAACGGGGCGAATTGGTGACGGAAAGGTCTTTGTTATTCCTGTTGAAGACGCAATTAGAGTCAGGACGGGTGAAAGGGGAGAAACCGTCTTACAATAAACTTCTGGTTGGGAGGTAGGAAAATGGCGACAGCCGAACTGTTTCAGAATGTGAATGCCCTTTCGGGGCTGGTGGAAAACCTGAAGCACTTTTCCGATGCTTCAGACGTTTTCTACCTTGTCGTAATGGGTGCCCTGGTGTTTATTATGCAGTGGGGCTTCGCAATGCTTGAGGGAGGACAGGCCAGGACTAAAAACGTTAACAACGTTATGATGAAGAACATCCTCGACTTTATGGTCGGTGGTCCTCTCTGGCTCTTTGTCGGTTACTGTATCGCTACCTACGGATTGGGATTTAGTGACTGGGCTGCATGGTACAAACATGTGTTTGATGCTGCAGCAAGTTCTTCTCACAATGGTCTTGTGATGGCTGAGTGGTTCTTCGGGCTTGTATTTTGTGCCACCACTGCGACAATTATTTCAGGTGGAGTGGCAGAAAGGATAAACTTCCTTGCTTATGTTTTTCTTTCAGTAATCGTTACCGGACTTCTCTACCCTATCTGGGTTCATCTTGGCCCCTGGGGTGCCAATATAATTCCTTACCATGACTATGCAGGAAGCCTGAACGTTCACGCTCTTGGAGGTGCGATAGGACTCGGTGCCATAATTGCCCTTGGACCAAGGATTGGAAGGTTCAAGATTAAAGATGGAAAAAGAATACCGGTTCCAATTCCCGGTCACGATGTTCCGATGGCAATTTTTGGTGCTTTCTGTCTCGCCTTTGGATGGTACGGATTTAACGTTGGTAGTTCCATCTTTTTGAAAGATGTTTCGGGTCTTGTTGCTGTAACAACAACAATGGCTATGTGTGCAGGTGCTATATCTGCTATGGTCGTTTCTCACTTTGATCCTCTTGCAACAGCTAACGGTTTCCTTGCAGGACTTGT
Organism: Desulfurobacterium sp. TC5-1; assembly: GCF_000421485.1. Classification (NCBI taxonomy): domain Bacteria; kingdom Pseudomonadati; phylum Aquificota; class Aquificia; order Desulfurobacteriales; family Desulfurobacteriaceae; genus Desulfurobacterium; species Desulfurobacterium sp. TC5-1. The sequence goes on along the minus strand of NZ_ATXC01000001.1, from coordinate 1,013,580 downwards.
TGCTATCTGCGCTGGAACTAATGTTGTAAGTCCTTTTGGAGCTCTTGTCATAGGACTTGTTGCAGGTGCTCAGGTGCCTATAGTTTTCTCTCTTATTGAAAAACTCGGAATTGATGATTCTTGCGGTATATTCCCTGTTCACTTTGGGGGCGGTGCAACAGGTGCTATACTTGCAGGTGTATTTGGTATGAAAGCTTTTGGTGGTCTCGGAGGCGTTAATCTTGGATGGCAAATAGTTGCAGTAGTTCTTTGTCTGGTTTACGGCGTGGTTGTAGGATACATTGCTGCTAAGATTGCAGGGTTCTTTGCAGGTGGACTCAGGGTTCCTGTTGAGTGGGAGCAGGAAGGTCTTGACATTACAGAACACCACTTAAGAGCTTACCATTTTGAAGATCCGGTACCTGCAACAGCTTATGAAAAGGCAAAAAAGGAGGGTAAAATTGTTGCATAAGAGTGCCAGCAGGTAAGCCGCTTACGACTTACCGCTGGCTTTTTCTGTCCGGCATCGGTGCCGCTGCCACGGCACCGATGCCCCTTACCTTGAAGCGCGAAGGGCATATGAATTTTACTACATTTTGCAGGATTTTAAAACTTTTGTAGGAGGTAAGGGTATGAAGACAGGAAAAGCCAGTCTGTTAAAAGGTGCGCTGCTGGCACTGGTACTTTCAACGCCTGCGTTTGCAGGTAACGGTATCAATCATGGTGATACCGCGTGGTTGCTCATTGCTACTGCTCTTGTTGTAATGATGACCCCGGCTGGCCTTGCAATGTTTTACGCCGGTATGGCAAGGGTCAAAAACGTTCTTAACACAATTGGTATGAGCTACATAGCTTATGCTGTTGCAAGTGTTGTGTGGGTTGTTATAGGTTACTCTCTCGCTTTTGGTAAGGATATTGGTGGATTTATAGGCGGTTTAAACCATCTCTTCCTTTCCGGTATTGGTGTTAACGATGTTTCTGGAACGATTCCCGCACTTCTTTTTGTGTCTTTCCAGATGGCATTTGCCGGTATTGCGGTGGCCATTGTTAGTGGTTCTGTAATTGAAAGAATGAAGTTTTCTTCCTGGGCAATCTTTTCAGCTCTCTGGATAATTTTTGTTTATGCACCTATTGCCCATTGGGTGTGGGGTGACGGTGGTTGGCTTTTGAAAATGGATGCCCTTGATTTTGCAGGTGGTGCTGTAATTCACATCAATGCAGGTATTTCAGGTCTTGTTCTGGCTTACCTTGTAGGTAAGAGAAAAGGTTACGGAAAAACGGCGATGTTCCCTTCAAGTATTGCTCTTACAGCTCTTGGTGTAGGTCTTCTCTGGTTCGGCTGGTTCGGATTTAACGGTGGTTCAGCGCTTGCTGCAAATCAGTCAGCAGCTCTTGCTCTTATTACAACAAATACAGCTGCCGCTATGGGTGCTATCACATGGATGATTATTGAGTGGATGAGAGACGGTCATCCTACAGTTCTTGGTATTGTTTCTGGTGTTGTTGCAGGACTTGTAGGTATTACACCGGCGGCAGGTTTTGTAGGTATCATTGGAGCCCTGATTATTGGTATTACGTCAGCAATTGTTGGTTATTTTGGCGTTGCGATTCTCAAACCAAAACTTGGATATGATGATTCACTTGATGCTTTTGGGGTTCATGGTCTCTGTGGAATGTGGGGAGCTATTGCTACTGGACTTTTTGCCAATCCTTCAATGAGCGGGAAAGCAGGTCTTTTCTTTGGTAATCCTCATCAGGTAGTTGTTCAGCTTATTTCTGTTATTGCTGTTACTCTTTATGCTGGTATCGTTACGTTTATTATCGGTTCTGTTGTTAAGGCCATCACCGGTGGACTCAGAGTTGATGATGAGCAGGAGTACGATGGACTTGATAAGTCTATCCACGGTGAGAGAGCGTTTGAGCTTGAATAAATATAAAGGGGGCTTAAAGCCCCCTTTTTTATTTGTTTTCTTCGTCTTTCATCAGTTTGTATTTTATGGCGTCTATAAGTGCCAGCCAGGATGCTTCTATGATGTTAGGTGAGACGCCAACAGTTCCCCACTTATCTTTTCCATCCGTTGATTCTATGAGGACACGGGGAGATGCTTCTGTTCCAGCAGTTTCGTTAAGGATTCTAACTTTGTAGTCTGTGAGTTTTACCTCTTTTAAGTTTGGATAGAACTTTTCAAGAGCTTTTCTCAGAGCCTTGTCTAATGCTTCAACTGGACCTCTTCCGTCTGCAGCCGTATGTTCAACTCTCTCTTTAAGTCCTTTTTCTTTGGCGATTTCTTCAGGAATTTCAACCTTTATCGTTGCCTCTGCGTAGGCCTCTTCACTTTCAGACCGTTTTTCAGTTAGGACTCTGAATCCTTTAAGTTCAAAATATTTCTTTGTCTGTCCAAGAGCTTCTTTGAGGAGGATTTCAAATGAGGCTTCAGCTCCTTCAAACTGGTATCCTTGAGACTCAAGGTATTTTATCTTTTCAAGAACCTTTTTAACGGCTGGTGAATCTTTTGAAAGCTCTATGCCGAGCTCTTTTGCCTTGTTTATAATGTTGCTCCTTCCGGAAAGTTCAGATACCATTATCTGTCGTTTGTTACCGACGAGTTCAGGATTGATGTGTTCGTAAGTTCTTGGATTTTTCTCAACGGCTGATACGTGAACACCGGCTTTATGTGCAAAAGCGCTGTCTCCCACGAATGGTAGATTTTCAGGATGGGGTCTGTTCGAAAGCTCTGAAACAAGGCGTGATACAGAGTAGAGTTTTTTGAGATTTTCTCTGCTTATGGCTTCTATTCCCATTTTAAGAACCAGGTTTGGGATGATAGAGCAGAGATTTGCGTTTCCTGTTCTTTCACCGAGACCGTTTATCGTTCCTTGAACCTGTATGGCGCCCTTTCTAACAGCTATCAGTGAGTTAACCACCGCCATGTCTGAATCGTTGTGGGCGTGAATTCCAAGAGGTGCATTGATTTCTTTTTTTACCTTTTCTATTATTTCTTCTGTTTCGTACCAGAGTGTTCCGCCGTTTGTGTCTGCAAGGACAATACAGTCGGCACCGGCTTCTTCTGCTGCTTTTAATGCTTTTAGTGAGTATTCGGGATTGTCTTTGAATCCGTCAAAAAAGTGTTCTGCGTCAAAGAAGACCTCATCTGTATATTTTTTTAGATAGGATATCGTGTCAAAGATAAGTTCTAAGTTTTCTTCAAGAGGTATCCTTAATGCTTCTTTAACGTGTAAATCCCAGCTTTTTCCAAATACTGTTATTGCCGGGGTTTCAGCTTCTATGAGTGTTTGTATATTTTTGTCGTCTTCTATCTTAATTTTTGCTCTTTTTGTTGATGAAAATGCGACGATTTTGGCGTTCTTAAGTTTTATTTTTTTTACCTCTTCAAAATATGCCATGTCTTTTGGATTTGAACCAGGCCAGCCCCCCTCTATGTAATGAATGCCTAAATCGTCAAGTGCCATTGTTATTCTTAGTTTGTCTTCTAAAGAGAACGAGACACCTTTTCCCTGTGCGCCGTCTCTTAAAGTTGTATCGTAGATATAGACCATCTTTTTACCCCTTGCGGAAAATATTTAACGGCGGCTTCTAAGCCGCCAGGGTGGTGATATTTAATATTATTTAAATGAAAGTTATTTATCAAGGTGGAATGCTTCGTGGAGGACTCTTACGGCAAGTTCTGTGAATTTCTCTTCTATGATACAGGATATTTTGATCTCTGATGTTGATATCATTAAGATGTTTATACCGTACTTGGCAAGCGTATCGAAAACCTTTCCCGCTACACCTGCGTGGTTTCTCATACCCAGTCCAACAATAGATACCTTTGCTATCCTGTCGTCTGTTATTACTCCTCTCGCGTTAATTTCTTTTGCGACGGCTTCTGTTATCTTTTCTGCCTTTGATAGGTCGTTTTTATCAACCGTGAAAGATATGTCGGTGTATCCGTCAACAGAAACGTTTTGAACTATCATATCAACTGGAATGTTAGCTTCTGCAAGGGCTTCAAATAGCTTGGCAGCGATTCCTGGCCTGTCAGGAACCCTTTCTACGGTTATTCTTGCCTCGTTTTTATTGTGAGCTATGCCTCTTACAACGACCTTTTCCATCTCTTCATCTTCCTCCTTTATGAGCGTTCCTTCGTCGGTTGTAAATGTGCAGCGGACTCTAAGCGGAACTTTATACTTCATTGCAAATTCTACAGACCTTATTTGAAGAACCTTTGCACCAAGAGAGGCAAGTTCTAACATCTCTTCGTAAGATATTTCATCTATCTTTTGGGCATTTTCGACGATTCTTGGGTCTGCTGTGTAAACGCCGTCAACATCTGTGTAAATGTCGCACCTGTCAGCGTTAAGCGCTGCGGCTATAGCAACAGCAGATGTGTCTGAACCACCTCTTCCAAGTGTTGTTATCTCTCCTGTTTCTGTTATTCCCTGAAATCCCGTTATAACAACAATTTTTCCGTTTTTTAGATGTTCTTTTATCCTTTCGACATTTATGTCAAGAATTCTTGCTTTTGTGAATGCGGTGTCTGTTTTTATTCCTGCCTGCCATCCTGTTAGAGAAACAGCATGGTATCCAAGACTGTTTAATGTGATTGACAGAAGTCCTGCAGATACCTGTTCGCCTGTTGCGACGACAAAATCCATGTCTCTTTCGTTTGGTTCTGGTGTTATCTCTTTTACAAGCTTTATCAGCCTGTCGGTTTCTCCTGCCATTGCTGAGACAACCACAACAACATCGTTGCCTTTAGCTTTTTCTTCTATCACTCTCGAAGCCACGTGTTTTATCCTCTCTATGTTTCCCATTGATGTTCCGCCGAATTTCTGGACTACCAGCACTTAATGAACCTCCATGTAGGTTTCGTGAAAATTAACCTTTATGATACAAAATTTCTATCTAAATTTTTAGCGATGCAGGTAGATTTACCATTAAATTAGGTTAAAATAGTCTTTTCAATAGAAGGCATGTTTGTGGAGGTGTGATATAAAGGTTAATAGAGAGCTTTTAGAGAAGATAAATTTTGATAAGGGAAACGGTCTTGTTCCAGTTGTTGTTCAGGATGCCAAAACGAAGGATGTTTTGATGGTTGCTTATGCTAATAGGAAAGCTGTTGAGGAAACGCTTAAAACAGGTTTTGCCCATTACTTTTCCCGAAGTAGAAATGAGTTGTGGATGAAGGGGAAAACTTCAGGACACGTTCAAAAGGTTAAGAGTGTTCTGATTGATTGCGATGAGGATACGCTCCTTTACATTGTTGAACAGACGGGTGTAGCCTGCCATACAGGAAACTGGAGTTGTTTTTACAGAACGCTTGCAGAGGGAGATGAGAGATGAGATTTTGCGAGGTTTTTGAAAAGCTTTATGAGATTATTGAAGAAAGAAAGAGAACGCTCCCGGAAGGTTCTTATACAGCTTCTCTGTTTAAGAAAGGGGAGGATAGAATTCTTCAAAAGGTAGGTGAAGAGGCGATAGAGGCCATACTTGCGTTTAAATCGGGTAGCAGGAAAGAGATAGTTTATGAAACCTCAGATTTACTCTATCACCTTTTCGTAGCTATGGTTGAAAAGGGTGTAACACTTGATGATGTGGCTGTTGAGCTTGAGAGAAGAATGAAGTAGAGAGGCTGTTATGGCGTCATTTAGAAGAGTCGTTGAATTTTTAAAAACAGTAGTTCCCGAAGGAATGCAGGATTCCTGGGATAACAGCGGTATTCAGATAGGTTTTGAGAAAGAGGTAAACAGGATACTTTTTGCACTATCTATCAGCGATTCTGTTGTTAAAGAGGCAGTGGAAAAAAAGGTGGATATGATTATTACTCATCATCCGGTTACAATTTCCCCTGTTAAATTTATTGATGAAAGCAGTGTTCCAGAAAAGTTTTACCTCACTCTAATAAAAGAAGGTATCCCTGTTTATTCGATGCATACCAATCTTGATGTTTCTCCTTTCGGCCCAACGGCTATTATTGCAGAGAAAATGGGGCTTAAGAATACAATGCCCCTTGTTGTTCAACAGGGTGTACCCCCTTACGGTCTTGTGGGTGAGATTGAGCCAATACCTCAAAAGGAATTGGTGAAGAGGTTATGTAATTTCCTTCCCCTTGATGTTCGTAGGGTTATCAATTATGAGCCGGAAAAGGTTGTCAGGAAAGTTTCTGTCTGCTCCGGAAGTGGCGGTTCTCTTATTGAGAATGCCGCAGCTGTGAGTGAGTTTTATGTTACAGGTGATGTGAAGTATCACGATGCTGAACTTGCAGTTATGTTAGGACTTACCGTTTTTGATGCGGGTCATTTTGGAACGGAAAAGCTTTTTAGTGAAAAAATTATTAAAGCCTTGAAAGAACGATTTCCCGAAATAACTTTCCTCGATGCTGAATCTGAAAAATCGCCGTTTGAGGTGTCCGATGAACGTATCTACCGTTCTTGATAAGCTTTTAGAACTTCAGAATGTTGAAATTGAAATTCTAAGAGAAAGGAATCATTTAAGTCAGTTAAAGAAAAGAAAAAGAGATCTGTTAAAGAAGCAGGAAGAGTTTAGAAAAAGACTTTTTTTGTTAGAAGACAGAATTAACAGAGTCAGGGCAGAGATAGAGGATTTAAAGAATTTTGTCCTTTACAAGCAGGATAGATTAAAGGGGCTTCAAAAACAGAGGGAACATGCTACAAGCAGGAAGAGTTTTAAAGAGATTCTCAGACAGATAGCCAAGACTGAAGATGAGATAATAAGGGCGAATTCGGAACTTGCCAGATTGCAGGTAGAGCTTGATGAGCTTGTTGAAGAGTCAAAGACGGAAAGGAAATTTTTGAAAGAGGCTATTGAAAAGACGGAAGGAGAGTTAAAGGAAACAGAGAGAAGTATTAAAGAGCAGAAAGAGCGGATTTCAGAACTTGAGAATAAGGCTCTTTCTATTAGAGAAACGTTGCCCGATGATGTATGCAGAGAGTATGAAAACCTTAAGGAAAAATACAACGGCCTTGTCTTTTCTGATATATCTTCTGGTGCCTGTGAAGGGTGTGGTATGGCCTATTCATCTGCAGAATTTGCCTCTCTTTTAAGAGAGCTTGAACCCGGAAGGACAAGGTGTCCCTATTGTGGAAGGTTTGTAATAAAGCTTAGGTAATTATTTGCACAGTCCGCACGCTTTGCACCCTTTAAAGCAAACAGGTGAAGGTTCACCTGTGTATATTTTTTGATACTCTTTCCATAGATAGTTTCTCTTTATTCCGCTGTCGACGATTTCCCAGGGGAAGAGTTCGTCCTTTTCTCGTTCTCTCGTGTAAAGGTTGTCAATTTTCAGGTTTAACTCTTTAAGCGCTCTTTTAAAGTTAAGGCTATTCTTTACCGTATTTATTGCTGCTATTCCGATTCTGTCATCGCCCCGAGAAATTACTGCCTGAATAATAGCGTTTCTTGTGTTTTCAAACGTGAATTCAACGTTAGGTATCTTTTTGATCAGTTTTCCTAAGTTTCGTATCTTTTTGTCTATCTGGCTTTTAAGTGGCATTCCAAACCACTGCATTGGCGTAAATGGTTTGGGTATTACGGGGTTTACGCTTAAACTTATCTTTCCTGTTCTTTTCCGTTCTTTCCAGAATTCCATGGCTATCTTTCTGAATTCTGATGTCATTGAGGCTATTGCTTCTATGTCCTCTTCTGTTTCATTTGGAATTCCTATAAGAAAGTAAAGTTTGAGATTTTCAACTCCGTTTTCAAAGAGTTTCCTGCAGAATTTGAAAAATTCCCGGTCTGTCACTTTTTTATTCAGTGCCATTCGCTTTTCTTCTCTTCCAGCTTCTGGCGCAATGGTTACCGTTTTCTGCCGTGATTCTTTTACTATCTTTAACACGTAATCTAAAGTTGAAGAGACTCTCAGGGACGAAAAGGAGGCCTTCATGTTGTATTTTTTTAGGATAGCATAGAGTTTTTCCATTTCTGAGTAATCGGTTACAGCTGTTCCTATCAGTCCAACTCTGTTCGTTATTCTTGATGCTGCAATGATTTCTTTTTCTACGAGTTCTATCTCTTTTTCTCTATATGGAAGTCCCATTGCCTGGGCAACACAGAAGCGACACTTTTCAGGACAGCCTCTGCTTAACTCTATGAGAACCATGTTTTTGAAGGCGGTTTCTTCTGTTATGAAGCAGGAGCATGAGAGGCGTTTTGAATACTCTTTTGACCGGAATATCTTTTTGACGGCGCCTTTAAAGTCCTCTACCCGGTCATTTTTGTACTTGAAAGAGTAGTTTTGAGAAACGATGATGTTGTCAAACTCAGACATGATTCCAATTAATTGTTTTTTATTTTTTTTGCCTGCAAGTTTTCTGAATATATTTTCTATTCTCTCTTCTGCTTCGCCTAAGTATATTATGTCAAATAGTGGCAGGAAGGGAGCGGGATTGTAGAAAACGCCTATACCACCAGCAAAGATTAAGGGTGCTTCTTCTCTTTTTTCTCTGTCCGGTTCTATTTTCCAGTTTGTAAGTGTTTTTATTACGTCAAATAGATGTTCCTCGTATGTTATTGAGAATGCTAAAATGTCAAACTCTTTAAAAGGTTTGTCAAGAAAAAAACTGGTCCTGTGAGAGCCAAATCCAATATCACATGAGATACCGTCGATAGCGTTGAGGTTGGAATAGATGTTGGAAAGGGCAAGGCTTGAAAATCCTGAAAAAGCATCGCCCGGATAGATAAGACAAACCTGCAGGTCTGTCTTTTTGACCTGCAGGTGATTACATAAAGCGTTTAACTCAATCACTCTTCGTCTTTAAGTTGTTCTAAAAGACTTGCTATGTCAATGTTTAAATCTATGATTTCTTCTTCAGGTTCTCTTTTACTTCCAAATGATGTGGAAGTGGTTGCTGCCGTGAATCCTGGTGGGAATGTAGGCCTTCCTTTTTCATCAAATCCGGTTGCTATTACAGTAACCTGTATAGAATCTTCAAGGGATTCATCGAGGGTTACACCAAAGTAGAAGTTTGTATCATCCCTCTTTGCTCTCTCTTTAATAAGTCCTGCAGCAGCGTAAGCTTCGTCAAGTGTAAGATCTGTTCCACCTGTTATGTTTACAAGAATTCTGCTTGCTCCTTCAACTTGAACGTTTTCAAGAAGCGGGTTATCAATTGCCTTTCTTGCAGCTGTAAGTGCTCTGTCTTCTCCACTTGCTTCACCTGTTCCCATCAACGCGTAACCACCGCTGTGCATTACAGCTTTTACGTCTGCAAAGTCAAGGTTTATGAGTCCAGGTCTTGTTATGACTTCTGTTATGCCTTTAACAGCTTGGTAGAGAACGTTGTCTGCAAGTTTAAATGCGTTAAGTATGCTCATATCTTTTGGTGCAACTGTTAAAAGTTTTTGGTTAGGAACAACCATAAGTGTATCAACAAACTCCTTCAGTCTTCTTATGCCCTGCTCTGCGTATTCGTGGCGTTTTCTTCCTTCAAAGTCGAAAGGTCTTGTCACTACGCCAACAGTGAGGATGCCCATGTCTTTTGCTATTTTTGCAACTATTGGCGCTGCACCTGTTCCTGTTCCACCGCCCATTCCTGCGGTGATAAACACCATATCTGCACCTTCAAGGACCTCTCTTATTTTTGGTTCGTCTTCAAGTGCCGCCTGCTCGCCGATTTCAGGCTTTCCACCGGCGCCTAACCCTTTTGTTAACTTCTCACCTATTTGAACTTTTATAGGTATTGGTGATTTTGAAAGAACCTGGGCATCTGTATTAACAACGACGAAATCAACGCCTTCTATACCGTTCTCAAACATTCGTGATACGGCGTTGCCACCACCGCCTCCCACACCTATTACCTTTATAACTGGTCCTAAGAAGCTTTCTTCTGCTATGTCAAACATCTAAAACCTCCACTTTGTGTTCTTGTCATCTCTATATTAGTTGATCAATAAGCCTTTTTACCCAACCAAACACGCCTGCTTCGTGGCTTTTTGGAATTATATCGTCTTTCACTTCGAAGAGTTTTCCTTCCGGTTTTCTTGTTGCAGCTATGTAGTTTATAGCTCCGATGACAGGTGTTAGTGAGAGATCCGTAACGTTGTAATCGGGGCTGCATATCTCTACAGGTGCTTTAAAGATTTTCTTTGTAAGGACATCTATATCCTTAAGTTTGGCCAGTCCTCCGGTGAGATAGATTTTGTTGAGATTAACTACCATTGATGGATCAGTGTTTTCAAGCTCCGTTTTAATGTCTTTTAAAATTTTTCGCAGTCTTATCTGTACGAGAGCCGGAATTACAATTTTTGGAAGCTTGGCCAATTTGCCACCTATAGAAATTGTGATGTATTCGTTTTGAGGAACTTTAAGTGCGTATGCGCTTCCATGTTCAAAAAATAACTTTTCGATTTCCTTCTTGTTAAGTTTCAACTTGCTGATTATGAATTTTATTATGTCGTTTCCACCGTCAGGGATATACTTGTTAAAAACAGGTTTGTCTTCTCTAAAGTAGAAGTATTCAGTGGTACCTGCTCCCATGTATATAAAAAGGTTGTTGTTAAAGTAGATGTTTTCCTTGCCTTTTATTCCGTAAAAGGCTGCAAGGGACTGCAGTATCAGACTATTAAGTTTTATCCCGCAATCTTTTAAGAGTTCTTCTATCGTTCTTTTTGTGTGTTTTGTTACAAGAACGATGAGGGCTTTCATTGCAAGTTCTCTTCCACTATGTCCGACAGGATTTTGGATGCCGGTAAGATTTTCTATTATAAATTCTTGGGGTATTATGTGCATTGTTTCATAATGTTGTTTTACGGGTGGGCCTTTTTTTTCCATAAGTTCCCTTTCTGCTTTGTTTTTGAGATCATTAACATCCTTGAATTGGATTGTTTGAATACCGGGAAAGTTTATCTTTGCCTCTATTTTGTAGCTGAGTGTGTGGGTACCTGAAATGATAACGTAAGCTTCATTTGGCAGTGTGGTAGAGGCTTCTATCTTGAGTTTGTTAAGAACTGCATTAAGGGCATCTTTAACCGATACAACGCTTGAAATGTTTCCACTTTTAATTCCTTTTGAAGGAACAGATGCCATAGCTATTATTTTTTTGTTGCCTTTTCTATCTATAACACCAAGTGTGGCCCTTATGTAGCTTGTTCCTAAATCTATGGTAAGGATTTTTTCTTCAATCATTTTTCCTCCCCTTCTCAATCAGAAGGCCTGAGAATCTTAAATCGTAGTAGCCGGAATATGGCCTGGATAGAATTTTAAACAATTTTTGGAAATTCTGCCAGCTATTTTCACCGTTTCCAAGGAAAACGATTATTTTATGCTGGGGGTAAAGTAATTTTATACCTGTATCTGTCAGTAAAATTTCCGGTTTCTCTTTAATGGGATTTTTAGATGAAATGTATTGAGTTATAAGGGAAATTTCAAGTAAGATATTTTCCGTAACTTTTGGAAATCCTTTAGAGTCCTTTATAAAAAAAGGAGTTTTCCCTTTGTAAAAAAAGGTTTGATTTTGGGAACAGAGTTTTTTATCCTTTCCGAGGATGTAACCATTTTCTCCCACGTTAAAGGCCTCGTTTTTAGAGATGATACATAACTTTACAGGTTCTTCTTCAATATTGATTGTTAAAGTTCCTTTGATAAAAGAGATATCTACCTTTCTTACCCAGGGAAGTGAGCTTATAAAAGAAGTCAAATCTTTTATTTTGTTCTCATCATAGGGAGAATTTATTAATATCTGTCCGGTCAGCATATCTGTTATTTTGCTTCCCCATAGATTTTTGTCAAGTTTTATTCTGACCCTTTCAATTTTCATTGGTGAATAGATGAAGAGGATTAGACCGGAAAGTAGAATTAATATAAAGAAAATTATAAATAGTGGCCTCTTCATCCTTTTAGGATTTCCTCAATCAGTTTTTCAAATGTTATGCCGGCAGCAGCGGCAGATTTTGGCAGTAAACTTCTCTCTGTCATGCCGGGAATTGTGTTAACTTCAAGGATGTACGGAACATTCATTTCATCAAGTCTGAGATCTATCCTGATGGCTCCGCGGCACTCTAAAATGCGAAATATTTTTTCAGCCAACTTATTTATTTTTTTAGCTGTTTTTTCTGGAATTCTGGCAGGTACTTCATATTTTGTTGTATGTTTTTTATATTTTGCTTCATAGTCGTAAAAACCTCCTTCGGGGATAACTTCAACGATTGGAAGAGCCTTTCCATTCAGCACCGGGATTGTCAGTTCTCTCCCTTCTATAAACTCTTCAATGAGAATTTTTGTGTCATACTTAAATGCAATTTCAACTGCTTTTTCAAGCTCTTCTTCTGTTTTAACGACAGATATGCCTACCGTTGAGCCTGTTCTTGCCGGTTTTACGACGCACGGTATCTCCATCCAGTCAACTTCCTCTTTTGAGAAATAAGTTTCTCCTGCAGGTACCGGAATGCCAAAGCTTTTAAGATATCTTTTTGTTGCGTCTTTGTCCATGCAAATGGCGCTTGATTCAACGCCGCATCCTGTGTAAGGTATTCCTAAACTTTCTAAAAGTCCCTGAACGGAACCATCTTCACCGGGAACACCGTGTAGGGCTATGAACACCCTTTCCGGCTTGAGCTCTATTAGGTTTTTTGCAGCATTTTCGTCAAATTCAAGGTCTAAAACTTCATATCCTAACTTTTTCAATGCTTTTACTACGGCAGCTGCGCTTTTTCTTGAAACTTCCGCTTCCGGGGAAGGTCCACCTTTAAGAACGACTATCACTGGAACCTCTCTCTTATTATGGTTTCAACTTCTTCAAGTTTGTTCCCTCTGGAACCTTTTATAAGAACGGTTTTCCCGCTGAAATCAAAGGTTTTTAAAAACTGTAAAAATTCGTCCCTGTTATTAAAATGATAACCTCTGCCGTTGAAATTTGAAAGGTAGAAAACGCTGTTTTTACCAAAAAATAGGGCTTCTTCTATGCCTTTTTCCGAAAGGTATTTGCCTATATCTCTATGAAGCTTTTCAGAGTGGTTCCCAAGTTCTAACATTTCACCTAATACCGCAACCTTTGGCGTTTCGTAGAGGGATAAAACATCTATCGCATTTTTCATTGATGCAGGATTGGCGTTGTAGTAATCCCGTATCAGAGTTATACTGCCAAGCTTTACAATTTCCATTCTCCACTTTGGTGGTTTAAAAGTTTTCACAATTTCCACAATCTCTTCGGGTGGGATGTTCAGAACGTTTCCAATCAACAGTGTTATTAAAATTGCGTTTAGTATGCCTCTTCCCGGGATGTTTACCTGACCGTTTACCGTTTTACTGTTGATTTTCGCTGTGAATAGCGTTTTTTCTGGATAAAAATGTGCTTCTATAATTTCTGCAGTGCCACCTTTGCCAAAAGTTAAAATGTTTTTCTCTTTTGCAAGATGTGATGGTGCAATTTTAACTTCTGTATTTTCGATCAGTGAAAACTTTTCTTTTAGTAGATTTTCAAATGTTTTAAATCCTTCAAGGTGACCCGGTTCTACTGCAGTTACTACACCAATGTGTGGTTTCACCATTTCTGTTAGAGTCGCCACTTCCCCGGGACTGTTTGTCCCTATTTCTTGAATGTACACGTTGCACTTTTTCAAATTAGCGAGAGTGTGGGTAATCCCTAAAAGGTTGTTGTAGCTTTCTACGTTTGAGTGGACGGTGGAAAATTTGGATAAAACGTAGGTAAGAAGTTCTTTAGTGGTTGTTTTGCCAACGCTTCCTGTTATGCCTATGACGTTTCCGCTAAAAATTTCTCGCTTGTGAAGTGCAATTTTTTTGAAAGCTTCCATCGTGTTTTCAACGTGGATCGTAGGGAGTATCGGTTTTAATTCTTTTTCTGATAGTGTCGCAGCAGCGCCTCTTTTTGCGGCGTCGTCTATAAAATTGTGGCCATCCCTGTTTCCTTTTAGCGGTATGAATAGCGTTTTTTCCGTAACCTTTCTTGAGTCAAATTCAAACCGTTCAACGTTAACGTTTAAGTTTCCTTTGATAGTTCCACCTGTTATGTTAGCTATCTCTTTTAATTTCACCTATCACCTCTAATGCTACTTCTTTGTCGCTAAAGTGGTATTTTTTTCCTCTAACTTCCTGGTAATCTTCATGTCCCTTGCCTGCTATAAGGATAACACCACTGCTTTCCTTTATTGCAGTTTCTATGGCACTTTTTCTATCGGGAATAACTTTTGTTTTTTTCAAGTCACAGCCTTTTAAGATATTTTTGATTATCTCTTCAGGATTTTCAAATCGGGGATTATCTGTTGTCACTATAACTCTATCGGCGATCTTCGATGCGATTCTCCCCATGAGGGGTCTTTTCTGCTTATCCCTGTTTCCGCCACATCCAAAAACTACCGTGAGTTTTTTGTGCGGGTATATTTCTTTCAGTGTTTTAAGGACGTTTTCAAGTGCGTCCGGCGTGTGGGCGTAATCTATGTAGATGTCTGGTGCGATTTCCTCCAGCCGTCCCGGCACCGTTATTTGTTTGAAGTAGTCTTCAGCGTTTTCAAATCCTAATTTTAAAAGGGCGCCGAAAGCAGCAGTCACATTGTAGGCGTTGTATTTTCCTTTAAGATTTGTTTTTAGCGTAAATGTTTTTCCTTTAAATGTAACTTTTACCTGTGTTCCGTTTGGTATTGGCTTTATCTCTGTTATTTTCAGTTTTCCCGATCTTCCGTAAGATATAGTTTCAAATCTATGGATGGTTTTTGTTCCCTCTATGACACTTCCGAAGAAGTCGTCACTGTTTGTGAGGAAGAATCCCTCCGGGTTTATGTATTTAAGGAAACCATACTTTGCCAGGAAGTAGTTGTATATATTTTGATAAAAGTCAAGATGCTCTGGCGAAAGATTTGTGAAAACACCTCCCTGGAAGGTGAGTCCCTCTATTCTTGATAATGATACGGCGTGGGAAGAAATTTCCATTACGACATATTCAGCACCTTCATCAACCATTTGCTTTAAAAGAGCGTTTAGCTCTATCGGCGGTGGAGTCGTTCTTTCTGCCTTTTTTCTGCTATTTGGTGTTACGTATTCAACTGTTCCTATCAGTCCTGTTTTGAATCCTGCGCTTTTTAAAGCGTTGTAAAGTATGAAAGAAGTTGTTGTTTTCCCGTTTGTTCCTGTTATTCCTATTAACTTCAGTTTTTCTGAAGGTTTATCGAAGAAGCGGTGTGCTATTATGCCTTCTGTTTTTCTTATCTCTCTTGTTAAGAGTGCTGTTACACCTTTTTCTGCTGCCTTTTTTAGTGCTTTTCTGTCTGTGCCTATAATGGCAACGGCACCCTTTGAGATGGCATTTTCAATATAGTTATGGCCGTCTGCCTGAAAACCTTTCACCGCAAAAAAAAGATAGCCAGGCTTTATCTGCCGGCTATCTTCTGATATGCCACGAATGATGCAATCTTCAAATTGAATGGCTTCTATATCTATTTTTTCTATTAACTGTGATAGTTTCAAGCTTCTGTTTCGTCTCCTTTAATCGCTTCTTCTAACTTTTGAATCTTTGATTCCACTTCGTCTAAAATATCCTTTTTCTCTTCCTCAGAAAGTTCTTCTTCTGGTGACATTACAAGTGTTTGAATGTTTTCAGCTATTTCTTTAACCAGCTTTTTAGCCCTTTCAGGAAGGTCACTGTCTTTAAGTTGTTCCTGAAGTTCCTGCAATTTTTCCATTATCTCTTCTTTCCTTGTTGTTGCAAGATAGGCTGCCCCTGCTCCAACGAGGCTTCCAAGAATAAACATTATCGTTCCCTTTTTCATCTGCAATCCTCCTTCCTTTCCTGTTCTGTAATTAATTTATTGATTTATCCTGATTTGAACAACTATTCAAGACGTTTAAGTATCTCCTGCGCCCGGTATTTTATGTTGCCTTCGCCCTCTATTGATTCAGGATTCTTTGTCATCTTTTTGAGAGCCCTTTTAAGGTGATCTTTTGCCCTATCCCAGTCCCCTTTGTAGTACAGGCATTCTCCTAAATGTTCCTCAACGACCGCGTCACCGTTGCTAAGTTTGAGCGCTCTTTGAAGTTCTTTGCAGGCTTTGTCATACTTTCCCATCTTAAAGAGTATCCAGCCGTAGGTGTCAATATAGGCGCCATTATCAGGCCTCTTTTTGAGGGCTTTTCTTATCAGTTTTAGTGCTTCTTGAAGGTTTTCACCTCTGTTTGCGTAAAGGTATGCGAGGTAATTGAGGGCTGCCGGGTCGTCAGGATGCTTTTCCAGAAGCTTTTTCAGATATCTTTCTGCCTCTTCTTCTTTTCCAAGTTTGTCGGCATAAACGGCAAGGGAAAAGTAGAGTCTTGGATCGTTACTTCCCTTGCTTACAATTGATTTGAGGAAACTGTAAGCTTCCCGGGTATTGCCATTTTTATCTGCGATAGCTGCTATTCTAAGAGCATAATCGCTTTTCTTGGTAAGTTGATATAGTCTCTCAAAGTAGGCTTTTGCCTCTTCTATTTTTCCAAGTCTTAAATACAAAGTTGCAAGCTGCTCAATTACGGTTGTGTTTTCAGGGAACAGGTCTAACGATTTTTCATAAGCTTTTACTGCCTTTTCTTTCTGTCCCGTTAATTCATAGGCAAGACCTAAAAGGAAGTAAACGTTTGGATTGTCAGGATTAAGCTTTGTTATTCTCTCTATTACGGGGATAACTTTCTTATACTCTTTCAGGTTAAGCAGGCTTGTAGCAACCTGGGTTAAGTTTTTCAAATTGTATGGTTCTCTTTCTACTATTCTGTTGAGAATTTTTACAGCTTTGCCTTTTTCTCCATCTATTATATATATCTTTGCAAGTTCTCTAAGTGCCGGCAGCGGTGCATCTTTTCTCCTGCACAGCTTTTCAAAAAATCTTTTTATGTTTTTACTGTGATTTTTCTGGTAAATGGTTTCGAGAATCTGGTAAGCATCATCTATTTCGGGGTTTAATTCTGCAGCTTTTTCAAGGTATTTTTCAGCTTTCTTGTACTGTTTTTCCTTGTAGTAACTGTATCCTGTCAGGAAGTTAAGAAGAGAATTTTCGGGGTCGATTTTTAGTCCTTTTTCCAGTATTTTGGCAGCTTCGTCATACCGCTTTTCACCTATTAAAAGTTTTCCACAGATTACAAAATCATCAGGTTTTTTAGATTTTTGAGTCAGTTTTAAAAATACATGTGCCGCTTGTTTGTTCATGCCGTTCATTATGAAGAGTTTTCCTAAAATTCTAAGGGATTTTTCAGATTCATTTGTTATGGATTTTGCCGTTTCTATCGCTTTGTTCAGGTCGCCGATTGATGCATAAAACATGGCAGCTGTAAGTTTTAATTCTGTGTTGTTTGGTCTTACTTTTAGGGCTTTTTCAAGGTACTTTTCTGCTTCTTCTCTCTTTCCTTCCTTTGTCGCTATTGAGAAATTCATATAATAGTAGAGGAAGTCATCGTTTTTTTTCTCTGTTAACTTTGGCGGTTTTGTAACCGGCTTTTGCTGAGTTGCGCAGGAAGATGCAAGTATGAAGGCAGATAGCAGAGCGGCAAGTTTTTTCATATGGTTATCCTCTGAAATAGGGATATTTTACTATAGCAAATTATACCACCTTCAAAGGTAAAGTTTATGAGGGAAACCCTGGAGAACATAAAAAGGTTGCTTACCCTTCTTGTAAAAGAGGATTTTAGATACTTTGATAGGGTTAGAGATCCTGATAAAGCTCTCCTTGCAATGTTTTCAAAGTTAAAACCTTTTCTTTCAGAAAAGAGAATCTCTTTTGTTGAAAAGGCCGAGAAGTTTTTGAAGGGTTACAGGTACCTTTCTGATAGTGATAGGAAGCGGCTTATTAAAGAACTTCATACAGTTTTTGTTTTGAGGTTTTCTCTTGAAGAGATAGAAAGAGAGGTTCAGAAAAAAAAGTTAGAAAAGATTGTATCCTCATCCTCTTCAGGATTCGTAGAGGAAGCGGAAAAGTATCCTTTAAAAGCTTTTTTCCAGCCGCCGGAGACGGTGAAGGGGTTGAACAAATACGCCATTTCACGGTTAAAAAAGTTGGGTCTTAACACCATTTTAGATGTTCTCTTTTATGTTCCTTTCAGGTATGAAGATAGGACGACTATAACGCCTCTAAATCTCCTGAGAGATGGAGAAACTGCCCTCGTAAAAGGAAAGGTTGCAGGGATTGTAGATACGGTTACTAAAAGAGGAAAAAAGCTTTTGAAAGTTATACTCTACGATAGGCACGGGAAGGTAACGCTTCTCTTTCTGCAGCAGAGAGTTTTTGGGTTTTACAAAAAGCTCTTTTCTCAGGCCAGAGAGTTGGGAAAGGATGTGGTAGCTTACGGTAAAGTTAAAAGGAGTGGTCTTTCTTTCACCATGGTTCATCCAGAAGTTGAGATTTTTGAAGAGAAAAAGAGTTATTCAAAGGTTGGCGTTATACTGCCTGTTTACCATCTAATGGAGGGATTGAAGCAGAACCTTGTAAGAAAAGATATAGCCTTTGTTGTGAAGAAAACACTTCTCCGTTTTCCGGAGTATCTTCCAGGAGAAATAGTAAAAAAGAGAAAGTTGCCTTCTATATCTCGATCAATATGGGAGGTTCACTTTCCTTCATCACCTGTTGAAGAACTTCAGGAGTTCAAGACGGCTTATCAGCAGCGTTTGATATACGATGAATTTTTCCTGTTCCAGGTGGCATTGGCCCTTGTGAGAAGACGTATAAAGGAAGAAAAGGGTATAGGTTTTCCTGTAACGGAAAAGATGTTGGACGAATTTAAGAAGAATCTGCCATTTTGTCTAACTGGTGCTCAGGAGAGAGTTCTAAAGGAAATAGTAGCGGATATGAAGAGTGAAAAACCTATGAACCGCCTGATTCAGGGAGATGTTGGTAGTGGTAAAACGGTTGTTGCTGCAGCTGCTGCCTATCTTGCTGTAAAGAGTGGATATCAGGTTGCGGTTATGGCACCGACGGAAATTCTTGCCAAGCAGCACTTTAAGAAGTTTAAGGAGTTTTTCTCTCACTTTGGTATTCCTGTTGGAATTTTGACAGGCAGCATGACGCCGAAAGCTAAAGAGACTACCCTCAAAGCGATAAGAAAGGGCTATTTTAAGGTGATTGTTGGCACTCACGCTCTTATTCAGGAAAAGGTGGAGTTTGAAAATTTAGGTCTTGTTATTATTGATGAACAGCACAGGTTTGGCGTCAAGCAGAGAGCGGAACTTAAAAATAAGGGGAGCCGTCCGGATGTTCTTGTTATGACAGCGACGCCTATACCGAGGACTCTTGCCCTTACCGCCTATGGAGATCTTGATGTTTCTGTTATAGATGAAATGCCAGCAGGACGCAAACCCGTGAAAACAAAGATTGTTTTTGATGATGAGATGGAAAAGGTAGTTTCTTTTTTAAGAAAAGAGCTTTTGAAGGGGAACAGGGCATACATTGTTTATCCGCTTGTTGAGGAGTCTGAAAAGATTGAACTTAAGGCAGCAACAGAGATGTTTCACTTCTGGAGTGAGAAGCTTAAAGATTTTTCCGTTGGGCTTCTTCACGGCAGGATGAAACAGGAAGAGAAGGATGAAGTTATGTCAAAATTTAAGTCCGGTGAGTTTCATGTGCTTGTCTCAACGACTGTTATAGAAGTTGGTGTTGATGTTCCTGAGGCAACTGTTATGGTAATTGAACATGCTGAACGGTTCGGGCTTGCCCAGCTTCATCAGTTGAGAGGCAGAGTTGGGAGGAGTGACAGGCAGTCTTTCTGTTTTCTCATAACAAAAAGAACCGTAAGTGAAGATGCGATAAAACGTTTGAGAGTCCTTGAAGCCACGACAGACGGTTTTAAGGTTGCAGAGGCGGACCTTATGTTTAGAGGTCCCGGAGAACTTATGGGAACAAGGCAGTCTGGTATAGGTGAGTTTAAAATAGCGGATTTAAGGCGGGACTTTGAACTTTTAAAGATGGCAAGAGAAGATGCTTTTGAGTTTGTTGAGAAAAATCCGAACCTTGAAGGTTTTGATGACCTTAAGGATTTAATAAAGTACCGCTTTAAGGGAAATGAAAACTTTGTTGAAATTGCTTGATAGATAAAAGCTTTCTTTCTTTTTTATTTCAACCATAATATTTGACATATATAAGAATAGCTGGTAAATTACAATTAATACCAGAAGATGGGGAGGTTCAAAATGGATGCTCTTGCTCTTGCAGCTAAGGCGTGGGGAATTTTGGTGGCTTTCATAGCTATAGTTGGTCCCATTAAGGATTAACGGTTCCCGCCTTTTAAGGGCGGGGTTTTTATATCTCTACAGGGATTTTGTGGTACTTTATCCCTGATTCTATTTCATCCATTCCAAAAGCAAGGGCTACCATCTCCGGTAAAAATAGGACAGGTAGTTTTTCTTTTATTTTTGCGTCTGCCTGATAGAGATCAAAAGCTTTAAAGCATAAGGGGCATGGTGTTACTATTACTTCTGCTCCGGCTTCTTTCGCACTTTCAACAATCTTTTTAATTTTTTTAAGAGCAGTTGCCCTGTCTGTATATATTGCATGGTAGCCGCAGCATGTGTTTGATTCTTCAAACTCTGTTGGTACGCCCCCACATACCTCTATAAGCTTTTCAAGTTCCCCGTCTTTAATGACCTTTTCAGGATATCTCAGGTGGCATCCGTAAAAAGGTGCCATTTTTACGGGAAGCTTCCTCCTTACTTCTCTTTCTATTTCTTTAAAACCAATTTTTCGTGTCAGGAAGGGTAAAATGTGCCAGAGTTTAAGGTTGCCGGTGTAGGTGAGCTCTTCCTCCTTAAGGATTCTGTTTATCTTTTCTTTTATTTCTTCATTTTCATCAAGAACTTTTTTCGCTCTGTTTATAACCATGAAGCAGGTGTTGCAGCTTATTAACAGATCAAGGTTTTCTTTCTCCGCAGCGGCCATGTTTCTGCCGTTAATTAAAACCGATAGAAATCTGCTCTCTTCATCAATGACATTTCCGCCGCAACACACGGTCTTTCTCACTTCGGGAAGTTCGACATTAAGCCTGTTGAGTACGTTTTTTATGACTTCAAACAGGATGAAATCAAGTCCCTGAAAACAGCAGCCTCTATAAAATCCAATTCTTCTCACTTCTCTTCTCCTTTAAGGAGTGCTTCTATCTTTTCGTCTATTTTCCGTATCTTTTTAAAGTCTATTGCTTCAATGTTCCCTTCTTCCACCAGTGCCCTTATTATAAGGTCTCTCAGCGCCAGGAATCCGTCGGGAAGGTGTGGAATGTCCCACACTTCAATGCCGTGTTCTCTGCACGTTTTTATAAACTCTTTTACAGCTTTTTCACTGTTGTAAACATCAGCCGGCAAAAATAGGCGGTTAATCTGTCCTGTTGCGTATATCCAGTTAAGGTAGTGGGAGAGCTTCTTTGCACCAGGAGATTCTTTCTTCCCGCTTCTTACGATTGCTCTTCTAACTTTCTGTATATCATCTGCAGGTGCAATGTTTTTTGGACAGACTGCAACGCACTTCTGACACTGAAGGCAGGACCATACGGAGGCGTTAAGTGCTATTTCAAGTCTTTTCTCTTTTATCTCTTCCTTTTCTCTTGAATCTGACAGAAACCTGAAGGTTCTGACAAACGCAAAAGGACCTGAGAATGGAATGTTTTCTTTTAACGCTTCACAAACACTGCAACAGGCAAGGCATAGGATGCAGTCTGTTTCTTTCTCGTACTGTTTTACCTCTTCAGGTGAGACGGTAAATTCTGCATCTCTGGGAGGCTCTTTTTCCTCAAGCCACAGGTTAAAGCGTTTTATCGTTTCTTTTTTACCTTCCGTGTCAACGACAAGGTCTTTTATGATTTTAAATCTTGAGAGGGGTTCTATAATAATAGTTTTAGAACTAAACTCCTCCATGATTTTTTCAATAGGTGTTTTACATGCAAGGCGAGGTTTCCCGTTGATGTTTACGGCACACGAACCGCATATTCCGCTTCTGCAGAAAGCCCTGAAAGCGAGTGTGGGATCTATGTTATCTTTTATGTATGTTAATCCTTCAAGAACTGTTATTCCTTTTGTGATAGGAATTTCGTAATCCTGGTATTGAGGCTTTCTGTCTGTTTCAGGATTAAATCTAAACACTCGAAAGGTAGCGGTTTTCAACGCTCACACCTCTTTGCATTATTTGTAGTTTTCTTAATTTATTCTTTTTTGCATAGGTAGAGAACCCTGTTGCCCAATTTAAACTCTTTTACCTGCTTGTCAAAAGGTTTTTCCGTGATAAAGAATTCACCTTTCTCCAGTTCTGTTTTTCTTTTGAGTGGTAAAGGCTGTTGTCTAAATTTCTCGATGTAGAATCCCGTTTTCAGTTCCGGTATCAGCGTTGATAGTTTATCCCCTTTTGTAATTGTGGAAATTTCCCAGGCTGCTTTTTTATATTTTGGATATTTGAATTCAGCTATTGATAGATAGTAACCGCTATAAAATCCTCTAATTATAAAGAGTGTGCAACCTGCCATGAGGATAAAGTTTGTTACATCTATCCTTTTCATTGCGTAAAAATAGATAAAGTAAGCCACTATGAGGAAGAAAATTGTAGAGTTTAGAGCTATTTCTGCATGAAGTGTCAGCCATATTGTTGTAATAATTCCTAAAAATAGAAGGATATCCATTAAAAACTGGATGTTTGATATGCTCCTCTGAGGATTGACTTTTTTATCTTTTAAAATTTCTGCTAACAGGATAGATATAAACGGTATAAGCGGAATTATATATCTCATTCTTGTTCCGGGTGAGAAAAGATACACGGTTATATTTGCTATTATTATGAAAGCTATCTCTTTCATGAATGGATTTTCAATAACTTTTACCCTGCCTTTATCCTTTATTATTTCATAGATGACAAATAGTGACCATGGAAATAGGGCAAGTATAAACCTTGGAATGAACAGGATTATGCCCTTTAATGTCTTTGTTACAGGGTTGTCTACCGCAGTTCTCCTTACCGCTTCGTGCCATAGTGTTAAAACCGCCTTTTCCGGAGACACTGCCATAACCCATAAAAAAAATGGCATAAGTCCTATTACTATTCCTGCTATGTGCTGAAGTGTTAGGAGTTCTTTCAGCTCTTTTCTTGAAAACAATACCACTATATAGGAAATGATGAAGAAAAGAATTCCCGGTAGTCCTTTTGTTAAAAGTGCAAGAGATGCAAGGAAATATCCCACAGTCCAGGCAATGAATTTTCTATTTTTGTCAAAAAAGTGGTACCACAGGCTTATGGAAAGAAATGTAAATAAAGTAAACAGCATATCCGGTTCACATTTGGTTGAGTAACCTATTAATACTGTCCACGTTGTCATAAATATTATTGATGAAAAGACAGCTCTTCTTTCATCGAGTTTTTCTTTTACAAAGTAGTAGAGAAAGAGAGCGGTTAGACCTGTCGCTACAAGTGATGGAAATCTCAGTGTGAATTCGTTTATCCAGTGAGGGTTGAACCCTGCAAATAGAATGGTTATCCAGTTATGTAATGGTGGTTTTTTAAAGTAGGGAACCATCAGTACAGTTGGCTGAACAAAGTTGTGTCTGAACAGCATTTCAAGAGCAACGATACCCCGCCTCGGTTCTTCGTGATGGAGTGTTAAAAGCCAGAGGTTCACCGTTCCTGCAAGAAAGAGCATGATTAAAAACAGATTCAGGGTTTTTCTATCTATCGCTGGAAGTTTCTTCTTCACTTTTTTCATCAATCAGCACCTCTTTGAAAAATTCTTCCGGTATGTCGGGTTTTTCTCCTGACGGATGCATCTCTATATCTATAATGTTGCAGTTTGGACATTTGTAATAGCTTACCCACAGTTCTTTATCGCCCACTATCTCTTTCACTTCACCGTTTCTATTCAAGTTCCTTGATCCGATGTATTCGAACTCTCCTATGTTTCCGCAGTTAGAACACTTAAGAAGCTTCTTGAATTTCAATTCAAACCTCCATAATATTTCCCGTTGAATTATACTATCTCGGTTATAATTACATCAGTTCCGTTTTCAGACTATAGAGAGGTTTACATGAGGAAGATATTAAAGATATTAAAAGACAAGAAATTTCTAATTTTAGCTCTTGTTTCGATCCTTTTACTTGTTGTTCCAAACGGCTTTTACTCAGCCTTTGACAAGGATGAGCCAAAGTACCTTGAAGCTGCTCACGAGATGGTTAAAAGTGGTGACTATATAACCCCTTACTACAACTACGAATATCGCTTTGACAAGCCGATTCTCATTTACTGGCTCATCGTTGCAGGTTATAAACTTTTTGGTGTTAATGAGTTTGGTGGAAGATTCTTCGTTTCTCTTTTTGGTGTAGCGCTGGTTTTACTTTTGTATCTCTGGATTAAAAAGTGGAAGGATGAGGAGTTTGCTTTTTGGTCTTCGCTTATATTACTTTCTCTTCTTGATTTTATCGTGATGTCGTCGGCGGCTATGCCTGATATAGTTTTAACATTTTTCATAGCCGCTTCTCTTATGGCGTTTTATAACGGCTATCATGAAAACAGGAAACGGTGTTATTTAGCGGCTTTTGCGGCGGCAGGGTTTGCAACGTTAACTAAGGGTCCCGTTGGACTTGCTCTTCCCGGTCTTGTTGCTGTTGTTTATCTGATTTTAAGACGTGATTTGATAAAAACATTTAAAAAAATCCCGTGGTTTTCCGGCTTTGCCATTTTCACAGTCATAGTTGCCCCCTGGTATGCGGCAATTTTGAAGAAGCACGGTTACCTTTTCTTTAAAGATTTCATTATCTTCCACAACATAGAGAGATTTACGTCTAAAATTCCGGGTCATCCAACCGAGTGGTGGTACTATTTTGTCAACTATCCATGGATGTTCCTTCCGTTTTCTGTAGTTTTCATATTTGCAGTTTATAAGTTCTGGAAGGATAGAGAGAGGATATATGTTGATGACCTTTTAATGTTTGCTACTGTATGGTTTCTAATTATTTGTGGATTTTTTCAAATAGCTCACACTAAACTTGCACATTACTTACTTCCGTCTTTTCCTGCGTTTGCAATCTTAACCGCTTATTATGTTAGAAATTATAGAGAAAAGCTTCCTTACTATCTAACAGCGGTTCTTCTATTTTTTTTGATTATTGCCGTTCCTGCTGCACTTGTTGTAAAAAAATTGCCCTTAGTTGCAGCAGTCATGGTTGTTCCTATTGCCGTTTCTCTCTATTTCATCTTTAGAAGCAAAGAGCCGTACAAACCGCTCCTCTACGGATTTTTATCAACGATGATTCTCTTTAAATGGGTTACCCTTCCCGTTCTTGAACCTTACAGGGCAAAGCCTTTAATTGGAAAAGAATTAAGACACATGAAGTTAAAGAATCCGAATCTCTCTGTCTATTCGCTTGCCTATACAAGTCCTGAGATTGTCTATTATTACGGTGAAGGGAAGATTCCACAGATAGATTTTAGAAAAGCTGCAGAACTCCTTAAAGATAAGAATGTTCTGATAGTTACGAGGGAAAACAGGCTCAAAAGGTTGAAAGTTCCGTACAGGGTAGTTGATGTCAGGCAGGAGCTTCTCACAAAACACAGGTTGGTAATAATAACTTCAGGAGAGAAAAGATGAAAGGTGTAAAAAAGATTTCCATAGTTGTTCCCCTTTACAACGAAGAGGATAACGTTAATGAACTTTATCAGCGTATTAAGAAGGTTGTTGATTCCCTGCCTCTTGACTATGAGATAATTTTTGTTGATGATGGCAGTACGGATAAAACTGCTGAAAAGCTTGAGGCAATTGCCGCAAAAGATAAAAAGGTAAAAGTTATTGAGTTTGCAAGAAACTTTGGTCAAACACCGGCGATGATGGCTGGAATGGATCTTGCCGGTGGTGACGTGATTATAACGATGGATGGTGACCTTCAGAATGATCCTGATGATATACCGAGACTTCTTGAGAAGATAGAAGAAGGCTATGATGTTGTGAGCGGCTGGAGAAAAAATAGAAAGGACGCTGCGATTTCAAGAAAACTTCCTTCCAGGATAGCAAACTGGTTGATAGGAAGGTTGACAGGTATAAAAATTCACGATTACGGGTGTTCTCTCAAGGCTTACAGAAGTTCTGTGATAAAGAGGGTCAGGCTTTACGGTGAAATGCACAGGTTTATACCTGCCGTTGTTTCTACTGTTACTTCTCCGGATAAAATTATAGAAATTCCCGTAAAGCACCATCCAAGGAAGTATGGTAAGTCAAAGTACGGTATTTCAAGGACTTTTAAGGTAATTGTTGACCTGTTTTATGTCTGGTTTGTTAAAAAGTATATGCAGAAACCGATTCACTTTTTTGGCGGTATAGGTTTAACGCTTCTGTTTATTGGTCTTGTCTTTTTTTCCTACCTTATGGGTATAAAGATTATGGGGCATCCAATAGGAGGCAGACCTCTTCTTATTATATCGGTTATGTTCATCATCTCCGGACTTCAAATGTTAACAACAGGTATTATCAGTGAGATTCTCATGCGTATCTATTTTGAGTCTCAGAGTAAAAAACCCTACGTGATAAGGAGAATTATTAATAGTGAGAAAGAGTAATTTAGTTATTTCCCTTTTAATTTTAGTAATTTTTGGATACATCCTTTATAGGTACGATGTATTTTCTCAAATTTCCAGCATGTTAAAGGATTTAAGTTACAGGGATATTGCTTTTTCCCTTTTTATCTACGTGTTTGTTTATATTTTTCGGGCTTTGAGGCTTAAACTTTACATTGAAGAGATTCCCCTTTCAGAGATGGCTTCTGTTATAGGTGTTCACACGTTTTTTAATAATGTGATGCCTTTTCGCTCCGGCGAAACCTCTTTTCCCCTTATTTTGAAGAAGCTTTACGGTATAGATATGACGCGTTCTTCTGTTGTCCTTTTTGGGGCACGGGTATTTGATCTTTTATCTCTTTCTATTCTCTTTCTATTCTCTCTATTTTCCGTTTCTTTTTCTGATAAAAGGTTGATTTTCTTCCCCATATTGGCGGTTGCTCTTGTCGGGATTGCTCTGTTTGTTGCTTATAAATTTCTACACTTTTTTAAGGAAAGAATTCCTTTTTTTGATAAGTTAATCATCGCTTCTGCAGTTCTTTTCAGGGTAGATAAATTAATGCAGATGTTTTTCTTCTCTATCTGTATATGGATTTTGAAGTTCACAGCGTTTATGTTTATTCTAAATGCAGCTCATCTCGGGCTTGGCTTTTTTAAAACTATTTTTGTTTCAACGTTTGCAGAATTTACGACTATCCTTCCCATACACAGCATAGGTGGATTTGGAACATTTGAAGCTGGAATGGTTGGTGGCTTTTCCCTTATAGGGATGAATGCTAAAAAGGCTCTTCCTTACGCAGTCTATTTCCACACTCTTATCCTATGTATGTCTGGATTTACGGCTCTTTCTGGCTGGTTGTACCTTTCCTTTAAGTCTTCAAAGTGACATCCTCCTACCACTAAAGTGGCAGGCTTCCTGCTTCACCGTGGGCTATTGCCCACTCCACAGGCGTTACTTCCCCGCAGTCCACGGGTAGGGTTTTAAGGAGTTTTCCTTCTCCTTTGAGTTTCTCTACCGCTATCTTGAGTATGTTCTTTGCAGAGTTAACGTCCCGGTCTATCTCTTTTCCGCAGAGAGGACATTTGTATGTCCTTTCTGATAGGGGGATTTTCTGCCTGTGTCCGCAGAAAGAACAAACTTGTGTGGTAGGTTCGTATCTATCAACAAAGAACACGGGAATAAGAGTCGCAAGGCGTTTCAGCCTTGCAGTTATTCCTCCTATCCCCGTGTTTTGAACCTGTTTACCAAAGTATCCTTCGTGCCAGCCTTTTATTGAGTCGTTTTGAATTGCTATCAGGAAGAATTTCTTCAGGTGGCTTATGGCTTTGTTGAGGGTGTCTTTCCTCTTGTTCTGAATATATTCCCACTCTTTTTGAATTTTCAGCTTGGTTTTAAAGTAGTTCTTGCTTCCTTTTTGTTTTCTTGAGAGTGTTTTTTGTAGTTTTTTGAGTCTTTTGGTTTCTTCTACATACCAGCTTATTTTTTCTCCGTTTGATAGGGTTATCTGGTGTTTTATTCCAAGGTCTATTCCAATAGGTTGTCTGGTTTGTTTCTTTTTGATTTCTTCTAATGCTTTTTCTTTTTGCAGGTAGCAAGTGACGTAGAGGTAGTAGCCACTCGGTTTCTTTACAAGCAGTCCGTTTGCTATTTCACAGTCCTCTATTAACTGGTGGAGTCCTAAAACTCTGAACTTTTTCTTTATTCCCTGTATCTTTATTCTGTTTCTGTCTCCTGAAATTTTGTAGGTTATTCCATACTGTTTTAGGGGTATGCTTCTTATTTCGCTTTTGAATGAGAGTTTGCCTGCTTTGATTCCTTTTTCTTTTGCTTTTTTGAGGGATTTAAGGGAGTGTTTTATCCTTTCGATTATTCCCTGTCTCATTTGAGATGAGAGAGTATTGATGTCTCTCTTTTCAAAGCCTTCGGGTGTTTTGATTTCTACCTGCTTGAGCTTCCAGGAGTCTTTGGTTAGACGGTTTTCTATGTCTGCAATTATGTAGTTGTAGAGCCACTTGGCTTCAAGGAATAGTCTGTCAAGTTTTTTTCTATCTTTCTTTGATAGGTTCTGAAGTTTAAGTTGATAGACGCGGGGAATTTGACGTTTTCTCCGTTTTCTGGTTGCATTAAGAGTTTCTTTAATTTTCTCTTGCTTTAATCCGTTCATAGCTTAAAATTAATCTTTGAATCATCCTGTTTCAACGGCTTACGCTGTGCGGTTCATCTCTGCTTTGAAAAGCAGGGCTTTCTCGCAAAGGCTTTTTGTAAATTCTTCATATTATTTTAAATTCTGCAGGTTAAATTGTTCCTTTTTAAAGGAAAATATAAAATTAATTATGAAGGCCTAAGATATTTTTGGGAGGTGTGGAGATGAAGAAAAGTATAACCTTTCTGAGTGTTTTTATCCTTTCTGCTGCATTTGTTGCCGGATGTGGAGGTACTACCACTACCGTGGTGACAACTCCGCAGAACATAAATGCTGTGGCTTCTTACAAAGGTAAGAAGGCGCGTATTGCTGTTCTCAGTTTTAAATGTAAAGCGGCGAAGTGTAACGGACGCATAGGGAGTGGAATTTCTGAGATGCTTCAGGATGCTCTGATGCGAACAGGGAAATTTATAGTTCTGGAAAGAGGTGGAGAGATATCGGCAATTCAATCTGAAAAAGAGTTTGGAGCTCCTGTAGGTCCTTCAGGAGGTGCTTTTGAGAGGGCGGATATCGCCGTTACCGGTGCTGTAGTTGCATTTGAACCAAACGCAGGTGGTTTTGGAATAGGCGTTGGTGGTTTTCTTCCAAAAGTTCCACTTCTTGGCGGTGTAAAGATAGGGACTAAAGAAGCTTACATTGCCGCTATAATTAAGCTCGTTGATGTCAGAACAGGAAGGATTTTAAGTTCAACGAGGGTCGAGGGTAAAGCTTCAAGTTTCAGCGTTGGTGGTCTTGGTGGTAGTCTTTTTGGAAAAGTGCCTTTAGGTGTTGGTCTTGAAGAGTATAAGAATACACCTATGGAAAAGGCAGTTATGGTTATGATAGACAACGCTGTGAAGGCTATAGCACAAAATGTACCTGAAGACTATTACAGGTATTCATCAAACGGTGAAAGTGTTGAGCCTCTTAATTCTCCGTCTTCAAATCAACAGGTGGAGGCAGCTGGTGGCTCTTCCGTTCAGGAAAGTGCAGGGGAAACGATAGGTAAAGTCTTTACGGAAGATTTTGAAAAGTATGGTCTTGGCCAGATGGCACCGTTCGGTCCCTGGCAGGGCAAAGATGCTAAAGTCGTTCAGTCTGTTCAGATTAACGGTCGTATAGGTAAGGTTCTGGAGCTGAATAGAGGCGGTAAAGTGTGTCTGACAGGGAAAACTTACAAAGATTTTGATTTAGCTTTTGATAAGGAATCCGGTGGTTATAAATCTGTCGGAATAATTTTTAGAGCTTCGGAGAATCCTTCTGCCGGTTATGAAGTTACTTTTTATGCATCTAACAAGGTTGCGGTTTATAAATTTGCAGGTAGCAGTAGGGTGAAAGTTGCGGAAAACCGCTTTCAGCCAAAGCCGGTGAACGGATGGTATAGGGTAAGATTGACAGTTAAAGGGAACAGGATAGAGGTATTTGTTGATGATAAAGGGGTAATTGATATTACAGATAACGATCCTGCATTGAACAGGTATGGATTCATCTGTTTGAAGAGCAGGGATGTTGATCCTGTTAAAGTAGATAATGTAAAAATAGTTGACCTTGAATAACAGTATTCGTCGGGGCTTTCGGCCCCGCTACTCTACTTCTTTTAAGATATCTTCTATCGTTTTTATTTTAAAATGAATTTTGTCCTCATCACCACATTTAGAAATCCACTCTTTTATTACCGGGATAAATTTTTCATAATTTCTGTCAGGGGCAAAGCTTGCAAGTGTTATTTCTGCTTCTCTAAAGTGTCTCTTTAAAAATATGGCAAGTTGATTTAAGTATCTCACTTTGTCTCTTATTTTCTTTGCTCTTTCTCCGTGTCCCATCCCGAGCTGTATAAAGAATGCAACGTTGGACTTACACTCGTATCCTTCGACGTAGTTTTTTCCCCAGAAAACAACGTCTAAGTTTTTGCCGGATATGATCTTATCGCCACATTTTATGTCAGCCTTTCTCCCGTTTATCATTGGTTGACAGTGCATTGAAACGAGGTCAACCTTCCACCTTTTGGCGGGGCCTATTCTGTAGATAATTTCTTCAAAAAGCCTGCCTTTTCTGAGGGAAATGAGGTCGTTTTGGGGGATTTCTATTCCTGATGAGTTTTCACAATGTTTCAGGAAAAAGCGGCTGATGAGTTTCCAGAGAATTTCTCTGTCTTCCTTCGGGAGGGGAAGTTCTTCCATGAATTTTATTTTTTCAGGTGAGTTTTTGAATTGGTAAAAGTCCCCAACTTTGTTAACTTTTTTTAAGAAATTCGCAACTGAAAAAATCGTTTCAAACCTCTTCCCCCTTCTGAGGCAACATAGAAACTGTGCCAGTTCCTTGACGGGTTCACCAAGGAATCTTTCCACATCTACGTAACAACTAAAACGGTTCATCTTTAATTCCTTGCTATAGTTAATGTTCCACATCCGCCAAGCGGGTCAGTTCTGAACCTGTTGCTTAAAGTTACCCTTATACCGTATTTTCTCAAAAATTTGAAACATTTCTCATACTTTTCAGGTGATACGGGTTTGAAAGGACTCGTTTCAACCGGATTGTACATCATGAGCATAACGGTCAGGCTATATTTTTGGGCAAACTCTGCAAGTTGTGTCAGTTCTTCTTTTGAGTCGTTTATCTCTTCAAGTAAGAGATAACCGATCTGGTACTTTTTCCTCTTTGTCTTTGACAGGGGTTCGATGTGGTCTATAAATGTTGATACTGTTTTTTTAAAAGGAAAGTTCAGCTTGAATAGTTTTTTTCTGACCCTTTCTGAAAAGCCGTGAATTGAAAATGTTATACCGTCGTGTTCACATGAGAGAAGCTTTTTGAATCCGCTTTCAGGAAATCCCGTTGTTGTGATGGTTACTTTTAAATTTCTTTGTTTGAAAAAGTTCAGGGCGTCCAGAACCGATTCCACGTTGGCGGCCGGTTCACCTATACCGGCTATGGCGATTCCTTTGATTGGAAGCGTTTTCTCTAAGAGCAAGAATTGTGATTTGATCTCTTCGGCAGATAGATTTCTGAAGAAGCCTCTACTTCCCGAAGCACAAAAGTAGCATCCAATAGGACAGCCAACCTGAGTGGATATACAAAGAGTATCACCTCTGTAGAAAACAGATTCTACATGGTAGCCATCCTCTGTTTCATAAACAAAGAGGTTATTCAACTTGCTCTGGTATCTCTTCTTCAGCTTCATGGTCTGCGCTTGCCTTTGTAAAGCATTTGAATGTGTCGTCTATGAATTTTTTCACCTCCTCCGTGTATCTTTCCCATTCATCTTCAGGAATAAACGTTTTTATATCTATCTGCCTTTTTACGCCTGAATCTATTTCAAGTGTTACAGTTTCAGTCGGGATGTTTACGTCAACCACCCTTCCAGTTACACCGTTGATTGTGATTGTTTCCCCTATCTGTGGGAGGTATTCCCTTATTCGATAGATGGGCTCTTCGTACTTGAGACAGCACATGAGCCTTCCGCAGACGCCTGAAAGTTTTGCCGGGTTTGGCGGAAGTCCCTGGATTCTTGCCATTGATAGAGAGATTGAATCGAAACATTCGAGGTATTCTTTACAGCAGCACTCCTTTCCGCACATTCCCATAGAACCTATCATTTTCACTTCGTCTCTAACACCTATCTGTCTCAGCTCTATTCTGAGCCTGAAGTGTGATGCAAGGTCTCTTACAAGTTGCCTGAAATCGACGCGGGTTTCTGATGTGAAGTAGAAAACGAGCCTTTCTCTGTTCAAAGTTGTGTAGGCTTTAACAAGTTTCATGGGAAGTTCATGTTTTTTGATTTTTTCTTTACATACCGGAATAGCTTCTGTACAGAACTGTTCGTTCTCTCTGAATTTTTTCAAATCTTCCTCTGTTGGTTTTCTAAGAACTTTGAAGGTATTTTCTTCCTTAAATCCAAAACTTTCAAAAGTTTCATCGTTCACTTCATAAACACCCAAAACCTTAACTATTTCAATACCTCTATCCGTTTCAACAACAACTTTTTCATTGTAGTTAGCATTAAATCCATCTATTGCAAGTGCGAGTCCTGTTTTTTCGGTGTCCAAGTATTTGAACTTTAAGACGGTTTTCATTGGCTATCTCCTGAAAGTTAGTGGCAGTTAAAAATATAAACCTGCACCAAATTTTTGCTACGGTGTCTATTTTCTCACAAAGGTGATTGGGATGGGAAGGGGGCAGCTGCCCCGGTATTTACTTGAGGAAGTTTAACAGGCTTAAATTCTTGGTGTTTGATATGGCGGCAAGGAGTGCTTGATATGCTGTTTGACTCTTTTGAAGGTTCATTATAACTTCTGAGTAATCGGCGTCTTCCATTTCTGACACAAGGTTTGTGAATTTAAGCTTGAGAGATTCGTTCTGCGTTTTAAGGTCGTTTAAGGTTGCTATCTGGCTTCCTATCTGCGAGCGGTGTTCCATTATTTTTGAAAGTCCTGCATCGAAAGCGTCAAGTATCTTCATCTTCTGTGTCGTTCCGGTGTTATCAAGGTCAACGTTTATTGTCATGTTGTTAAGCTGATCTAAATTGCCACTGTCTATGGCATTTACTATTGTATCTATTACATCGACTAAAAGTATTTTTCCTGATGCATAGTTAACACCCATGTATTCGGCACCGTTGTATGTGGTGTTAAGCTCCACACCTTTTGATATAGGTGCCGTGGTTTCTTCCGTTTCGCCCTGATACGTTCCATCAGCTGTAAAAGGTGCAGTTTTTGATTTTACGCCTCCGAAAAGATAGTCCTCGCCAATAGAGATGTTTGCCTGATTTATTATGTAATCTTTCATCTTTAAGAAGTAATCTTTAAGAGCTTTTGCCTCGTCATCGGTTATGACGCCCGTATTTAGTATCTGAACTATTTTAACTCTCAGAGCTTCTCCTGTGTTCACTATCGTTCCCATTGTTGATTCTGCCGTTTCAAGTTTTGTTAGAACGAGATCACTGTTTCTAAGATATGTCTCAATGTTTTTGTTTAACTTTTTGTACCTTAAGGCTCTCACGAAATTTACAGGATCATCAGACGGTTTCAAAAGTTTTTTGCCGGATGCTGCTTCAAGGTTATACCTTTCTAATTCTTCCTGTCTTATTCGGTCGTACTTTTTAAAAATGTCGAAGTATGCTATATCCGGTATTCTCATCTTTTACCTCACTGAACCATGTTGAGGATTGTTTGTATCAGTTCGTCTGTAACGCTTACAACCTTTGCTGATGCTTCGTAAGCTCTCTGGAATTTTGTAAGGTTTATAAATTCTTCATCTGTGTTTACTGAGGATATCTCTTTTAACTGCTGGTCGAGGGAATCTCTTATCTCTGTAGAAGACTTTATTAGGTTGTCTGTCTGGTTTGTCTGTGTCGCTATCGGCGTAATGATTTCGGTTGAGTAGTATTCTGAAAAGGTTTGATTATTAAGACCTGATATTGGTGTATCTTCAAGAGCTATTATGGCTTTGATATTTGTATTGTCGGAGTCTGGATAGGTGGCGTTTCCTGATGCTGCTATGAGTTCTGGATTTTCAAAGTTTAGCGTTATGTTTGAAGCGTCTATAGTTGAAGAACCGTTGTCACTCGTGAAAAAGTCTGTTCCGGGATTTCCGTTTAAATCGTATCCAGCTTTGTGCTGGTTGTTTATCGCGTTGGCGAACTCTGTTGTGAATGTATTTAGTCTATCTATTGTTTCGTTAATGAATGAGACACCTTTCAGGTATCCACCAAGTTTTCCGTTCTGAAATTCAGAGGTTATATCTGTGTTGTTCCACCTGATTACCGGGTTGTTGTTTCCATCAGTCGAAAAAGAGAGTTTTTTTGAGTCAATGCCGATTACTAACGCGAATCCCTTTGCAGTT
Organism: Desulfurobacterium sp. TC5-1; assembly: GCF_000421485.1. Lineage (NCBI taxonomy): Bacteria > Pseudomonadati > Aquificota > Aquificia > Desulfurobacteriales > Desulfurobacteriaceae > Desulfurobacterium > Desulfurobacterium sp. TC5-1. Next base: position 979,085 of record NZ_ATXC01000001.1, on the reverse strand, counting down.
GAAATGTCAACGGTGCCGTCATCGTGGAATGTAACTTTTGTATCTACGAGAGCACTTAGTTCCTTTAACGCTCTATCTCTTTCGTCAAGGTATTCGTTGTACCTTTCTTTGTTTGATGCATAAAAGAGCTTGAGGTTTTTATTAATGTCGGCAAGCTTTTCCGTTAGACGATTGATGTTATCCACTGTATCTTTTACGCCTAAGGTTGTTTTATCTTTTATGTCCGTCAGATATGAATAAGAATCCCTTATTCTTCCTACTAAAGCTTTTGCCTTTGAAAGGGCTGCATATCTTGCTGTTAAGTCACCGGGGTTTACTGCTATGTCGTTAAGGGATGCAAAAAAGTCGTTAAGGGCAGCTCCAAAACCGCTTCCGGCTGTTTCATTAAACACGTCTTCAACCTGATCAAGTATGCTTTTGTAGTCGTTTAGTCCTTCCGTTTCCTGATTTGCTTTTATGTACCTGCTGAATATTATTTTGCTCGATAGCCTTCTTATATTTTGTATGTAAGCGCCGCTCCTTGCGGGAAGATCTGCAATTATGGCTTCTTCTCTTGAGTATCCATCTGTGAATGCGTTTGAGATGTTTTTATTGGTGACATTTATCGCATCTTGATAGGTTAGTAACGATTGCCCAGCTATTGATAGCGCATACAGGAGTGACATTTTTCCCTCCGGCAAACTTCTAAACTCTATTATCGTTTAAAGTCGATGAATTTTTATACCTTCTTCCCGAATATTGAGCGGTTTTGTGATATTTTCCCGTTCTTTGAATAGACATCAACATACTCTTCCGGAATTAAAGTTTTAACGGTTTCTTCTAATATATCTATGTTGTTCAGGAGTAAAATACTATTTCGCTTGTTAAGTTCTTCAATTTTTTTGATGGTATCTCTAAATGGATTGAGATCCTTTGCTTCTAATTTTGCTATTTTTGCGAGTATCTTTCTCTTCTGTTCGCTAATTTCAAACAGCCTATCTGCTGTTTTGGGTTCTGCTATTCCCTTTTTAAGCAACACATTCTCTTCTTCTAATAATTTCAAAATGTTATCCAATTCTTCCTTAATGTCCATCAATGTTCCCCTCTTATCAGTTTTTTCAGTTTTTCAAATTGCTCAGTAGTTCCTATGATAATTATTGTATCACCTCTTAGAAGCATCGTTGTGGATACCGGGTTGAGGATAAACGATCCATCTTCTCTTTTGATGCCTATGACGATTACGCCTGTTTTCTGAGGAATTTGAACGTCTTTCAGGAGTTTCCCGTGGACAGGAGAATCCATGGGAATTTTAACCTCTTCAAGTCTTAGATCTATTTCGCCGTGCCTTGTAACGATGTCAAGGAAACTGACAACGTTAGGCCTTATGGCTATTGATGCCATTCTAATGCCGCCGATCGTGTTAGGTGAAATAACTTCGTCAGCTCCGGCCATTTTGAGTTTTGGAATGCTTGATTCTTCCGATGCTCTTGCTACTATTTTCACTCTTGGATTCAGGTTCTTGGCAGATAGCGTTATAAAAAGGTTATTGGAGTCGTTTGATGTTGTAATTATGAGGTTCGCAGCGGATTTTATTCCGGCTTTGAGCAGTATTTCATCATTTGTCGCATCACCAACTATATATCTCATATTATGAAACGTTTCTAAGGCTTTGTTTATTTTTTCGTGTTCTTTTTCAATAACCACGAAAGGGATGTGTTCTTTGTGTAGTTCCTGAATAGCTGCCAATCCTGTTCTCCCAAGGCCGCATACTATCGTGTGATTTTTCATCTGGGAAATCATTTTTTCCAACCTCTTCAACGCAAAGTATTTTTTCAGGTCACCTTCGAAGATTAAATATGCTATGGTGGAAGCGCCGTATGCATAAACACTAAAAGCAACGACGATTACAATCATTGTGAATAATCTTCCTGTTTCTGTTAAGGGATGAATTTCTCCGTAGCCGACTGTTGATATAGTTATTATTACGTGCCACAGCGCATCAAAAAAGGACCAGTGTTCTATTAGCATTGTTCCTAAGGTAGAAAACAGGATAACACTGAGTAAAAGCATAAGAATGCGGATAAACTTTCTTACCACATTTTTTCTAAGGTACTCTATCTCTTGTACGGACATTTCCCTTCCTTTTGTGTAAGTCTTTATTTGTTACAATTTTCAGGAAATTATATCATTAACACTGGAAGTGCTTTTTATGGAGAAATTCCGTTTCTATTTTGTCGGTAAAATTCCAAGTAAGGCTAACTATAAAAAGATTTCTCACAGAAGGGTTTACGGTGAAATGAAGCCTTTTATTATTAATAATCCTTCCGTTCTTTCTTCACAGAGAGAGGCTGTTTTCCAGTTTCACATTCAGAAACAGAAATATGGGATGGAGCATTTTCCCATAGAGAGACCTGTTAAGGTTTCCTTCTCTTTTTTGCTTTCAGGTCGGATAAAACAGAGGGATATTGATAATGCTGAGAAATTTATAGGTGATGCCCTTGAGAAAGCAGAGGTGCTCAGGAGAGATTCGCTGATATATGTTAAGGAGAAGGTTGAAAAACGTTTGGGTTTAAGAAGGTTCGATGAGATTGTAATTATTGATATAGAACCTCTTGAAGAGGAAGTTGTTTGTGAACTTGAGAGGGAGATAGAGATTTTTGAAGATGGACTTTTAAAGTTTTTTGAAGAGCTTAAGATAGAGGTTCCTCATGCTGGTAGAAGGAGAGGTAAAAGTAAAGATAGGCGAAAGGCTTGAAGACAAACTGAGAGAGAAGGGGTATCCTTTAAGGTTCGCCATTTTAAAGAAATCACTTGATGCAAGGAAGAAACCGGAGTTTGTTTACCGTTTGCTTTTTGATGTTGACGAAGAGATAGCAGAAAGGTTGATTGCGTCCGGTTGTCGCATTCACAAGCCCCTTCCTGAAATAGAGATTCCGTCTGTTAATAAGAATTTAAAGGTCGCTGTTGTTGGTTCTGGTCCTGCCGGCCTTTTTGCTGCCTATACGCTGTTAGCTGGTGGGGTTAGAGTTGTTGTTTTTGAGAGGGGCAAAAGGATTGAAGAGAGAGAGGAAGATGTTCAGAGATTCTGGGTAAAAAGAGTTCTTGATGAAAACTCCAATGTTCAGTTTGGTGAAGGTGGAGCCGGAACATTTTCAGACGGAAAGTTAACTACAAGGGTAAAGGATAAGAAAAAACATTTTGTTTACAGTGTGCTTGTTGAACACGGTGCACCCGAGGAGATACTTTACCTTTCTAAACCTCATATCGGTACCGATAAGCTGAGAAAGGTGATTCCTTCTATGAGGAAGACCCTTGAAAGTGGCGGTGTTGAGTTTCGTTTTTCTTCGCTTGTTGTGGGTATGAATGTAAATGAGGGAAAGGTCACTTCCCTGAGAGTGAGGGACTTAATTGAGGATAGGGTTTATGAAGAAAAGTTTGATGCAGTTATTTTTGCAATTGGGAACAGTGCAAGAGATACTTTTTCAATGTTTAAAAATTTTAACGTGGAACTTACTGCAAAGCCTTTTTCCGTTGGTGTGAGGATTATCCATCCTCAGAGGTTGATAAATAGAATGCAGTACGGAAAATACTTTGAGAATCCTGACCTTCCACCGGCAGAGTATGCTGTAACTGCAAAGGCCGGGGATAGGGGCGTTTTTTCGTTCTGCATGTGTCCCGGTGGTGTTGTTATCTGTTCCTCCTCAGAGAAGGACACGGTTGTTACCAACGGTATGAGTAACTTTGCAAGAGAAGGTGTTATGGCAAACAGTGCCATAGTTGTTCAGGTTTTTCCCGATGATTTTGGTAATGATCCCCTTAAGGCAGTTGAGTTTCAGAGAAAGCTTGAAAGGGCAGCCTTTATGGCAGGTGGTGGTAACTATGCTATGCCTGCCCAGAACCTTATGGACTTTATAAAGGGAAGGGAAACACCCTTCAAGAAACTGCCAAAACACGGTTTTATTCCTGAAATTTCGCCTGCCCGGGTTGACCGTATTCTGCCTCCGTTTGTTACAGCTTCGCTTAAAAGGGCTTTTAAATATTGGGAAAAGAAATTGAAGCGTTTTGTCAGTGATGAAGCTACAGTTGTGGGTGTTGAAACCAGAACTTCTTCTCCCGTTCGGATATTGAGGGATGAGCGGTTTAGAGCTTTAAATTTTAAAAATCTCTATCCGGCGGGTGAGGGGGCAGGTTATGCCGGTGGTATAACAAGTTCTGCCATTGACGGTATGAATGTTGCCCTTTCCATTCTGGAGGATAATAGTTGAAGTCCAGAATAGAATTTCCAGATAGCAGGGGAACCTACATTATTGTTTTTAACCTGAAAAAAGAGAGAAAAATTCAAACGAAAAGAAGAGTTTTTCTTCTTCCTGAAGCGACTTACGGTTATATTGGTTCTGCTTTTGGTTCGGGCGGATTAAATAGCAGATTAAATAGACATTTGAAGAAGAGAAAAAAGAAACACTGGCATTTTGATTACGTTTCTACGTCAAGGTTTTTTACTCCAGTTGCCGTTTACTGTTTTTTAGAAAAAAGAATTGAGTGTGAAATTGCTGAAAGGTTTAAGGGTGTTTTTAGTGCTATTTCAGGCTTTGGTTGTTCTGATTGTTCCTGTGTTTCTCACCTTTTTATCGTTAATTCTCTTTCTGAAATTGATAAAATTGTTTCCGATTTACCATTTATCGTTTTCAGATTCAGGGGGTGAGTTATGGAATATCGGGCAGTTCTTGAGAAGGTAATAAAAAGAGAGAACCTTTCTTATGAGGAGACCAGAGAGCTTTTTGGAAAGATCATGGGGGGTGAGCTTACGCCGGCGCAGATAGCAGGTATTCTGGTTGCTCTGAGAATGAAGGGTGAGACGACAGAGGAAATAGCGGGTGCCGCTTCTGCGATGAGAGAAAAAAGTAGAAAGGTTTATCTTTCAGAGAGCCTTAAAGAGAAGATAGTGGATACCTGTGGAACTGGTGGTGATTTAAAAGGAACGTTCAACGTTTCTACGACGGTTGCTTTTGTCCTTGCTGCTGGTGGTGTTCCTGTTGCGAAACACGGCAACAGGTCTGTTTCAAGTAAGTGTGGAAGTGCCGATATCCTTGAGGCTCTTGGTGTAAAGATAGACCTTCAGCCTGAAGAAGTTGGGAAATGTATAGAAGAAACGGGATTTGGTTTTATGTTTGCTCCAGTTTTTCATCCGGCTATGGCAAATGTTATAAAGCCAAGAAGAGAACTTGGTGTCAGGACAGTTTTTAACATTTTAGGACCTCTTACCAACCCTGCCGGTGCCATGAGGCAGCTTATGGGTATATTTGACGGCGAACTTTCAGAGAAGATTGCCGGTGTTCTTTTAAAGCTTGGAGTTAAGAAAGCCTGTATAGTTCATGGTTTTGACGGTATGGATGAGATTACAATCTGTGAAAGAACGAAGATAACTGAACTTTTGGACGGTGATGTTAAAAGCTATGTGGTTTCTCCGGAAGATTTTGGCTTTGAAAAAGCTGACATTAAAGAAATAGCTGCTGCAGAAACTCTTGACGATAATAAGAGAATGATAGAGGCTATTTTGAAAGGAGAAGACAAATCTGCTAAAAGGGATATGGTTGCCCTTAACGCCGGGTTTGGTTTTTACGTTGCAGGGAAAGTTGCTTCACCTTCTGAAGGTGTGAGACTTGCTCTTGACCTTTTAAACGAAGGTAGGCCTTTTGAAGTTTTGAAGAAGGTGATTGAAGTAAGTCAGCGGTTCCAGTGAATTTTATGCCTGTCTTCGGACAGGCTTTTTAAAAAGCCATTCTCAGTTTTTCCGGGATCTCCTCAACAAATTTTAGCCCGGTTTCTCTTAAACTTTCTCTGAAAGAGGTATCAACCTTAATGTTGTATTTTGAGAGAACTCTTTGAAGTTTTCTCGCTATTTCTTCACCTTCTGGATCAAAGTCTGTTATGAGGATTACAAGCCTTATGCCTTTTTCATCGGCCAGCATTTCTGAGAAAGAGTGAAATCCCATGCCTTTTAATGCAAATACCGGATAAACGCCAAACCTTTCTAATGCGGCTAAATCCCTCTTCCCCTCAACGACAACGGCCGTGTTTTCCGCTGAGTTTAAAAAATTTTTAAGGGACAGAATCCAGTTTTTAAGCTTTTTTACACTTTCTCTTTCCATCCTTTCCTCATAAAAACTTGCTGAATATTATGCCCATGGAAAGATTGTATAAAGCTGGCAGAAAACTCTGTATAAATATAAGAATTATCGTTACTTTCATGGGATAAAGTCCCAGATAATAAGGTAGAACATATGCCCACCAGGCTCTTAAAAATGTAAAGCATGCGTTTCCGATAAACATAGCGCCTAAAATTTTTATAAGCGGATAGTGTTTTGCAATCATTACTTTTATAAGACCATATGCCACTGGAGGGCTTATGGCTGCTGTTGCTACGTAGGTTGCGCACAGGTTGTCAAGCCCCGCCCATTTAAGGAGAGGTGACATAAATGTAAGCATTTTGTCCATTATGCCATGATTTATAAGAAATGTGACAAATCCAAATAGAGGTGAAAATTTTATAATGAACTTTCCCCCCTCTTTTAGGCCTGAGGCTATTCCTTTTTTTAAAGTTTCGTAGTTAAGCTGAATTTTTATCGTTTCACTGTCGTTTCCTGTTCTTTTTATGTTTTTGTAGATGCGTCTTCCTGTTATAAGTACGATAAACAGAACTACAGTGTCAAAGAGGAGTCTTAAAAGGCCATAGTAAACGGCAATCCATCCTATTAACGGTATCAGAACAGGAAAGTAGTATCTGTAGAGAAAAGTTATTCTCATAGGAAAGTTTGAAGCGGCAGCGGTAATGTAAAGGTCTCTCGGTTTTATCTTTCCCTCTTTCAGCAGTTTAGAGGCGTGAAGGTGTGCTGCCCGGGGACTTACAAGGTAGAGAATGGGGATGGGCGATAGTAGCGGATGAATGCCTATTTTAGAAAGTTTTACCGTTTTGAGTCCGAGCCAGTTAATAAAACCCGTTTCAACACTTATGGCAGCTATCAGATATCCAAAGGTTATTGAGGATATTATCATTAAATAAAGTCTGAAAAAGTCTATGTGCATGCAGATCTCCGCGGTGATTTGTTAGAGAAAAATATAGGAATTCAGGTAGAAAGCAGGAACTTTTCGACGTCTATTTCAAAACCTAAAAGGTTTGCAAACTTATTGATAGCTTTTTTATGAAGGTTTGTCAGGTCGTAGTTGAGGCACTTAAAGTATTCCATGCATTCATCTTCCGTTAGTCCAACTTTTTTAGCATACCTTTTAGCTATCTTCTCAAGATGTGCCAGACCGTAACTTTTTGATTCTATGAATTTTTCAAAGATTTTTTTAACAGATAGTGGATGATTTTCAGCAGTATCCCTTCTTACTGCCCAGACGGCAAAGACAAATGGAAGATCGTAGATGTTGTGCCATTCCTCCCCCAAATCGTATATGAAGCGGTAGTTTTTGTCTTTTAGAAGTTTGAAGGCGTCATCACCTATTGCCAGAACGGCTGTTGCACTCTTTGGAAGATTGCCTTCCTTCATGCTGTAGTAGTAGTAGTTAGGTTCGACACCATACCGATTTTTTAAAAGGTATTCAATAAGTGCCCTTGAGGTCATTGAACTTTTTGTAAGCCATACATCTTTTCTGTGGAGCTGATGGATTGGCAGTTTTGAGAAGAAGAGAACACTTTTTACTCTTCCAAAAGATGATATTGAAAGGTCTGGAAATAGAAGGTACCTTTCACTGTTTGTTATGAATTCGTAGGAAGATATGGGGCTTACATCTATTTTTCCTTCTCTTAAAAACTCGTTTAGGGCAGAGGGTACTGCCTCTGTGAACTGGTAGTCAAAGGGTACGGCGCTGTCAATGAATCCGAAGTATACAGGTAGAACGTTTATATATTCAATTTTTCCCACTTTTAGCATTTACACCTCTTATCTTCTCAAGAATTCTGCAGACGGAACACACATTTGCAGTTGTTGGCATTCCGCAAATTTTGCACGGTGTAAGATTGTATTCCTCTTTTGCCTCTTTTTCAAACAGTGGTTTAGCTTTCTTTAAGAATTCTTTGTAAAACCTGAGTTTTGTCCCTGCCATTTTGTGTTCAAGGAAGGCAAGGGCCTGTTTGTAAACGGGAGAAGTTGCAGTTTTTGCGTTGGGACAGCCCGTTTCCATGAAATCTATTCCTTTTAAAATGGCGTAGCTTACAATCTCCTTTTCTGTTAGAAAGCAGAAAGGTTTTACCTTCCTTGCAAAGCCCTCTCTTTCACTAAGAACAGGATATTGTCTGCCAAGGTATCCCGTTTCCCATCTTATGGTGTTTGAAAGCAAAACTGCAGATTCGTCGTCAAGGTTGTGTCCGGTTGCTACTGCTGATAGGTTTTCCTCAATGGCTATTTTGTTCATCAGGTATCTTTTAAACGTTCCACAGACAGAACAGACGTCTTTTCTTCCCGAAAGCTTTGCAATCTCTTCTATTGTGTAACCGAATTCTTCTTTTAGGTCAAAGACGATAAGCGGACGATTTAACTTTTCTGAAAGTTTTTCACAGAGTTTTAGAGATTTTTCTGAGTAATTATCTTTACCTATACCTAAAGATATGTGAATACCTACCGTTTCAAAACCAGCCTCTGTTAAAAGCTGCCATAAAGATAGACTGTCTTTACCACCGGAAACAGCAACGCCAATTTTTTCTCCTCTGTTAAACATGGAAAAGTGTTTTATAGTTTTAAGCGTTTGTTTTTCAAACCATTCTAAAAAGTGATTTTTGCAGAGGGCAAGTTTGTGGTGTCTTATAAAAATAACAGCTTTTTCTCTCTTCCCTTTTGCTTTACAGATTTTACATAGCATGTAAACCGCCTTAACCTTTTGAAGTAGCTACGACTATTTTAACCTTTTCCCCTTCGTTTATCCTATCATCGTCGCATAAAAGTTCCTTCCCTCTGATAACAACGGCAGTTTCAGGATAGATTGAAAGTTTTTCAAGTAAGGAATCCACCCTTATGGAACGCTTTTTTATTGGGACGGTTATCACCTTTCCATCTATTTCGACGCTTATTTCATGCATCCTTCAGTATCTCCTTCGGTTCAAAAGATGTGGCTCTCATTGCCGGATAGACGCCTGCAATAAGTCCAACTGCCACAGAGAGTGCTATGGATATAAGTATTCCTTTTACCGGGATATATGGCTGCCATTTTGCTATTTTTGCGATGATGTTTACAAGCCCCGTTGCTATTACGGCGCCAGAAACAGAACCGGTTAGAGAGAGAATTGTTGCTTCCGTGAGAAACTGTTTGAAGATGTCCATCTTGGTTGCACCAAAAGCTCTCCTGACACCAATTTCTACAAGTCTTTCATAGACAGATAGTGTCATCACTGCTAATATTCCAAGTGCACCGACGCTGAAAGCTATTGTTGCTACGGTTACGCTAAGAACAGAAAATATTTCCATCGCTTCTTTTTGAGTGTTGACAAGGTCTTCGTAACGGCTTATGGAAAAGTCTTTTTTTCCGTGCCTCTTTTTAAGGAGGGAAGAGACCTCTTTCATCGCATTGTCAACAACCTTTTCAGATACGGGTAGGACATAGATGCCATCTATATAGTCAACGTTTTCCAATCTTCTTACTGCACAGCTTATCGGGACTAAAACTCTGTTGTCTAAGTTTTCACCCGATATGTCTGTTCCTTTTTCAGGCAGAACGCCGATTATCTTGTAGGGGGCGTTGTATAGGTAAAGGGTTTTTCCAACGGGGTACTTTTCACCAAAAAGATCTCTGGCTACCTCAACACCAATGACAGCTACCTGTCGGAACTCTTTTACATCGTTTTTTGTTATGAATCTTCCCGCTGCAGGGTATGAAGAGGTTATTTCTGCGTAGTTTTCATCAACGCCTAAAACTTTTGGTGTTGAGAACTTTCCATTTGCGTGAACGGGAGGATAGACCTCTTTTATTGGTGATGTTTCCTTTACAAGAACACACCTTTCTCCAATTGCTTTTGCGTCTTTTAACGTTAATGTTGGAAAGAATTTTACCTGAAGCAGCCTTCCACCTAAGTTTTTGATTTCTCCGGGAATAACAACAAAGACCTGACTTCCCAGGTCACCAAGGTACCTATTTACCTTGTTTTTCATGGCGCCTGTTATTCCCATCATGAGGACAAGTGAAAAGACGCCAATGGCAACGCCTATGACCGCTAAAACGGTTCTCTTTTTGTTACTTCCAAAATAATGAAGTATCGTTTCTATCTCTATCATCACTTAAACCTTTGACCTTAAAGATTCTACCGGTTCAAATTCTGCCGCTTTTTTAGCCGGTGCGTAGGATGCTATCAGTCCAACTGCAATTGAAAAGGCAACTGCAAGGATAAAGGCTTCAACAGGATAAACCACGGGTATGGAAAGCAGCGGCAAGACGATTTTAACGCCTAAGAGTCCTATGGCCGTTCCAATTATAGCTCCAAGTATTGCTATTACGACACTTTCTGCCATTATCCTTATGAGAATGTCCCTTTTTGTTGCTCCCATTGCTCTTCTAAGTCCTATTTCCCACTGCCTCACGTAGATATTTATGTAGAAAATACTTGAGAGAACAAAACCACCAACGACTAAAGCCGTTATGGATGCAAGTCCCAGGAACATTGATAGACTTGCACTTATCATGGACAGCACTTTTTTCACAAGAGACGGCGTAATTATTGTAAGTTCCTCTTTTACGTCGTGCCTTTTTGATAGTAGCTGTTTTGTCTCTTTTAAAATGAGATCGTACTCGTCCATGTTCTGGACGCGAAATCTTATAAGTGATATGTTGTCCTCTTTGAGTGGAAAGACAACCTTTTTGTATATGGGATAGGGTATAAAAATTCTGTCGTCCATGTTTCTTCCCTGAGGTGTTTTTCCCCGCCTTTTATAGACGCCAACGATTCTAAAAGGTGTTTTTTCAACTATAACCACTTTTCCTATGGGGTTTTGATTGGGAAAAAGGAAATTCGCAACATCCCATCCGACGATGCAAACCTTTCTGAAGTTTTTAAAGTCGTTAGGGGTGAAATCTCTACCTACATCTATGTGGTAGTCCCAGGAGGTTATCCAGTTTGGACCGACGCCAAAGCTGGTTGTTGTCTTTGCGTACTTTCCGGCAGAAATTCTAACGGGTTTTATCAGTCCGTATGTAAGTGCGAAGATGCCTTCAAGCCTTGAAATTTCCCTTACATCTTCCATTGTAAGTGTCATTGTTCTGTGTCTTGGGCCTGCTCCCATCTTTCCCGATACTATAAATATTGAATCAGGTCCAAGTTTCTGAATAATCTTTCTCGCCCTTAAGGTGCTTCCCTGTATGGCAGCAACAATCAGAACAAGAGATGCCACGCCCATTACAATGCCAAGCAAGGCAAAGGCTGTCCTAACCTTATTGTGGTATAGAGACGAAAATAAGTCCTTAAAGTAAAGCCCGTTCACTCTTCAATCACTCCATCTTTTATTCTGACAATTCTCTTTGCGTAACGGGCAACTTCAGGGTCGTGGGTAACGATAAGTATTGTTTTCCCCTCTCTGTTAAGTTCCGTAAATATTTCCATAACCGCTTTTCCGGAAGCCTGGTCAAGTGCACCTGTCGGTTCGTCGGCTATGATGAGAGATGGAGAGTTTATAAGAGCTCTTGCTATTGCAACTCTCTGTTTCTGCCCGCCGGAAAGCTGGTCCGGTCTAAAGGGTATTCTCTCCTTTAGGCCAAGGCGCGTCAGTATCTCCTCTGCCTTCTTTTCAGGTGTTGTATCTTTAAATACTTCTTTTTTTTCACTACCTTTGAGGTAAATTGTTGGTAAAAGGACATTGTCTCTTACACTCAGGTATGGAACAAGATAGAAAGACTGGAAAACAAATCCTATGTGTCTTCCTCTTAACCTTGATATTCTGTCGTCATCAAACGATGATACGTCTTCGCCCCGGAAGTAGTATTTACCACTGGTAGGTTTGTCAAGGAAACCTATTATGTACATAAGGGTTGATTTTCCAGAACCGGAAGGACCCATTATGGCAACAAAGTCACCTTCGTTTATGGTCAGGTTTATTCCTTTTAGGACCTTTGTTTCTATGTCTCCCTGATAGAAAGTTTTTGTTATGTTTTCAAGCCTTATAAGTTCCATTTACTTCACCTTTACCTTGAGTGCTATGGTATCGCCCTCTTTGAGACCTTTGACAATTTCCATGTACTTGTCGTCAGACCAGCCCACTTCAACAGGAACTTCTTTCACTTTTCCGTTAACAACCTTGTAAACCACGTACTTCCCTTTTTTCCATTTAACGGCACTGTTTGGAACAACCAGCACATTTTTCTTGATACCTATAATAATTTCGTTATGGGTTGTCATGTCAGGTTTAAGAAGAGCTGCCTTCTTAAATCCTCTTGCAACGACGATGTAGTAAACGACATTGTTAAGAACTTTTGGTTCCGGATATATTTCAACGACTTTTCCTTCAAAGGTTTTGTTTCTGTACGTATCAACGGTGAATTGAACTTTCTGTCCTTTCTTTATCTTTCCGATCTCTGTTTCATCTACGTATATCCAGTTTTCAAGCTTATCAGGAACGAGAATCGTTACAAATTCAGGTGCGTTCAATCCTGCTACCACGGTTTCTCCTTCCTGTGTTGAAACGTAGGAGATAACACCGGATTTAGGTGCATAGATGTATGAGTAGGAGAACCTGATTTTTGCCTGTTCATACTGGGCTTTTGCCTGCTTGAGTTTTTCCTTAAACTCTGTTTTAAGCTGTGAGAGTGCTTCTTTCTCTTTTTCAAGTGCAAGCTTCGCCTGTTTTACGGCTTCCTCTGCCGCTTTTAAGCTGTTTTTGGCATTTTCGTAAGCTGCCTTTGCCTGTCTGTAGGCGTTTTCTGTTGTGTAGCCTGTTTTGTAAAGGTTTTCCTGCCTTTCGAACTCCCACTTTTTGAGGTTGTAGTTTGCCCTTTCCGTTTTAAGTTTAAGTTCTGCAGATTTCAGGTTTGCTTCTGCACTTTTAACGGCAAGCTCCTGTGTTTTTATTCTCTTAGGATAGTTCTTTTCTATTTCTTTCAGGTTTGCTTCTGCTATTTTTAAGTTTTCTCTTAGTTCTCTGTTGTCTATTACGGCTATAAGATCACCTTTTTTAACAAAGTCGCCAACCTTTACATTCTCTTTTAAAACAGTACCGGATATTCTTGCTCCAACCTTTACCTTTGCACCCACCTGAGGTTTCATCATTCCGGACGCTTCAACTACATTTTTTACCATTCCCCTCTTTACCTTTGCCGTTTTTACAGGGATTAATTCCTTGCTCTTTCCCCTTTTAGCGATAAACACGCCTCCGGCTATCAGTATGATTATTCCTATCAGGGCTATTATCTTTTTCACTTTGATCCTCCAAGCATTCCAGCGCTTTTAAGTAGTTTGTAGTAAGCTATATTAAGGTTAACCAGATTATCGGTAAAGTTTTCTTCAGCATTTGTGTATTCGTTGTAGGCCGAAAGCAGAGATACAAGGTCAGAAACGCCCAGTTCATATTCATTTAGTGTTCTCTCGTAGGTTTTTTGAGCAAACCTCAGGTAACTTCTGGCATTTTCAAGGTTTGCCTTTGCCGTTTTGAAGTCGGTATAACTATCTAAAACCTCTTTTTTAATCTGATTTTTAAGTTTTGCAAGTTCAATTTCTGCCATCTCTTTCTCTTTTTCGGCAGATAGCGCTGCGTATTTTGTTTGGAATGAGTCAAATATCCTCCAGTTAAGGCTTACCTGAAAGTTGTAGTTTTCATTTTCAAATGACAGGTCGTGACTCTCTCTAAAGTACGATGCTGAAACAGTTACAGAAGGTTTGTTGCCGTCTTTTACAGATTGAACTGACAGTTCAGCGGTTTTTATCTTCAGTTTCTGAATTGCTATCTCTTTTCTGGTTTCTACTGCATTTTCAACAAGTTCCTTTACGGAAGGGACTGTCAGGTTGTCAGAAAGTTTTACGTCAGCTGTTATGTTCCTGTCGGTATTTAAAAGGCTCTGCAGTGCCGTTTCTATCTTTTCCTTTTCACTTTCTGCGGCGATCAGTGTGCTTTTTGCCTTTTCCACGTTTGCACGGGCTTTTAAGACGTCCGTTATAAGCACAAGTCCCTGGTCGTACCTTGACCTGGCTACCCTGTATATTTTTTTGGCGTTTTCAAGCTCTTTTTTTCTTAACGCTATCTTCTTTTCTGCTCCTTTTAATTGCAACAGGTAGCTTATTCCTTGAAGGTATATGTCTTCAAATGTTTTATCTATTGCTAATTTCTGGCTTTCTATCTGAGCCGTGTCAATTTTTACCTTTGTCCTTGTCTGAAAGTTCCAGATGTTTGCCGTTGCTGTTATTCCGGCGTTGTAGTCGTTTTCCCACGCTTTCCCCGTTGTGGTTGTGTACGGATAAAACCTTGAGGCTGAAGCCTGAATGTTGAAAACAGGAAAGAATTTTTTTAGGTCTGCTCTTTTCTGGAACTGCGCTGATTCAAGGCTTTTTATGGACTGTTTAACTTCGAGGTTGTTATTCTTGAGAGCCTCTTTAAGCTCTCCTATGGTCATGCTGTAGCCGTTTGCCGTTAAAAGAAGCAGCAGTGCTATCGTCCTTTTCATCTCTTCACCTTATCCTGTGAATCTTCGTTCAGTTGTGTATCAAACTAATACATTTCTCTTTAATAGTCAAGTGCAAATGATTGTTGTTTGCGTTTTATTCATAAATCAGCTCGTGTAGCTGTTTGCGTTCAAGGTATTTTCTTGTGTATTCGCAGAGCGGGTAGATTTTCATTCTCTTTTCCTTAGCCATTTCTACCAATTTTGCATTGAGTTTTCCGGCAATGCCCTTTCCTCTATGGGATTCAGGGACGTAGGTTGTTGTTACCATTATTATGTTTTGTTCAATCTTAAACTTTACAAATGCCTCTTCTTCTCCTAACTTGAGGACAATTTTTTCGCCAACAATTTCAGGTTCCAACGGGCTCCTCCTTTCTTATGAAGAGAAAGTGTCTCTTAAAGTTTACTCCTTTAAGGTCAAGATCTATCCTTTCAATTATAAATCCGGGAATCTCGCCTGTAAACGGCTCTTTTCCCCGGTAGATACACAGCACGGCACGGTTTTCTAAAAAAGGCTTTGTGATTTTAACAGCACTTTTGGGGTCTTCCACGGCCCGCATTGTTAAAATATCAAACTTTTTATCTGTTAACTCCTCAATCCTTGTGCACTCTATTGAAACGTTGTTAATTTTCAGTTCCCTTTTCACCTGTTCCAAAAAAACGCACCTTTTGTGCCTTGGTTCCACAAGAGTAAACGTTGTTTCGGGAAGCGCGATGGCAAGCACCATTCCTGGGAATCCGCCACCTGAACCAACATCTGCCACGTGCTTATCTTTTAAGTTAATTCCAGCTTTTTCAAAAGCTTTGATTCCTGTCAACGAATCAAAAAAGTGCTTTTTCTCAATCTCTTCGTCTGAAAGTATAGATGTGATGTTTATCCTTTTTCCCCACTTCTTTAAAAGGGATTTATAAATCTCAAGCTTTTCAAAACCTTCATCTGGCAGGGTTATGCCATTTAGGGCGCAGAGGTTCTCAAGCACCTTTTCCCTCTCTACGGGACTTCCATCTGTTTATGTAAACGGAAAGAATAGATATTGATGCAGGCCTTATACCTTCAAGTCTTGATGCCTGCCCGAGTGTTAGAGGTTTTGCCTCCTTGAGTTTTTGCTTTTCTTCCGTTGATATGGGAACAGAATCATAATCAAAGCCTTCAGGTATTTTTATGTTTTCCAGCTTTCTAAATTTTTTGACATCTTCAAGTTGTCTCTTTATGTAGCCTTCGTACTTTATTTCTATCTCTGTTTCTTCAAGTGCTTCTTTTATCGTTTTTTCATCTACTTCTGAGGGTTTTGGAAGGTTGACTATTTTAAGAAGGGAAGAGAGTTTAACTTCCGGTCTTTTTAGAATGTTGTAGCAACTGACCGTTTCTTTTACGGGTGTTGTTCCCTCTTTTTCAAGCATAGGGTTTATTTCTTCCGGTTTAACTTTAAGCTCTTTTAATTTTTCTATGAAAACTTTGACAGTTTCGTACTTTTTCTTTACTTTTTCGTACTGCTCTTTTGTGATTAGACCAAACTTGTAGCCGTACTTTGCCAGTCTGAGATCAGCGTTGTCGTACCTTAAAATAAGCCTGTATTCTGCCCTTGAGGTGAAGAGTCTGTAAGGTTCTCTGACTCCTTTGTTTACAAGGTCATCTATCATAACACCGATGTAAGCTTCGTCTCTTCCAAGAACAAATTTTTCGTCACTTTCCTTTGCAGTTAGCGCTGCGTTAATACCTGCAACGATTCCCTGTCCCGCTGCCTCTTCATATCCTGTTGTTCCGTTTACCTGACCTGCGTTGAAAAGCCCTTTTATTATTTTTGTTTCAAGTGTTGGATATAGGTGTGTTGGATCTATGAAGTCGTACTCAATCCCGTAAGCCGGCCTTATTATTTTTGCGTTTTCCAATCCCGGTATTGAGTGAATTATCGCTTCCTGAACATCGTAAGGTAAACTTGTTGACGTTCCGTTCGGATAAAACTCTATAGTATCTCTGCCTTCAGGTTCCACAAAAACGTGGTGCCTCTGTCTGTCGGGGAACTTTACAATTTTATCCTCTATTGAGGGACAGTATCTAACGCCTGTTCCTGTTATTAATTTTTTTTCACCATACATCGGGGAACGATGAAGGTTTTTCCTTATGATTTCGTGGGTTTCAGGTGTTGTATATGTTATATAGCAGGGTATCTGCTTGATTTCCCTTGGCTCTGTCCAGTAGGAAAAAAACGGAGGTGGTTCATCGCCAGGCTGCTCTTCCATTTTTGAAAAGTCAATGGTTCTTCCGTCTAACCTTGTCGGTGTTCCTGTTTTAAGTCTTGCAACGCGAAAGCCGTGCCTTACATAGAAATCGGAAAGTTTGTTGGCAGACGGCTCCCACATTCTGCCGCCTTCGAATTCTTCGAATCCGATGATAATTTTTCCCTTCAGGAACGTTCCGGCTGTAACTACTACCGCCTTTGCTGCGTATCTTGCCCCTATGTGTGTTAAAACACCTTTTACTTCCTGGTTTTCAACGATTATATCGTCAACTATTTGCTGTATTATGTCAAGGTTTTCAGTATTTTCTATAACCATTCTCATTCTTTTACGGTAAGCTTCCTTGTCTGCCTGTGCTCTTGGAGCTCTGACAGCAGGTCCTTTTTTCCTGTTGAGGATTCGAAACTGGATGCCTGTGGCGTCAATGTTTTTTGCCATTTCGCCACCCAGGGCATCAATTTCTCTAACCACCGTTCCTTTTGCCACGCCGCCAATTGATGGATTGCAGGACATTTCGGCTATTTTGTCAACATTTATGGTGAATAGAGCGGTTTTACATCCCATTCTCGCTGCAGCAAGTGCTGCTTCACATCCTGCATGGCCGGCTCCAACAACTATTACGTCATAGATGCCGTCCCACATTTAAAACTCCACCACTACTTTGGTTCCCCTTGTGGCTTTTAATAGCCTTGCGGCAGAGGCCATATAGGATATCAGCTGATAGTGACCTTCCGGGTTAACTGATATGAAAAATTCTCCTTTTTTCTTACCCCTAAAATTTAAAGAGGAGGATGTGATTTCGACGCCGTTTATTTCGATTCGCGAAGGAAGTTGTCCGTTGTATTCCATATTAAGTATTAGGTTTCCAAAACTGTCCACGTCTATAATAATGCATTCAAATTTTCCGGGTTCTATCTCTTTTGGAGACGGTATTCTAAACCTTTTGATGATTGAAAGTTCTTTCTGGTCACCAAGGTAAAATGGCGATTGGAATTTTGCAAGCTGGGCAGCGATGGGAGCAAGCTGGTTTCTTCCTCTGAAGTTGCCTTTTCCTTCAATGAAGTAGTGATCGGCAGTAATAATATAAACAGAGTCTGCAGGTTCTTCCTCTAACATTAAACTTGGAATGCCGTTGTTTGGTGTTACTATGTAATATTTTTCAGTTGAAATGATTATCAATTCTGCTGAAGGATCTGGATCTACAGCTATTAGAAAAACTGTTCCTGATGGAAAGTATCTGTAAGACCACTTTAGTTTGATTGCTGCATCCACTAAATCAAAGGGTCTGATATGGTGAGTTATGTCAACAACCCGTGCTTCGGGATTGTTCATGTAAAGCGTTGCCTTTAAAGTTCCAACGTAGGCATCTTTAAGGCCGTAATCGCTCATTACAGCTATCAGGTTTTCCATCCCATCTCTCCGTCTGTTTGTTGTGTAAGACTCTTTAAGCTTAATTCTAACCTATTAGCGAAAGTTTTTAAATCTTCATCTGTTTCTGGAATTAACGGTTCACCGATTGCAATTTTGCACTTTGAAAATGGGTAGGGTACTAAAAATCTATCCCATGAACCAAGAGCCTTTCCCCTATTTGTCGAGAAGGTTACCGGAAATACAGGAATTTTAGTTATCATTGAAAGTTTTGCCACCCCTGTTTTTAATTTTTCTCTGGGTCCCCTGGGTCCGTCAGGTGTTATCGCTATGCTGTAGCCGTTTTGAAGTGCTTTTACGAGATTTCTAAAAGCTTTATCTCCACCCTTTTTTATTCCTGTTGAGCCTCTTACTGTTCCAAAACCGAGTTTGTGTATTATTCCTGCTATTTTTTCTCCGTCGCGGTGTCGGCTTATAAGAACTTTTACAAGTTGCCCTTTGTCTTTAAATACGAATGGGAGAATTAACATCCTTCCATGCCAGAACATATATATTCCCGGGTTTTCAGGTGAAGGGAGCCTTGCTCCCTTTTTAAGGTGAATTTCTATTCTAAGTGTTTTGAGATATGCATTTAAAATCAAAGTAATGAATGTTTCCTTCACACTATTTAACCTCAAACTTTACTTTTAAGGTGAGGCTCTTTATTGGGATGTTTTTGGGTATTGGCGGAAATGGTGCAGAGTTGTAAATGGCGTTTATTGCAGCATCGTTGAAGAGGCTGTCGGTTGATAGCTTCTCAATGTTGAAAGAAGTCATTTTTCCCTGTTTGTCTATTGTAAAGGAGAGTTCTACCTTTAAGTCCTTTCGAGTTCCGGCGTAGGGGTTTTTCCAGTTGCTCATTATTATCTTTTTTATCATAAGCGCATAGGGTGCAATAGAGGAGCCTTTCACTTTGAGATCTGAAAAAGAATTTTTCCCTGTTCCGCTTGTGCTGTCAGAAATGGATAAAGTGTAGCCGGTATTTCCTAAAGATTTGCTGTTTTCTCTTTCTGAACTCGGTGCATTTTTGTTTCCGGTTTTATAAATATTTGTGGTTTTTATTTCGCCTTTTTTTAAAACTTTTGAGATTAAGCTGTTTTTAGAACTTCCTCTGCTGTTTTTCTTTGTAATCAATCCTGAGGGAATTTCAACTCTTATGTCTGCATTAGAAAGAGAGGTTGACTTGCCGGGATTACTTTTTAAAGCTATGAGGTTTGATTCGACTTCTGTGTCAAGGCTGAAGGCGTTAAAGTCTATAACTTCAAACTCTGTTGTTTTGAGTATGCTGTTTTTAATGTGAAATATGCTTAAAATGGAGGCGTGTATAAGAATAGAAATGGCGAGGGCAACAATATCTAATTTGGCGTATTCGTCCTTAAGAAACTTTTCCTGTTTCAATGTGATTTTCCACCTGAAAATTTTTATGGAGCGGGCGACGGGATTTGAACCCGCGACCCTCAGCTTGGGAAGCTGATGCTCTGCCAGCTGAGCTACGCCCGCAACGGAAGTCTTCATTAAAAATGATAGGATATAGAGGTTTAGAATTCAAGTTGTATCTGGCATAATTCCCTGTTGAAAAAGTTTTTTGCGGGAGGTAGCGTGGCTTTAAGGTTTTTTACTGCGGGTGAGTCTCACGGGAAAGGTATTTTTGCTTTTTTAGAGGGTTTTCCGGCCAACTTTCCTGTTGATTTTGATTTTATTAACGGTGAGCTTCTTAGAAGGCAGGGGGGGTATGGCCGTGGCGGTAGAATGAAAATAGAGAAGGATAAAGTTGAGTTCTTATCTGGTGTAAGGCTTGGAAAAACGCTTGGTTCTCCTATTTTGATGGCTGTTTGGAACAGGGATTATGAGAACTGGACGGAAATAATGAAACCGGAACCGGGAGAGCTTCCGGAAGAAAAGAAGGTTTTGAGACCCCGTCCGGGGCATGCAGATTTAACAGGTTTTATTAAGTACGGTTTTGATGATATAAGGAACGTTCTTGAACGGTCAAGTGCAAGAGAGACAGCAGGTAGGGTGGCTGCCGGTGCCCTCTGTAAGAATCTATTGAGGCATTTAGGTATTTTTGTAGGAAGTTACGTTGTTTCAATTGGTGAAAAGCAGGTTGACAGGAAACTTTATGAGGATATTTCCTTTAAGGAGCGGTTTGATAATTCCGAAAATTCGGAGCTCAGGCTTCCTGTAAAAGATGAAGCTATTGAAGAAGAGTTTAAGCGCTATGTTGACAGTATGAAAGAAAAGGGAGAAAGTCTTGGTGGTGTTTTTGAGGTTTTTGCTCTGAACGTTCCTGTTGGTCTTGGTTCTTACGTTCAGTGGGACAGGCGGCTTGACGGTAAGATAGCTCAGGCTATGATGAGTATTCAGGCAATAAAGGGTATTGAGATCGGTTCTGGATTTGAAGGAGCTAAAACGCCAGGTTCTAAAGTTCACGATGAGATATTCTACTCTGAGGAAAGAGGTTTCTACAGGGAAACAAACAGAGCAGGTGGATTAGAAGGTGGAATGACAAACGGAGAGCCGGTTGTTGTTAGGTGTGCTATGAAACCTATTCCAACACTTTACAAGCCTTTGAGGAGTGTTGACCTTAAAACCCTTGAACCTTATGAAGCTTCTATAGAGCGTTCCGATATATGTGCTGTTCCGGCGGCTGCGGTTGTTGCCGAGGCAATGTTAGCGATAACGCTTCTTGGTGAGATAGTGGATTCGTATCCTTCAGACGATTTTAGAAAGCTTCTCTCTTTCTTCAGGTAAAGTCTGATTTGGTGAAAAATGTAAAAATTTTGTAAAATTCTATGACAAAATTACGGGAATGAGGTGAGGACATGTACAGAATAGTCAGAAAACGGGAACTCGCCGAGAATGTTGACGAGTTTGTGATTGAAGCACCGGAGATAGCTGAAAAGGCAAAGCCCGGTCAGTTTATCATTGTAAGGATTTCAAAAAAGGGTGAGAGAATTCCCCTAACAATTGCAGAAAAAGACCCTGAGCAGGGAACGATTACTCTCATGGTTCAGAGAGTTGGTAAAACTACCTTCCACCTTTCATG
Source organism: Desulfurobacterium sp. TC5-1 (assembly GCF_000421485.1). Lineage (NCBI taxonomy): Bacteria > Pseudomonadati > Aquificota > Aquificia > Desulfurobacteriales > Desulfurobacteriaceae > Desulfurobacterium > Desulfurobacterium sp. TC5-1. The sequence goes on along the minus strand of NZ_ATXC01000001.1, from coordinate 957,787 downwards.
TTTTGAAGAGGGACACGTTATTCCTGACGTTGTTGGTCCTCTTGGGAGACCTACTCATATTGAGAATTGGGGACATGTTGTTTGCGTTGGTGGAGGTCTTGGTCTTGCACCTATTCACCACATAGCTCAGGGTGTAAAAGAGGCTGGGAACAGAATTACGACAGTTATGGGCTTTAGAAGCAAGGACCTCATCTTCTGGGAAGATAAGATGAAAGCCCTCTCGGACAGGGTGATTGTTACCACAAATGACGGTTCTTATGGAATGAAAGGCCTTGTTACAGATGGGATTCAGAAATTGATAGATGAAGGTGAGAAAATAGATATGGTTATAACCGCCGGTCCTGTGCCAATGATGAAAGCAGTTGCTGAGTTAACAAAGAAGTACGACATTCCGACGGTAGCTTCTCTTAACCCTATAATGGTTGATGGTACAGGTATGTGCGGTGCCTGCCGTGTTACGGTTGGTGGTGAGGTGAAGTTTGCATGCGTTGATGGTCCTGAGTTTGATGCCCACCAGGTTGATTTTGATGAGCTTATGAACAGGCTTCGTATGTTTAAGTCATTAGAAGGTGAAGCTTTAAAAGAGTTTCAGAAAAAACACTGCGGTTGCGGAAGGGAGTAAGCCATGGCTAAGAGAGAAATAAGAAAGAACAGAGTTCCGGTTCCTGAAAGACCGGCAGAAGAGAGAATAAAGGATTTTAATGAGGTAAAGCTTGGATATACGCCAGAACTTGCCATGGAAGAGGCAAAGAGGTGTATTCAGTGTCCTACACAACCCTGTGTTGAAGGTTGTCCTGTTAGGGTACCTATTCCTCAGTTTGTAAAGCTTATTGCCGAAGGAAAATTCGTTGAAGCGGCCAGAAAGATAAAAGAGGAGAACATTCTTCCTTCCATTTGTGGAAGGGTTTGTCCTCAGGAAAACCAGTGTGAGGGTGTATGTGTCGTAGGAAAAATTGGTGATCCTGTTGCCATTGGTGCTCTTGAAGCATTTGCCGGTGATTACGAGGCCAGAGTTGGTATTGAAAAGCCTGAAAAGGCAGAACCCACAGGGAAGAAAGTTGCTGTTATTGGTTCAGGGCCAGGTGGTATTACCTGTGCGGCTGACCTTGCAAAGCTCGGTCATTCTGTAACAATATTTGAAGCTCTCCATGAACCGGGTGGTGTTCTTATTTACGGTATCCCTGAGTTCAGACTTCCAAACGAAATTGTTTACAGAGAGCTGGAGATTCTTAAAGATCTTGGTGTAGAGATAAAGCTCAACTGTGTTGTAGGTAAAACGAAAACTTTAGAAGAACTTAGAAAAGAATTTGACGCTGTATTTATAGCTTCAGGTGCAGGTCTTCCTTATCTGCTTAAGATAGAGGGACTTAACCTTAACGGCGTTTACGCTGCAAATGAATTCCTTACAAGAGTAAACCTTATGGGAGCTTCAAGGTTCCCCGATTACGATACGCCTGTTTATGTTGGTAAAAGGGTTGCCGTAATAGGTGGCGGTAACACCGCTATGGACGTTGCGAGAACGGCGAAAAGACTCAAAGGTGTTGAAGAGGTTTACATCGTTTATAGACGTTCCGAAGCTGAAATGCCTGCAAGGGTTGAAGAGGTTCACCACGCAAAAGAGGAAGGTGTTATTTTCAAAACATTAACCAACCCTGTGAAGTTTATTGGAAAAGATGGTTGGGTTGTTGGTATGGAGTGTGTCAAAATGGAACTTTCTGAACCTGATGAATCGGGAAGAAGGAGACCTGTCCCGATAGATGGGTCAAACTTTGTTCTTGATGTTGATACTGTTGTTCTTGCTATTGGTCAGGGGCCAAACCCGATTGTTATGGAAGGCGTTGAAGGACTTGAAGTTGGTAAATGGGGTCAGATTGTCGTTGATCCTGAAACCTGCAAAACAAGCCTTGAAGGCGTCTTTGCCGGCGGTGATGTTATCCACGGTGGCTCTACAGTTATTCAAGCTATGGGAGATGCGAGAAAAGCGGCTGCGGCTATTCACGAATATCTTCTTGAAAAGTGATTTAAGCGGGGAATTTCCCCGCTTTTTAAATCTTTTTAATCTCTCTCCCAATTCTCTTCTCAACAGATTCTATCTTCTGCTTCATTCTGTTTTTTCTCCCTTTTCTTATGTCAAACTTTACGGTGGAATAGATCCTGTTACAGTCTGGTTCTAACTCTTTGTACGCTTTTTTGATAATCTCTAACGCTTCTTCAATTGTATCTGTTTCAAACACAGTTCCCATCGGCGTGAGTTTATATTCTACCCCGGACTCATCAATCATCTTTATAATTCTGCTTACATACTTGCTTACGCTCTCTCCTTTGTCGGTGGGGAACATGGCAAATTCAACCAGAACGGACATTTTCTCCTCCTTAGAGCCCTTTAGTTTCAAGGTCTTTCTGTTGTCTGTAAAAAACTTGTAAAAATTTTGTAAAAATCATATAATTTCTCAAGCTTTAATTTAGACCTTTATACGATGAGAATGCAATGAAACTTACCGTAATGGATAAAACTCTTTAGGAGGAAGGAGACTATGGCTAAAAAGGCTACCATCGTCTGGACAAAAGTTGACGAGGCGCCGGCACTTGCAACTTACTCCCTGCTTCCAATTGTCAGGGCTTTTACAAAGGATGCCGGTGTAGAGATTGAGCTGAGAGATATTTCTCTTGGTGGAAGAGTTCTTGCTGCCTGGGGAAAGGCACCTGATGATCTTGCTTATCTTGGCGAGCTTGTATGGAAACCGGAAGCCAACATTATGAAGCTTCCAAACATTTCAGCTTCAATTCCTCAGCTTGTTGATGCTATAAAAGAGCTTCAGTCAAAAGGTTATGATATTCCTGATTTTCCTGAAGATCCAAAAACAGAGGAAGAGAAGAAAATAAGGGAAGTTTACGCAAAGTGTCTTGGTAGCGTTGTTAACCCGGTTCTCAGGCAGGGTAACTCAGACAGGAGAATTGCAAAGCCTGTTAAGGATTATGCCAGAAAAGCTGCAGAAAAGCGCAATTGGATGAAGCCTGTTCCTGAAAATTCAAAGAGTTACGTTGCTCACATGAAAGGTGGAGACTTCTATGAGAACGAAAAATCTGTAACACTTCAGAAAGATACAAAAATCCGATATGAGTTCGTTGATAAGAACGGCAACGTTACCGTTATGAAAGAGATAGAGCTTGGTGAAGGTGATGTTGTTGATGCTACTTACATGAACAGAGAAAAGCTTAGAGAATTTTACTCAGAAGTGATTGAGGATGCTAAGTATAACGATATTCTCTTCTCCCTTCACGTAAAAGCTACTATGATGAAAGTTTCCGATCCTGTAATGTTTGGTGATGCAATCAGAGTTTACTTTAAGGAGCTTTTCGAAGAATTTGGCAGGGAGCTTGAAGAGATAGGTTTTAATCCTAACAACGGACTTGTTGACCTTGAGAAGAAGCTTTCAAAACTTCCGGAGGAAAAACAAGAGGCTATTAAGAAAAAAATAGAAGAGATTTACGCTAAGCAGCCAAGGCTTTACATGGTTGATTCTGATAAGGGAATAACAAACCTCCACAGACCTAACGATGTTATTATCGATGCTTCTATTCCTGCCGTTATAAAGAACGGTATTCAGGGTTGGGGACCTTCCGGTGAGGTTGACGACTGCGTTATTACAGTTCCGGATAGAAGCTACGCAACAATGTACAGAGAGATTGTTGACGATATAAAGCTTAACGGACAGTTTGATCCTAAAACAATTGGAAGCGTGGCCAACGTGGGTCTCATGGCAATGAAGGCTGAAGAGTATGGTAGCCACGACAAGACATTCTTCCCTCCGGCTGACGGTATTATGAGAGTTGTTGATGAAGATGGAAACGTTCTTATAGAACACGAGGTTAACGCCGGCGATATCTACAGAAGTTGTGTTACCAAAAAGATAGCTATTGAAGATTGGGTTAAACTTGCCGTAAACAGAGCTAAAGAAAGTGGAGAGCCTATCGTATTCTGGCTTGACGCTTACAGAGCTCACGACAGACAACTTATTAGAAAGGTTAGGGAAGAGCTTAAAAAGTATGACCTTACAGGTATAGAATGGCACATAATGGCTCCACCAGAAGCTATGAAGTACACGCTCAAGAGATTCAGACAGGGTCTAAATACGATTGCCGTTACAGGAAACGTTCTCAGAGATTACCTTACAGACCTGTTCCCGATTATTGAAGTTGGAACAAGTGCAAGAAGTCTTTCAATAGTTCCTCTTATTAATGGTGGTGGTGTATTTGAAACAGGTGCGGGCGGTTCGGCACCCAAGCACGTTCAGCAGTTTGTTAAAGAGGGGCACTTAAGGTGGGATTCTCTTGGTGAATACCTTGCATTTGTTGAATCTCTGAAGCTTGCTTACAAGCAAGCCGGTGATGAAAAGATTAAGGTTCTTGCTGAAACGCTTTCCGAAGCTGTAGGTAAGTATCTTGAAAATGACAGAACGCCTAAGAGAAAGGTCGGGGAGCTTGATACAAGGGGAAGCCACTTCTACCTTGCTCTTTACTGGGCGGAAGCTCTTGCAAACCAGACAGAGGATAAAGAGTTGGCCGAGAAATTTGCCCCGATAGCCAAAGCTCTTAAAGAAAATGAAGAGAAGATTCTTGAAGAGATAAGGGCAACGGAAGGTTCACCAAAGGATATTGGCGGTTACTATCTTCCTGATGACGAAAAGGCGGAAGCGGCTATGAGGCCGAGTAAAACATTCAACGAAATTATCGATTCCATTTAAAAATTTCGCACGGCTTCTAAGCCGTGCCCTTTAAATTTCAACCTGTTAAGGAGGAAATAGATGGCACAGAGAGGAATTAGAGAATACGATGCCAAAAGAATGCTTTTTAACCACTGGTCTGAGTATTTTGACGGTGACTTTAAATACGATTTCAAATCTGTTCTTATAACACCGGAAACAGACCTTGATAAACTTCCAGAACGTCATCCGTGGCTTCTTCACATGCCGCTTGTCGCAAAGCCTGACATGCTTTTCGGTAAGAGAGGAAAACTCGGTCTTGTCCTTTATAAGATTGAAAAGCCAGGTGATGTTAAGTGGGAAGATGTTAAAAAGTGGATAAAGGAAAAGATGTCTGAGCCTGTTACTATTAAAGGGCAGACAGGTTACCTCACACACTTTATCGTTGAGCCGTTCGTTCCTCATGATGAGGAGTACTACATTGCTATGACGATGGAAAGGGAAGGTGACAAAATCTTCATGTCTGCCTTCGGTGGTATTGATGTTGAGGAAAACTGGGATAAGGTGAAGGAGGTTTTCATTCCTGCACTTGCAGCGGATGAGGAAATTAAAAAGCTTATAAGAGAAAATGTTCCTGCGGAAATAAAAGATAAGGATAAGTATGCAAACTTTGTTCAGAAGCTTTATAACTTCTTTAAAGACCTTCACTTTACCTACCTTGAAATCAACCCTCTTGCTATGACAGGAAACCAGGTTTATCCTCTTGACTTTGTGGCAAGGCTTGATGATACGGCTCAGTTTGTTGCTGGAAGAAAGTGGGGAGAGATAGAGTTCCCGAGCGGATTTGGCAGGGAGCTTACACCTGAAGAGAAGTACATTAAAGATATGGACGAAAAGTCAGGTGCTTCTCTTAAACTGACAATTCTCAACCCTGAAGGTAGAATCTGGACATTGGTTGCCGGTGGTGGCGCTTCTGTTGTTTATGCCGATACAATTGCAGACCTTGGCTATGTTGATGAGCTTGCCAACTACGGTGAGTATTCAGGTAACCCTTCAAGGGCTGAAACGAGGGAGTACGTCAAAACTGTTTTTGATCTTATGACGAGAAATAAAGATCCACAGGGAAGACCGAAGATTCTCATCATAGGTGGTGCTATTGCTAACTTTACAGACGTTGCCAAGACGTTTGCCGGAATCATAGACGCTATGAAGGAGTATGCTGATAAGCTTAGAGATGTTGGTGTCAGGATTTACGTTAGACGTGGTGGTCCAAATTATGAGCTTGGACTTAAGCAGATAAAAGAAGCGGCTGAAGGTCTCGGCCTTCCAATAGAGGTTTACGGTCCTGAAACTCACATTACAGCAATAGTTAGCAAAGCTTTAAGCGACAATAAATAAGGAGGGATTAAGAATGGCAAGACCCGATTACATTCTTTTTGATAGAAATACGAAGGCTATTTTCTGGAACTTAAACAGAAATGCTATTCAAAGGATGCTCGATTACGATTTTATTGTTGGAAGGAGCCCGAGTATCGTTGCAATCGTTGCGCCTACTCAGAACAGGAAATTTGAAAAGTTCTTCCACGGCACAAAAGAGATTATGATACCTATCTACAAGTCAACAGCAGAGGCAGCAGAAAAGCATCCGGAAGCTGATGTTCTGGTTAACTTTGCTTCTTTCAGAACTGCCTACAACGTTACACTTGAGGCTATCAACATTCCAACAATAAAAACAATAGCTATTACTGCTGAAGGTATTCCTGAAAGATTTGCAAGGGATATGGCTCTTAAGGCGAAAAAGGCAGGAAAAGTGATCATTGGCCCTGCTACTGTTGGTGGTATTGCCGCTGGAGCATTTAGGATTGGAAACGCCGGCGGAACGATTGAGAATATCGTTAAATCAAAGCTTCACAGACCCGGTTCTGTTGGCCTTGTTACCCGTTCCGGTGGACTCTTCAACGAACTTTCAAATGTAATTGCAAGGAATGCTGACGGTATTGTTGAAGGTATCGCTATTGGTGGTGACAGATTTCCAGGGTCTGATTTCCTCGATCATCTTCTCAGATTTCAGAAGAATCCACAGGTTAAATTTATGATTATGCTTGGAGAACTTGGTGGAGACCTTGAATACAGAGTTGTTGAGGCTCTTAAGGATGGTCTTATTACCAAGCCTCTCATTGCATGGTGTATTGGAACTATTTCAAAGCACTTTGCCGGAGAAGTTCAGTTTGGTCACGCAGGTGCAAAAGCCGGTGCTGATAGAGAAACAGCAGATGCTAAAAATGCTGCTTTAAGGGCTGCAGGTGCGCTTGTTCCTAACTCTTTTGACGAATTCCCTGAACTTATAAGGGGTGTTTACGAAGATCTTAAGTCAAAGGGTCTAATTGGGGAGATTGAAGAACCTGAAGTTCCAGAACTTCCTGAAGATTACGCAAAACTTGTTAAGGCCGGAAAGGTTAGAAAGCCTACCAACTTTATCTGTACTATATCCGACGACAGAGGCGAAGAGGCAACGTACTGTGGACTTCCAATTTCAGAAGTTATTGAGAGAGAATTCTCAATCGCTGACGTTATAGGTCTTCTCTGGTTTAAGAGGAAGTTCCCTGACTGGGCTTCTAAGTTCATAGATATGGTTATTAAAGTTGTTGCGGATCACGGTCCCTGTGTTTCAGGTGCTCACAACGCAAAGGTTACTGCAAGAGCAGGAAAAGATCTCATGTCAGCTCTTGCAACAGGTATCCTTACGATAGGACCAAGGTTCGGTGGTGCTATTGACGGAGCTGCCAAGTACTTTAAGTTTGCTAAAGAACAGGGTATGGATCCGTTTGAGTTTGTTGACTATATGAAGAATGTTGAGAAGATCCCTATTCCAGGTATCGGTCACAGAATTAAATCAACAAAGAACCCTGACAAGAGGGTTGAACTTCTCAAAAACTTTGCAAAGGAAAAGTTCCCATCAACAGAGCTTTTAGACTATGCTCTTGAAGTAGAAAAGGTTACGACTGCCAAGAAAGAGAACCTTATCCTTAACGTTGATGGAACAATAGGTGTTCTCCTTGTTGATATGTTCAGAAACCTTGGATACTCAGATTCTGAAATTGACGAGCTTATCAATGCAGGTGCCTTTAACGCGTTCTTCGTTCTTGGAAGGTCTATCGGATTTATAGGCCACATTCTTGACGAGAAGAGACTTGCAATGCCTCTCTACAGGCATCCTATGGATGATGTTCTCTATGATGTTAAGAGGCCTGAAGGTCTATAATAGCTGTTTTCGCTAACTTGATAGGGGGCTTTTTAGCCCCCTTTTTTTATTTTGTAGAATTAGATTAAACATGAACTGGAGGCGGTGATGAAAAAAGTTACGACAAAAACATTGCTTGAAATGAAAAGGAACGGTGAAAAGATTACCATGCTTACCGCTTATGATTACACTTCTGCTTTAATAGTTGATAGTGCAGGCGTTGATATTATCCTTGTAGGTGATTCACTTGGTATGGTTATGCTTGGCTATGATTCAACGATTCCCGTAACCATGGAAGAGATGGTTCACCATACAAGGGCTGTTGTCAGGGCAAGAAAAAGGGCAATGGTGATTTTTGACATGCCCTTCCTCTCTTATCAGACGGGAAAGAGAGATGCTATTTTAAATGCTGGAAGAGCTTTAAAAGAAACCGGATGTGATGCCGTTAAGATAGAGGGTGGAAAAGAACAGGAGGATACGATAAAAGCGCTTGTTGATGCTGGAATTCCCGTTTGTGGTCATATAGGACTTCAGCCACAAAGTGTTAACGTCTATGGTGGTTATGTGTTAAGAGGGAAGGGAGAGGAGAGAGAGAAATTGGTAGAGGACGCTAAAGCTGTTGAGAGAGCAGGAGCCTTTGCCGTTGTTCTTGAAAAGGTACCTTCAGACCTTGCTAAAGAGATAACGGAATCTCTTTCCATTCCGACTATCGGTATCGGTGCTGGAAAGTACTGTGACGGTCAGGTTTTAGTTTTTCATGACATGATAGGAATGTTTGATAAGTTTAAGCCTAAGTTTGTCAAGCGTTATGCGGAAGTCGGGAAAGAGATACGCAGTGCCGTTGAAAGTTACGTTAAAGAGGTGAAAAACGGCGTATTTCCCGGCGAGGAGCATTCTTACTGATGGTTGTTTTAGAGTGTAAGGACATTTATAAATCTTTTCCTATCAGGAGAAACTTTTCTCTTTCCGTTTTAAAAGGTGTTTCTCTGCGGATAGAAAAGGGAAAAAGTGTAGGAATTTTAGGGGACAGCGGCTGTGGTAAAACGACCCTTGCAAAGATTCTCCTTGACCTTGAGAAACCTGATGAGGGTGATGTCCTCTACAAAGGTAACTCAATTTACAAAATGGATAAGAAACGCTATAAAACCTACAGGTTAAATGTTCAGGCAGTGTTCCAGAATCCTTATGGTTCTCTCAATCCCCGCATGAAAGTAAAGGATATAGTGGCTGAAGGGTTGAAGATCAACTTTGATTTGAGAAGAGATGAGATAGAGGAAAAAGTTAAAGAGACACTTTCTCTATGCGGACTTTCTGAATCTGTTCTTAACCTTTATCCTCATCAGCTTTCTGGTGGGCAGAGGCAGAGGATTGCAATAGCAAGGGCAATAATTCTAAAACCAGAAGTAATAATTGCTGATGAACCAACTTCTGCTCTTGATGTGTCCATCCAATCTCAAATAATAAATCTTTTTCTGGAGCTTCAGGAAAAGTTTTCTGTTAGTTATCTTTTTATAAGTCACAATCCCGCAGTGGTGGATGCTCTGTGTGATGAAATATATTTGATAAAAAGTGGTCTAATTAGGAAAGGTTTATATCTGCTTTAACTTTTGCCTGGGTCGTCCTCTTGAATTTTCTCAGCTTTATGATATATATTTCAAAGGTGGGAATATTGTTTTACTTTTCTATTTATTAAGAATCAAGTAGTTGAGTGAAAGCTAAATGGATTTTTGCTATGAGTTCTGATAAAATAAAGCGGGTATGTCTTCAAGATTTTTGAGATAACTTGGCATGTGAATACTATTAGGAGGTGTGGAGAAATGAGGAATAAGCTGCTGGCAGGGACGCTTGCAGCACTGGCCTGTTCTGGTTTTATCTTATATCAAAATGCCAGTGCTGTTGTCGGTCCCTGTGTGAACTGTCACACAATGCACAACTCTCAGCACGGTGTATATCCGTGGGACAGTAATACTACCTATGCTACGGGTACTGTGAGTTCGACGAACGTTGTGGCTATGACGTTTGCCAACCTTAATTCGACAAATGCAACGACGCCTATCAGAAACCTCCTGCGCGGTGACTGTCAATACTGCCATACTTACGGTGAAGCACCAAAGGCAGCTACTCTTTATTACGGTGACCATCTCTGGCCTTACGTTGATTCAACAACTCAGCCAGAGTATCCTGCAACCGGTGATGCCTATACAACGGGTAACTATTCTACTGCAACGTGGGGAGAGAACAGAGCTCTTGCTGGCGGAAGCTTCTACTGGGGAAGGACTCAAGATCCGAGATGTGCTCACAATGTAGCTGATTTAGGCATGCCTCCTGATCCTAACATCGGTCTTACACCGCCTGGATGGGATTCAAACGCCACACACTTTACAGATGCTATCTTTGGTTCTAAAGTTGCTAACGGAGAAGTTACATGGACGCATCAGCTTACATGTGCCGGTGTTTACGGATGCCACGGCAGACACAATGCAGCTACTCTTGATAGTTTTGCAGGGGTTAACGGCGCCCACCACTCAAACATGTATGGATGGGTTAACGGCACGGGAACAATAGGTAACAGCTACAGATTCCTTGCCGGTATTGCCGGGGATGAGCATAACTATTATGAGTTTGCAGCAGTTCCAGATGCCAATGGACTTTCCCACAACGTCTATTACGGTGTAGATAGAACATCAGAAGATCCCACAACGGCTAATCCACATACTATTTCATACCTATGTGCAGAATGTCACGGTATGTTCCACAGCGGTGCTGAAGTTTCAAGAGATCCCAATACTATTGATTCACCCATAGGGACGCCATGGCTCAGGCACCCGACTGACTTTGACCTTTCAAATGCAGGACCTGCTACGATAGGAGTTGATGGCAACACCCTTCCAGAATATAGATACTACAACGGCGGTAACGGAACATCATCTCCTTACAGTATGTTTGCTCCTGTTGCAACGGATAACTATACACTTCTCACGGACAATACAATTTCCTGGACGGGTGATGATGCCATAGTTACATGTGTGTCCTGTCACAGGGCTCACGGCTCACCGTACTACGACCTTCTCAGATGGGACTACTCAACCTGTATTGCTGATAGTGCTACTACGAACGCTACTCTTATGAATGAGTGCGGGTGCATGGTATGTCATACAACAAAAGGTTAATAGCTGCCTTTTTGGTTGGTTTGCTTTACACTTTTCCTGCTGTCTCAAGGGCGCAGGAAGTTGTTTCAACAAAAGTGCTCGGCATCATTAACATAGATGAGACCGGGAAGGCTTTGACCTATCCCGGTTCCATCTTTTATGACAGAAGATCCCGGCAGCTTTATGTTGTTGAACCTGGAAAGTCCAAGGTTATTTTCTATACACCGGATTTCTTTCCTTTTATGGCGTTGGGGAAAGGGTACGGAATAAAGGATCCTGTTGATCTTTTTGTGGATAAAAAGGGCAAGTTTTATTTTATTTCTTCTAATGAAAGGAAGATCTATGTTCTTTCCCCGTCTCTTATATTGAAAAAAATAATTCCCATAAAAGGCTTTAAGGGAGCTTCAAAATTTATTCCGACTCATGTGGCAGTTAATCCTGTTACGGGTGAAATATACGTTACCGGTGCTGGAAAAGATTTTGTTGCCTGCTTTAATCAAAACGGAAATTTCACAAGATTTCTATATCCGGAAATAAAAGTTAAAGGTGAAAGGGTAGGGTCTATAGTTTCCAATGTTGGTGTTGACTCTCTTGGCCGTGTTTATCTTGTTGCACTTGATTTTGGTCAGGTTTACGTTTTTGATAAGGATGGTGCATTTCTGTTTAAATTTGGAACTCACGGTGCAAATTTCGGTCAGTTAAGCCAGCCTTCTGCCGTTGCAGTTGATGAGGATAACAGGCGTATCTATGTTTGTGACCCAATGAGGCACGCTGTGCTTGCATACGATATGTCCGGAAAGTTTCTTTTTGAATTTGGTGGAAGAGGGTGGTCACCCGGCTGGTTTAATTATCCTACGGATGTTGCGGTTGACGAAAGGGGAAATGTTATAGTAACTGACTGGCTGAATCAGAGGATTCAAATTCTTAAACCCGAGAAAAATAAAATTGTTCCTGTAGAAACCACAATGCCTTCTAACAGGGCTGATTAAAAACAATAAGTTTTTCTCTAAAGTTCATAATTAATTTCATTTTTAAAGAACCTGTTGCTTATTTCATTTTTAGGGTATATAATGAATTGTTGTGTGAAATTGGTTGTCAGTTTTAATTAATAATAATTTTTAACCTTCTGAGGGGGGAAAGTACATGAAACTTGCTGTTGTTATTGGTACTGATAAAATCAGGCGTATCCGCAGTGCTATGAAGTTTGCCAACATTGCTGTTGATGCTGGTAATGAAGTAAAGGTCTTTTTCCTTGGCGAGTGTTTTGATACAAAGATAATTGATGCTGAAGAGGTTAACTTAAAGGAAAGAATGGAGAGTTTTCTGGAAAAGGGCGGACAACTTTACACTTGTGGAACGTGCATTGTTATTGAGAAGTATGTTGATACCGGTGCCTGCCCTCTTTCAACGATGGAAGATTTATATGAAATCATTGAATGGGCTGATAAAATTATTCATTTTTGATTTAAAACCGCGGGTTAATTCTCCCCGCGGTTTTCTTTTTCAAGAAGATTTATCGCCTCTTCTCTGGAAACTTCTACCATGATGTTTCCGGCTTTGTAGTATATCTTCCTTTCAGCAGGAAGTTTTTTCAGGAATTCTACGATTTCTTTATTTTTCTGCTTTTTCTTCTTCTTCATCTTTGGCCTCTTCTGAAGCTTCAGCTTGTCCGTGCTCTCTTATTTTCTCTGTTGTCTCTTCTACTTTAGCATACAGGTCAACCATCGCTTTTTCAAGTGCTTCTCTGAGAACAATTAGAGCGGCAATTTCTTTTTCTATCTGAGATACTGCTTCTTTAAACGGCAGTTCAACGGATATTCCGCTTCCGATGCTTATGACTACTTTTTCAACTTTTTCAAGTTTTGCAGCAACCTGTGCGATTCTGCCTACTGGAAGTAAGACTTCTTTACCGTCGCCAAGGTCTTTAAGGTTTTTGAGTGTGGTTATTGTTGCTCTGTATTCGGATATCAGGTCGTCAATGTTCGCAATTTCTACGCGCAGGGCTTCAATCTGTGCAATGTAGCTTCTCAACTGCCTGTTGAGTTCTGCCATTTTCTTGTCATCTTTCTTTAACAGTTTCTTCAACATGCTCCACCTCCTTTTATTTGAGATTATTTAGATTGAAAGCTCACACCAGCCTGCTGTTGCCTTTTCTTCAGGCAGATAAATGATTTTTGATGGTCTTATGTCTGTTTTAAGTTCCCTGAAAAGTTTTTCTCTAACTTCTTTTATCCTCCAGAAAAAGAGAAGATATCCTTTGAATCTGAGGTCTGTCCACATTCCCATTCTCAGCGGTATTTCCCACTTTTTGATGGAGTCAGAAAGGGGAAGATAGAAGTTTTCTGCCAGTGGATGGTCTTTCAACATTTTCTTCTCTATGTTTGCTAAAGCTTCACAGTATGAATGGCATGCAGATTTAAGCTTTTCGGGATGCGATACTTTAACGGGAACTTTTGTCCTTCCTTTAAATACTTCTATTTCAAAGTGGCCTGTGTCTTCCCGCTTTTTAAGGTCAAAAACAGATATTCTCGTTTCGTAAAGATCTGCTTCATTAATAAAAATCTTTTCAGGAAGTTCTATTTCTTGAAGGAGGCTGTACTTTTCTGCAATTATGTTTTTTATTTTGTCAACAACCTCTTCAGGTTTAAGCCCTTTTTTAAGCAGGTAATTTTTTACACGCTGTTCTATTTCTCTATCTTTTTTTATGTAGTAATAGATTACAGCGCTTGTAAAAGCCTCTTTGAAAGCATTTGCAGATATGAACGGTTTACCTTCCTTATTTCTTGGAAATCGTTTTTTATAGAATGCCATAGGAGTCCATGTCAGCAGCTCCATAATTTTCCCCCTACTTGAAAGCGGCGAGGATTTTGTCGGATTTTTCTGCTATGTTTATCTCAAAAAGGGCTATTGTTGGAAGAAGCCATGAAACTCTGAATCTTGGCTCTCCGTCTTTATTTTCTCCGAAATATGCAAGGGCTACTCTTCCAAAACCGGCTTCCTTTTCTACTTTTTTCGCTTCTCTTAGAAACCTTCTTGCAACATTTGGAAGCTGTTCAAAAGGGTAAGGTTTCCCTTCCTGTCCCCGCTGTTTAACAAGCTCCGTTGCCGTGCCGATGTTTTTTAAGGCTTCTATTAAGTGGTGAAGTTTGTGTTTTTTAAAATATGCAATCAGAAGTGATGGTGCGGGAAGACGGAGTATTTCAATGTTTTCGCTTCCTTCTATAAGCTCACCTACGAGGTATGCCCTTCCGTTTTTCATTTCTATGTGAGCAAACAGTTTTTTATTCTTTGGCATTTCGTAAAGCACTTCTGTAACTTCATAATGAATACCTTCTTCCTCATATGTGTCACCCGCTTTTCTTTTCCCGTATTCAGAAACGAAAAAAGCTTTCTGGCCGTTCTTTTTCCCGATTATCAGGTCAAGTCCCCACCTTTTTAAGCTTTTGAATTTAAACTCCCTTCCTTTTTCGGGCTGCCCTAAAGTTTCAAACACCAGCGTATTCAGTGCCTGTATTTCTCTGAGTTCGGTTACAGTCATGTTTTTTTCCTCCTGTTATCTTTCATGTATAAAGATATATTTTCTAACTCATTTTGTCAATAAATCTAAAGCATTATTGTAGTTTAGAAATGCTCACCTTTAACGAACAGCCTGTCACAGGTAACTTTAAAGAGAAGGTAGATTGACACGATCCTTTCAGGAGGGTTTATTAATTGAAAATTAGTTGCAATTGTATTTCGAAGGACTATATTTATAAATGCAAATAAAAATAATTTTCAGAAAAGGAGGTTTTTATGGAAGAGAGAAAAGGAATACCGTTGTTGGGTGAAAAGTTTCCAGAAATTGAAGTTCAAACAACTCACGGAAAGATTAGGTTACCTGAAGCATTTAAAGGTAAATGGTTTGTCCTTTTCAGCCATCCTGCCGATTTTACACCTGTGTGCACGACAGAATTTGTAGCGTTCCAGAAAAGGTATGATAAGTTCAGGGAGTTAAATTGTGAGCTTATAGGCCTGAGCGTTGATCAGGTTTTTTCGCACATTAAGTGGGAAGAGTGGATAAAGGATAAACTGGGCGTTGAAATCGAGTTTCCGATAATTGCCGATACAGGTGCAGTTGCCGATGTACTTGGTCTTATTCATCCGGGAAAAGGTACAAATACGGTTAGGGCGGTTTTTGTGGTTGACCCTGAAGGAGTTGTAAGATTGATTCTTTACTATCCTCAGGAGTTAGGCAGAAATATTGATGAGATTTTAAGGGCAGTTAAAGGTCTTCAGGTGTCCGATAAAAACGGTGTTGCCCTTCCTGCTAACTGGCCTGAGAATGAGCTTATTGGTGATAAGGTGATTATTCCGCCTGCTACAGATGTTGAAACTGCCAGGCAGAGACTTGAAGCCGCTTCAAAAGGTGAAATTGAGTGCTTTGACTGGTGGCTCTGCTTTAAAAGGCTTTAAAAAGGAGGGGGTTACGCCCCTTCCTCTATTGCTTTTTCAATTTCTTCAGGTTTAACAAAGGCTGTCCCTAACTTTCCTACAACAATTCCGCCTGCAATGTTTGCAATTTCCGCGGCTTTTTCCGGTGATGCGCCGGCAACTAAAGATAGAGTGAAAACCGCTATAACCGTATCTCCGGCTCCTGTAACATCATAAACCTGCTTGGCTTTTGCCGGTATGTGGTAGCTTTTGTCTCTCTTTATCAGGCTCATGCCTTTTTCGCTTCTTGTTATCAGTGCAAAATCAAGCTTAAACTTTTCAATCAGTTTTTTTCCGGCTTTTTCTGCAGTTTCTTCCGTTTCAGGGTATATGCCGACAGCCTGGTATGTCTCTTTCATGTTTGGCGTCATAGCTGTTACATCGTGGTAGAGATGAAAATTTCTCTCTTTAGGGTCAAGGGTTACAATTTTGCCGCTTTTTTTTACTTCTGCTGCAGCTTTAAAAAGCTCTTCTGTAATAACCCCTTTTCCGTAATCTGAAATAATTATTCCGTCAAAGTTCCTGAAATCTTCCCTGAACTCTTCTATTATTTTAAGGACAATCTCCCTGTTTAAATACTCTTTTGATTCCCAATCAACTCTAAGAAGCTGCTGAGCGCCGGCTATGATTCTTGTTTTTACGGTTGTCGGCCTCGTTTCATCCTTTATCAGAAGGGAAGTGTCAATTCCTCTTTTTTTCAGCATCTGCTCTAACATCTTTCCCTTTTCATCGTTTCCAACCACGCCAAGAACGATAGGCTTTGCTCCCAGCGTTTTTAAGTTTACCGCAACGTTTGCCGCACCTCCCGGTTTTGCCGTTGTCTCTTTTGCCTCCACAACCGGAACGGGTGCTTCCGGTGAAATCCTTTCAACCTTTCCAGAAATGTACTCGTCTATCATCAGATCGCCGATAACCAGTATTTTCTTTCCTCTGAACTTTTTGGTTATTCCTTTCACTGCTTCTCTCCTGAGCCTGAGTTAACAAATGATACCATCTTTTGAGGTGACAATTATTGTCACCTGAATTTTGATTCAGCCGGATAAGTGACAAATTTTGTCACCTGCTTTATGGGGATTTTTGTCTGCAGCTGTAAATTGCAATTAAGACTGATTTTATGGTGCACGGCATGTATCTTTAGTTTTTACCATTAAAACCATAAACCTGGCACGGTAAATGCTAATACAAGTTAGTGAGGTTTTAAAAAAGCCTACAAAAAAACTTTTATAGAAAAGGAGGTACATCATGAGAAAGGCGTTTACGCTGGTAGAACTTCTCATCGTCGTGGCAATTATTGCAATCCTTGCCGCGATTGCTATTCCGCAGTACACCAACTATGTAAGAAAGGCGGCTGCGGCAAATGTTCAATCAACGCTGGCTTCCTGCGTTACTGCAGCCTTGGCTCAGTTTGCCGATACGGGCAATACAACTTATATCTGCCCAGTGAAAGATGATAACAATACAAACGCTACTATTACATTAAATTCTACCGGTACACTTACAGGTATTAGTCCAACAACTTTTAAAGTGAAAGGTCATAATGTTTCTTGTTCCGTTGACAGTAATACAAATACCATTACTTGCACGCCACAATAATAAATTTTCCTGTCAAATTTGATATCTGCGCGTCCGGATTGCCCGGGCGCGGTTTTATTTAATTTATGTGTATATAATTATGCAGGGGAGAATTGGATGAACAAAAGGGGGGCTTTTTCATTAATAGAACTTCTTATTGTTATTTCCATTATTTCTATACTTTCACTGGTGGCTGTTCAAACATTTGTTAATTATAAAGAAAAAGCTGTTGTTTCAAGAGTGCAGTCAGACTTGATTACCTGTGCCGGAGAGCTTATGGCTCAGTTTGCCAATAACGGAACACTTACAAAGGTATGTAGAGTTTATGATTCCAGTGATACCTGTACTCTGGTAATTGATTTTAGTAATGCTTCAAATTCTTCTGCGGCAAACTCTTACATTAAAATTGCCAATTCTAACTGCACTTTCCACGTTCACGGAATAAAAATCGTTTGTGATATCGATACTGCTTACGGACATGTAAACGGTTTTATTCATTGTTATCAAACTCCCTGAAAACCTTCCTTTATTTTTGTTTTTTATCGGGTGATTCTCTTGACACTTTACACCTTCCGTCTAAATTATATACCGAACCTGATTAGCACTCACCTTAGGTGAGTGCTAAAAATCCAGAAAAAGGAGGGTGTGACGATGAAGTTAAAGCCTCTCTACGATAGGGTGGTTGTAAAGAAAGTTGAGATGGAGCAGAAGACCGCTGGTGGAATTATCCTTCCAGATACCGCTAAGGAAGAGTCTCAAATTGGAGAAGTTGTTGCCGTTGGTGAAGGGAAACTTCTTGACAACGGTGAGGTAAGACCTCTCAAGGTTAAAGCCGGTGACAGGGTTCTCTACAGCAAGTATGCAGGGAACGAAGTTGAGCTTGATGGTGAAAAGTATCTCATCATCAGAGAAGAAGACATCCTTGCCATCGTTGAGTAAAAAAATTCAAGGAGGAGGTGAGAACCATGGCAGGAAAAGATATTAGATTTGCTGATGAAGCAAGGCAGAAAGTTAAGATAGGTGTTGATAAGCTTGCCAACGCTGTAAAGGCAACAATGGGTCCTGGTGGTAGAAACGTTGTTATTGAAAGGAAGTTCGGTTCACCACTTGTTACAAAAGACGGTGTTACTGTTGCAAAAGAGATTGAGCTTGTGGATCCAATTGAGAACATTGGTGCTCAGCTTGTTAAAGAGGTTGCTCAAAAGACAGCTGACAAGGCCGGTGACGGAACGACAACAGCTACTGTTCTTGCTCAGGCTATCTTTAACGACGGTCTCAAGTTTGTAACTGCCGGCGATAATGCCATTGAGCTTAAAAGAGGTGTTGACGCTGCTGTTGAGAAGATTGTAGAAGAGCTTAAGGCAATATCAAAGCCTGTTGAGACAAAGGAGCAGATTGCTCAGGTTGCAACAATTTCTGCAAACTACGATAAAGAGATTGGCGAGCTCATCGCTGAAGCTATGGATAAAGTAGGCAAGGAAGGCGTTATCACTGTTGAAGAGGCTAAAGGGCTCAAGACAGAACTTAAAGTTGTTGAGGGTATGCAGTTTGACAGAGGTTATCTCTCACCATACTTCGTAACAGATCCTGACAAGATGGAAGCTGTTCTTGAGAATCCTTACATTCTCATCTACGGTAAGAAGATTTCAAACATAAGAGAGCTTCTTCCAGTTCTTGAATCTGTTGCAAGAGAGGGAAGACCACTTCTCATCATCGCTGAAGATGTGGAAGGTGAAGCTCTGGCAACACTCGTTGTTAACAAGCTCCGTGGAACATTAAGCGTATGTGCGGTTAAAGCACCTGGTTTTGGTGAAAGAAGAAAGGCTATGCTTCAGGATATTGCTATCCTTACAGGTGGACAGGCTATCCTTGAAGACCTTGGCATCAAGCTTGAAAACGTTACACTTGATATGCTTGGTCAGGCTGACAAGGTTGTTGTTGACAAAGAGCACACGACTATTATCGGCGGTAAAGGTAAGCCGGAAGAGATTGAAGCAAGAATTAAGCAGATTAAGGCAGAGCTTGAAAAGGCAACTTCTGAGTACGATAAAGAGAAGCTTCAGGAAAGACTTGCCAAGCTTGCAGGTGGTGTAGCTATCATCAAGGTAGGTGCTGCTACTGAAGCTGAACTTAAAGAGAAGAAGGCAAGGGTTGAAGATGCACTTCACGCAACAAGAGCTGCAGTAGAAGAGGGTATTGTTCCCGGTGGTGGAACAGCACTCCTTGCTGCTGCAAGGAAGCTTGATGAGCTTATAAAAGAGCTTGACGAAGCTAACGAAATTGACAGAAAGCATGGTGTTGAGATAGTTAAGAAAGCTGTTGAAGCACCATTGAGGCAGATTGCTGAGAACGCAGGTTACGCCGGACAGGTTGTTGTTGAGAAGGTTAAAGAGCTTATCAACGAGAAAGGCATAAACTACGGATTCAACGCAAGAAAAGGTGAATATGAAGACCTTGTAGCAGCAGGTGTAATTGACCCAACCAAGGTTGAGAGGGTTGCTCTTCAAAACGCTGCTTCAGTTGCCGGCCTTCTCCTCACAACAGAGGCCACAATTACTGAAATTCCTGAGAAAGAAGAGAAGAACGTACCTCCAATGCCTGAATATTAATGACAGATTTAAGGTAGAAGAGGGGGCATACGCCCCCTCTTTTTATTTTTCCTTCACAATTTTCACCATTCCCTTAAAAATCAGGAACGGATCATAGGTTCCTTTTCCAATCATTTCTTTTAAAATATTTCCGTAGCCGCCTGTAAATACGACCGGTAAGCCTGAATACTTTTCCATTACCTCTTTAACGGCACCTTTTAGTGCGAGGGCTGTTCCCACTTTTATGCATTCTGCTGTTGACTTTCCAGGGAGTTTGTCTATAAATCTGTTTTCCACTTCTGGAAGCTGTTCTGTAACAAGATTCAGCGCCCTATGGATTGCTTTCACTCCTGGCAGAATGATTCCGCCGATAAAAGTTTTTTCAATAACTATATCAACAACTACTGTTGTTCCTGCAGACACAACTATGCCGCTGTTTTCGTAGTCTAAAATTCCGCAGGCGAGGGCTATTCTGTCAGCGCCCAACCTTTCAGGGTTTTTGTAGTCTATCTTTACAGGAAGCGGTATCCGGGCGTTTACGAAAGTTGTTTTTTTGAAGGCTTTCTTAAAAGTTTCATTAAGTGACGGAACTACGCTTGAGATAACTGCCGATTCACCTTTTACAGGAAAAAATTTCCTGACTTCCCCTGTCGGTATCTGAATTGCATTTTCAAACGTTTTGCCGTTCCAGAAAACAACTTTTACAAAACTGTTTCCTGCATCTATCAGGGCAACCATTTTAAGTCCTGTATTCAGCGTTTATTTTCACATATTCATAGCTAAAGTCGCAGGTTAAGTATTCAAAAAATGCGCTGCCAAGGTTAAGGTTAACTTCTATCACAATCTCTTCACTTTTTTTCATGTACTTATGCACGACGGTTTCGTCGTAGTCTGTCTTTGTCCCTTTAAAGAGGAGGTAACCGCCGATTTTAAGTTCGGTTTTCTCTTCCACTAATTTTACGCCTGCGCTGCCGGCTGCTGCTATGATTCTTCCCCAGTTAGGGTCGCAGCCAAAAACAGCCGTTTTTACTAAAGGTGAAAGGGCAATTTTCCTTGCCACTTTCCTTGCTTCTTCTTTTGTCCTTGCACCGATGACTTTAATCCTCACCACTTTTGTTGCGCCTTCTCCGTCTTTTACAATCTGGTAGGCAAGGGATTTCATCACTTCTTTCAAACCATCTAAAAATTCGCCGTAATTTTCTTCCGTTATTCTCTTTCCTGATGTACCGTTTGCAAGGAAGAATACAGTATCGTTGGTGCTCATGTCACCATCAACGGTTATTGCGTTAAAGCTTATTTCGTTTGCCTCTCTTAACGCTTTTTCAAGCAATTTTTTGTCTATCTCTGCGTCTGTAGCGATGAACGAAAGCATCGTTGCCATTGCAGGGTCTATCATACCTGCCCCTTTTGCTATTCCGCCGATGGTAAAACCTTTTCCTTCAAAGAAGGCGGTTTTCGGGAATGTATCGGTTGTCATTATAGCCTGGGCAGCCTCTTTAGAGGTTGCCTTTCCCAAGTTTTCTACCGCTTCTTCTATCCCTTTTTCCATTCTGTCCATTGGTAGAAATTCGCCTATTACACCTGTTGATGCGACTAAAAACGGTGATTTTCCCGTAAGGTTCTGGCAGATTTTTGCCATTGTTTCAGCGTCTTTCATTCCCCTTTCGCCAGTGCAGGCATTTGCATTTCCGCTGTTTGCAACGATACCGTGGACTTTTTCATAGGCTTTAACCAATTTTTGAGACAGTTTAACCGGTGCAGCCTTAACATCGTTTGTTGTAAAGACCGCCGCTGCCGTTGCCGGTTTTTCGGAAACTATCACCAGAATATCTTTTTTATTTGATGGTTTGAGGGTGTTCTTTATGTTGCCCTTTCCAGTTCCACATAAAAAGCCTTTTACATCAGCTATTCCTTTCACCTGCAACCTCTCGCTATTTTTTTCTCATTTTAGCATTTATGAGTGCTGGCTTTAAATTTAAGGAAAACAGAAAGCATAAGAAGGAGAGAGATGATTTTTAAGAGAGCAAAGGAGATTTTTGCGGAGCGCTTAAAACGTGCAGGTATTGAGAATGTCAAATACTTGAGGAAGCCGGGAAGAGGCGACCTTTTTAACAGACTTGCCTACCTTGTTGCTACGGGCAGGTTTAAGGTTGTTGGAAAGGAAGAATTTGGTGAGATTCTTCCCGGTAGAATTCTTGATAGTGTTGGTGGTGTAAACCTGCTCTTTTCAACTGGTAGCGCTATAGCTGATGCAGTTATTCTAAAGTCAAGTGGTAGTTTTAAAGGTGTTTCTATCATATCAAGAGAGGATTTTTCGTATCCGGACATTGCTGTTGACATGCGATTTTTCCCTTCATTGATTGATAAGGAGAAGAGGAGTCTTTTTAATCAGCTTGAGATTATGTTCGGTGTTGTTAAAGATTACTTTACGCCTGAGAACTTTTATCTTATAGATAGTGAAGGCTACTGTGTGCCTTATCTAAAAGAGTTCTTTACGCCGGATGTTCCGTTTGAGATTTGTTCTAAACCTTTAAAAAAGCGTATTGTCGTCCTTGATCCGAATGCTGATGAGACGCTGACGCGGGACGATGTTGATGAAGATACTGTCCTTGTTTTTGGAGGTATTGTTGATCACGGTGAGCGGTTAAAAGGTGCTACCGCTGAAATTTACCGTGGGGCTGTTCATAGAAAAATTGCTTACAGAGGTTCAATACTTCCGGTTTCAGACAGAATCAACGAACTTACAAAGCTGTTGTGTGATTTTCTCACGTGCACCGATTCCCTTGAGGAGGTTATAAGACGGAATCTTACCAGACAGGCAAAGTTAAGGATTGCGAGAGAATCCGTTACCGCTAATTTAAAAAGAATTAAAGATGTAAACGGCGTTCATAAATGTTTACCGCTCTCTTTTTACAATCAACTTGCTGAGGAATTTTCCCTTAAAGATTTCCACTTTCGCAAGGCTTCAAAGCACGTAAACGGATTTACAGTCGTAAAAGATGAAATTCTTGATAAAATAATAAAAGAAGAAGCTGTAAAAGGCAGAAAAATTTTGCAGATAGAGGGTTTAATTGATGGGTATATTGTCAAGAAGTATCCTTGAACTTATTGGAAATACGCCTCTTTTTGAACTTACCGTTGAAGGTGTGACCTTTTACGCAAAACTTGAAATGTTTAATCCCGGCGGCAGTATAAAGGACAGAGTTGCCCTTTCGATTGTTGAGGATGCAGAGAAAAGAGGGCTTTTAAAGAAGGGAAAGAGAGTAATAGAGGCTACAAGCGGAAACACGGGAATAGGTCTTGCCCTTGTCTGTGCTGCAAAAGGTTACGGCTGCACGATTGTTATGCCGGAAAACATGAGTGAGGAGAGAAAGAAGATACTGAAGGCTTACGGTGCTGAACTTATTTTAACGCCTGCTTCTCTTGGAATCCCCGGTGCTATTAGAGAGGTTGAAAGGCGAATATCTGAAAATTCCGATTTATACTTTCCTGCCCGGCAGTTTAAAAATCCTGCAAATATAAAAGCTCACTATGAAGGTACTGCTGTTGAGATACTGGAACAGCTTGGAGAGATTCCCGGTTCTTTTGTAGCCGGAGTCGGAACAGGCGGCACGTTAACGGGTGTTGGCAGAAGGTTTAAAGAGGTAAATCCTGATGCCGTTATTGTTGCGGTAGAACCTGAAGAATCCGCTGTTATATCCGGAAGCAAACCCGGCATCCATAAGATTCAGGGAATAGGTGCCGGTTTTATTCCTGAAACACTTGATATGTCTGTTGTTTCTTTCCCTATCACTGTAACTTTTGATGAGGCAAAGTATTACTGTGAAAAACTTGCCGGAGAGTTTGGAATACTTGCCGGTATCTCTTCCGGTGCAAATGTCGCCGCTGTTTTAAAAGCCTTTAAAGACGGAAAGCTTAAAACACCTGTTGTTACAGTTTTTCCTGATACCGGCGAGCGTTACCTTTCAACTGAACTGTTTGGATAGGGGGCTGTTATAGAGATAAGAAAAATAGAAGGTATTATCCCTGCTGAAGCAATAAGCAGGAATCTTCCAGCAAAGCTTCAGGATTTTTCACGGAGAGATATGGAGAAGCTTCTCTCTTCTGTCATTCAGGGAGAGAGGAAGGGTGATTCTACCGATGAGTTAAAAGGAAAAAAATTAAAACTGAAATTTCTCGGATATACGGAAGATGGAAAGGCAAAGATTTTAGTTGGAAACAGAGTAATTGTTGCTGAGGTTGACGTTGATGAAGAGTTTGAACCGGGGCAGATTCTTACTTTTATCATAAAGTCCTTGTCGCCGAAGCTTGAGCTAAAGCTTGTAGAGATTGATCCTGAGTGGGCGCAGAAGTTCATTCTGAAATCGCTTCTACCTTTTCTTGATGCCGATTCGTTTGAAAAAATCGTTTCTATATATTTAAAGAAACACTACCCTGAAGTCTGGAATGCCGGGACTTTTGATGATAAGTTTTTTGCAAACTTTCTCTCTTCTCTCTTTTCATCCGAAACGATTTTTAAATTGATTGCCGCCGCTAAAGAGCTTGTCGCTTCTTCACGGGGAAAACTTTCAGAAGAAGATTATAAAAAGCTACTTCTTGCCATTATGGCTTTTTACTTTCTGCCTGTCGGAGATGTCGTTCTTTTCCCTATCAAAATTAAAGATACTGACATAGATGTTTACTTTGAAAAAGAGGAAGACGGGGTTAAGGTGGAGATTGAAATTAACAGGAAAGGCATCTCTGTATTTGTCTCTCTTTTTGTTATAAATAATGAAGTTTCTGTTGACTTTTTAACAGAGGATGAGAGGATTTTAAATAAACTTAAGCTTCTTGATGAACAGTTAAAGAATAAGCTGCTTTCTGCAGGGTTTATTCCCGTTGCTGTCTCTTACAGATTGGAAAGACCGCCTGATAAAAGTCAGATAGAGACCGTAAGGTTAAAACTTTCAGGCAGAATAAACATCTCTGTATAATGTTCACAGGAAAGCTTTTTCTTTTATCTTTTCCGGTAGGTTTTTAAGTATTGGATGATTTTTGATGTGGTTTCTGTCGTTTTCGCCGTTGATATTTCTTATAATCACCCTGCCAGAGCCTTTTCTGTATGCGTTTGTAAAGTCATAAACGGCACCTATGATTGTTAACTTTCCACTTTCTACGATGTGACCGTACATTTTCATGGCTTCTGATACCTGGTAGTCAACGTTTTTTTCAACACCTTCAAGCCACATCTTTTCAAAGTTATCGCTTCTTTTCACCGTTGAAAGAGGTATGTGGAGATGGTCAAGGGTGTTTTTAATGTTTATCGGTTCGTCTGAATAGTTGCTTAATGCTGCCTTTACGGCACCGCAGTGGGTATGTCCCAATATCAGAAGGATAGGTGTTTTCAGGTTGTAGATGCCAAAATCTATTGAACCTCTTGATGGTGCAATCTGATTGCCGATGTTTGTTATGAGAAAAATTTTGTCTGTTGGATCTTCGAAAAATATTGTTGCGTGGACTCTTGCGTCTGAGCAGTTTACCATTGTTATTACCGGATGCTGGCACTCTATAAACGGTTCAAAGTAGGATTTATCGCGGGAATTAACCCAGTTGCTGTTTCCCTCTATCAAAGCTTTTAAAATTGTTTCCTGTGCTTCCACCGGTTAACTGCCTCCTTACATAGATAAATTGTGCTTTATTCTATCACCTTAACTTATGTTCCTTGAAAAAGATACCTGTAAACTATAATATTAAACGATAACTGATTACAACTACAGGAGGCGGTCGTGGAACGGGAAAAACTTTACATATTTGATACTACTCTTCGGGATGGTGAACAAACCCCTGGTGTTAACCTGACGGTTGACGAAAAAGTTCAAATAGCAAAGCAACTTGAAAGGCTTGGCGTTGACATAATAGAGGCTGGATTTGCGATAAGTTCGCCTGCTGATTTTGAAGCTATTAAAAGGATAGCTGAAGAAGTGGAAAATTCAACAGTCTGTTCTCTTGCAAGGGCCGTTGAAGCGGATATAAAGGCTGCGTGGGATGCGCTTAAAAGTGCTGCAAGACCGAGGATTCACACATTTATAGCAACATCAGACATTCACCTTAAGTATAAGTTGAGAATGACAAGAGAAGAGGTTTTAAAGCGTGCTGTTGACGCTGTTAAGATGATTATTGACATAAGTGAAGGAAGAGCTGAAGTTGAATTTTCACCTGAAGATGCCGTAAGGACGGAACTGTCTTACCTCTATGAAGTTCTTGAGGCTGTTATAGAAGCGGGGGCAAAAGTTGTTAACATTCCTGATACTGTGGGATATGCTATTCCGGATGAGTGGCACGATAGAATCCTCGCCATAAAGGAGAATGTTAAGAATATAGACAAAGCCATAATAAGTGTTCACTGCCATAACGATTTGGGACTTGCCACTGCTAACTCTCTACTTGCAGTTAAGGCAGGTGCAAGGCAGGTTGAATGTACGATAAACGGCATTGGTGAAAGAGCCGGTAACGCTGCAATGGAAGAGATTGTAATGGCTATAAAAGTTAGAAAGGACCAATTTCCTGTTTATACGGACATAGATACTACACAAATTTATAGAACATCTCAGCTTGTAAGCAGGCTTACAGGAATTATCATTTCAAGAACAAAGCCTATCGTTGGTGACAACGCTTTTGCTCACGAATCCGGGATTCATCAACACGGCGTTCTTGCAAAGAGAGAGACCTATGAGATCATGAAACCTGAAGATATCGGACTTAAAGAATCTAAAATCGTTCTTGGTAAGCATTCAGGAAGTCATGCATTCAGGAAGAAGCTTGAAGAAATGGGCATAGAGCTCTCAGAGGAGAAATTAAAAGAAGCATTCAAGAGGTTTAAAGAGCTTGCTTCCAGGAAGAAAGAGATATTTGATATTGATATTGAGCTTATTGTTGAAGGTCTTGAGGAAGGAGCAAGGGACAAAAATTACAAACTTCTTTACAATCAGGCCGTGAGTGGTGAGGGTATTATTCCTTCGGCTACCGTTAAGATAGATACGCCTCACGGCGAAAAGTTAGGACTTGCAGTCGGTAACGGTCCTGTTGATGCTACTTACAAGGCGATTAAAAATGCCCTTAACATAGGTGATGAGATTCAGCTTAAAGATTTCAAGATAAGGGCTTTGACATCTGGAACAGACGCTCTTGCTGAAGTTTTCCTTACGATAGAGTTTGAAGGAATGAGCGTTAGTGGTAGAGGTGTTGACCCCGATATAGTTAGAGCTTCAGCTCTTGCTTTCCTTGAAGCACTTGACAGACTTGAAAAGAGGAAGAAAAAGCACCATTGAAAATTGGAATAAAAGGGCGAAGTGTTAATCACTTCGCCTTTATACCTCTTTTTGCAAGGCCCAGAGAAATCTTAAGAGATGCTTTTAGTCTTTCAATTGCTTTTGCAATCTCTATTATGGCTTTGTCGGCAATCGGTGTAAGCTCAATTTCGAAATCCATCTTTCCCTCGCTTAGTTTTTCAATTCCTTCCTGAATCTGCTTATAGTCTTTGGCAACAATTTTAGAGTAGAAGAAAATTAAGCCGACAACTATGAGAGATAAGACAACGACCAAAATGTCATACATTCTGAGGGCATCGTAAACAGCAGGAACATTAGAAAGGTACTTCTGAGCGACGTAGTGGCCTGAGAATATGAATATTAAGCCTACTAAAATGAACGATAAGCTCATCCGTAGTGTAAACGCAATTTCTGTTGGCAGGTCGGCGAAAAGAATCAGTCGTAACAGTTTTTCCTTCATTCAAACCTCCTTTTGAGTTCTAAGATTTTTTCTCTGTAATCACCTGCAAGGTTAGAAATAGTATCAATCATTGCCATAAGCTGTTTTCTTGTAGGCATACCCTCTATGCCGAGCTCCTCTTTTGCTCCATCTATTAGAATTTCGGCGATAGGGCCGACTATATCTTTTAGTTCCTTCTCGAAGCGTCTCATTACATCTTCGCTAATGACGAAGTTACCCGAATCTTCTTTTTCACTTTCAACCCTTAAAAATCCTATGTCAACAAGTTTTTTCATCTCTTTTAAAACTTCTTCCGGTTCACCGCACTTCCAGATAAACTCTTTTATGGGTTTTCTGTCGGCAAAGGCTGCCAGCAGCTTGAAGGCCAGGGGAGATAATGAAATAGCTTTTGATGTGTTGAATTCAGAATTCAGGGTGAAAACGGAATCGAGGGTTATGTGTTTTTCCTTGAAGGTGGGATAGACTTCGTCTATTGTTTTTAAAAAGTCCATTATGCAGTTTTTTACATCTACACAGTTTTCAGGAATTTTAGCAAGTTCTATATCTTCCACTTTGAATTTTATACATCTGTGCTCGAAGAGCATTAAAGTGTGAAATATAGCCTTAAATTTTGTTTCAAGATTTTCCACTTCAGATACAGCTGGATCGTTGGTTTCAATATCACATAAAAAGTAACCTTTGAACATTATTGCATAGTTAACTTCACCTTCTCCACAGGAACGGCGTAAAATCAGTTTTTTTGCCGAGGAACTATTCATTATAAATTGGAGAATATTCATGAAACTTTCATAATTGTCAATTGTTCCCTGTAAATCCATCGTTTTCACCCCAGATTAATTTAAAAATTAATATCTGTTTTCTCAATATCTATTATAAATATAGTTTTATTTCATAACTATGTTACTAATTATAGGTGCCCTTTTGTTCTCTGTCAAGAATCGATTAAATAACATCTGTAGATAGATTACTATTAACAATATTCAAATATCTTGACACTAACAAAATCACATGATATAAATCACAGTATCAACTTTACAGGAGGTTTGAAATGAGGCGTTTCGTCATCACCGTACTTTTATCGGTGACAGCACTGTTTGTTTTTGCAGGTGGCGCTTTTGCAGGTGAAAAACTGCAACCGTTCATCCTGAGCAAACTTCAGCCAAAGACGGTTGAAGATGGAATGAAGTCTGCTGAAGAGGCATTGAAAGGTGCCGGATTTCAAGTTGTGGGCAGTTACATGCCTGAAAAGGGTGTTGGTATCATAGTTGTTACGAGTCCTGAACTTCTAAAACTTGCTAAAAATACCGAGTATGGAGCTTTTGGAGCAGTTGAAAGAATTGCTGTTGTTGATAGAAATGGAAAAGTAGAAGTTTCTTTCACGAATCCTGAATATTGGTTCAACGCTTTTAGGATGGAAGGTAATATTGCTCCGGTTAAAAAGGCTCTTATTTCTGCCCTTGGAGATGCACTTGAGTATGGGGCAAAGAATGGTATAGATGCCGACGATTTAAGAGATTACAACTATAAATGCTGTATGCCTAAGTTTGACGATTTTTACAAGCTTGCCGATTACGATAATCACAATCAGGGTGTTCAGAAGGTTGAAAACAACTTAAAAGCAAAAGTAGCCGGTGTTTCCAAGGTTTACAGGGTTGATATTCCCGGAACCAAAGCAACACTTTTTGGTGTTGAGTTTACAAAAGGGCAGGCTGCAGATGAGTTTGTTCTTTCTCACATTGATGTTCCGGAAGTAGATTCTCACAGTCACGCAGCACATCTTCCGTACGAACTTCTCGTAATTGGAGATAAAGCTATTGCTCTTAATGGAAAATTCAGGATTGCCATCAGCTGGCCTTACCTTGGGATGTTTGGTAAACACGGTTTTATGAGCATAAAGCAAGCACCGGATGATATAGAGAAGCAGCTTAAAGAAGTAGCCACCAAGTAACCTCCGTTACCTCCTCTCACGTGTGGGCATCGGGGAGCACAGGCTCCCCGCTTTTTATTTTCGGGACAGAAATTTTTTCAATGTATTTTCAATATTGCTTTTCATTCTATCTTGACAATCTATTAATAGTTGCATATATTAATAGAACGCAAAAATTACGTGAGAGGTGACGCATGAGTTTCAGAAAGAATTTAGGAGAGAAATATTCTCCTCTTTACTATCTTGCCGCTCTTGGAAGTGGTGGTCTGGTTATAACCTTTTTTATGTATCTGATGTTTTTAACGCCCCACAAGGGTTATCCAATTCCTGTATATGATACGCTCGTCAGCGTTTTAAAAGGGGGTTCACTTTTCCAGAGACTTGTAGTAGTTGTAGGTGTTGCCGGTGTTGCGTTCTTTGCCTATCTGCACTTTAGATTGTTGTTCTGGAACATCAAGGAGTACAGCAACTTTAAGAGAACAAAGAAATTTGAAGAACTTAAAAAATCTCCTGCTGAAGTTCAACTGATGGCGATTCCCCTCACGTACGCCATGACCGTAAACGTGCTTTTTATGATTGGAGCTATATTCATTCCGCACCTGTGGAATGTTGTTGAATACATATTTCCGTTTGCCCTGCTTGCCTTCTTCGCTATTGGAGTTTACGGTGTGAAGATATTTATGGATTTTATTTCAAGGGTAGTTGCTTTTGGTGGATTTGATACGGAAATCAACAACAGCTTAAGTCAGATGCTTTCCATTTTTGCGTTTACGATGATAGCTGTGGGTTTTTCTGCCACCGGTGCTATGAGCCACAATCCCCTTGTTTCTGCAATTGGAATTGTCTTTTCAGTTGGATTTTTAAGTGTTGCGGCTGTATTTGGAATAATTAAGCTTGTTATCGGTTTTCACTCAATGTTTAAGCATGGTGTAAACCGTGAAGCTTCTATTTCCCTGTGGATTATTATTCCTATTCTAACGGTTGCCGGCATTGCTCTTTTCAGAAATTCCATGGGACTTCACCACAATTTTAACGTTCACATCTATCCTACCCAGCACCTTGTGCTTTTTACGGTTATCGTTGCACTTCAGCTCTTTTTCGGTCTTTTAGGTTACATGGTAATGAAGCATATAAACTACTTTAAAGAGTTTATTGACGGGAAAAGTGAGAGTGTTACCGCTTATGCTGCGATATGTCCTGGTGTTGCACTCTTTGTTATGCTAAATTTCTTGCTGAATAAGGGTTTTGTTGGAACGGGGCTTATCTATAAGCTTTCTATCGTTTACCTTCTGCTCTACCTTCCTCTTATATACCTTCAGCTTAAAACGATTATCGTTCTTTTCAGATTAAACAGGAAGCTTATAAAGGCATAGTAAACGGGGGACCATTATGGTTCCCCTTCACATTATTATCAGTGAAAAGGTTAGAGATGCGAAAAACAGAAAAAAGCTGGCCAGGTGGAATATTAAGAGGTATTTTCCCGCTAAATTATCAAACTTATTTTTAAATAATTTGAAAGCTATTAGATTTGCAAGTGAACCTACAAGCGTTCCAAATCCACCTATATTAACACCTATTAAAAGGCTTTTCCACAGTTTCGTAAATTTGGCAAGCAGTAGTGCGGCCGGTACATTGCTTATTATCTGGCTTAAAAAGGCACTGTAAATCATTGTTCTTTGGGGATTCATAAGGGAAAATTTTAGTATTGAACTAATGTTTGATGTAAAACCGAAGAAAGCTAAAAATGTAAGCAGCAGAAAATAATCAACCTCTTTGAGTATGTTTTTGTCTTTGATTAGGGCGTAAAGAGGCGGAATTATGCTTACTTCTATAGGGAATATGTGAAATATTACGCCGATGAATATGATAAAGAAGGCACTATATACGATAGCTTTCGTTCTGTTTATTTCTTCTTCGTGCTCTCTCTCTGTTATGTTAATGTTCTTTCTGCCAAAAAAGAGCGCAAGTCCTACTATGATTGAAAAAGAGAAAATGAAAAACGGAAGGATTGCCCCCATAAAGACTGCAGGATGTAAGTGGTAGTAGTAATAAATGAAAATGTTTTGAGGGTTGCCGAACGGGGTTAGAGCAGATGCTCCGTTAACAGACAGGGCTTCCAATATAACAAGCAGCATTATTTTTTCTTCAGGTATGGAGAGAGATAAAGTGAGGGGAACAACCGTAAAAAGTGCCACGTCGTTTGTTACGAACATAGATAGCCCACCGGACAGAATTGTGAGCTTCAGAAATGGATTTCCTTTTTCAAAAAAGGATGCAACTTTTACAAATAAACGGCTTTTCTCAAGGCCTTTTGTAATTACAAGAAAGTTGAACAGAATGACAAGTATTTTAAAATCTCTAATTGTGAGTTTCGGTAGTATTTTAAAAAAGAGTGAAGACAGAACAGTGGCTGTTAGAGCCACGAAAAAGATCCATTCCTCTTTTGCAATTTTGAATAATTTATTCATTTTTAATCTTCTCAAAAATTTTTTCAGATATCAGTTTGAGATATCCGGCGTTTTCTATGTTTCTTAGCCAATCTTTCGGTATTGCATCTATTCCATTGTAGCATCCCGAAAGGGCGCCGGTAAGAAATCCGATTGCGTCGGTGTCGCCTCCAAATTCTCCGTAGGCGTTAACGGCTCTCAAGAGGCTTTTTCTAAAGTCTTTTCCCCACTTCAGGAATATGTAGAGGGAAAGGGCAAACGGTTCAAGGACAAAGTTTCCGTTTCCAAACCTTAAAATAAGTTCGTCTAATTCATCAATGTTCTCTTTTACTGTCGTTATTACCATGTCTATGTAGGATTTTACGATTTCAACCTGAGAGAAAGAGTGCAGGAGTTCTAAAAAGTGCAGTTTTCCCTCTTCCATCTCAAGAAATATTCTTTCTCCTGTGATGGTTGATACTGCAACTGCTATTAGCCCGGCCGTATCAATCAGTATGTCATCTTTATAAACGATGGAAGCAAGGTGGCTTCCCTCCTGGTATGCCTCTTCGCTGTTGTCCCATCTAAAAAGTCCTGCTGCAACTGCAGGAAGGGCTCCATCAATCTCTGTTCCTTTCACTCTTGCCTCATCTGGCAGAGCGCCGCTTTTGTAGGCGAGGGCAGCGTTAATGTGGCCACCTGCAGGATATCGGTGATTTTTTTCATCTTTTACCCATTCTATAAGTTTTTCAACGTAGAACTCCTCGTCTATCTTTCCCTTTTCGGCGTACATCTCGAGAGCTATGAGGAACATCTGTGTTTCGTGAGAGTACTGTCCCTTTTTTAAAAATGGACATACAGATGAAGGGGAAGGTTCTACAAAGTCTGTGATGGCACCTCCGTAATTTTTCTTTACGGTTTCTCTGTCCATCTCTTCTGTAAGCGTTCCAAGGGCATCTCCTATTGCCCCTCCAAAAACTGTTCCTTTTATCCTTTTAAGAAGCACTGTTTCCTCCTTTAAACAGAGTTAATCAAATCCTGAAATGTGAACGTGCTGTGAAATCTCATCTCTTCCCTTTCGTAAGGGAAGTCACTCCTGTAGTGGCCGCCTCTGCTTTCTTCTCTTCTCATGGCGCTTATAGCTATGCCAAGTGCCAGTATAGCTCCGTTTTTAACCTCGTAAGATGAATTTGAACGTATCATTCTTCTAAACAGTTCTATTGCTTTTGTCAGTCCACCTCCATCTCTTATGATGCCGGCATACTTCCACAATGCATGTTTAAGGTCCTTCATTGTAAAGGTTTCATCTGTAGTTTTTCTTACAAGAGGTGAAACGTTAAAGGGTATCTTTTCAAAGTCAAGGGACAGGAATCTTAGATCTCTGTACATTCCATAAGCTGTTCTTTCGCCGAATACAATACATTCAAGGAGAGAATTGCTGGCAAGCCTGTTTGCACCGTGAACGCCTGTGCAGGAAGCTTCCCCTATGGCAAACAGTCCTGTAATGTTTGTTCTGCCGAAGGTGTCAACGTTGATACCGCCAATATAATAGTGAGCAACAGGTGTTATGGGAATAAGATCCTTTTCGGGATCGTATCCGACTTCTTTCAGTTTTTCGGTTATAGTTGGAAAACGCTCCTTGATGTTTATTCCCTTTTCCTTTATAGGCCTGAAGTCAAGGAAAACCTTTCCGCCTGTTATTTTTTTCTGATTTTCGATAGCTCTTGTTACCACATCTCTTGGAGCCAGCTCCCAGAGCGGATGGTAGTCTCCCATGAATCTTCTGCCGTAAGAATCAACTATTATTGCCCCTTCGCCCCTTACCGATTCCGATATGAGAAAGCAGGTTCCGTCTTCGCAGAATGCCGTTGGATGGAACTGCACAAACTCAAGGTCTCTCAGGACGGCGCCGTAGCGGAGAGCCATTGCTATTCCGTCGCCTGTTGATGTTTCGGGATTTGTGTTCTTTTCATAAAGTCCGGCTGCGCCTCCTGTTGCTATGGCGGTTACAGGTGCATGTATGGCGTAGTATTTACCGTTTTTTTCAAATATGACACCGTAGCATCTGTTGTTTTTCACTATCAGCTCTTTTACAGTTGCGTATTCAATGATATCTCCTCTGTAGCTGTCAAGAAGTGCCCTTTCAACTTCTTCGCCGGTTTTATCCCTGTAATAGACAATTCTTGAAACAGAGTGGGCTGCTTCTTTTGTGAACTTTAAAAGTCCTCTTTCGTCCGTTTCAAAAGTGGCCCCCATTCTTATCAGGTCTATTACCCGTTTTACGCCCTCTTCTACTAAAATTAGGGCGGTTCGTCTATCAACAAGGCCTGCTCCGGCTTTTAGCGTATCTTCGTAGTGGAGAAGAGGAGAATCGTCCGGCGGCAGTGCCACAGCTATACCACCCTGTGCTAACTTTGTTGAACATGTGTCTGCAGTATCTTTTGTAAGTATGCAGACATTTAAACCTACCTGGGACAGTTTCGTAGCGCAGAAGAGCCCTGCTGCACCGCTTCCTATTACCACTGCATCATACGTTTTGGGAAATTCTTTTATCTCAACGTTTTTAAGCAATTTCATCTTTTACTCCTAATCTATTGTAAGGATAAAGGCGTCCGGGAATAGTTTCCTGATTTCTTCCTTTTTCTCCTGTGCTTTAACGTATGTAAGTTCCGGGCCAACAACAACCCTGTATAGTCCGTAAGCCATTACGATGTCTGCCTTTATTCCCGATTTTTTTACTTTATCCATGAAGGCTTTGGCGTTTGAATACTCTTTGAATGCAGCAAGCTGGACGAAGAAGTTGCCTTTTTGGTAGTTTTCCGTTACGTAGTGGTGGTCTTCTTTTCTTCCAAGGGCAATTATTTTCACCTTCGCCGTGCCTTTACCTAAGATGCCTAACTTTTCAGCGGCTGCGAAAGATAAGTCTATTATCCGTCCGGGGACGAAAGGTCCTCTATCATTTATCTTTACTATGGCTGTTTTTCCGTTTTCAAGGTTTATTACCTTAACGTACGTTCCGAGGGGGAGTGTTTTGTGAGCAGCGGTCATCTTGTACATGTTGTAGATTTCGCCGCTTGCCGTTTTCCTGCCGTGAAAGTTTGGTCCGTACCACGAGGCTATACCTATCTGTTCAAAGCCTTTACTGTGTTTAAGTACGCAGTAGCTTTTCCCGTTTACTCTGTAAATGGACTGGCATCCTTTAGCAAGAGTGGGTTTCTGTATAGTTTTAGCAGTTATTGGAGCTTTAATTTCTGGTGAGCCCTCTGGCCCCACCAGTGTGATACAACCGGAAATTAACGGTGCTATTAATATTACTGCCGCTTTTTTCTTCATACTCACCTCGGAAGTTTTCTCGTTGCAACAGTTGTGATTTTATATAATTTTATCCTCTCTTAAAATTACTACCGGAGGCGTTATGAAGATAGCCCTTGCAAGTGACCACGGCGGGTTCAGGTTGAAGGAAGTTATAAAGAGGTATCTTGATGAACTTGGTATTGAGTACGTTGACTTTGGCACGTTTTCGGAAGACTCTGTTGATTATCCGGATTATGCCTTAAAAGCTGCAAAAAGTATAATAAATGGTGAGACCGATAGAGGGATCTTTATATGCGGTACGGGTATTGGTATTTCTATTGCTGCAAACAAGGTTCCCGGAATTAGAGCGGCGCTTTGCTACAACATATTTGCTGCTGAAATGTCAAGAAGGCATAACAATGCAAATGTGCTTGCCCTTGGGGGAAGAGTTATAGGTGATGAACTTGCAAAATCAATAGTTAAAACGTGGCTTGAAACACCGTTTGACGGCGGAAGACACGAAAGGCGAATAAGAAAGATAGCAGAGATAGAGAAAACATTCATCTCTGAGCAGGAAAAATAATTTTCAGGAGGAGATAGATGAGAGGAAAAGTTAGAGAGTTTGACCCGGAAGTTTTTGAGGCGCTTAAGTGTGAGTACAGGCGTCAGAATGAACATCTTGAGCTCATTGCTTCTGAAA
Organism: Desulfurobacterium sp. TC5-1; assembly: GCF_000421485.1. Lineage (NCBI taxonomy): Bacteria > Pseudomonadati > Aquificota > Aquificia > Desulfurobacteriales > Desulfurobacteriaceae > Desulfurobacterium > Desulfurobacterium sp. TC5-1. Next base: position 921,950 of record NZ_ATXC01000001.1, on the reverse strand, counting down.
ACTTCACAAGTGAAGCTGTTATGGAAGCTCAAGGTTCAGTTCTTACAAATAAGTATGCTGAAGGACTTCCGGGAAAAAGATACTACGGTGGATGTGAATGTGTAGATATCGTTGAGAAGCTTGCAATTGAAAGGTGTAAAAAACTTTTCGGTGCCGAGCACGTAAACGTTCAGCCCCATTCCGGTTCTCAGGCGAATCAAGCTGTTTACCTTGCCGTTCTAAAGCCGGGCGATACGATTCTCTCAATGAACCTTTCTCACGGTGGACACCTTTCTCACGGTTCACCTGTAAACATGACAGGTAAGTACTTTAAGGTTGTTCAGTACGGTGTCAGGAAAGACACTGAAACGATAGACTTTGACCAGGTTGCCCAGCTTGCAAGAGAACATAAGCCAAAACTTATAATCTGCGGTGCTTCTGCGTATCCGAGAATTATAGACTTTGATAAATTTAGAGAGATCGCTGACGAGGTTGGTGCTTATCTCATGGCTGACATAGCTCACATTGCCGGTCTTGTCGTTACCGGACTTCATCCTTCACCGATGGAAGCCTGCCACTTCGTTACAACGACAACACACAAGACACTCAGAGGACCCCGCGGTGGCGTTACAATGTGTAAGGCAGAGTTTGGTAAGGAGATAGACAAGGCTGTGTTCCCGGGACTTCAGGGTGGTCCTCTCATGCACGTCATAGCTGCTAAGGCCGTTGCTTTCAAAGAAGCGATGACACCGGAATTTAAGGCTTATCAGGAACAGGTTGTTCTTAACGCAAAAGCTATAGCTGAGGAACTTCAGAAGGAAGGGTTCAGAATCGTATCCGGCGGAACAGATAACCATCTTATGCTTGTTGACCTTACAGATAAAGGTATTACAGGAAAAGAGGCAGAAGCTGCTCTTGGAAAGGCTAACATTACGGTTAACAAAAATACAATTCCTTTTGATACAAGAAGTCCATTTGTTACAAGTGGTATAAGGATAGGTACTCCTGCCGTAACGACAAGAGGTATTAAAGAACAGGAAGCAAGGAGAATTGCTCAGCTAATTGCAACTGTTCTTAAGAACATCAATGACGATGCTGTGATAGCAAAGGTTAGAGAAGAAGTTATTGAAATTTGCGGGAAGCACCCGCTCTACCCTGAAATGGCATCACTCTATCAGTAAGAATTTGATTTTTATTTGTGGAGGGCGGGCTTTTAAGCCCGCCTTTTTTGTTAGAAGTTGAACATTTTGCTGACTGATTCACCAAAGTGAATTCTTCTTATTGCTTCTGCAAGCATGCCTGATATAGAGAGAACCTTTGCACCTTCAAATGCTTTATCGCCAAGAGGAATGGTGTCTGTAACAACAACCTCTTTCAGGACACCTTCTTTAACAGCTTTTGACAGCCTTTCAACGGCAGGTCCTGAAAATACGGGATGTGTACATGTTGCGTAAACTTCAGTAGCGCCCCTTTCTTTTATTGCCTTTGCGGCGTTGACGATTGTTCCGGCAGTATCTATGATGTCATCGATGATGATTGCCTTCTTTCCTTCAACTTCACCTATGATGTTCATAACCTCTGCAACGTTTGGTTTGGGTCTTCTTTTGTCTATTATTGCAATCGGTGCGTTAAATACCTTTGCAAAGTTTCTCGCCCTGGCAACGCCACCAATGTCAGGTGACACGACAACCGTATCTTCTTCATCAAAGCCAAGTCTTAAGAAGTAGTCTGCAAGAACCGGTCTTGCTTCGAGGTGATCAACAGGCAGGTCAAAAAAGCCTTCTACCTGCTTTGCGTGAAGGTCAACGACAACTATGTGGTTAACGCCGGCAACACTAATAATATCTGCAAGTAAACGTGCGGAGATAGGATCTCTTGGATTAACTTTTCTATCCTGTCTTCCGTAAGCAAAATAAGGAATTACGGCTGTTATTCTTCCTGCAGAGGCCCTCTTGAGCGCGTCTGCAAGCAGAAGTAGTTCCATTATGTAATCATTGGAAGGACTGCACAGAGGTTGGATGATAAAAACATCGTCGTCTCTGACGCTCTCGTTAAGTACAACCTGAATTTCGCCGTCGCTGAACCTTCCTACGGTGACATTGGCAAGAGGAATTCCAAGGTGTCCTGCAACGGCTTTTGCAAGTTCTGGGTTTGCGTTTCCTGTAATCAGTTTTACCTGATTCATTGATACCTCCATCTATCCGATTAATTGTTTAAATTTCTTTACATTTTCTTCTATATTACCTTTAAACACGGCTGAACCTGCAACTGCAACTTCAACGCCGGCGGCGATTATTTCGGAAACGTTATCAAGCTTTACGCCGCCGTCTATCTCTATTAGAAATTTTAAGTCTTTTTCCTCTTTCCACTTTTTTAGCTTTTTAACCTTTTCAAGTGTTTGTGGAATGAACTTTTGACCGCCAAATCCCGGGTTTACAGACATTACGAGAACAAAATCAACAAAGGGCAGGATGTCTGTTAGAAATTCCACCGGAGTTGCAGGATTTATAACAACGCCTGCTTTTTTATCCAATTCTTTTATCATTGATACAGTTCTATGGAGGTGAATCGAAGCTTCAAAGTGAACAGATATCCAGTCAGCGCCGGCATCGGCGAAGGCTTTCACGTACTTTTCGGGCTCTACTATCATAAGATGAACGTCAAGGGGCTTATCAGTGACTTTTCTTATGGATTCTACAACGCAGGGGCCTATGGTGATGTTTGGAACAAAACGGCCGTCCATCACATCAACATGAATGACGTCTGCGCCTGCCTGCACAGCCTTTTTAATGTCTCTTTCCAGGTTTGCAAAATCTGCCGAGAGGATGGAAGGGGCAAGTAGAGCCATTTAAAACCTCCAATAACTATTCTACATCAGAGAGTCAGATACCTGAATTATAGATAATGTTTCAGTAGTATGACAGTCTTCGTCTAAAAATTTGTAAAAATGTCGGTGTTGATTATTGACACCGGAGAAGGAAATGCCTATATTATTCACCGTCAAGGTTCCCCGGTAGCTCAGCGGGTAGAGCGGGTGGCTGTTAACCACCAGGTCGCTGGTTCGAGGCCGGCCCGGGGAGCCATTTTTTATTTAGAATATACAAAAACAAAAAGAAATGGAACAACGTATCATTACATGTAATTACATATCACTCTTCCAAAATCCAAAGTCTTTCAATAAATATTAGAGTTTTATAAAAAAGGGTGTTCCGTTTTTCCGTGAATGGTGTCCAAAAACGTGATATATCACGTGATATTTCACTTTGCAATCAAAATAGTTAAGCAGCCAAGAAGTGTCATGAAGATGTCCATTGATGGCTAAATAAAAGTGAAACATATGCCAATAGCTGCGCCAACAATAAAGTGAAGTGCCCTGTTGCTTTCGTATTGGAATATGAAAGGGACGGAACATCTGTGGGAGGAGAAAAATTCTTCAAGCTGTTCTTTTTCCTCCTGAGATAGGGCGGAGAAGCTGAGCCTGAATAGGATTTTCGGTCTGCTCCAGCGCTGGCGAACCTGTTCAACGCCGTTTTCAAACGTTACGGCGATTACAGGATCCATGTATTCTTTGGTTATTTCTACTTCCGGAGAGATAGGCAGGATATCCATATACGCTCCCGGCTTCTTTTATTCCCTTTGAAATTGGGCTTGGCCGGGAGTAGATGCTGTTTACTGTGGCGATTGAACGGGAAATTCTTGAAAAATAGTAAGGTCAATGCCGAGGCGTTTCATTAGGTCCAAAAAATAGTCAAGCAGTTCAGGCTGCTTTTCTGCTATGCGGGCATAAATCTTAGGTAAGTATTTTTTGTCAATGGCCCTTACTTCTTCTCCGTCAAGTTTTACTCTAAAATACCAAAAATCCTCAAGATCTGCTAAAACACTAAGCCGGTTTTCAGGCTCAACTTCCTCTACCCAGCCTTTCAAGAAGTCTTCGTATTTCTCTACTCTCTCTCTGTATGTCCTCATTGAGCGGTATCTCCTCTATAAGATCTCCTTTTTCATAAAGCCTGTTATGTTTCCACATTCCCCAGTTCTTAAATATATCCAATTCATGTTCCTGGAGCTTTATATAACAATTCTGTTGAACTCTGCCTCAGGGGAAATTAATAGAGCTACTTTATCAACGTGAGCCAAGGTTTGAAGGAATTTTAGTTACAAATTAGTTTTCCCTTAAATATCAATTTGGAAAAGGTCTCCCTGGAAGGTCAGAAAGGATGTTTTAGTGACTACAAAACTAAGATCAAGGATAATATCTCAAGTTTTGATTGCGGGTAATGGATTGCTCCACCGCAAGCGGCTGGGAGAGAATTTCCGTGCAGGAGGATATTTCCAGCGATGACGATGTAAAGATGGGACAAATAGATGATGAGCATTACAAATATGTTTTAATTGCATTCCCTGAACTTCTTTTAATGTATTAAAATAATGGTAATTGGCGTTCAGGAGACAGATTTATGGGTATTCAGGCGTTAATCCTATTTGCCTCTATTGCCGTTTTAATTTTTTTCCTTTATAAGGAAACATTTCATCCGGCCGCTTCGTTTACCATAGTTGTTTCCTTCCTTGTTGTAGTTGGAATCTTAACGCCCCATCAGGCGCTTTCCGGATTTTCTAATGAACAGATTGCCCTTATAGCGCTTTTACTTGTTGTTAGTTCTATAATTAAAAACTTCCGTATAACTGGCTACATTTTTAGCAGGTTGATGGATGAGAGTCTCTCTTATAAGAGATTTCTTTTACGTTTGATGGGAACGGTTTCCTTTTTTTCTGCATTTTTGAACAATACACCGATAGTTGCTGCGTTAATTCCCTACGTCTATAATTGGGGAAAAAAGAAAGGAATTTCACCTTCCAAATTGCTGATTCCCCTTTCTTACGCTGCGATTTTAGGAGGAACGGTTACCCTTATAGGTACCTCAACAAACCTTGTCGTTAATGGTCTTGCCGTTAATGCGGGATTGAAGCCTCTTAAAATTTTTGATTTCAGCTATGTGGGTATTCCTGCTGTTATGGCTGGTATTGCTTATATGCTAATTTGGGGACACAGATTGCTTCCTGATAGAAAGGATGCCGTATCTGCGTTTCTTGAGAAGAAAAAAGAGTATCTTGTCGAGACAATTGTTCCGGAAGGTTCCAACATAGCCGGTAAAACGGTTGAAGAGGCAAGGTTAAGGAATCTTAAAGGGCTTTTCCTGGTTGAAATTATAAGGGAAAAAGAGAGAATAACACCTGTTTCACCGAAAGACGTCATAAAGGAGAACGATGTTCTTATCTTTGCCGGCGAAACAGAAAGAATAATTGAGCTTGTTAACGGTGAGAATGGATTCAAATTACCGCCTGTCTGTTCTTTTGGCGACGATAAGGTGGAGCTTGTTGAAGCTCTTGTTCCACAGAATTCTTCTCTCATTGGTAAGAAGGTAAAGGAGACGAATTTCAGAGGGCGGTTTGATGCGGCAATTGTTGCTGTTCACAGGAATGGTGAAAGGCTAAAAGGTAAGATAGGAAACATTGTTTTAAAACCGGGAGATCTTCTTTTGATTCTTGCCGGGAAAAACTTCTGGGATAGGGTTTCCGATTCTGACGATATCTATGTGATTTCCAGGGTAAGAGAGATTGTTAACATTGATCAGAAAAAAGCCCTCCCTGTTCTTGTTGGTTTTTTTATTGCAATTTTGCTTTCCGCTTTGAGAATAATTCCACTTTTTGAATCGTTGTTGTTTCTTATTTCTATTTTTGTTGTTTTCAGGATAGCCACTTACAGTCAAATTAAAAGGAGCCTTGATCTTAACATTATTATTATTGCAGCTCTTTCTATTGCAATTGGTAAGGCGATGGTTGGGACGGGACTTGCCCAGGCTATAGCAGATGTTGTTGTTCCCTTTTCTGTTCCATTTGGAATAACATCCGCATTACTTGTTATTTATCTTATAACAAACGTTTTGACGGAGTTTATAACAAACCTTGCTGCAGCTTCCATAACATTTCCAATAGCAGTATCGGTTGCCCGGAAACTTTCTGTTGAACCTAAAGCTTTCGTTTTAGCTGTCGCGTTTGCCGCTTCTGCCAGTTTTTTAACTCCAATAGGTTATCAGACCAACCTTTTAGTCTATGGTCCAGGTAACTACCGTTTTAGAGATTTTTTAAAAGTCGGCTTTCCGTTATCGTTAATATACATGTTTGTTACAATTGCCGTGTTGAAACTGGTGTTTTTATAAAAGTTTTTAGGAGGTAGTTGTGACTCAGAAATTTATTATTCCCCATAAGGGACGTATTACACGGGAAGATAGAGAGAAAATGAAGAGTCATAAGTCTTTTATACTCTGGTTTACGGGACTTTCAGGTTCAGGAAAGTCAACACTTTCTCACCGTGTTGAAGAGAAACTTTACGAAATGGGTGTTCACACGTACGTTCTTGATGGTGATAATGTGAGGATGGGTTTGAACAGGGATTTAGGATTTTCTGAAGAGGATAGAAGAGAGAATATCCGCAGGATAGGTGAAGTTGCAAAGCTTTTTGTTGATGCAGGTGTTGTTGTTCTTACCGCTTTCATTTCCCCTTACAGGAGAGACAGAGATTTTGTGAGAGGGCTGGTAGGAGAAGGTGATTTTATAGAGGTTTACGTTAAGTGTCCTCTTGAGGTGTGTGAAAGTAGAGATCCGAAAGGTCTTTATAAAAAGGCAAGGGCCGGGATAATCAAAAATTTCACGGGTATTGATGATCCTTACGAGGAGCCTCTCAATCCTGAAATAGTTGTTGAAACAGATAAGGAGTCTATTGATGAGTGTGCAGATAAAATAATTTCTTATCTGATAGAGAGAAGATTGATAAAGGGAGGAGATAGATGATAGTACCGCACGGAGGAGAGCTCATAAACAAACTGCCAACACCAGAAGAGAGAAAAGAGCTTCTAAAAAAAGTTGAATCTTTACCAAAGGTTGTTGCTGGAAACAGATATGTTGGTCACTGTGAGATGATAGCGATAGGAGGCTATTCGCCGCTTGAAGGGTTTATGACTAAGGAAGAGGCTGAATCTGTCATTAAAGATGTTCATCTTCCCAACGGTCTTTTGTGGTCAATTCCTGTTGTTCTCCCGGTTCCGGAGGAACTCTGGAAGAGCGTGAAACCGGGTGATGAGATAGCCATTTACGATGTTCATAATAGACCTATAGCCATTGTGGTTGTTGATGATAAATATACTCTTGACCTTGACTTCTACTGTCAGAATGTTTTTAAAACTACTGATGAGAACCATCCTGGTGTTGCTTTTATAAAGAGTGCAGGTGATAAGTTTATCGGTGGTGAAATAGTAAGGCTTTTGAACAGACCTGTAAGAGAAGGTATTGATGAACGCTACTATCAGGATCCTGTTGTTGTGAGAAAGATTATTGAAGAGAAAGGCTGGAAAAATGTTGTTGCTTTTCAGACGAGGAATCCTATCCATAGAGCTCATGAGTACATAATAAAGTGTGCCCTTGAGACGATGGATGGTGCACTTATCCATCCACTTGTCGGTGAAACAAAGAAAGATGATATTCCTGCGCCTGTTAGGATGCAGTGTTATGAGGTTCTTATAGAGAATTACTTTAATAAGAATCGCATTCACCTTTCTGTTCTTCCGGCGCCCATGCACTATGCTGGTCCGAGGGAGGCGGTTCACCACATGCTTATGAGGAAGAATTACGGCTGTACTCACATGATAATAGGTAGAGATCATGCAGGTGTCGGGGATTATTATGGCACTTATGAAGCACAGGAGTTTGTTGAACAGTTTGTGGATGAACTCGGTATCAAACCTTTAAAGTTTGAACACGCTTTTTACTGTGTTAAATGTGAGAACATGGCAACGGCAAAAACATGTCCCCACTCCAAAGAGGATCACATCCATTTAAGTGGGACAAAGGTTAGAGCAATGCTCAGGGAAGGTAAGAAACCGCCCAAGCAGTTTTCAAGGCCTGAGGTTGCTGAGGTTCTCATAAAGTGGGCTACGAACGCCTGATATACTCTCTCTTTTTGGTTGTAAGCGGTTGAAGGCGGCTTTTAAGCCGCCTTTTTTTATAATAAAGCAATGTTTTTTTGGGGAGGTTTCCGTGAAAACGGCCATTTTTCATAATCTCTGCCCCAACTGTCAGGGGGATATAGGAAGTGATAGATTAGAGATGGGGCTTCCCTGTGTGATGTGCCTTTCAGATGTTGATGAACCAAATTCACGGGAAAAAATATGTGAATTACTTAAAGAAAAGGGCAATCTTAAGTATTTCAAAATTGTCTGCGACGTTCTCCATTTTACTGAAAAGTTCGCCTCTTTCTTTAGAGAAAAAACCGGTTTTATTCCCTGGTCGCTTCAGGTTACTTGGGCTAAAAGGGTTGCCCTCGGTCGTTCCTTTTCTTTAATTGCACCTACCGGTATTGGAAAAACGACATGGGGAATAACAACAGCCGCTTTTTTGAAAGGTAAATCTTACATTGTCGTTCCAACGCGTATTCTTGTTCAGCAGGTCTATGAAAGAGTTAAAGAAATAACAGATAGAGAAGTTGTAGCCTATACAGGAAAGAAGAAAGAGAAAGAGAGGATCTTTTCCGGCGATTTTGAGATTCTTATTACTACGACGAACTTTCTTTATAAAAACTGGGAACAGATCCCTTCGGGTTTTGAGTTTGTTTTTATTGATGATGTTGATTCTATTTTAAAGAGCGGAAGAAACATAGATAAAGTTTTGAGGGTTGTTGGGTTTAGCGAAGAGGCTTTATCTACTGCCATGGAAATTGTTGATGTTAAGCGAAAACTTGTTGCAGCTTCTTCTGACAGATTTAAGGAGCGCCTCCTAAGGAGATTGAATTACCTTGAAAGAAGGTTGAAACCTTTAAAAGAATCTGTGAAAACGGTTCTGGTTGTTTCTTCTGCTACAGCATCTCCCCGTTCAAGGAGGATAAAACTTTTCAGAGAGCTTCTTGATTTTGAGGTTGGAAAGACAGGAACTTCTCTGAGAAACGTTGAAGACGTGGCTGTTTTCACAGAAGCTTCTCCTTTAGATGAAGCTTTAGATCTTATTAAAACTTTTGGGAAAGGTGTCTTTGTTTTTGTTTCTGAAGCTTATGGGAAGGAGTTTGTTGATGATGTCGTTTCTTACTTTCGACGGCAGGGTATTTCAGCCCTTTCGTATGAAGATTTTTCGGTTGACAGGTTTGATGAGTTCAGGAAGGGTAGTATAGAGGCAGTTGTTGGCATTGCAAGTTACAGAAATCCTCTTGCCAGGGGAATAGACATACCTGACGCTGTAAGGTATGCTGTTTTCATAGGTGTCCCGAGGATGAAGTTCCCCTTTGAGGTTTCTCTTTCTCCGTCCCGCCTATTTACCTTCATTTTGGTGTGTCGCGAATTTCTTGAACAGGATAAAGTGACTGCCTATCTTCCTTTTTTAAAAAAGTATCTCACTCTTACAGAGGAAAAACTTGACAACTATCCATCTGTTAAGAAGAAGGTTGAAGAGATTGCGGAATATTTGAGGCGGAAGCTTTCTGACAGAGATTTTATTGAAAAGATAAAGAAAAGTGATTCGGTGTTTTTGGAAGAGGAAAACGGAAGGCTGTTTCTTGTTGTTGGCGATTCTGCCGGTTATATTCAGGCTTCTGGCAGAACGTCAAGGATGTTTGCCGGTGGTCTTACAAAAGGTGTTTCCTTCCTTATAGTTGATAGTATGAAAGCGTTTAACTCTTTGCGAAAGAGATTGCTTCTTTTCCTTGAAGATGTCAATTTCAGAGTGCTTGAAACCGATAAAGGAAAAGAGATAGCTTTAAAGAAAGGTTTCGGGCTAATTACTGTTGGAGAACTTAAAAAAATCTTCGAACAGGTTGACAGGGATAGGGAACGTGTTAAAGCCATTCTTGAGGGAAGGATAAAGGTAGAAGCGGGAGAGCTTGTTAAACCGACTCTTGTCGTTGTTGAATCACCTCATAAGGCCAGAACAATTGCGTCATTTTTTGGCAATCCTGTAAGAAGAAGAATTAACGGTGTTGATGCTTACGAAGTTAATGCTGGCGACAGGCTTTTCATCATAACCGCGTCTAAAGGTCACATTTTTGACCTGACAATAAAGGACGGTGTATGGGGTGTTGTTTCAGAAGGTGGAATGTTTATTCCCGTTTACGGGACAATAAAGCGGTGTTCTCGCTGTGGTTATCAAGGAGTGGAGCCGTTCTGTCCCCGCTGTGGGAAGCCTATGGACGTTGATAAGATGGAAGTTGTTTCTGCTTTAAGGTCACTTGCCGTTGAGGTTGACGAAATCTTTGTTGCGTCTGACCCGGATACAGAAGGGGAAAAGATAGGGTGGGATGTTGCCCTTTCTCTGAAACCTTATCAAAAAAACATAAAACGTGCTGAATTCCATGAGATTACAAGGAAGGCCTTCAATAACGCTGTGGCAAAGCCGAGGGAGATTGATGAAAACCTTGTGAAAGCTCAAATAGTCAGGAGAATAGCCGACAGATGGGTCGGGTTTTCATTAAGCCAAAATCTTCAAAAATTCTTTGGTAAGAAGTGGCTTTCGGCTGGAAGGGTTCAGACGCCTGTTTTAGGCTGGGTTATAGAAAGGGAAAGAAAGAGCAGGGAGAAGAAGACTTTTTTAGAAGTTTTTTCTGACAGGGGTGTCTTTGAATTTTTAGCTGAAGGAATTGATTTAAAAGATGCTCCCGGTCTTAAGCTTAAATATAAGGTGTTGAAAAGAGAGAAGGTAGATAAGAATCCGCCCCCGCCTTTTAACACGGGAGATATGATAAAAACGGCTTCTTTTGAGCTTAATTTTTCTGCAGAGAAGGTTATGTCCCTTGCTCAGGAACTTTTTGAAGGCGGTTTCATAACGTACCACAGAACAGATTCGGTAAGGGTTTCTTCTGCAGGTATTGAAGTTGCCAGGGAGTTTATTTTGGAAAAGTTCGGTGAGGAATTTTTCAAACCAAGAAAGTGGGGTGAAGGTGGTGCCCATGAGTGTATCAGGCCTGTCAGACCGATGACCGCTGATACGCTCAGAGCCTCTATGTCTGTTACAGGGGGTAATCTTTCTGAAGACCATGTGAGGCTTTATGACCTTATTTTTAAGAGGTTCATGGCTTCTCAAATGGTTCCGTTTACCGTTGAGGTTTTTAGATTGACTTTAAGTCTTGAACCGCCTGGTTTGAGTGAAGAAAAAGAGTTTTATGGAAAGATTTTAAAAGATGGCTGGAACCTTATCCTTCCAATTTCGTTGCTTTACATGCCTTTTGAATCGGAGGAAGGAGAAGTTGAAGTTAAAAAGGTTAATGTTAAAAAAGTGCCGGTTATTTATCCTTTTACCCAGGGAGAGCTTGTTGAGGAGATGAAGAGGAAAGGTATCGGTCGGCCATCAACGTACGCAAAGATTGTTCAAACGCTTCTTGATAGAAACTATGTGGTTGAAAAAGGAAAGTTTCTATATCCAACCTCTCTTGGAAAAACGGTTTATAGGTATCTTTCAAAGAATTTTAGTTCTTACGTTAGTGAATCTTTTACCAGAGAACTTGAAAGGTTGATGGATATGGTTGAAGAGGGAAAAGTGGACTATCAGACAATTATAGATAGTCTAAAGGATGTTCTGAAATTTGCCGATGCTGGCGTTGAGGTTGCCGTTAACGAAGGAGAGGTTTGATGGAAAAAGAAGTTATTTTGGGTTTTAGCGGTGGCGTTGATAGTTTTTACTCGGCTTACCTTTTAAAGCAGCAGGGATTTAAAGTTTTTCCCGTCCTTTTCCGTCTTTCAGGGAAAGAAGATATTAAAAAGGCAGAAAAGAGCGCAGAACTTCTTGGATTGAAGTTAACGGTCATTGATTATAGAGAGCTTTTTAGGAAAGTTGTTGTTGACTACTTTATCAATTCTTACAGGAAAGGAATTACGCCAAACCCGTGCGTTGTTTGTAACCGAGAAATAAAGATGAAAAAACTCTATGAACTTTCATTAAAGACGGGAATTCCGTTGGTCGCTACCGGTCATTATGCAAGGTGTGTCTATTCGGCGGATTTTTCTCAGAAGGTTATCGTTAGAGGAGTGGAGAGGAATAAAGAGCAGTCTTACTTCCTTTCAATGGTGAGTAGGGATATTGTTGATAGATTGATTCTACCACTTGAGAATTTGACGAAAAATGAAGTTATAAATGGTGCGGAGTCTCTTGGGTTTAATTTCAGTGGTGAAAGTCAGGATATCTGTTTTATAAAGGGGAGTCTCTATTCCTTTCTGCGAAAGCATATAGGAAAAAAGAAGGGTATTTTTGTTCTTTCTGATGGTACCGAGATAGGAAAGTTTAACGCTTTTTACAGATACACCGTTGGTCAAAGGAGAGGGCTTGGCATCTCTTATAGGCATCCTCTATATGTTTTAAAAATTGATGTTGAAAACAATAAAATAATACTTGGTTCGAAGGACGAACTTTTGAAAGACAGTTTTTATGTAAAAGATACTGTCTGGCAGGTTTCGCCAGAGAAGTTTAGAGACAGACCTGTTGAGGTTCAGGTGAGACACAGAGGTAAAACGGCGGCAGTTAAAGAGTTTATACTATTGAAAAATGGCAGAATTTTTGTAAAATTACAGGCGAGTTTAGAGGCACCTACTCCGGGGCAGGTGTGTGCCTTTTACAGCGGTAACACACTCCTTGGAGGAGGAGAGATAACTACACTGTGAGAGGGGTTAGGCTATGGAAGGAAATATTGTAAGTCTCAACGCCACGGTCATCATCCAGATGATCAACTTTCTTGTTTTTATGGTGATTATGGACAAAGTCCTGTTTAAACCTATGATCACCCATCTTGCTAAAAGGGATGAAGAGCTTAATGTCCTGAAAATCGAAGCGGAAGAGTTGCGGAAGAACGCAGAGAAATTCCTGCAAGAGTATCAGGCCGTAATAGCTGAAGCGAGAGAGAAAGCGAAAGAAATTCTCAACGCTGCTCTTAAAGAGGCGAAGGAAGAGAAAGAAAAGATAATTGCGAAAGCTCAGGAAGAAATGCAGGCCAAGGTTGAAAAAGCTAAAGCTGAGATTTGGGCCTCTTTCGAGCAGGAGAAAGAAAAGCTTGCTGAAAGAGTTGATGAAATTGCCAGTGAAATTGTTGAGAAGCTTCTCAAGAAAGCGGCTTAAGGGGGTTTAGAATGGATTCTATGCTTATGTGGAGGACGATTAACACCATCATTCTTGTGGCGCTCCTTTATAAAGTTTTGAAGAAACCCGTTGGTAATATGCTTACAGAGGGTATTAATGGTGTTATTGGTAAGTTTGAGGCTGCCCAGAAAGAGAAAGAGGAAGCGCTTAAGCTTTTAAAGGAAGCGGAAAAGAAAGCAAAAGAGGCTAAGGCAGAAGCCGAGGAGATTATTAAACACGCTGAAGAGGTTGCAGAAAAGCAGAAAGCTCAGATGGTTGCCGAAGCGAAAGAGATGGCAGAAAGAATTCTATCTGCTGCCGATGAAGAGATTGAAAGGGAAGTTCTTAAAGCTAAAAAGGAGCTTCAGGTTTACGCCGCTGCTCAGGCTGTGGAACTTGCTAAAGAAAAGATTAAAGGTCAGGTTGACGAAGAGTTCAACAAGAAAGTTATCAAAACAAGCCTTTCCCAAATCGCTAAGGAGGGAGTGCTTTGAAAAAGGATGTGAGAACGGCTAAAAAGTACGCTAAAGAGCTTGTGAATAAGCTTTCAAAGCAGGAGCTTGAGGAAGTACACGAAGAGCTTTACGAAGTTGCCTCTCTTTTTGATGAAAAAGCCATAAAGTATCTTGCAAGTCCTGCAGTTGACAGGAAAGAGAAGTTTGAGTTTGTTAAAAAGATTCTGGATAAAATTGATGTAACCATCGAACTTAAAGAAGTGCTTCTTGAAATGGCCGAGAAAGGACATTTCCATCTCATCAAATTAGTAGAAAAAGAGTTTAAGAAGTACGTTGATTTCATTCTTGGAAGAGTTCAGGGTGAGCTTATAAGTACAACAAAACTTGATAAGGAAACAATCAGATTCGTTAAAAAGCAGGTGGAAAAACTTTCAGGGAAAAAAGTTGGCCTTGAAGTTGTTGTTGACCCTTCAATTATAGGTGGCTTTATCGTAAAAGTTGGTGACAGGGTTATCGACGCTTCCATAAAGACTCAGCTTGAAAACCTGAAAAAAGAACTTGCAGAATAAGATAGAGAGGTGAAGGGATGCAGGTGAGAGCAGAAGAGGTTTTAGAATTAATAAAGAAGCAGATTGAAGAGTTTGAGTACTCCATAAAGTTTGAAGAAACCGGTATTGTTATTAAAGTTGGTGACGGTGTTGCGAGGGTTTACGGACTTGAGGACGTAGAGTACGGAGAGGTTGTTGAGTTTGAAGACGGCACAGAAGGAGTTGCTTTTAACCTTGAAGAGGACAACGTAGGTATCGTTCTTTTAGGTGAAGGAAAGGGAATTGTTGAGGGTGGAAAAGTAAAGAGAACAGGTAGGATACTTGACGTTCCTGTCGGTGATGCTCTTATAGGAAGGGTGGTTGATGCTCTTGGTAATCCAATAGATGGAAAGGGCGATATAGACTATGCAGAAAGAAGAGCAGTTGAAAGGATTGCACCGGGTATCGTTACAAGAAAACCGGTTCATGAGCCTCTTCAGACAGGTATTAAAGCTATCGATGCCCTCATTCCTATCGGTAGAGGACAGAGGGAGCTTATCATTGGTGACAGACAGACAGGTAAAACAACTGTTGCGATAGATACAATTCTTAACCAGAAAAGAGAGAACGTTATCTGTGTTTACTGTGCTGTAGGACAGAAAAGATCAACGGTTGCTCAGACAATAGAGCTTCTCAGAAGATTTGGTGCTCTTGATTACACAATTGTCGTATCTGCTACAGCATCAGAGCCGGCTGCACTTCAGTATCTTGCACCATTTACAGCGGTAACAATCGCTGAATACTTTAGAGATACAGGGAGAGCTGCTCTTATCATATATGATGATCTTTCAAAGCAGGCAGTTGCATATAGAGAAATGTCACTTCTTTTGAGACGTCCTCCAGGTCGTGAGGCTTATCCTGGTGATGTTTTCTACCTCCACTCAAGGCTTCTTGAAAGAGCTGCTAAGCTTAACGATGATCTTGGTGCAGGCTCTCTTACAGCTCTTCCAATTATTGAAACAAAAGCCGGTGACATTTCAGCGTACATTCCGACAAACGTTATCTCTATTACTGATGGTCAGATCTTTCTTGAAACGAACCTATTCTACAAGGGACAGAGACCGGCTATTAACGTTGGTCTGTCCGTTTCAAGGGTTGGTGGTGCTGCCCAGATTAAAGCTATGAAGCAGGTTGCCGGTAAGCTCCGTCTTGAGCTTGCAAGATACAGAGAGCTTGAAGCTTTTTCTCAGTTCGCTTCAGACCTTGACCCTGCCACGAGAGCACAGCTTGAGCGTGGAAGAAGGATGATGGAGCTTCTCAAGCAGCCTCCTTACAGCCCTATTCCTGTTGAAAAGCAAATTGTTGCCTTCTTTGCAGCTATCAACGGTTACATTGATGACATTCCAGTGGAAAGCGTTACGAAGTTTGAAAGAGAGCTTTACGCTTTCATGGACGCTGAGCATCCTGAGATTCTCAGTGAAATTCTTGAGAAGAAGAAGATTGATGAAGAGCTTGAGAAGAAACTCCATGATGCTGTGAAGAAGTTCAAGGAGACCTTTGAAGCCTAAGAGAGGGTATAACAATGCCAAGTATGAGAGACATTAAGAATAAAATTAAAAGCTTAAAAGGAACAAAGCGGATAACGTCTGCTATGAAGGCGGTATCCGCTGCCAAACTTCGTAAAGCACAGGCAGAGCTTTACAGGATTCGCCCTTATGCGGAAGTAATGAGAGGGATGATTCAAAACGTTTGTTTCAGAGGTAACGTTGTTGAGCTTCCAATTCTTGCAAAGAGGCCGGTTTTCAGAATAGAACTTGTTCTTATAGGTTCTGATAAAGGTCTCTGCGGTGCTTTTAATTCAAACATCATAAGGGAAGTGAGGAAATTTGCTAAAGAGAAAAAGAAAGAGGGAATAACTCTCAGTCTAACTACGGTTGGTAATAAACTTTCCCAGTTTTTCACAAGACATTCAAAACTCAAGGTACGTAAAGAGTACAGGGACATTTTTAGAAGGATAGGTGCACCTCTCGCAGAGGAGATAGCAGAAGAGCTTTACACTGGATACGTTACGGAATACTGTGACGAAATCTACCTTGTTTACAACAAGTTTGTAAATCCCCTCGTTCAAGAAGTAACGTTTGAAAAATTGCTTCCTCTTGAGCCTGAAGAAACAGAATTTAAGACAGAAGGTGAGTATTACATGGAGCAGGATGAGTCCATAATTGATGATGCTGTTAAGGCTCACATGAGGGCGGCTGTTTTAAGGGCTCTTAAAGAGTCTGAAACTTCTGAACACGCTGCACGTATGACAGCTATGGACAACGCTACAAAGAACACTGAGGATATGATTCATAAGCTTACGCTTTCATTTAACAAAGCAAGACAGGCGGCAATTACCAAGGAGCTTATTGAAATTACAACAGCTATTGAGGCAATGAAATAGGGAGGATAGGAATGGCTGAGCACAGAGGAAAAATTGTTCAGATTGTAGGACCTGTTATAGATGTTGAGTTTGCTGATGGAAAATTACCTGAACTTTACCACGCACTCTACATTCCTGATGTAAAACAGGTTACATGGGATGGTAAGGTAACAAAAGGAAAGCTTTTCATGGAAGTTCACCAGCACCTTGGTGATAATAAAGTTAGATGTGTTGCTTTTGGTGCTACTGAAGGTCTTAAGAGAGGAATGGAAGTTATTGATACAGGCGACTATCTAAAAGTTCCTGTTGGACATGCTACACGGGGAAGAATCTTTAACGTTGTTGGTGAGCCTGTTGATGCTGCAGGACCTGTTGAGGCTGAAGAATATTGGCCTATTCATAGAGAGACACCACCTCTCACTGAGCAGAAGGCTACAGCTGAGATTTTTGAAACTGGTATTAAAGTTATTGACCTGCTTGAGCCTTACGCAAAAGGTGGAAAGACAGGACTGTTCGGTGGTGCTGGTGTTGGTAAGACGGTTCTTCTTATGGAGCTTATCCACAACGTTGCTATGAAACACGGTGGTTTCTCAGTGTTTACCGGTGTTGGTGAAAGGACAAGGGAAGGTACAGATCTCTGGCTTGAAATGAAGGAGTCAGGCGTTCTTCCAAATACGGTTCTTGTTTATGGTCAGATGAACGAGCCTCCAGGAAACAGATGGCGTGTTGCTATGACCGGTATTACAATGGCTGAGTACTTCAGAGATGTTGAAGGAAGAGATGTTCTCTTTTTCGTTGACAACATGTTCAGATTTATTCAGGCAGGTTCAGAGGTTTCTGCTCTCCTGGGCAGGATTCCTTCTGAGGTTGGTTATCAGCCAACACTTGCTACAGAGGTTGGTAAGATTCAGGAAAGGATTACTTCAACTTCTAAAGGTTCTATTACGTCAGTTCAGGCCATTTACGTTCCTGCTGACGACTTTACAGACCCGGCTCCATTTACACTGTTTGCTCACCTTGATGCTACAACTGTTCTTTCAAGGGCCCTTGCGGAGCAGGGTATTTATCCTGCTGTTGATCCTCTTGAGTCAACATCAAGAATGCTTGCGCCAGAGTATGTTGGTGAAAGACACTACAGAGTTGCAAGGGAAGTCCAGAGATATCTTCAGAGATATAAAGAGCTTCTTGAAATTATTGCTATTCTTGGTATGGAAGAGCTTTCAGAAGAGGATAAGCTTGTCGTTCACAGAGCAAGAAGGATTCAGCTCTTCCTAACCCAGCCGTTCCACGTTGCTGAGGTCTTTACAGGTATGCCAGGTAGATACGTAACAGTTGAAGAGACAATTGAAGGTTTTGAAAGAATTATCAGCGGTGAGCTCGATCATCTTCCAGAAAACGCTTTCTACATGGTTGGTAACATAGAAGAGGCTATAGAAAAAGGTGAAAAACTCATGAAAGAGGCAGAAGCTACTAAAGCTTAAATAAGGAGCTGATTGATGGCTGCTAAAAACATATTAACGGCGGTAGAGGTTCGTATAGCATCTCTGACGGGCAAACACATATCCGGTATTGCTAAAGAAGTATATGTGGATATGGATAATTCAGTGGTTGGTGTTCTTCCCGGACACCAGCCTGAGTTTTATAGATTTGCCGCAGCGGCAGTTACCTTCATTACACCCGACGGTAAAGAGGAAAAATGTTACGCTTACGATGGATTTCTTGAAATTGAGCAGGATCAGGTTTTGATTGCCGTAAGGGACATCTTTCGTCCTGGAGAGATAGCAACCGAGGATGTGGAGAAGGAGATAAGAGAACTTGAGGAAGAGCTTAGGAATCTTCCCGAAGAAGAAGTAGATAAAAAGGTCAAGCTTGAAAGGGAGATAGAGAAGAAGACTTACCTTTTAAGAAAGCTTTCCTTTAACCGGTAAGCTTCATATTAGTGATTTTTAAGCTCTGGGGCCCCACACAATTGTGTGGGGCCTTTTAATTTTGGTCACATAAGGGTAGTTATTTGCTTTTTTTCTCTTGAGTCTCTTATGCTATGGGAGTAAAATAGAAAATGCAATTTAATTAATGGGGAATGGGATGTTCCAGCTCCTGTTTGTTTATGGAACGCTTATGTCCGGGTTCTCAGCTAACGTTTTTCTCTCTGACAATCAGTTTATTGGATACGGTGTTTTGTACGGTGCACGATTGTTGCATCTTGACGACGGTTATCCTGCGGTTGTTGATGGAGATGGTAGAGTGTTTGGTGAACTGTACCAGGTGGATACCCTAACTCTGAAAGCCATAGATTTTTTTGAAGATTTTTTTGAGGCTTTCCCGGAGAGAAGTCTTTACATAAGGACTATAAGACCTGTCAGGCTTTTGCCCTATGGTGATTTTGTAGATGCATGGGTCTATATTCTGAATCCCTGCTTCGTTGATAGTAAAAGTTACATTGAGATACCGGGAGGTAACTGGAGAGATTTTCTTAAGAAATTATTAATGCTATAATTTGCGTATAGTGGAATCTTAGAAAACTTCTTGTTGATGTTTAACGATGAAAATAAAAAACGGAGAGGAGTATTTATGTTTGGTTTTCTAAAAAAATTTTTCAATGTTGAGGAAAAAAAGATAAAAACCATTGCGGAGCTTTTTGAAAAAAAATCTGAAGAAATAGAGACAGGTGAATGGATAGGTCACGCAATTGTTTCCTCAGAAGGCCTTACTATTTATTCAAAAGTGAAAAATCCTTACTATAAAATAGAGAGGCTTTTCCCTTATTGCGTTAGAATTTACGATACCATTTTAAAGTTTCATGAAAAATCCAATGCTTCTTTTAAAGATAGGCCTTTTAAATTGCCAGAAGTTGTTGCTTATAGAACCGAATCGATGGAAGAAATTTTTATTTTAAAAAGAGCTTGTTTGGATTTTGACATATATCTTATATGGATATGTGACCCGACAGCGACTTCCTCAAACTTCTCCACCGATAAGATGATGACCAAGCTTTCTTTCTGGTTAAAGTCTGTTGCCGGAGAGCTTGAAACTATTTTAGAGAAGAGGAAAGAGCGAAATGAAACTTGAAGAGATACTCTTCGGTCTTATAGGGACTGGCGGGAGCTGGCAGATTTATCTTAAGACTGCTAACGGTAAAGGTACTATTGCTGTAAAGAATGGTTCTATCGTATCTGTAAAGTATTCAGATGCAGTTGAAGACCTTGTTGGTGAAGAAGCGTTGAAAGAAATAATAAAAGAAGCAGACATTGTTCAAAGCCTCGATCTGCAGCCCCTTAAAGGTAGAGTTGATGAAAACATTGATTGTGATTTTTCGAAGCTTATGTCTATTTTTGAAAATCTTCAAATAGAGAGAGAGGCAGTTCAGGAGGTTATGGCGAACCTTTCCAAGATAAAATCCGGAGAAAAACCTTCCGTTTCAAATTTTAAAGAACTTTTAGAGACCTGTTCTCGTATTTTTTCAGAGGGTGCCATTGATGCAATCTTTCTTTTTGACAAGGACGGCGTTTTTAAAATAGAGGGTAGTGTTGAGGATATTTCAATTAACCTGAAGGATTCTTTTGATGTGTTTACAGAATCTGTGCTGGCTATTTGTGGTGATACCTTTGTGGATATGATTATTAATATGGGCGTGAAGTTTATCTACGCTGTTTACAATTTAAGTTCAGAATCGGCTATTATTGCGGTAGTAGATAGTAAAGAGAGGGCTAATTTCGAGCTTGATCAGGATGAGATTAAAGAGGCGTTTACGGAGACGCTCAAAAAGATTTAGCGGAGGTAGCTATGATTCCTTTAACAACTTACCTGTTTCAGAAAGCTGTTGAAAACCCGGCTATAGACGACAACCTTGTTTTGGTAGTTAACGAAATAGCCTCTGCGGCAAAGACCATTTCAGGAAAGGTGAGGAAGGCGGCACTGCTTGACATTCTTGGTTCGGCTCAAAAAACTAACGTTCAGGGTGAAGAGGTTCAGAAACTTGACGAGCTTGCCAACGAGATTATTCTTGAAACGCTTAAATGTACGGGAAAGGCGTGCATGCTTGCCTCTGAAGAGGTTGAAGACTGCCTTGTCCTTTCGGATACCGGCTATTCCATAGCTTTTGATCCTCTTGACGGTTCTTCAAACATTGATGTTAACGTTAGCATAGGCACTATCTTTTCCATTCAGAAGGAAGATGTTAAAAAGCCGGGAAGGGAACAGATAGCGGCCGGTTACGTTATATATGGACCAAGTACGATGCTTGTCCTTGCCTTTAAAGGTTCCGTTTCTGTTTTCTGCCTTGATCCTGAAAGTGGTAACTTTATCCTTGTTAAGGATAACTTTAGAATGCCTGAAAAGGGAAAAATTTACTCAATAAACGAAGCAAACTACCACAAGTGGACAGAAGATGGCCTGAGAAAGTTTATAGATTCTCTTAAAAATCAGAAATATACTTTAAGATATGTTGGTTCAATGGTTGCCGACGTTCACAGGACGCTTTTTAAAGGCGGTATATTTATCTATCCTGCCGATGTTAAAAACAGGAATGGAAAGCTGAGACTTCTTTATGAGGCTAATCCTATGTCCTTTATAGTTGAAAATGCCGGTGGATTAGCAACGACCGGCAGAGAACCGATACTTGATGTTGTTCCTCAGGAGCTCCATCAAAGAGTTCCTGTTATTCTTGGTAGTAGATGGGAAGTAGAAGAGTGCCTTAAATACCTGAATGGATGATGATTTGAAAAGTGTAGCTGTTATTGATATAGGTTCAAACACTATAAAACTTGCCGTTTATAGAGTTGATGTTGGGAAGAAGAAGTTTAAGGAGGTTTACAAGGAGTCGGTTTATGCCCGGCTCCTTAATTGTGTTGATGAAAGTGGCTATCTTACAGAAGAAGGCTTTTTAAAAGCACGTATTGCCCTTGAATCTTTTAAAGAGAAAATTTCTTTTTTCCAGCCGGATGAGACTATAGCTTTTGCCACTTTTGTTATAAGAGAGATAAAGAATCGTCAGGAATTTCTTGAAAGGATGAAAGACCTGTTTGACATAGAGATTCTTTCGGGAGAGGCAGAGGCTTACTATTCAACTCTTGGTGCACTTGCTGATGTTAAGTATAAAACTTTTCTCACGTTTGATATAGGCGGTGGAAGTCTTGAACTCTGCAGAATAAAAAATCGCCATATAGAAAGGTGCAAAAGTTATCCCCTTGGAACACTTGAATTTAAGGACTGCCTCTCTCAAGAAACCGGAAAGTATGATATTAAATGTATAAGAGAAAAGGTTAAAAGAGGCGTTGCGCCAGATAAAAGCCTTTTTGGAGAATCATCAAGGCTTGTCGGGATTGGCGGAAGCATAAGGGCGATAAAAAAAATAACAGGAAAAAGAAAAGTAAAAAAGAAACTTTTAAAAGATGCTGTGAAGGAAATAAAAAAATTGTCTCCTGCAGAGCTCGCCTTTAAATACAAGATTTCCATTGAGAGAACGAAAACGGTCTTAACGGCTTCCGTGGTTGCTTTGCAGATTATGGATATATTTAATTGTAAAGAGCTTGTAATTTCAAAATACGGTATCAGAGAAGGAATAATTTACGAAAGGGTGATAAAAGGTGAGAAAAGAAATAGACCTGTCAAGTCCGAAGTTACTGATAAACAGGGAGTTAAGCTGGCTTGAGTTTAATCGCAGAGTTCTTGAAGAGGCTGAAGACGAAACAAATCCACTTCTTGAAAGGCTGAAGTTTCTTGCAATATTTTTCACAAATCTTGATGAATTTTTCATGATAAGAGTTGCCGGTTTAAAGCAGCAGATTTCTGCAGGTATTAATCGTCCGTCACCTGACGGTTTGACACCGAAGGAGCAGTTAAAGAAAGTTTCTGCAAGAACTAAAAGTTTGTTAAAAAACGTTGAGGTTCAATACAGGAAGCTTGTCAGGGAGCTTAAAGGCAATTCTATCTATTTTCACCGTTACGGAAAGCTCAACAAAACCTTAAAAAAAATTGCAGACAGATACTTTTACGAGTTTGTCTATCCTGTTTTAACACCACTTGCAGTGGACATAACCCACCCGTTTCCTCACCTTTCAAATTTAAGCTTTAACGTTATCGTTGAAATTCACGAGGAAGAGTTAAAGTTTGGTCTTGTTCCCGTGCCGAAGAATTTGCCGAGATTTATAAAACTAAAAGAGGACGATAAGGAAATTCATTACGTTCTTCTTGAAGATTTGATTATCCATCACATAGAAAGCTTATTTCCTGAACAGAATATTGCAGATGTTGCAACAATAAGGATTACAAGGGATGCTGACATCGTTATTCAGGAAGACGAAGCAGATGACCTTTTGGAAGAGGTAGAAAAGGGAATAAGAAAGAGGCGTTTTGGAAAGCCTGTTAGACTTGAGATAAACAACTGTTCTGAGTATATGCTTAATTTTTTAAAAGATGAGCTTGAACTGAACGAGGAAGATGTATTTTCGCTTAACATTCCTCTTAACCTTTCCGATCTCTGGAGCGTTTACGAAACCATTGACAGGCCGGAGCTTAAGTTTCCAATATATACGCCGTTTTATCCTGGTGCTTTTAATATTGATATCTTTTCTGCTCTGAAGATGAAAGAATTTGTTCTTTTCCATCCTTACGAATCGATAGATCCTGTTGTTGAGCTTGTTGAAGAGGCGGCAGAAGATCCCAACGTTCTTGCTATTAAGCAGACTCTCTACAGGGTTGGTAAAAATTCGCCGATAGTTGAAGCCCTTAAAAAAGCTGCGCAGAACGGAAAAGAGGTGGTTGCCGTTGTTGAGATAAAGGCGAGATTTGATGAGGAGAGCAATATTACGTGGGCTAAACAGCTTGAAGAGGAGGGCGTTCATGTAGTTTATGGAATTCCGGGACTTAAAACTCACGCTAAACTTTTGATGATAGTGAGGCGGGAAGATGATACACTCAAACGTTACGTTCACATAGGAACAGGCAACTACAACGTTGCCACGGCCAAAATCTATTCAGACATTGGTTTTCTCACCACTGATCCTGTGATTGGCAAGGATGTTTCAAAGCTTTTCAACGTTATAACCGGCTACTTCCATCCGCCGGAACTTAGCAAAATTTACATGTCTCCCGTTACTCTTAAAAGAAAAATCCTTCAGCTGATAGAGAGAGAAGCGGAGGCAGGAAAAGAGGGAAGGATCGTTGCAAAGATGAACTCTCTTGTGGACCCTGAAGTTATCAGGGCGCTTTACAGGGCTTCTCAAAAAGGTGTGAAGATAGACCTTATCGTCAGGGGAATCTGTTGTCTGAAGCCGGGAATAGAAGGTGTAAGTGAAAACATAAAGGTAATAAGTATTGTGGGCAAATACCTTGAACATGCAAGAATCTTTTACTTTAAAAACGGTGGTAATGAAGAGATATACATAAGCAGTGCTGACTGGATGCCCCGGAACTTCCACCGTAGAATAGAAACGATGGTGGCAATTGAGAATTCGGAGCTTAAATCTTTCCTTAAAAAGATTCTTGAAATCCAGCTTAAAGATACGGCAAAGGTCAGGATACTTACGCCAACAGGTGATTATATCCGTCCTGAAAAGAGAGACTTTAACTCTCAGGAGTATTTTGAGAAGTGGATAAGGGAGGTTAAAGTATGAGGGAGATTTTTCTGATAAGACATGCAAAGGCTGTTGATAGAGAAAACTGGAAAGGCGATGACTGTGACAGGCCTTTGAAGGAAAAGGGACGGAAAGAATTCAGGGCATTTGCTGAGAGGATAAAGAATCTGTTTCCGGAAAAACTTACAATTGTTTCAAGTCCCTGCGCAAGGGCACTTGAGACGGCACAGATACTTTCCGATGTTATCGGAGCAGATGTTAAAACAACGGAGCTTCTGTTTCCCGATGCCGATGTTGACGATTACTTGAAGGTTTTGAAAAAGTTTGACGGAGATATTGCTATCGTTGCACATCAGCCTGACCTTTCCATCTTTTTAAACGAGCTTGTCTGTATAAATCCTTCCCGGATAAAGTTTAAAAAGGGTGGTGTTGCAAAGGTTGTTAAAAAGGATGGGAGGTTCTTTTTAGAGTGGTTCATGACACCTTTAGCTGTTGAAGATATTGAATGAGCGGTGAATGAAAAGGATAAAACTTTTAAAAGATATTTTTCGCAGATTTACAGGTAAGGGCCTTTATCCCTATCAGCTTTCTTTCCTGCTTACAGTTCCTTTCAGGAAGTTTTTCATTTCGCCTGTTGATATTGCCAACTTTCTTGATTTTAAAGAGGATTCATCTGTTCTTGAGATAGGATGTGGTCCCGGATATTTTACATCTGAAGTGGCAAAGCGTATTGGTGATTCGGGATTTTTCTGTGCTGTTGACATTCAAAAGGAAATGGTGGAAAAGGCGAGAGATAAATTGAAAAGAATGAACGTTGATAACGTTTCTTTTAAAGTTTGTGATGCTGTTTCCCTTCCATTTCCTGAAAACAGTTTTGATATTGTGTTTTGTGTTGCCGTTTTAGGTGAGGTTCTCGATAGAGAGAAACTTTTTTCTTCGGTATGGAAAGTTTTGAAGCCCGGTGGAAGATTTGTTGTCGTTGAACAATCGGGGGATCCTGATAGTTTGTCAGGAGAAGAGCTTTTAAGTTTGTCGGAAGAGAAATTTATATTGAAAGAAAAGATAAAAAGACGGTTTTATGTTGCCTATAAATTTGTGAAGCATATAAATTAAGTGTTTTAGGATTGAAAAAACTTATTATTCGGCCTGTAAATTTTCCAGCGTATCTGGATTTAATGTTAGGGATCTTTCTTTTTCGTTTTCCTCTTCAAATTCCACCACTTCGTAGAGTTTTTCTTCATAAATCTTCCTCACAAAGGCAGCGTTTAGTGCGTGTCCCGTTTTATAGGCTTCTATATCTGCAAGGAGAGGATGTCCAAGTATGTAGAGATCGCCAACCAGGTCAAGTGTTTTGTGCGCCACAAATTCGTTTTCCATTCTCAATCCTGTTGGGTTAAGAATATCGTACTTGTCTATCACTATCGCGTTGTCAAGGCTCCCGCCTCTTGCAAGTCCTTTTGATTTAAGCCATTCAACTTCTTCAACAAAGCAGAAGGTTCTTGCCTTTGATAGTAGTTTTTCAAAGTTTTTAAGTGAATGAACGTACTCTATTGTCTGGTAACGAACTTTTTTATACGTATGGTTGAAAGATATTGTGTTCTTTATTGATAAAACATCTGAAGGCTTTGCAGTTATGTATTTGTCTTCGTGTTTTACTTCTACGTGTTCTTTTAGCTTCAGGTACTTTCTTTTTCTGTTCTGCTTTCTTATGCCTGCGTTTTCAAACAGGTATATGTAAGGTGCGGAACTTCCGTCAAGTATCGGTACCTCTTCGCTATCAATGTATATGTAAAGGTTATCGATGCCGAAAGCAGAAAGAGCTGCAAGGAGATGTTCTACGGTTTTGACGATAACACCGTCCTTTTCAAGGTTTGTGGCATAAAAGAGCTGCGTTGTGTTTTCAGGTGAAACCTTTATTTCAGGTAGGGAAGGGATATCATTCCTGACGAAAATTATTCCCGTGTTGACGGGAGCCGGAACGATTCTTACATTTACCTTCTTTCCCGTGTGAAGGCCGATACCACTAAATGTTATTTCTCTCTCTATAGTTTGCTGGTAAATCTGCATTCTCTTATCATCTCCTTGCGTTTTTACTCCCTGAATATATAGCAATTTGCATGCCACTATTAACGGTTTTCTTTAACATAGATTAAATGCCTTATTTTCATTGCCTTAACAATTCTGACATCCTTCCGGCTCCCTCTAAGTTTTTGCATTTGTGCAAAAATTCAAAATCTTACACTTATCTCTGCAGAGAAAAGTCTTTCTACTTTTCCATCTTTTTCAACAATCAGGCAGCCTTCTCTATCAATACCGAGGGCGGTTACCTTTTCTATTCCATCCTGTTTTTTAACAATTATCCTGCTGCCCGGTTTTACAATCGATAGAGATTCAAACTCCTTCGTTTCAAACGTTCCTTTTACAGTTTTATCAAAATAGTTTACGACGCTTTCCACTAAACTGAGGGTCAGCGTTTCTCTATCAAAGTCAACCTCTTCAAGTTTTAGAGAGGTTGCAGGATATTCTGTTTCTTTCAGTTCTTCTCTTGAGTGTAAAAGATTCACTCCTATCCCTACGATGATTCTGTTTCCTGAGAGTTCCGGCAGGATACCGCACACCTTTTTGCCGTTAAATAGAATATCGTTAGGCCACTTTATCCTGAAACCTTTCTTTAGAGTGTTCAACGTTTTTGCAACTGCAACGGCCGTTGATAGACTGACTATTTGAACGTTTGAGAAGTTTTTTGGCTTTTCAAATAGGAACGATACGTAAAGTCCTTTTCCCGGCGGTGATATCCACTTTCTGCCTCGCCTTCCCTTCCCGCCGGTCTGGTGATTAGCGGTAACGACAGTAATAGGTTTGTGACTTTCCCTTTTCAAATATTCATTTGTGGAATCTATCGTTTCAAGGCTTATAATCTTTATGTTCATAATTTTTACCTCTTAAGGAGGAAGTTTTGGAAGTTATAGTTACGACGGAAAAGAGACCTTCATTAGAGATTATAGAGGAAGCTAAAAAACTTGCAAGGAAGTTTGAAACTTCTTACGTAACCAGGCGCCACAATACTATCGAAAGTTTTAAAAAGCGCTATGGGAAAAATGTTCTCGTTGTAACATCAGAAGGCCTTGTTCTTCATACGCTTAAGGGTAATAAACTCTTTTTCCATCCGGGCCTTTTGAAGATACGCCTTTTAAATTACCTGAAAACAGGTAAGGAAGCAATGATTGAGGCAATGGATTTAAAAGAGGGTGATACTGTCCTTGATTGTAATCTTGGTCTTGCTCAGGATGCTGTTATTTCTGCTTTTGTTTCCGGGGAAAGGGTCGTTGGTGTAGAGAAGGATCCAGTAATAGCAGAGATTGTCAGGAGGGGACTAAAAACTTACGTACCGAAAGGTAAGCTTTCGGTTGCCGAAAGAGCTTTCAGGAGGGTTGAGGTAAACGTCGGAGATAATAGAGAATTTCTTAGAAATTTGCCGGATAAATCGTTTGATATTGTCTATTTTTCGCCGATGTTCATAAAGCCGAAATGGAAATGTGACGTTATGCAGCCTTTTAGGGAAGTTGCGGTTAAAGATTTTATTGAACCGGAAACGCTAAGAGAGGCTGAAAGGGTGGCAAGGAAAAGGGTTGTGGTAAAGATAAACAAAGGGATTAAAGATCTCTTTCCTTTTTTGAAAGATTACATTCTTCAGGAAAGCGCGACGAATGTGGAATATATTTATAAAAAAGTAGATTGATAGCGGGGGAAAACCATGGGGGATTATTTCAGAGAAAGAGAACCGCAGGTTATGAAGGATAACGTTTATCTTCTGAAGGAAGCGATGGAAAAGGCGCCTGAATTAAAAGGTGTTCCAACAGGTGTTAAGGGGCTTGATGACCTGTTCTTTACCGTTGAATGGAAAGAAGGAAAGCCTGTTAAAAAGTCCCTTGGAGGTATTCCTGAATACTGCGTCGTAAACCTGACAGGCATGCCGGATACAGGTAAGAGTTTAATTGCTGAACAGTTTACTATAAAACAGGCTTCTTTGGGACAGAAGGTTTGCTTTATTACCGTTGAAAGTCCTGCCTCTTTTGTTGCTGCTTCTCTAAAAGAGAGGTCTGCAGCAATGGGCGTTGAGTTTGAAGAAATAGAGAACAACATTATCCTTATAGATGCTGCAAGTAACTCAAGATTGAGGGATGACATTCCTACTATGCTTGATACCCTCGCCTACGTTTATAGAACCTACAAGGTTCACAGGACAGTTATAGATTCAATTACGGGACTTTTTGAGTCGAAAGAGATGCTGGCAAGGTCTGTTGTGAGAGCGTTTTTTAACTTTATGAAAAAATGGTATCAGACTGCGATATTTGTTTCCCAGAAAAGGAGCGGACACGAAGAACTTTCTGCAGAGGCTGCCGGTGGTTACGCCGTTGGGCATATTGTTGACTGCACGATGGTTCTTTCAAAAGAGATTGTTCTTTCAAAAACGAGGGCTCAGAACTACAAAGTTGAATTTGGCGATATTGTAAGGTTGTTCAGAATAGACGGTTGCAGAATGTGTGGTCACGATACACGCATTCACGTGATGAATATTACGGAACTTGGACTTGTTGAGGTGGGTCCTGCCCTTGTTGATATTATAAAAGGCAAAGCCTGATGTAACAGGTTTTTAAGGTTTCAGCCCTTTCCCTTATAAGCCCTTGACAGCTCAGTCTTCTATTCTTAAATTTTTATATAGATTGCCGCTCAATCACTTGTCCCGATTTTTAGAAAATCCTTTTTGAAGGAGGTCAATTTGAAAATACCGGGATTTTCATCTCTTGAGGAGATAGAGTCCCGATTTGGCGTTACTTTTGAGAACAAAGGTAAACTTAAAAAGATTATTGAAAAACATCCTATGTTTATTTCCTCTTATTACGCTGAGTTGATAGACTGGAATAATCCAGACGACCCTTTGAAAAAGATAGTTTTTCCGTCAGTTGATGAACTTAACGTTTCAGGTTCCTATGACACCAGTGGTGAGAAAGAGAACACAGTAATTACAGGTCTTCAACACAAGTATCGAGAAACTGCTCTTTTGCTCGTTACAAACAGATGTGCAGGCTACTGCAGACACTGTTTCAGAAAGAGGATGGTTGGTATTCCCACGGAAGAAACGGTCAAAATCTTTGATATGGCCGTTGATTATATAAAGGAGCACGGAGAAATAACAAATGTTCTCATTTCTGGTGGTGACCCTTTAACACTTCCCACAGAAGTTATTGATTACTTTTTGAAGGAACTAAAAAAGGTTCCTCACCTGAAATTTGTAAGGATTGGAACTCGCATTCCTGTTTTTTACCCGGAAAGAATTTACGACGATAGTAAACTACTTTCTATTTTTGATAAGTTTTCAAAAGAGAAAGCCCTCTACGTTGTTACTCACTTTAACCATGAGAGGGAAGTTACCGAGGAAGCGGCACAGGCCGTTAGAGTACTGACTCGTTCAGGTGTCGTTGTCAGCAATCAGACAGTTCTTTTAAAGGGTGTTAATGATGATCCAGAAATTCTCTCTTCACTGATGAAGTCTCTTGTTTCTATAAATGTTCTCCCCTACTACGTCTTTCAGTGCCGTCCTGTTAAGAGGGTTAAAAGCCATTTTCAGGTGCCTCTTAAAGCCGGATACGAAATTATTGAAAAGGCAAAACAAAAACTTGACGGTTTTGGAAAGCGTTTTAAGTACATTATGTCCCACAAAACGGGGAAAATAGAGATAGTCGGTATAATCGGGAAAGAGATATATCTTAAATATCATCAGGCAAAGGATTACAGAAAGGTTGGAAAACTTTTCAAAAGGATTCTTACGCCCAGTGCAGGGTGGCTTGACGATTTAAAGAGACCTGAAAAAGAAAGAGAGTTTGTACTTTGAAGGGCGGCAGTGCCGCCCTTCAGCTTAACCTTTTTTGGTTTTTGCCAATTTAACTTCGCCGTCTGCGTATTCTATTCGTGGGAAGAGTATTTCAGGCTTTCCAATCTCTTTTCCAGCTTCCAATCCTCCCCACTTTGTGAATTCTTCAACAGATAATTCGGAAGCTTTCTTGCCGAGGTTTAGCATGGTTGCCATCTTTTCAGCTGATGAAGGCATATAGGGATATACAAAAGCGGTTATGAACCTTAAAGCTTCAGCCATGTTGTAGAGGACTCTGTTAAGTTCTTCTTTGCCCTCTTTGTTGAGACTCCAGGGTGCTCTTCTGTCTATATATAGGTTAACAAAGTTTATAAACTGCCATATTTCGTCTAAAGCTTTTGTAAGTTCGCCTTTAGGTATAAATTCCTTCAGTTTTTCAACTGTTGCAACTGCCTTTTTTCCAATTTTTGCGTCGAGGTCATCTTCATTTCCTGAAGGTTCTGGAATAATGCCGTTTCTGTATTTTTTAATCATGGATAATGTTCTGTTGAAAAGGTTGCCGAGGTCATTTGCCAGCTCTCCGTTTATTCTTGCAACGAGCTTTGAGTATGAAAAATCTCCGTCTAATCCGAATGTTACCTCTCTGAACATGAAGAATCTCACCTGATCAACACCGAACTTTTCAACCAATTCGTAAGGGTTAACAACATTTCCCTTTGATTTACTCATCTTTTCGCCTTCAACAGTCCACCATCCGTGAGCAAAGACCTCTTTTGGAACGTCAAGACCTGCTGACATGAGAAATGCAGGCCAATAGACGGTGTGGAATCTCAGGATGTCCTTTCCGACGAGGTGAAGGTCTGCCGGCCAGTAGCGGTAAACCCTTTCCATGTTATCAGGGTAGCCGACGGCTGTCAGGTAGTTCGTGAGGGCATCGAACCAGACATATATAACATGCTTTTCATTTACAGGCACGGGAATGCCCCACGTGAAGCTGGTTCTGCTTATAGAAAGGTCCTTTAATCCCTGCTTTACGAAGTTTATTATCTCGTTTCTTCTAAAGTCCGGCTTGATAAAATCGGGATTTTCTTCGTAAAGTTTAAGCAGTTTGTCTTCATATTTTGATAGACGGAAGAAATAGGATTCCTCTTTTACCTTTTCAACCGGTCTTTTACACATAGGACAGAGGTTACCTTCAAGGAGATCTTTTTCCGTGTAGTAGGTTTCACACGGAACACAGTACCATCCTTCGTATTCGCCAAGATAAATGTCACCGTTTTCGTAGCACTTCATGAATATGTGCTGAACGGCTTTTATGTGATCTTCGTCGGTTGTTCTGATAAATCTGTTGTAGGAAATGTTTAGTTTTTCCCAGAGTTCTTTAAATCTTGGAACGAGAGAATCAACAAACTCTTTTGGTGATAATCCTTTCTTTTCAGCAGCTTTCTGAATCTTTAAACCGTGTTCGTCTGTGCCTGTGAGGAAAAAGACGTCTTTTCCGCAGAATCTTTCAAATCTTGCGATTATGTCTGCAGCTGTTGTGGTATATGCATGTCCCAGGTGGGGAATGTCGTTAACATAATAAATAGGGGTTGTTACATAAAACTTTTCTTTCATTCTGGACTCCTCACGTCAAATTTTAGCCATACTATTTTACAATTTTATCCTGCTTTCTATTACTCTTTCCACATACTTTCCTATAATGTCAAATTCAAGGTTTACAACTGTTCCCGGCCGTTTGAACTGGAGAGTCGTTTCACTGAAGGTTGTTGGAATGACGGCAACGGAAAAGCTGTCAGGATAAAGGTCTGCAATTGTAAGACTGATGCCGTCAATGCCTATTGAGCCTTTTTTGACAACAAGATGCTTAAATTCCGGTGGAAGCTTGAACGTGAACAGATAACTTCTTTCTACCTTTTTTACGGATAAGACTTTACTTACGGTATCAACGTGTCCCTGAAGTATATGTCCTCCGAGTCGGTCGTTCACTTTCACCGCCCTTTCAAGGTTTACAGGATCGCCGGCTTTCAGGTATTTAAAAGATGTTTTATTTATCGTTTCAAAAGAGACATCAAAAGAGAGCTCGTTGTTTTTTATCTCCGTTACGGTAAGACAGATGCCGTTTACCGCTATGCTGTCTCCCTCTTTTGTTTCCTCAATTACTTTTGAACACTTTACCGTTAGTATTGCATCTTTACCTGAACGCTTGACCTCTTTTATTTTTCCAATCTCTTCAACTATTCCTGTAAACATTTTTCTTTCTCCTCGTGGTAAAATTGCAAGACACCTTTAAATTATATCGTTTGCGGGGATAAGATTGAGAATAGCCACAATAGACATAGGAACGAACTCAACGCGTATTCTTATTGCAGAAGTGAAAGACGGTACCGTTGAGACCCTCTATAAAACAGGAAAGGTCACAAGGTTGGGGCAGGGGGTTAAACAGACCGGCTATATAAGCAAAGAGAGTATGGAGAGAACGGTTGCTGTCCTTAAAGAGTTTAAGCGAAAAATAGAAGAATTCAGCGTTGAAAAGGTTGTTGCCGTTACGACGGAAGCTGCCCGTCTTGCTAAAAATGCAGATGAGTTTTTAAAGCAGGTAAAAGCTTTAGGTATTGATATTGAAATTCTTTCAGACAGAGAGGAAGCGGAGCTTGTTTATATAGCCAATGTTTCGTACTTTAAGCCTTCCGTTCCGGCTATTACAGTTGATCTTGGCGGTGGGAGTACAGAAATAGCTTATGGGAAAGGTGAAGAGCTTATCTACTATGAGAGTTTAAAGTTTGGCGTTGTCGTTCTTCTTGAAAAATTTATAAAGAGTGACCCGCCTGCTAAAGAAGAGCTCCTGTCCCTTGAAGTATTTATTGAAGAGCAGCTGAAAGGTTTTAAGAAAAGGGCTGGCATAGAGTTTCCCTTTGAGGTTTTTGGCGTTGGTGGTACGATTACTTCTGTTGTTGCAATGGAAGAGGCCATGACTGTTTACGATCCAGAAAAGGTTCACGGTTATCCTGTAACCTGTGAGCTTATAGATAAGTGGTATGAAAGGGTTTCTTCTGTTTCTGTTGAGGAAAGAAAGAAAATTGTCGGTCTGGAAGAAGGAAGGGCAGATGTTATAGTTCCCGGTCTTGCGTTTTTTAAAGTTTTCTGCAGAGTGTTTGGGGTAAAGAAAATAACCGTTAGTGAACTTGGGCTTTTATACGGATTAGCTTTAAAGGAGGCTAAAAGATGTCAAAAAGGATAGCGGTAATTGGAACCGGTTATGTCGGTCTTGTATCCGGTGCGTGTTTTGCCTACTTAGGACATAAAGTGATAGGACTTGATATTGACCCGTATAAGATAGAGAGGCTAAAAAAGGGGGAAGTTCCCATATACGAACCGGGTCTTGATAAAATTTTGAGGCAGGCAATAGACAATGGAAATATTGAGTTTACAACCGATTATGCTTATGCCGTTAAAAATTCAGATTTCATATTTATTGCAGTTGGCACACCGTCACGGGAGGATGGTTCGGCAGATCTTTCGTACGTTGAAAGCGCCTACAGAAGCATAGTTGAGCAAATAGAGCAAGATGATTTTAAGATTATCGTTAATAAGTCAACCGTTCCCGTAGGTACTGGAAGGTGGGCTAAAAAGTTTATAGCAGACCTTTTAAGGGAAAAGGGAATAGAAGAGCCTGAAAAACGGTTTGAGGTTGTTTCCAACCCTGAGTTTTTGAGGGAAGGCAAAGCAGTGGAAGACTTTATGAAACCTGACAGGGTCGTTGTTGGTGCCGATAACAGAGATTACGCCGGCATGGTGGCATCTCTTTATGAAAAGCTTCAGCCTGCAATGATTATTACAGACCTTCCGACTGCTGAAATGATTAAGTACGCTTCAAACTCATTTTTAGCTACGAAGATATCTTTTATCAATGAGATAGCCAACATTTGTGAAAGAGCCGGGGCTGACGTTACTGTTGTTGCAAGGGGTATGGGACTTGACCACAGAATTAGTCCACACTTTTTAAATGCCGGTTGTGGTTTTGGCGGCAGTTGTTTTCCAAAAGATGTTAAGGCTCTTGTTTATACTGCCAAGCAACTTGATGTTGAACCTGAACTTCTTGAGGCTACTCTTGATGTAAATGAGAGACAGAAGCTAATACCTGTAGAGAAGCTTAAAAAGTACTATCCTTCTCTTTCAGCTTTAACTGTTGCAGTTTGGGGGCTTGCCTTTAAGCCGGACACCGACGATATGAGGGAAGCGCCATCAATTCCAATTATCAGAAAGATTCTGTCAGAAGGTGCCACAGTTAAGGCTTACGACCCTGTTGCTATCGAAAACGCTAAAAAAGTTTTTAAAGAGGAACTACAAAAATATCCTGAAAAGCTTATATTTGTAGAGGATAAATATGAAGCACTTGATGATGCTGATGCTCTGTTGCTTGTAACAGAGTGGTTAGAGTTTAAAGACGTTGATTTTGAAAGGTTCAGGAATAAGGTTATAATTGATGGAAGGAACCTATGGGAACCTTCCATAGTAAGAAGATACACAGAAAAGTATGAAGGTGTAGGAAAACCGTAAAAAGAGGCAGTAAATAATGAATATAACAAGCAAAAGAGATGTGTTGAAGAAACTGTACTCGCCGTTTGGGTATGCCTTTGCGAAGGCAAATGTTCATCCCAATGTTATTACGCTTGCAGCGCTGATATTGGGAACGATAGCCGCTTTTGTCTATTATAAGGGCCATCCTGTTATTGGTGCTTTTCTGCTTTTCTGTTCAGGTATTCTTGACCTGTGTGACGGTTACGTTGCCGTTAACAACAGGAAGGCAACAAAGTTTGGTGCCGTTTTTGACTGGATTGCAGATAAGTGGGTTGATGGATTTGTACTTGGCAGCGTTGCTTTAAAGTACGCAGGCAACTGGATAGCCCTGTTTGTGGTTGTTGTATCAATGCTCCACACGTTTATTAAACCTGTTGTTTATTCGGAGATCGGGTATCAGGTGAGGGAGACAGGGAAGATAAAAGATCCCCTTGAGAGCACAGGATTTTTTGGGAGACCGGAAACGTTTATAACACTCTTTATCGCTTCCATCCTTTATCCGTTTAACCACGCTGTTTTAAAGTACGGGATTGAGTTTATTGGTGTTATGAGCTTTATGTCACTTATGCAGAGGATTCTTTACCTTTACAAACACTACGGAAGAGAGTACGAGGAGTAAATTATGGAAAGACCTTACGTTATGATAGTTTCTGAAGTTACTATTGATGGAAAGTTAACCCTTGATGAGGGCGTTTCAAGTAAAGAGATAATGAAGTTGATGGACGAAGAGGCAAATAGATACCTTCACGAGATAAGAGCAGAATGTGATGGTATTATGGTTGGTTCCAATACCGTTAGAATAGACAATCCAAACCTTACGGTAAGGTATGTGGAAGGTGAGAATCCCACGAGGATTATTCCCGCTTCAACTGCTGATATCCCGCTTGATTCAAACGTTTTAAACGTTGAGAAGGCACCTACAATCATTGCTGTAAGTGAGAGGGCACCTAAAGATAGGGTAGAGGCTATTAAGGCTAAAGGTGCTGATGTGATAGTTGCAGGAAAAGATAAAGTTGATTTTGTGGCACTTCTGCCAGAACTTTACAGACACGGTATTAAAAAGTTGATGGTTGAAGGTGGTTCAAAGGTTAACTGGGAACTTATTAAAAATGATCTTGTTGATGAGATAAGGCTTATTCACCTTCCTGTTGTTGTAGGCGGTGATAACGTTCCTTCCCTTGTTTCCGGTGAAGGTTTTAAAAAGCTTGAGCTTGTTAAAAAGTATGAAATTAAGAGAGTCTTTCAGTGTGGCAATCAGGTAGTAACAGAATACGTTAGAAAGTAACTTTCGGGGCTTTTGCCCCTTCTTAAGGTTTAAGGATGGTTAAATACATTTTAAAGAGGCTTCTTCACCTGATACCTCTTATCCTTGGAATGACTTTTGTTTCTTTTCTCATTATTAAACTTGCCCCTGGTGATTTTTTAACCTCTTTGAAGATGAATCCTTCCATTTCAAAAGAGACTATTGAGGCTCTTAGAAAAAGCTACGGTCTTGATCAGCCTGTTATTAAACAGTACTTCTTCTGGCTGTGGAACGCCATTCACTTTAATCTTGGGTACTCTTTTGCGTACCACAGACCTGTTATTTCTCTCATTGCCGGTAGAATTGGTAACACCCTGTCTCTTACAGTTACGGCCTTTTTTGTTACCTGGATGCTTGCTGTACCCCTTGGAATAATTGCTGCTTTTTACAGGAACAAAATTTTGGACAGAATTATAACTTCGATTTCTCTTGTAGGACTCTCAATTCCAAGTTTCTTTGTTGCGTTTCTTCTAATGTTTTTCGCTGCTAAGACAGGGCTTCTTCCTATTGGCGGTGTTGTTTCTCAAAATTACGATAAGCTCAGTTTAGCAGGAAAGATACTTGATAGATTGAAGCATATGGTGATTCCCCTTACGGCAATGGTTGTCGGTAGTATTTCGGGTCTTGTTCGTTTGGTGAGGGGAACCGTGATTGATGAACTTGAGAAAGATTATGTTAAACTTGCCGTTGCGAAGGGTCTTCCATACAGAGTTATTCTCTTTAAACACGTTCTAAAAAATGCAATGAATCCGTTTATAACGCTGATAGGTTTTGACATAGCAGGCCTCCTTTCAGGTGCTGCCCTGATTGAGATAATCACCGCATGGCCGGGAATGGGAAGATTGATGTTTGAAGCGGTTATGTCTCAGGATCTTTTTGTAGTTATGGGGGCGCTCTACATAGGAGGCATAATGCTCGTTGTGGGAAATCTTATTGCTGATGTTTTACTTGCACTTAACGATCCGAGGATACGGGAAAGGGAAGTAGAGGGTAGAAGGTGAGGAAGTTTTTAGAAGGACTTTATAGAAAGCATAAACCGGGTTTTGTTGCCTTTGTTTTTCTCATTTTTCTCTATTTCATTGCCATTTTTGCAGATTTTATTGCGCCGTATCCCTACGATATTCAGTTTAGACACAATCCTTACCAGCCTCCAACACCTATTCACTTTTTTGACAGAGAAGGTCATTTTCATTTAAGACCCTTTGTCTATGGTCATAAATTAGTAGATCCCGTTTTTAAAGTCTATACTACCTGCTGGAACGAGACCTATCCTGTTGAATTTTTCGTCAGAGGGGAACCTCACTACATATTTGGTTTTATAAAGACAGATCTTCATCTATTTGGGGTAAAGGCACCTGGAAAGATTTTCCTTTTAGGAACTGACCGTGTCGGTAGAGATATTTTTTCAAGGCTCATTTACGGAACGAGGATTTCCTTGACCATAGGTTTAATAGGTGTTGCCATCTCTTTTTCTCTTGGACTTGTAATAGGTTCAATAGCTGGTTATTACGGCGGTATAGTTGATACTGTCACGATGAGGATAGTTGAACTTTTGATGGTTTTTCCTTCTTTTTATCTTTTACTTGCACTGCGTTCCATGTTTCCCGTTGATATGCCGAGTATTGCTGTCTTTTTCATTATTGTGGCTATTCTTTCGCTCCTTGGCTGGACGGGGCTTGCCCGTGTTGTTAGAGGTATGGCTCTCTCTATAAGGGAAAACGATTTTGTGAAGGCGGCTAAGGTGATGGGAGGAAGCAGTTTTTACATTGTGAGGAAACACGTAATTCCAAATACTCTTTCTTATATTGTTGTTGCTGCAACTCTATCTATTCCAGGATACATTCTCGGGGAGTCTGCATTGAGTTTGATAGGTCTTGGTGTTCAGGAACCCTATCCTTCCTGGGGAAATATGCTTGCCGAAGCTCAAAACGTTACTAAGCTTACCACTTTTCCCTGGCTCCTTGCTCCCGGGGTTGCGATATTTCTGGTTATAGTTGCCTTTAACCTTTTGGGTGATGGATTGAGGGATTATTTTGACGTAAAGCTTCAAAAGTGAAAAAAATAAAATTATTGCGGAATTTAAAATATTAAATTTATTTTCTTTTTCGCCGGTTTACTTAATTATCGTTTCTATTAAATAATCTTTTGCAGTAGTTAATGGAGCAATTTTAAAAATATTAAACCGAGCGGTTATTCTTTCTGCGGTAAAAAGTACTATAATAAAAGAAAATAAGATAAAATAAGGGAGGGAATTATGGGTAACAAAAGAAGAGAATTCATCGTAAAAAGCCTTATTGGAACTGCCGGTCTTGTTGTTGGCGGCCTTTCAGGCGCTGCCGCAGTTGCAGGTTCTAAAAAGATGGAACCACCTTATCCTTATAAGCCTATAGATCCTGATATGATAGCTGAGAAAGCCTACAGATATTATTTAAAAGGCCACTGCGCCTATGGTGTTTTTGCATCAATTCTTGATACGCTTAAAGAGAGCGTAGGTGGTCCTTATCTTGGTATTCCGGGAGAACTATTTGAATACGGGAAAGGTGGTATAAACGGCTGGGGAACCATTTGTGGTACTTTAAACGGTGCTGCCGCCATTATCTCTATCTCTTGTAAAGGCTGGAAGAAGGTGATTGACGCTCTTTACAGATGGTATGAAGAAACACCGCTTCCAATCTATTATCCGAAGCATCCTGCCAAATATAAAGGGGCTTTTGCGGCAAGTATTGCAACATCACCTCTCTGTCACGTTTCCGTTATGAAGTGGATAGAGAAGACAGGTTTTGCCTATGACAGCAAGGCAAGGTCTGAAAGGTGTGCAAGGCTAACCGCCGATGTTGCGAAAAAGACCGTAGAACTTCTTAACGCTTACCATAATGGAACCTTTAAACCCGTGAGTGCTCCTGGTATTTACAAGACAAAGATGGATTGTATGACCTGCCACAATATGAAGGTAGGTAGCAGATAATTAAGTTGGCCGTAGAGGTTTTGAGCCTCTACGGCTTATATATTATTGTTGTTATGGCGTGCTTATAGACTAACATTTTCCCCATGAATGAGTTGATTCTGAGGACATACCTATCAAATCCTTTGAGTTTACCTTCAACTTTTGAGCCGTTTCTAAAGAATACAATAACCCTTTTATTAATGAGATTCCTCAGTGTTCTACTCTGAACGCCTCCAAGGAGTGACGATGCAACTAACCTGTATCCTTCTTTGAGTTTTTCGTTTATCTCTTTTTCTTGCTCTTCTGTAAGTATTTGCGGTACGGTTGCAAAAGAGGCAGGTCTGATTATGATATCTTCACCATTAACCTCGTAGTTTATGTCACCGGAGGCCTTTAAGCTGTTCAGGAGAGGAATTACCACCTCCTGCTTTACATCTAACAGCTTCATAAATTCTGAAACAGAGCCTCTGAATTCACCTTTTTCTTCAAGCATTTCTATGAGCTCAAGTTGCAGTTCTTCAAGAGTTTTGTGTCTTCTCATCCTGTTCATCCGTATATTATCGTTGCTATTGCGTGTTTGTAAACTAATGATCTGCCTTTTGGTGCCGTCATAGAGAGGGTGAAGTTATCAAAGTCAAGAAGCTGGCCTTCTAACCTTGTTCCGCTTATCAGAAAGACAGTTATGTCTTTTCCAAGGAGAGATGAAAGCACTTCGTCCTGAAGGGACGTTTTTCTCTTTTTCTTTTCTGTTTTTGTTTCTCCTGTTTCTTTTGTTTCTTTTTCTTCTTCGGCAATTTTCTCTGCCGTTTCGGAAATTGTCTCCTTTATAGGCTCTTTTTCATTCAGCTTGAGTGTTAAACCCTTGCCTCTTTTGGATTCTGCCGTTAAGAAATCTTCTTCTTCAAGTTCATTTATGGCTTTTTTAACAAGATAGGCACTTGTTTTTGTTAAGTTGGCAAGCTCCTCGAATGTTCCGTTATATTCGCCGAATTCTTTCAAGTACTGTCGAATCCAGTTTTTTACCATTTCATGTTTGGCAGCGGCGGACATTACACCTCCTGAATAGTATTTGGATTTAAAAAATAGAAAAAAAGAAGATAAAAACGGCCATGTAGCACACTATCCAACTAAATACCCTTCTGAAATGATTACAAATAACTTATATTTCTTACTTACTTAATTAGAAACTATCCTACCTAAAATTTTATCTTCTAATATCTTTGTGTCAAGGTTTCCTTTAACGAAATCTTCATCTTCCACCAGCTTAAGGTGAAACGGGATGGTCGTTTTAAGATTTCCTTCTATAAAAAATTCTGATAGAGCTCTCTTTCCACGAATTATTGTTTCTTCTCTTGTTTCACCGTGAACGATTAGCTTGGCTATGAGAGAATCGTAGTAAGGCGGTATTGAATAGCCTTCATAAACGTGTGTATCGACCCTTACACCAAATCCTCCAGGTAAAAGCAGTTTCTCTATTTTTCCTGGAGATGGTCTGAAATTCCTCTTGTAATCTTCGGCATTGATCCTGAATTCAATTGCGTGACCGTTTAATTTTGGATCTGCCATTTCAAGTTTTTCGCCTTCAGCAGCTTTTATTTGAAGAGCTATAAGGTCTTTTCCTGTTACCATTTCAGATACTGGATGTTCGACCTGAATTCTTGTATTCATTTCTATAAAGTAAAAGTTTTTATCTTTATCAACTAAAAATTCTACGGTTCCTGCACCTTCATATTTAATTGCTAACGCAAGTTTTCTTGCAGCTTCATAAAGTTTCTTCCTTAAAGTTTCATCTACAAAAGGTGAAGGGGATTCTTCAAGCACCTTTTGATGTCTCCTTTGAAGGGAACATTCTCTTTCACCGAAAACAGTTATATTTCCATGCCTGTCTGCTATGATCTGTATTTCTATGTGTCTTGGGTGTAAAATTAGCTTTTCTACGTAAACTTCTCCGTTGCCAAAAGCAGCTTCTGCTTCTGCCATTGCCGTTCTGATTATTTCTTCTGCACCTTCTTCTGATTCTACGACGCGCATACCTCTGCCGCCACCACCGTGGGCAGCTTTAATGAGAACGGGAAACCCTATCTTTTTTGCAAATTCAAGAATCTTTGCAGGGTCCTTTGTCGCTTCACTGCCGGGAACTACTGGAATTCCAGCTTTCCGGGCTATTGCTCTTGCCTGTGCTTTGTCTCCCATCGTTATCATCGTTTCAGAAGATGGTCCTATAAATTCAACGCCGCAGGCTCTGCACACCTCTGCAAATCCGGGGTTTTCAGACAGGAAACCGTAGCCTGGATGAATGGCGTCAGCACCTGAAACTTCGGCTGCCGATATGATGGCTGGAATATTAAGGTAGCTTGCCGCAGGGCGTTCACTTCCTATACAGATGGCTTCATCAGCAAGGAATACAGGTAGAGAGTCTTTATCAGCGGTTGAATAGACAGCTACCGTTTTTATTCCAAGCTCGCGGCAGGTTCTTATTATTCTAACGGCTATTTCACCTCTATTTGCTATCAGGATTTTTTTAAACATAGACTACTCCGGTTTACACTTTCTCTATGTAGAAGAGCGGTTGGTCAAATTCAACAGGTTGTCCGTTTTCTACAAGTATCTTTACTACTCTTCCTGATATGTCGGATTCTATTTCGTTCATAACTTTTAGAGCTTCGATTATGCAAAGGGTCTGTCCCTTTTCAACAAAATCCCCTTCTTTTACAAACGGTTCGGCACCTGGAGAAGGTGCTCTATAGAATGTTCCAACAATTGGTGAGCGAACAATGTGAATGTTTTCTGCTGGTTCCGGTGTTTCAGCTACTGGCTTTGCGGGTTCCGCTGGCGCCGATGCTACTGTTGTTTCTACAACTCTTTCAACCGTTACAGGTGGAGAAGTCTTTTGACGGCAATAGCGGGCTTTTACCTTGAGACCTTCAAGCTCTATTTCAACTTCTTCTATGCTGCTGTTTTCAAGAGATTTTAAAAGATTTTCAATTTTTTCTATCACAATAGCCTCCGAAATTACTTGTTAACTCTCTCAAGGTACTTACCTGTTTCGGTGTCAATCTTCACGTACTCTCCAACGTTTATGAACGTTGGAACCTGAACAACTGCGCCTGTTTCAAGAGTAGCAGGTTTGAGAACGTTATTTACCGTATCTCCTTTAAATCCTGGTTCTGTTTCTGTAACCTGGAGGATTACCGTTTTGGGAAGTTTTACAGATAGGGGTTCTCCTTTGTAGAATTGAACCTGGACGGTATCATTTTCCTTAAGGAATTTTGCTTTTTCACCTAAGTTTTCTGCCGGTACCGGAATCTGCTCATATGTTCTTGTATCCATAAAATAGTAGAATGTTCCATCGTTGTACAGGTATTCCATTTCCTTCTCTTCAAAGTCAGCTACTTCAAGCTTTTCACCAACCTTGTAAGTTTTCTCAACCACGTTCCCCGTTCTGAGATTTTTTAGCTTTATTCTTGCAAAAGCCTGCCCTTTTCCTGGTTTAACGTGCTGGTAGTCAACTATTTCGTAAGGGTCGCCATTTATTTCCAGCTTCATACCTTTTGATATCTGGTTTACGTCTATGGATGCCACTTTTAACCTCCTGTTTCAGCCTGAAAGTTTGCGCTATTATACTATACGCCATTTGAAATTATAACAATTTGTTAATCCGGCAGTCCTGTTGTTCCTATTGTTACAAGCTCAACTTCCTTCGCCCCTATGGGAACAATTTTCCTGATGCGTTCAAACATAAAGTTATTTTCAAGGATTTCGGCGGCTCTTTCGCTCTTTGTAAATCTGTAGTGTTTATTAAGTAGCACTTTTAGAAAGTCTGCATCTTTTCTTGATAATTCTTTTACCGTTACGTAGTTTTCATTTATCTTTTTCTCTATCTCTTCATCAAGAACATAGGCAACGCCGCCTGTCATTCCTGCTCCGAAGTTCATTCCAACTTCGCCAAGTACGGCAACAACACCTCTTACCATATATTCGCAGGCGTGTTGCCCTGCTCCTTCAACGACGGCAACTGCACCGCTGTTTCTAACGGCAAATCGTTCACCTACTCTGCCGGCGGCAAACAACGCTCCACCCGTAGCACCATAAAGCAACGTGTTGCCTGCAATTACATTTTTTGAAGGATTCCCTTTAAAGTTTTCCGGAAATGTTATTACGATGAGGCCTCCTCCAAGTCCCTTTCCTGCATAGTCGTTGGCTACACCTTTGAGAAAGAGCGTTATGCCTGTTGATAAGAACGCTCCGAAACTCTGCCCTGCAGTTCCTTCAAAATAGAGCCTGACTATGTTTTTAGGAATTTCTTTTCCAAATTTCTTTATAAGAAGATTGGAGAGGGGAATGCCAATGCCTCTATCTGTGTTTTTGATCAGGTATCTGCCTGTGAAGGGCTCACCGTGTTCTATGTAAGGCTCTGCATCCTGTACAATTCTATCGTTTAAAGGTGACTGAACAGGGTTATAGGGGATTGATTCTCTGATAAAGGGAAGTGCCGGTTCGAGAATGTATTCAAGGTGAAGGTCAGAAGCTTTTGTAAATTTTTCAATTTTTTCACTGTCAGGTTTTAAAAGGTTACTTCTGCCGATTATCTCTTTTAGGCTTCTGTATCCCATCTGAGCTAAAAATCTTCTTACGTCTTCGGCGACGAGGCGGAAGTAATTTATGACAGCTTCTACCTTTCCTCTGAACCTTTTTCTCAGTGCTTCATCCTGTGTTGCTATACCAACGGGACATCTGTTTGTGTGACACTCTCTATCCATTACGCAGCCTTCTGCTATCATGGCTGCTGTTCCTATACCAAACTCTTCAGCACCGAGCAGTGCCGCTATGATCACATCTCTACCCGTTTTTATTCCACCGTCAACTCTTAAAACAACATTTTCTCTCAGACCGTTTTCCATAAGGGTCCTGTGTGTTTCAGGAAGGCCTATTTCCCATGGAAGTCCAGCACCTTTTATAGAGGTTATCGGTGATGCGCCGGTTCCTCCGTCACATCCTGATATCTGAATAACATCCGCTTTTGCCTTTGCCACGCCGGCAGCAACGGTGCCAACGCCAGATTCAGCAACAAGCTTGACGGCTATTTTAGCCTTTGGGTTTGCAAGTTTCAGGTCGTATATAAGCTGTGCAAGGTCTTCGATGGAGTAGATATCATGGTGAGGCGGTGGTGATATAAGCGTAACGCCGGGAACAGAGAATCTCAAGGATGCAATGTAAGGAGTAACTTTTTTACCGGGAAGGTGTCCACCTTCTCCCGGTTTTGCCCCCTGGGCTATTTTTATTTCAATTTCTTCGGCCGATGCCAGATAGGCTGGTGTAACACCAAATCTTCCTGATGCCACTTGCTTTATTTTACTATTTTTAATTGTTCCGTATCTTTCCGGGTCCTCACCGCCTTCGCCGCTGCAGCTTTTTGAATTTATTCTGTTCATCGCTTCGGCTATGACCTCGTGTGCCTCTTTTGAAAGTGCGCCGATAGACATTCCGGGAACCATGAGCTGTTTCATTATCTCTTCAGCAGGTTCTACCTCTTCTAATGGTATGGGTTTTTTGTCCGATTCTATTTTTAGAAGGTCTCTTATATAGACAGGGTTTTCCCTGTAGTAGTCATAAATCTTCTCGTAATCTTCAAATTTTCCCGTCTTTGAGGATTTTAAGATGGCTCTTACGACCTGAACTGAAAATCCGTGCTTTTCCTTTCCCGGGCGGTAGTAAAGCTCGCCGCTTTCAGGAATTTCATCAAGTTTTTCAGCAATTTCTATCCTTCTGTTTATCTCTTTTTCAATGTCTTTTAATGTCATTCCACCTGTAGGTGAGAGCATGTTCGGGAAGAATTCGTCAATAACTTCTTGGGACAGTCCAATAATGTCAAAGTTTTGTCCAAGGTGGTAAGAGGATATAAGAGATATACCCATTTTGGACATTATCTTTAGAAGTCCTTTTTCAACGGCGGTTTTATAGTTTTTGACAAGCGTTTCAAATGGCAGGTTAAGTTCAATCTCTCTTGTTTTAAGGTATTTGTAAACCAGATAGGGATAAACTGCACTTGCACCGAAAGCTATAAGTGCAGCAATTTCGTGGGTGTTTTTTACCTCTCCCGTTTCAACGACGATAGAAACTTTGTGCATGAGTTCCTGCTTTTTCAGAAAGTTAACCAGT
The DNA here is from genome assembly GCF_000421485.1 of Desulfurobacterium sp. TC5-1. Lineage (NCBI taxonomy): Bacteria > Pseudomonadati > Aquificota > Aquificia > Desulfurobacteriales > Desulfurobacteriaceae > Desulfurobacterium > Desulfurobacterium sp. TC5-1. The sequence goes on along the minus strand of NZ_ATXC01000001.1, from coordinate 877,000 downwards.
CCTGATACTGCAAGTAGTGAGGGGATTGGCTTATTAACGTCTTTATCAGAAAGAATTACTATGTCAGCACCTTTCTTGATTTCATCTGCTACCGTTTCAAACAGGTTATAAAGCCCTTCTTTAAGGTCGCTGTCAAATTCCATTTTAAATGTTGCCGTCTTCATGAATTCAAGGTTTTTAAGGCTTTTAAACTCTGACGGTGTTAGAAGTGGTGATTCAAGTTCAACTCTCCTTGGCAGTTTTCCCTCTCTTTCAAGGAAGTTGACCTTTCCGCCCAATCTCATTTTTAGAGACATAACAACTCTTTCTCTAATCGGGTCTATCGGCGGATTTGTAACCTGGGCAAACTTCTGCTTGAAGCAGGAAAAGAGTGAACACGGATTTGCTGACATGAAAGGAGGCGGTGTGTCGTCTCCCATTGAGTAAACGGGTTCTTTTGCCTCTTCTGCCATTTCATCCACGACAAATTCAAGGTCTTCCTTTGAGAAGCCAAACTTGAGGAGTTCTTTTTTTAGTTTCTTCTCTTCCGGTTTTTCAAACGTGCATGGTGTTGAAAAGTCGGAGAGTTTAAAGAGTTTTCTTCTTATCTCTTTTTTGAGGTTTCGTTGAAGTGCTATCCTTTTGAGAACTTCTTCGTTTGTTTCAACCGTTCCAAATTCTGTATTTACTACAAGGATTTCTCCAGGTGACAGTCTATTGTGGGAAATGATTTTGCTTTCGGGAATCTCAATCATTCCTTCTTCAGAACCGAATACAATCAGGTTATCTTCTGTTATTAGATACCTTGCCGGCCTTAATCCATTTCTGTCAAGCTTTCCGCCGACTATCTTTCCATCTGTAAATACTACTGCGGCAGGTCCGTCCCACGGTTTCATGAGAAGGAGGTGGTAGAGGAAAAACGCCCTTTCATCTTCGTCAAGATCAAGCATCTCATACGCAGGTGGTATGAGGACGCTTATAGCTTCTTCTGGTTGGTATCCAGCAAGCACCATAAGTTCAAACACTCTGTCAAGAGATGTGGAATCACTTTCGTTGAAGTCAACGAGAGGTAGTATTTCCTTTATCTGCGTTCCAAAACGAGAACTTTTTATTATCGGTTCAACGATTTTTATAAAGTTTCTGTTTGCCGTTATTGTGTTAATTTCACCGTTGTGTGCGAGCATTCTTAAAGGTTGTGCCAGTCGCCATTCAGGATTTGTGTTTGTTGAGTATCGCTGGTGGAAAAGAGCAATTGCCGTTTTAAACTCTTCATTTTCAAGGTCAGGATAAAACTTTTCAAGGTCTGGTGCAAGCAGCATTCCCTTGTAAACTATAAGTCTGTTTGAAAGTGAAAGAACATAAGTTTCGTTAGAGACATCTTTTAGAGCTTTTTCAAGCTTTCTCCTTAAAATGTAGAGCCCTATGTCACCTAAAAACGGAATGATTATTTGAACGATGAACGGCATTGATTTTCTTGCTATCTCGCCGCATTCTTCCTCTCTTACGGGAACTTCACGGAGTACAAATTCTACCTTGGCCTCTCTTAAAAGCGTTTCAATTTTTTTTATTGAACTGTCAACTTTTTTTCTGTCTATGAATATCGTTCCGACTGCAATGTCGCTGTTTTCAAAATCTTTTCCGCTTTTTTTCGCCTCTTTTTTGAAAAACTCTTCAGGAAGCTGGAATAGAACGCCTGAACCGTCTCCTGTTCTTCCGTCAGAGAGAACAGCCCCTCTGTGTGTCAGGTTGGAAACAGCTTTAAGTGCATTTTCCAGTATTTTGTAACTTTTCTCACCGTTGATGTTGGCTATAAATCCGACGCCACAAGAGTCTTTGTGTTTCATTCCTCTTTCTCCTGAAAATGAATTATGTACTTTCCGTTAAAGGATGATGCCTCTTCAAGTCCCACAAATTTTGTTCCATTTTCCTTGAACTTTTCAAAGGTGTGTGATGGGAAGAGGCAGTATTCTGGTTTAATCGTTTTTACAATCTCTTCAAATATGCGGTTTCCCGGTTTTAGATTGGAGACAAAGATATTTACCCTTTCAAGTTTTAGTTTTTGGAAAGTTGCAAAAAGGGCGGCGATGTCCTCAGCAAATATGTATCCTGTATCTTTTTTAGGGAATCTTCCGCCATACCTTTTGGCCCACTCTTTTCTGGTAAATTTCCACGTTTGTGGATGGTAAACGCCGCTGATACCGCTAAAAAAAATACCTTTGTACTTGAATATTCTTGACATTATGTCAACGCCGTCACTCTTTGAAAGAACCTCATAGTCTTTTTCTTTTCCGTGAATGTAGAACCAGGTTCTTTTAAGAATTAGAGGTTCTTTCAGGTTTAAAGGTCCCAGCGAAATGCTTATGTCTGCACCTGAAACTTCTAACAATCCTTTTAACCTTTCTCCGTTTCCGTTTAGAGCACCCGTTATGAGAAATTCCATTGCCTTCTCCCTTTAAAGGCTTTAACTGAAAAGTCCTTCAACGAATTCTTCAGGGTTGAACGGTCTTAAATCTTCTATTTTTTCACCTATTCCGATGTACTTTATCGGTATTTTCAGCTCACTTGCTATGGCAATTACTATTCCGCCTTTTGCTGTGCCGTCAAGTTTGGTAAGCACAATTCCTGTAACATCTGTTATCTCTTTGAAGGCTTTTGCCTGAGATATTGCGTTCTGTCCCGTGTTTGCGTCAAGAACAAGAAGAATTTCAGACGGTTCACCCGGTATCTCTCTGCTGATAACTTTTTTAATCTTTTTAATCTCTTTCATTAATCTGTCTTTATTGTGAAGTCTACCTGCTGTATCAACAATAAGAATGTTTTCTCCTTTAGCTTTAAGGCTCTGAACAGCGTCAAACACCACAGAAGCAGGATCTGCTCCTTCGCTTCCCTTTACTATTCTTACACCTGCCCTTTCAGCCCATACTTCGAGCTGTTCTATTGCAGCTGCTCTAAACGTGTCTGCTGCGGCAAGGAGAACACTTTTCCCTCTATCTTTAAGCTGTTTTGCAAGCTTTCCTATGGTTGTTGTCTTTCCCACTCCGTTAACGCCAAGAACTAAAATGACCGATGGTTGATTTTCTATTTTTAGTTCTCCTGCGTATTGGGAAAGGAGACTTTTCAGTTTCTCTTTAAGGACTTCAAGAAGTTCGTCAGATGTTTTAAGCTTTCTCTTTTTCGTTTCTTTTCTAAGCTCTTCTATAAGTTGAAGGCTCGTTTTTACACCTATGTCTGCAAGTATGAGTCTTTCTTCAAGCTCTTCAAAGAGTTCTTCGTCTATCTCTCTTCCTTTAAAAACGGAAAAGTTTAGGGCCTCTCGTGTCTTTTTTAATCCCTCTTTGAAGCTTTTAAAAAATCCCGTTTTTCTTTTTCCCGTTTTTTCTTCAAGTTCTTTCTTTAATTTTTGTAAAGTTTTCTTTTCGCTTTCAGGAACAGCTGGTTCAATCTCTTCTACCTTTTTAAGGGCTTCGTTGTACAGTCCTTCCTGTTTCAGTATCTCTGCTATGTTGTAGCTTGCAAGGAACCGGACTTTTCCATTTTTTGATTGGGCAGCCGTTTCAAAAAAATTACGGGCCCTTGAAAGGTTGTTGTTTTTCTTTTCGTTTAAACCCGCAAATAAAGCTTTTATCTCTTTTTCAGATTCAGGTAGGTGCTTTAAAGTTTCTTCTATAAGATTTTTCTCTTTTGCAAGCTTAAGAGCTTCAATGATAAGGCTTCCGTCGCTGTATATCAACGCGTTAGCAAGGGCTTCACCGTCACTCTCTTTTTCTGCTAACTTAAGCCATTTTTCCGGTTGATTAGGATTCTCTTTAAGCTCATCTCTAAGGCTTTTTCTTTTAAAGAAACCGAGCATACTCTACTCCTTTAACTATTGAACGTCTGGTAATACTAAATTATACTATTACTTTGATTTTTCCACATTTTCTCTTCCACAAAGGGTACTGGTATGGATTTAAAACTCTATGCAATTACCGATGAGCGTTTTATGGATGAAACCAATATAGCCGATAAAGTGGCTGCGGCAATAGAGGGTGGTGTTTCCATCATTCAGTACAGGGCGAAGAAAAAAGATTCTCTTAATATGTATCGTGAAGCGTTGATTGTAAGGAATGTTACTAAAAGGTATGGGGTTCCCTTTATTGTTAATGACAGGCTTGACATAGCCCTTGCCGTTTCTGCCGATGGCGTTCACGTCGGGCAGAGTGATTTGCCGGTTTCTATAATCAGAAAGATTGTCGGGGAACATTTCATCATAGGACTTTCTACTCACAATCTGTTTCAGGTTGAAAGGGCAAACGAAGAAGAGGTTAATTACATAGGGTTTGGTCCTGTTTTTCCAACGAATACAAAAGAGAAACCTGATCCTGTAGTTGGAGTGGACGGTCTTTCTCAGGCAGTTAAAAACTCTTTTCATCCGGTTGTTGCAATTGGAGGAATTAATTCGGATAATATCGGTAGTGTTCTTGCCTGTAAACCTGCAGGTATTGCCGTTGTCAGGGCTATTTTTGATGGTGATCCTTTCGTAAATGCCAGAAAACTGAGAGAGAAGATAGATGCTGAGATGGGCAGAAGTTTACCTTGATAGATTAAAAAGAAATTATGAAAGTTTGAAAAGGTTTGCCGGAAATAAGAAGATTATTGCTGTTGTTAAAGCGAATGCTTATGGTCACGGAAGTGTTGCAGTCGCTTCTTTTTTAGAGAGAAAGACAGATGTTTCTGCTTTTGCCGTTGCTACTGTATTTGAAGGGATAGAACTTAGAGAGGGCGGTATAAAAAGTCCTATTATTGTTATGAGTAATCCTCTCTTTGAGAGTGCCAGGAATTTTTTAGAGTATGACTTGATACCTGTAGTTTTTGATTTTGAAAGTCTTGGTATTGCTATTGAAATGGGAATTCCTTTTCATGTGAAGATAGATACCGGCATGGGGAGACTCGGATTTATGCCGGACGATTTTCAAAAGTTAACGGAGTTTTTTTCTTCACCTCTGTTCAAAGGTATCATGAGCCATTTCCCCGTTTCTGACGAGGACGAGACTTTTACCAGACAGCAGTTTTCGTTTTTTATGAGGTTTGTGAAGGAAGCTTTGAAGGTAAACAGCGATATTGCTGTTCATGTTGATAACAGTGCTGCGGTACCGTACCATTTTGATTCTTTGCTTACACATTCAAGGATAGGACTTGCTTTATATGGAAGTAAACCAGGTCCTGACTTTCCGATAAAGCTTGAACAGGTTATGGAGATAAAGTCGAGACTTATACAGGTTAAGACGTTGCCCGAAGGATGGGGTATCTCTTACGGTAGAACTTATGTTACCTCTTCAAAGGAAAAAGTTGGTGTAGTTGCCTTTGGATATGCAGATGGGTTGATGAGGAGCCTTTCCGGAAAATGGTATGTAAAGGTAAACGGTGAAAAGTGCCCGGTCAGGGGAAGAATCTGCATGGATATGACAGTTGTTTCTCTCGAAGGGGTTGATGCCCGTCCCGGTGATGAGGTTGTTATTACTGACAGGGAGCTTACCTTTGATAAAATGGCAGAAGAGGCGGGAACGATTTCTTACGAAATTATGTGTGATATTAGCCCCAGAGTAAAAAGGGTATTCTTAGAAGAATAGGATTTGAGAGGGGAGCGATGGAAAGGTACTACATGGCTTTTGACTTTGCCATTCCAAACGAAGAGAGGGACAAGGCAGACTGCATACTTTTTGAAGCGGGATGCAAGGGGATAGAAGATTTAAAAGAGGAAAACGGAATATCCTACATTCGTGTGTATTTTGACGGTGATACCGACTTTAATCCCCAGGCCTCACCGCTTAAGGATTATCTCCTTGGTTCTTTTAGAATAGAAGAGCAGAACTGGAACGAAAACTGGAAAAAGCACTTCAAGCCGACACCAATTGGAAAAAAAATTGTCGTTGTTCCTTCCTGGATGAAGGACGAGTTTAATCCAGGTGACAGGATACCTATTTACATATATCCGGGTCAAACCTTTGGTACAGGTACTCACGAAACTACAAAGTTGATTATGGAACTTATAGAAGAATTTATGCTTCCGGGTTTTTCATTTTTAGATGTTGGTTGTGGTAGTGGTATTCTCTCCATTTTAGCTAAAAAACTTGGTGCGAAAAAGGTTGTTGCCTGTGATATTCAAAAAGAGGTTGAAGATGAACTTGAACTTAACATGGCAATAAACAATATTTCAGGTATAGAGTTTGTTCCTGGAAGTGTTGATGCTGTTGAAGGCACTTTTGACATGGTTGCTGCAAACATAGAAAAGCATCTTTTGGAGCCACTAATTCCCGACCTGGTTAAAAGGACTGAAAGGTATCTCCTTGTTTCCGGTGTTTTGAAAAGTCAGGAAGAGGACATGGTTAAAGAGCTTAAAACTAACGGCCTTGTTATTAATGAGATTAGAAGGGAAGGTGAATGGATAGCTATAGCAGCAATGAAATAATGGTTGATCTTCATGTTCATACGACCTGTTCTGACGGAACAGATAAACCGGAAGAAGTCGTTAAACTTGCGTCTCTAAAAGGTCTTTCTCTTATAAGTATAACCGATCACGATACAGTTTCAGGTCTTGAAAGTGCTGTCAATGCCGGAAAAGTATATGGTGTTGAGGTGATTCCTGGGATAGAGGTAACAGCCGATACATCCATGCTTCCTGCATCTGCCGAGTTTCACGTTCTCGGCTACTTTATTAATCCCGATTCGCCTTCAATTCTTGAGCTTGTGGACTTTTTTTCAAAATCAAGAGAAGAGAGAAACAGGATTCTCATTGAGCGTCTTGGCGAAGAAGGATTTAATATAACTTATGATGAACTTGAAAAAGTTTTCGGTAAAAACTTTGGAAAGCCGAATATAGTAACGATGCTTGTTAAAAAACAGATGGTTTCTTCCAGAAAGAAAGCTTTTGCCCTTTTAAGACGGCTGAAGGTGAAAAGAAGGAAGCTTGATTACCGGGAGATTTTCAGGTTGATAAAAGAAGCCGGAGGTATTCCCGTTCTCGCACACCCCTATACGTTGAAGTTGGGATGCTCCAGACTTTACAAGTTCGTTTCACAGCTTAAGAGAGAAGGGCTTGAAGGTATTGAGGTTATTCATTCAGAACACACCCCCTCTATGGTTGTTAATTTTAAAGAGATGGCAAAAGAACTCGGCCTTTACACCACAGGTGGCAGTGATTATCACGGGTATAATAAGCCTGACATAGACATTGGAATGCTTAAAATTAAAATGAAGGATCTCAATTTTGGCGTTTTTGCTGGAGTGTAAGCTATGGTTATAGGTATTCTTGGTTCCGGGAGCTGGGGTTCTGCTCTCTCAATACATTTTGGGAGAAGCGGGTTTAACGTAGTTCAGTGGTGCCGTGAGGGGGATGTTGCTAACTCTATAAACAGGGAAAGGGAAAACAAAAAGTATCTTAATGGTGTTTCTTATCCCGATTCTGTAGAGGCGGTTTCTGACATAGAAGTTTTCTTTAAGAAGGTTAAGGATGTTGTCTTTTCAGTTATTCCTGCACAGTTCACAGGTGATTTCTGGAGGAGGCACAGAGAGTTTCTTTCAAAGAGAAAGGTTATATGTGCGAGTAAAGGGATTGAGATTTCTTCTCTAAAGTTGCTTTCTCAGGTTTACGCTGAAGCCGTTGGAGGTGACTACTTTGTTCTTTCAGGTCCCACATTTGCAAGGGAAGTTGCCCTTGGAAGGCCCACTGCAGCGGTTCTCGCCGGCAAAGACATAGATAAGACTTTTGAAATGGTTAATCTTTTAAACACGAAACTTTTCCGTCTGTATGCTTCTGACGATGTTATCGGTGTTGAAACAGGCGGTGCAATGAAAAACGTCATAGCCATTGCAGCAGGTATATCCGACGGTATGGAACTCGGGAGCAATGCCAGAGCAGCCTTGATAACAAGGGGACTTCATGAGATTAAGAAGCTTGGATTAAAGCTTGGTGGTAAAGAAAAGACCTTTTACGGCCTTTCAGGAATGGGAGATTTAATTCTTACATGCACGGGTAACCTTTCAAGAAACAGGCAGTTTGGCCTGACCATTGGAAGAGGTGAGGGAGAGGTTGATAAAAAGTACGTGGTTGAAGGTGTTCATACGGTGAAAGCGGCCGTTGAACTTTCGGAGAAATTGAATGTTGAGATGCCTATAACGCGGGCGGTTTATGATGTTGTGTATGAAAGAAAAAATCCTTCCGAAATAATGCTTAATCTGCTATCAAGGCCGGTGAAGGAAGAATGAAAAAGGTAGTAACAATAGGAACTGCTGGACATATAGACCACGGCAAAACCTCTCTGGTAAAAAGGCTTACGGGTGTTGATACGGACCGTTTGAAAGAAGAAAAAGAGAGAGGCATGACCATAGAACCCGGTTTTGCCCATTTCTTCCTTGATGACTGCCTGATAAGCATTGTTGATGTTCCCGGGCATGAAAAATTTATAAAAAACATGGTTGCCGGTGCTCACGGCATAGACGGTGTTCTTTTTGTGATTGCAGCTGATGAGGGAGTAATGCCGCAGACAGAGGAACACCTTACTGTCTGTCAGATGCTTGGAATAGAAAAGGGTATTGTCGTTCTTACGAAGGTTGACACTGTTGATGAAGAGTGGCTTGAGCTTGTTGAAGAAGATGTCAGGGATTTTCTGAAAGAGACTTTCCTTGAAAAGGCACCTTTTGTAAAGGTTTCTTCAAAAACCGGTGCAGGTTTTGATGTTTTAAAGGATGAACTGAAAAAGTTAGTTGAATCTCTTGATGTACGGAAAGGAAGAAGCTTTCCCCGCCTGCCTGTTGATAGAGTTTTTACTGTAAAGGGTTTTGGCACTGTCGTTACAGGCACGCTTTCGGATGGTGAACTTTCAAAGGGCGATACGGTTGAGATTCTGCCTTCTAAAATAGAGACGAAAATAAAGAATCTTCAGACGGCAGGTAAAGACGTAGATAAAGCTTTTCCAGGGCAGCGGACAGCTGCAAATTTAACAGTGCCGAAAGAAAAGGTTCACAGAGGTGATATCTTAACGGTACCTGGAACTTTAAGGTCTTCAAGGATTGTTGATGTAACTTTTACACTTTCAAAATCTGCACCTGCGGTTAAAAAGAGGCAGAAGGTTCACTTCCACTACCTTACCCTTATGGCTGAGGCGGAAATTGTCCTTGTAGATAGGGACATTTTAAATCCCGGTGAAACCTGCTTTGCACAGGTGATTTTTGACAGGGATATTTATCCGGTTTACGGCGATAACTTTGTTGTCAGGACGATTTCACCGGGCAGGGTTATAGGTGGCGGTACGATTCTTCATCCTCTTGAAACGAGACGTTATCGTAAAAAGTTTGCAGACAAGTTTATAGAGAAGCTGAATGCCCTTTATAAAGGGAAGGAATCGGCGTTCATGGAATTTGTTGGGGAGTTTGAACCTCTTGAAATTAAGCTTTTACCTCAGCTGTTAAATCTTTCTTTAGATGAAGCGAAAACACTTGTTGAAAAGTTTAAAAAAGAAGGAAAAGTTATCGTTGCAGATGGGCTTATCTACACGGTTGAAACTTTTAAATTGCTGGTAAACAGGGCTTTAGAACTTGTTGCTGACTATCACGAAGAGTATCCCGTTGCAGACGGAATAAATAGAGAGACACTGAAGAGCCTTTTGAACGTGGGAGATGAACTCTTTTTAAATATTATTTCCTCAGCAGGACTTGAAGAGAACGGAAAAGTTATAAAGTTAGAAGATTTCAGCCCTCACCTTGATGAAAAATTTTCAAAACTAAAAGAGGACATAGATGCAGAACTTGAAAAGAGCGGCCTGTCAGTGCCTACTCTGAGCACTTTAAAGGAAAAGTTAAACGTACCATCCGATGAGTTTTACATGCTTTTATCATTTTTAAAGAGGGAAGGTTACAGGACGGCAGGAGATTTTCTGCTTTTACCGGAGATGTTTAAAGAGATTAAAGAGAAGACAGTTAATCTTTTGAAGGAGAAAGGTGAAATAACAGTTGGCGATTTTAAAAATCTCTTTAACCTTTCAAGGAAACACGCCATTCCATTCCTTGAACTCCTTGACGCTGAAGGTGTAACTGTTAGAGATTCGAATGGGAAGAGAAAGTTGCACAAGTGACCATTTTCCTTTTGAAAATTTTCTAATCTTCACTCTGAAGCTTTTGAAAACAGTTGCAAATCGGTAATCGTGGTAATATAATGGCAGTAGCAAAATTACCACCAAAGGAGGCGATGCTTAATGGCAACAATTTACGTCCGTGACGGAGAGCCATTCGAGAAGGCGCTAAAGAGATTCAAGAAGCTGTGCGAAAAGGAGGGTATTCTTACTGAGATTAAGAGGAGAGAATACTACGAGAAGCCAAGTGAAAAGAGAAAGAGAAAGGCTATGGCTGCAAGAAAGCGTCTTATCAAGGCTCTCAAGAAGCGCGGTCTTCTTCCGCCAAGAGGTAAGAAGAAGAAAAAGTAATTGTTTAAGAGGCATTACTGATGGGATTAAAAGAGAGACTCATTAAAGACATGAAAGAGGCCATGAAGGCCAGGGATAAGGTTAAACTCAGCACCATAAGAATGATAAACTCTCTTATAAAAAACGCTGAGATAGACAAGCGCGGCGAACTTACAGACGAAGAGATTGTTTCTCTGCTTCAAAAGTACGCAAAGCAGAGACGTGAGTCCATAGAACTCTACGAAAAAGGTGGCAGGCAGGATCTCGTAGAGAAGGAAAAGGCAGAGCTTGCCATTGTTGAGTCTTACCTTCCAGAGCAGATGAGTGAAGATGAGATTCGCAGGATAGTTGAGGAAGCCATAGCTGGAACGGGAGCTTCTTCACCGAAGGATTTAGGTAAGGTTATGAAGGTTGTAATGCCAAAGGTAAAAGGAAAGGCTGACGGTTCTGTTGTTAACAGGATTGCAAGAGAACTTCTCTCAGGAGAAGGTTAATTACCATGGCTTATAATCGTGGCGCTGGCACTCCTTTGGTCTATTGGAGGGGGTATTCATAATAATGTTCAAAGGAGTGTGGCGCCACCTTGATTTTGATACTCTTCTTGAGAAAACTGCCTCCCTTGCCCGAAGTGAACCGGGCAGAAGGGCTGTTCTCTCTATTACACCTTCCACCGATGTTTCGGAGATAACGGAAGAGACACTTATTACATTTGAATTTGTAAGGCTTTTAACAGAAAGGTCTTTTCCCCTTGAAGCTTTTCCCGATATTTCATCGGTTATAAAAAAGGCAAAGGTTGAAGGTGCAGTATTTTCAATTCCGGAAATCCTGTCTGTTTACACTGTCTGCTGCCAGTCAAAGATTGTAAAGAAGTTTCTTAACGACATAAGAGAAAGGTTTCCGAGGCTTTCAGCTTTTTCCGGTTCTCTCTCAAGTTTTCTTGAATTGAGAGAACTTATTGACACTTCCATTGACGAAAGCGGTGAGATTCTTGATACTGCTTCTTCTAACCTTAGAATGATAAGGGAGAAAAAGAGACAGATAGCCGACAGCATAAAGAAACGTCTTGAATCCCTTGTTAGAAGGAACGAAGATATATGTCCCGACCAGATTATAACGATAAGGAACGGTAGATACGTTGTCCTTGCCAAAAACAGTTACAAAAAGCGGTTTTCAGGCATCGTTCACGACCGTTCGATATCGGGACAGACTGTCTATGTTGAACCTGCCTTTGTTGTTGACGATAACAACAGGTTGAGGGAGCTTGCAGCGGAAGAGGAAAAAGAGATAAAGAGGATTCTTGCCTACATAAGCAAGAAGATAAGGGAAAACAGATTCCGCATTTCTGCGGCTTTTTCCACACTTGTTGAACTTGATAGACGGTACGCAACTGCTGAGATGAGCCGCAGATTGAAAGGCACGCTTCCTGAGATTTCGGACAGGATAGAACTTAAAGATGCAAGACATCCGCTTCTCGTCCTTTCACAGAAAGAAGTTATTCCTGTTGATGTAAAGGTTGAAAAAGGCCTTGTCATTACAGGTCCCAATACCGGCGGTAAAACGGTAATACTCAAGACTCTGGGGCTTTCCGTTTTGATGTTTCAATCGGGATTTCTCATACCTGCTGCGGAAGGCAGTAAAATCCGTATTTTTAAAAAAGTAAGGGCAGACATAGGCGACGAACAGAGCATTGAACAGAGTTTGAGCACTTTCAGTGCCCATGTTAAGAACATTTCTGAGATTCTTAGCGAGGCTGATAAAGATACCCTCGTTCTTCTTGATGAGCTCGGTGCCGGAACAGATCCGGTAGAAGGTTCAAGCCTTGGTGTTGCGATACTTGAATACTTAAAAGAAAAAGGCGCCGTTTCAATCATAACGACCCACTTTACGCCGATAAAACTTTACGCTTATAAGGACGACTATTATGAGGTTGCATCTGTTCTCTTTGATGAAAAGAGTTTGAAACCTCTATACCGCCTTGCTTACGGTGTCATAGGCAGAAGCTACGCATTTATCATAGCGAAACGTTACGGAATGCCTGATGCTGTTATAGAAAAGGCGCAGAAGCTTCTATCTTCAGAGGATAGGATTGCATCTGAGATTGTTGCAGCCCTCGAGTCTGAATATAGAGCCCTTCAAAATGAAAGGGAAGAGGTTGCAAAATTAAAAGAAGAGCTTGAAAGAGAAAGAGAAAAGCTTGAAAAAGAAAAAGAACTTTTAAAAGAGAGAGGTGTTGAGAACCTTCAGGCTTACATAAGGGAATTTAGAGAAAAGAGTGAAAAGCTTCTTTCTGAAATTCAGGACGAAAGGCTCAGGAAAAAGGTAAGGGCGCTGATACAGGAAGCTAAAAAGAAAGTGGAAGCGGCGGAAGAAAAAGAGATAAAAAGAGCTGCCGCGGAAATAAAGCCCGGCATGATTGTAAAGATCAAGAAAACAGGAAGGAAAGGAACAGTTATAACTGTTGATACAGAAAGAGGTATAGCAAAGGTTGCGATAGGTGCTTTAAAAATAGATATGAAGTTAAATCAGCTTGAGCCTGTTATTGAAACCGTTGCCGAAAAGAAAAAAATAAGGATAGACGCAAAGGTGCCTCAAAACTTTTTCCCTGAAATTAAACTGCTTGGAATGAGAGGCGATGAGGCACTTGATGCTGTTGAAAAATTCCTTGATGATGCAAGACTTGCGGGATTTCACAGGGTAAAAATCGTTCACGGTCACGGAACAGGCATTTTAAAGCGGCTTGTCAGGACATATCTAAAAGATTCACCTTATGTTAAATCTTTCCGCGGTGGAAGAATAGAAGAAGGCGGTGACGGTGTTACGATTGTGGAGCTGAAATAGTATAATAATTCCCGGTAAGGTCTTTTACATCTGAATAGGCGAAAACCTCTTAAAAAAATTGTATGTTCAGAGTGGTTGCGTTGCAAGGCTTATTAGTTTATTGTAAAGAACTTAAGTTCTGAAGAGATAGAGAGTCAACGGTTGAAATTCGGTGCTGTTGAAATGCCCTGATAAAAGAGAGGGATTGCGACTACTACATCCTGTCCTGACACACAGAGAGAAACATACTTCCCGTTGAAATGCCCTGATAAAAGAGAGGGATTGCGACCTCCTCAACCCATTTAGTCTCTTCTTTTATTGCAGATAAATTAATGTTGAAATGCCCTGATAAAAGAGAGGGATTGCGACTCCAAAGGAAGAAGCCTTTTCGCAATCCTTTCCATCGTCCTGTTGAAATGCCCTGATAAATGAGAGGGATTGCGACTATCCACAGTATCCCCAAGAGGCCGGACCTCCTGAGGGTTGAAATGCCCTGATAAATGTGAGGGATTGCGACGAGTTTTTCCTTTTTAGCCTCTTTTATAAGGGATACGATTTGTTGAAATGCCCTGATAAATGTGAGGGATTGCGACCTTCTGGATGTTGGAAAGAAAAATTGTCTATTTTTTTGTTGAAATGCCCTGATAAAAGAGAGGGATTGCGACAAGCCAATCTTCGATGATACTTTCATAGCCAATCTCTACGCCGTCGTTGAAATGCCCTGATAAAAGAGAGGGATTGCGACAATTGAAAATCATTATTGAAGTAATGTGTTATTTCATTAAGTTGAAATGCCCTGATAAATGTGAGGGATTGCGACTAGAAAGGGAATTGAGGTCGGATTTGACTCTTATTGTCTGTTGAAATGCCCTGATAAATGAGAGGGATTGCGACTTATCAGGAGGAAGGGGTTTTCCTTCCGTTTGGCTTATGTATTGAAATGCCCTGATAAGTGTGAGGGGTTGATGTGTTTTGTAAGAAGTGTTTAAATAATTTGAAAATTCTCACTGGTGATTAAATGAAAGTTAAGGGTTTGCTTGAAATGTTAGGTGCTACTTCTATATGGGGTAGCGTTCCTCTGATGGGTATATGGTCAGGACTGCCGAGCGGGGTTTTCGTGTTTTTTAGAGTTCTCTTTGCCTTTCCGTTTGTCTTTTACTTTGCAGTTAAAAAGGATTCTCTGAAAAGTTTTTTCAGTCTTAAACCGTTCTGGCCTCTGCTTTTAAGCGGTGTTATGCTCGGCGTTAACTGGATTTTCTTTTTCTGGGCAGTTAAGGTTACAGATGTTGCAACCGTTGTAACCATCTACTATGCAGGTCCTGTTATTTCCATTCTTTTAGCGGCTCTCTTTTTGAAAGAGAAGATGAATGTTTTTACAGTGCTTTCTATCTTTTTAGCCTTTGCCGGTGTCGCTGTCAGCAGCGGCGGATTTAATATAGATAAAGGTGCACTTATTGCACTGCTTGCCGCTGTCAGTTACGGGCTTCTCGGGTTTTTCTCAAAGGTTTCCACAATTCACCATAAAGCAGTTACAGTTACTGCCTGGCAGGTACTTATATCAATTTTTATTACCCTTCCTTTTCTGTTTTTAGCAGACTGGCATTTTACCGTGAACGGTTTTTTGGTTACTCTTTTTGCAGGTGTTGTTCACACGGCACTTGCCCTGTTCCTCTGGTATGATTCTCTTAATTACATTAAGGTTTCGTTTGCTTCTATCCTGCAGTATCTTGATATCGTTTTTGCCGTTATTCTTGCCTATATTTTCCTCTCTCAAGTTCCGACGGAGCGTCAGATTTTGGGCGCTGTTCTGATTGTGTCAGCAGGCGTTTTGATTTCTCTGAAAGAAGTAAATGTTGAAGTCAGGAAGAGAAAAACGGCGTAGATGCTTCCATTAACATTGTATTTGTCATATATTTACAGATACAATTGAAAGAATATGTTTTTGTTTCTCTGTTTTGCAGGAGGAAGAATGCAGATTTACGTTTTTAAGTGTAATGAGTGCGGGAAAGAGTTTGAAGTTGAAATCTTTGCACCGCTTCAGGTTCTTGATGTTAAGTGTCCCGAATGCGGTTCTGATGATGTTGAGGTGATAAACATCATCAATATCTGTTCACCGTTTGGCTGAGGCTGATTTACAGGGGAAGGTTTCCCCTTATCTAAAATCACAAAAAATTAGATAAACTGTTGCGTAGGCGCCTTTCGGAAGGGAAAAAGATATAAAGTCGTTTTTAATTTCTGCTTTAACCGGAAGGTAAGTTTTCCTGAAATCACCTTTGATTCTCAAATTCTTTAAAGTTCTGATGAAATCGTCCATTGAGATATCTTTCTCTGACAGCACTTTTTTGTAGAAGGGCAGACTTTCCCTGTAGTCTTTTTTATAACCTGCAATTGTCCAGAATTTTGGGACTTTTTCTCTGATTTTTTCAAGAGATTCTGAAGGTATAAAAAAGTGGAAACCTTCACAGTTTTTAAATTTTCCTTCCACCGTTTCGGATAAGTAAAGTTTTAGCGTTTCATTCCACAAGAATGAGAGAAAGGCATCTATTAAAAAATTTTCCCGCCACTTTAGCTTTCCTGGTTTTTCCATAAGCTTTTTAAAAAGTTTTTCCCCTTTATAAACGTTTCCCTTTAATCTCTGGATTCCGTAAAAGTTTATGAAGTAATTGGCAGGTTTAACCTTTTGCCCGTGCAATTTTATGTAAAATCGGTTTCCCTTCAGGTGTCCGATTTTTATTTTCTTTGGAATTTTTCCGATAAATTTCAGAAAATAAGCACCGTCTTTTAAATTTTCTCTTACATAGTTGCCTTTAAATTCCGGGAATGAAACGTGCTGAACTGTCACGGCTGTTTTGTCTTTGAGTCCTGCGTAGGAAAAGCCTAAAAGGGATGCAAGCTCTCTCGTTGTGAGGTTCTTCTTTGTTAAAAGGTATAAAAAGTGTGTTCCGTTTTCATCTATTTCAAAAGAAGCTTCTTCAATGACTATAAAATCTTTGGGTCTCTTTTTTATCTCTATCATTTTTAGTTTGCCGAGATGTTTTCTCTAAATCCCAGAGCTTCAATGATGTGTTTTGGCTGGATTATATCTGATTCATCAAGGTCTGCTATTGTTAACGAGAGTTTTAGGATTCTATTGTAAGCTCTCGCAGATAGTGCATAGGTTTTAACGGCGCGGTTTAGTATCTCTTCTGCCTTATCTGTAAGTTTACAGAATTTTTTTATGGCTTTTGAGTCCATCTTTCCGTTGAACGAAAACGGCAGTCCTTTAAATCTCTCTTTTTGCCTTTCGTGGGCTTTTGTGACTCTTTCTCTGATTTTTTCAGAGGATTCGCCCTTTTCCATCTTTGCAAGCTCTTCGGGCTTTACGGCAGGTAAAGATACGTGAATGTCTATCCTGTCAAGTATCGGTCCTGAAACCTTTGAACGGTAGCGTTTAACCTGGGCAGGTGAACATGTACAGTAGTGAACACCGTCTTCAAATCCGTAAAAACCGCAGGGACAGGGATTCATGGCTGCTACAAGCATGAATTTTGCCGGGAAGGTTATGCTTCCTGAAATTCTTGAGATTGTAACTTCTCCGTCTTCTATCGGTTGTCTCAAGGCTTCAAGGGCAGAACGTTTAAACTCTGGAAATTCATCAAGAAAGAGAACGCCGTTGTGGGCAAGGCTCACCTCGCCGGGTCTGATACTGCTTCCCCCACCTATCAGTGCTACATCTGATACGGTATGATGCGGCGCACGGTAGGGTCTTTTCGTTATTATGCCGCTTAACATTCCTGCGGCACTGTATATCTGTGTCGTTTCTATGATTTCCTTTTCTGTCATTGGCGGCAGTATTGTCGGGATTCTCCTTGAAAGCATTGTTTTTCCTGAGCCCGGCGGTCCTACGAAAAGTATGTTGTGCCCGCCGGCTGCCGCTATTTCAACGGCTCTTTTGGCGTGATACTGGCCGGCAATGTCTGACATGTCAACGGCAAAGCTGAAGTTATTTTCTGTTAAGTTTTTTTTAACAGGTTCTATTTTGATGTCGTCGTTTAAAAAGGCAACTGCTTCTGAAAGGTGCTTAATCGGGATTATTTCAATGCCGCTTATTAAAGAAGACTCTTCAGCGTTTTCTGAAGGTAAAATTATCCCTCTGTAACCTTTCTTTTTTGCAAGTATAGCTGCAGCAAGGGCACCTTTTACTTTTCTTATCTCACCTTTGAGACCAAGTTCGCCGGCTATCAGATATTCGTTTAGCCTTTTGCCTGAAACGATGTTCTGTGCCACCAATATGCCGATTGATATCGGAAGGTCGTATATCGTTCCCTCTTTTTTGACATCTGCCGGCGCAAGATTTATCACTATTTTCTTTGCAGGAAAGGGATAGCCCGAATTTACGATTGCCGCTTTTACCCTTTCTCTGCTTTCTTTTACGGCAGAATCCGGAAGTCCAACAACGATGGTGCCCGGCATACCTCTGCCGGCATCAACCTGAACCAGAACCTCAACTGCATTAACACCTATTAGCGTGTAGCTTTTAACGTTGGAAACCATAAATTGATTTTACTAAAAATTTTGTTTCGGTGCTATTTGCCGGATTTTTCTGAAAAGAGACAGCATTTCAGTTGGCGGTATCTCTTCGGCTCTCTTTTGGAACATCTCTTCCAATTCTGCTGAAGGCGGTTTTCCTATGTTGTTTTTCAGCTTTTTCCGCCTGTTTGAGAAGGCTTTTTTCAAAAAGCTTTCAAATTTTTTAAGTTCTTTTTCTTCCATTCTAAAACCTAAAGGGGTCATCTTAAAAACGGTTGACCAGACTTTAGGCGGCGGAACAAAGGCACCAGGCGGGACGTCAAAAAGTTTCTCTATTTTGAAAAAGTTTTGAAGCAGCGCCGGCAGGTAGCCGTAATCTTTTCCCACGGTGCTGGTTAGCCTTTGTGCCACCTCTTTTTGAGTCATAAAGATGGCTGTCTGAACGCTGTCAATGTAGTTTAAAAGGTTTCTTATTATTGCGGTGGAAACATTGTAGGGAAGGTTGCCTAAAACTTTCAGGTTGCTTCCCACCTGTGACAGGTCAAATTTTTTTGCATCTTCGTTTAAAATTGTGAAGTTTTTACGGGTTTTGAACTTCTCTTTTAAAAATTCCACCATTTCAGGGTCTATTTCAACGCATACGAGGGATTGGGGGTTTCTTTCTAAAATCTCTTCCGTTAAGGCACCGCCGCCGGGACCTATTTCAACGACCGTATCGTCTGTTTCTATCCCGGCGGCATCAACTATCTTTTTTATGATGTTTCTATCTTTTAAAAAGTGCTGTCCGAGGGATTTTTTAAGTCTTGGAGGTTTATTCTTCAACAATGCCCTCTCTTTTAAATGCTTCTTCAATTGTTGAAATGGTTTTTTCTATCAGGTCTTCACTTTCGGCTTCCACCATTATTCTGACCAGAGGTTCTGTTCCCGAATACCTTACAAGGATCCTTCCCCTGTCTTCAAGTGTAAGTTCTGCATCGGCGATTGCCTTTTTGACCTCTTCTAACCTGTCTATAGGTTTTTTCTCTTTAACTTTAAGGTTTACAAGCTTTTGGGGATACTTTTTAAACACGTTTGTAAGTTCACTGAACGTTTTGCCGCTCTTTTTAAGAATTGAGGCAAGAAGGATTGCTGTCAGAACGCCGTCGCCCGTTTCCATGAACCTTCTTATTATTATGTGGCCGGACTGTTCACCACCTATGATAGCGCCTACTTCTTCCATCTTTTCCGATACGTGTCTGTCGCCAACAGGTGTTCTGTAAAACTCTATGCCTTTCGACCTTATATATTTTTCAAGTCCAAGATTGCTCATAACCGTTGCAACAACAGGTTCTGATTCACCAAAGTAATCAGATAGAAGGGCTATTATTTCATCGCCGTCTATAATGTTTCCTTTTTCGTCAACTGCAACACACCTGTCAGCGTCGCCGTCAAAGGCAAATCCGACATCTGCTTTTATCTCTTTTACCTTTTCTGCGAGAAATTCAGGATGTGTAGCGCCGCAGTTTCTGTTTATATTGAGGCCGTCAGGTTCTGCGTTGTAAATGAACACTTTTGCGCCTAAAGCTTTAAAAACTTCCGGTGCTATCATGTAGGCTGCACCGTTGGCACAGTCAAGGGCTATTCTAAGTCCTGCAAGGTATGTTCCGGCTTCTTCAAGGAATTTTGCGTAGCTTTCAAGAAGTCCTCTTCCATCAAAGATTCTGCCTATTTCAAGAGCTGATGCTTTTGGAAGTTCGTACTTGTTGAATATTACAAGCTCGAGGGAGGCCTCTTCCATCTCTGAAAACTTTTTTCCTTCCCGATTAAAGAACTTTATACCGTTGTACTCTGCGGGGTTGTGGGATGCAGAGACCATAATGCCCATTGATAGGGAAAAGTTTTTCACCATGTATGAAATAGAAGGTGTTGTTGTCGTTCCAAGATACGTAACGTCAATGCCTGTAGCGGTCAGTCCTGATATGAGGGCTGAAATTATCATATCAGAAGAGGCGCGGGTGTCTTTTCCAATCACAACTGTATGTTTTTTGTCGGGATACTTGGCTTTAAGGTAGCATCCTGCTGCCACGCCGATTTTTTGCGTCATTTCACAGGTTAAAGGAAATTCGTTTGCCACGCCGCGGATACCATCAGTTCCAAAAAGTTTCTTCTTCGGCATTATTACCTCCTGATCAGCTTCACTTTCACGCTTTCCGGGAAAGTTCTGTAAGGGGATTCTATTTTAGCGTAAATAGTTGCGCTTGTTTTCAGGTTGTCCGTGTTTATGGGTTCTGTTTTTACCAATTTTACTTCTGCCGCTTTTGATTGAGGCACGTAAACGGTTACGTAGTTGGGTGTTACTATTTTGGCTTTGAATTTGTGTCTGTTTTTGCCAGTTAGGACAACTTTTACCGGAGTGAGTTTTTCTATGACTTTTTCAAGTTTTAATGTAATGGTTTTTGTTTTAACACTTCTGATAGAAATGTCCGGAAGTTGCGGTTTAAGTGTTAACATTGAAAGGTTAACGGGTAAGGTTATCGTTCCGTTATCTTTAGTGAAGTGAGCGGGTAGGTTTATGTAGAGTTCTCCCTCTTTTTTAATAAATTCTATGGATTTTTTTGTTCCCTCAACTTCGACTGTTAATTTTTCCGGTTTGTAGCTTGCCACATTTACGGTTGCCGGTGTTATTATTTTTACGGGCAGTTTTACAGTTAAAACGATGAATTCCTGCTTGGCAGCTAAGAACCACAGCAGAAAAGAGAATATCACTGCCAGCAGTTTGTAGTGAAAGTTTTTAAATATTGTATCAACTATCTTTTTCAGCATTTTCGCCCTTCAAAAAAGTGGTAAGTAGTTCTTTCAGCGCATTTTTCGTTTCTATCTCTTTTACAAGAAGTGACTTCAAGATTCTTTTCAACCTCTGGGGTTCAAGGTTTTTAATCAGTTTTCCATGGTAAGCTATTGATATGTTTCCCGTTTCTTCAGAAACGATAACGGCTATTGCATCGGTCTCTTCCGTTATTCCCATAGCTGCTCTGTGCCTTGTTCCCACCACCTGTGGAAGTTTGGTGTTTAACGTTAATGGTAAAAAGACGCCGGCCTTTTTTATCCTGTCTTCCCTTACAATGACTGCGCCGTCATGTAGCGGCGTTCCCGGCCAGAATATCGTTATTAGCAGTTCTTTTGATACCTCACCGTCAATTTCTGTTCCGGCTTCTGCGTAGCTGTCCGTCTTTACGTCTCTTTCAATGACTATTAGCGCTCCTATTTTGTCCTCTGACATGGTGGCAGAAGCCCTGACAATTTCGTCAATGACCTTTTCTGCTTCGTATCTCTGGGCAAACAGTCCCATCTGCCCTTCGCCAAGTCTTGCAAGCAGTTTTCTTATTTCAGGCTGGAATATCACGATGAGGGCAAATATTCCGATGGTTAGAACATTGTTCAAGAGGAAAGAAAGAGTGTAGAGGTCGAGGATTCTTGCCAGGACGCTTAACATAACGATTGTCATTATTCCAAAGAGGATCTGTATCGCCCGCGTTTTGGATAGATAGATTAAAACTCTGTATATAAGGAAAGAGACAAGTCCTATATCTATCAGGTCCCTGATTGTTATTTGAGGTAGAATGTTTAGCATTTAAGCGTCCTCTATGGCAAGTAGTATGTCTAAAAACTGCTTCGTCTCTTTTACATCGTGAACTCTTACAATTTTCACACCGTTTAAAACGCCTTTAACTATTGAGGCTAAAGAGCCGGCGACTCTTTTTTCCGGATTTTCTTCGCCTGTTACCATTTTTATGAAACTTTTTCTTGAAGTGCCAAGCAGAATTGGAACGCCAAACCTTTTGAATTCGTTAATCCTTTTAAGAATTGTAAGGTTATCTTCAAGCCGCTTCCCAAAACCTATTCCCGGGTCTATGATTATCTGTTCCTTTTTAACCCCTTTCTCTTTAGCTTCTTTTATGGTCTCTTCAAAGTATTGGCATAACTCTTTTATTACGTCTTCGTAGTAGGGGTTTTTCTGCATGTCTCTCGGTGTTCCTTTTATATGCATGAGAACGGCCGGGACGTTTCTTTCAGCTACCAGTTCTGCCATTCTGTTGTCAAAGTGGAAACCGCTTATGTCGTTTATTATGTCGGCACCTGCGTTTAAGGCTTCCTCCGCTACTTTTGATTTGTAAGTGTCAACGGATATAAAAACGCCCGGAAACTCTTTTCTTATTGCTTCTATCACTGGAACAACTCTTCTCATCTCTTCTTCAAGTGGGACAGGTTCGGCGCCAGGTCTTGTAGATTCACCGCCAACGTCAATTATTGACGCTCCGTCTTCTATCATTTCCTCCGCGTGCTTCAGGGCTCTATCGACGGTTGTCCACTTCCCGCCGTCAGAAAAGGAATCGGGGGTCGTGTTCAAAATGCCCATGATTGTAGGCTTTTCAAGAGAAAGCGTTTTTCCGTTTGCTTTAAGCTCAAACCTTGTGTTGGAATCGGCCTCTATCAGCCTCTTTATTTCGTCAGCAAGTTTTTTAAGTCCGAAAGGTTGCTTTTTCATTCTTTCAAGGAGTTTTTCAATAGTTCTGAGAGAACCGATAAGGACAGCTGTGCACGTTTTACATGTGAAAGAAGAAGCTTCTCTTGGTAGGGCGCAGTCGCCTCCTGAAGCTATTGCGTCCTGCTTTAGAATGTTGGCTGCCCTTGTGTCTATTCCTTCTATTACAAACGTATATAGAATGCCCTTTTTTGAGAGAATGTCGGCACCTTCAGGTGTGTTTCCGATGGTAAGCAAGAACTCTTTAAGTTTACTTTTTGTAAATTTTCTTATTGTTACGAACATAGTTTGCCCCGTAGTTTAAAATAGAAGATGATGAGTTAAATTATACCTATAAAACAGCGTGTGAATAAAGGGGAAATATGGCTATCGTTATAACTGCTCATAAGAATATGGATCTTGATGCTCTTGGAGCTGTCATTGCAGTTAGGAAACTTTATCCTGATGCGGTTGTCGTCCTTCCGGGGACGAAAGGTAAAGATGTTATTAAGGTTCTTGAAGAGAATCCGAAACTGCTTGATTACGTTGATGAGACAGGTTTTAACGGTGAAATAGAAAAGCTGATTGTCGTTGACACGTCGGACATAGAGAGAATACCTGAAGTGGTTAAGGATAAAATAGCGGGGAAAGATGTTCCCGTGATTATTTATGACCACCACACACGGGAAACTTCAGGGTTTAAAAACGTAAGGCTTTACTTTAAGGAAACTGGAGCGGTAACTTCCCTTCTTACTATGATTCTAAAGGGTAAGGGAATAATCCCTTCGCCACTTGAAGCTTCAATAATGGCTTTAGGAATCTATTCTGATACGGGAAGTTTTCTTTTTCCAGGCACGTCCTCCCTTGATCACATAGCGGCCGGTTATCTCTTTTCAATCGGCGCCAATCCGGAAATAATAAAACACTATCTTCCAAGGGAGTTTTCACCGGAAGAGATTGATATTTTGAAGGTTTTAAAGGATAACGTTGAAATTCTTGAGATTAACGGTAACAGGATAGCTCTTACCACTGTGCAGTTTGATAAATACGTGGGAGATATTGCCCACCTCGTCAGTAAACTGCTTGACATCAACAACTATCCTGCCTTGATAGCCGTGGCAGGTGTTGAAGGGACAGTATTTGTAATAGGTCGGTCAAAAACGCCCCTTGTGGATGTGTCAAGACTTGCAGAGAAACTTGGCGGTGGAGGGCATTCGGAGGCAGCTTCGGCAGTAATTCGGGATAAGACGGTTTACGAAGTGAAAGAGAAAGTGATAGAAGTGCTTAAAGATATTGTTTATCCGGCAAAGGTGGCGGGAGACATTATGTCTTCACCGGCACAAACTGTTAGAAAGGATATGACCGTAAAAGAGTGTCTTTCGTTTCTTATGAAGCAGGGAATAAACGCTGCGCCTGTCCTTGATGATAGGGGGATGCTTGTAGGTATCATAAACAGGAGCTTAACCGATAAAGCATATTACATGGGAATGGACGATGAACCTGTTTCAACGGTAATGGAGAGAGAGTTTTCTTGCGTTTTTCCGGATACACCTGTAAGTGAAATTGAGGAGATTATAGTTTCAAACCAGCAGACGCTTGTTCCTGTCATAGACAGGGGTAAAGTGGTCGGTGTCATAACGAGAACGGATGTTCTAACGAATCTTTATCGTGATGAGATAGATGAGTCGGAAAAGTTTTATATGAGGCGTTCATCTTCGCCTCACTTTAAAAATGTGAAACAGATGTTAAAGGAAAGGCTTCCGGGAAAGGTTTATGAACTTTTGAAGAAGGTTGGTGAAGTTGCGACGGAAAAAGGTATAAGTGCTTACGTTATAGGTGGCTTTGTCAGAGATTTAATTATAGGAAGAAAAAACCTTGATGTTGATATTGTCGTTGAGGGCGATGCAACAAAGCTGGCAAAGGCATTTGCTAAGGAGGTGGGAGGAAAAGTTCACGTTTTTGATAAGTTCAAAACGGCTACGGTTACGCTTTTAGATGGCTTTAAGGTGGATTTTGCCTCTGCAAGGACGGAGATTTATCGTGCACCCGGTGCTCTTCCAGAGGTGGATACGGCACCTTTGAAAAAGGATCTTTTCCGGAGGGATTTCACCATTAATACACTTGCCGTTAAGCTTAACGGCAGGGAATTCGGGAAGCTGGTAGATTTCTTTAATGGTTTGAAGGACATAAAGGAAAAGAAGATAAGGGTTCTTCACGCTTTAAGTTTTGTTGAGGATCCTACAAGGATTTTGAGGGCTTTGCGGTTTGCCGTTCGTTATCGCTTTGATATAGGAAAACATACCGAGAAGCTTTTAAAGATTGCTGTTCAGAAAAATCTCTTTAGAACGGTTGAAGGGAAAAGGGTTTACCTTGAGCTTAAACATATTTTTGAAGAGGATAATCCGCTGAGGATTGTAAACCGAATGGAAGAATATGGAATACTTAAGGCTTTTAGCCCGCGGTTTATATGGAACAAAAAAAAGAGGGACTTTTTCGATAGGATAAGGAAGATAATTAATTGGCACAGGTTGACTTTCAGCAGAAGCAGGGTCGATTATCCGATTCTTTACTTTGCCGCTTTCTTTGAAAGTCTTCCTGCAGAGGAGATAGACAGGCTTTTGAAGGATTTTTCTGTTCCGGAAGATGAGGCAAATCTCATTAAAAATCTCATATATCGCGGAAAGCAGCTTACGACAAAACTTGAGAAAGGTAGTTTTACCAACAGTGAGCTTTTCGAGACATTGAAAAGAGAAAAAGAGGAAATGATTCTCTATGTCGCTGCAAGAACTACGAAAGAGGAATTAAAGCACAGGTTGTTGCAGTATCTTAAAGAGTGGAGAGATTTAAAACTTGCCATAACAGGAAATGACCTTAAAGAGATGGGGTTAAAACCAGGCCCTGTTTTTAAGGAGGTGCTGACGGAATTAAAGCACAGAATTTTGGATGGAAAGGTTGAGAATGAATATGACGCTTTGGAAGAAGAAGTGAAGAAAATTTTAAGAGAGAAAAAGCTTGAGCTTGTTTAATAAAAGGCGGGGATTTCCCCGCCTGGTTTAAGCTGTGGCCTTTTGCAGTTCTCTTTCCTGGTGGTTTGCCACGAAATCTTTTGCGTAGTGCTGGACGTAGAATCCAAGGAGAGGAATCTGGATGATAAACCCTAACACGACGAATAGCACCATCAAAGCTGCCTTGTCCACAGGGAATGTTATGAGAATTATTGCAAGTGTTATGTTAAGGTGCCTTACTGCTGATGCAAAAGCAACAACGATTGCCTCTTCAGGCTTTAATATCTTCCTTGCGACTAAGAACTTTGCATATATGGTGCTGAATATCAGCATTGAGATGTAGTAGATGATAAGCGGAATAACGATTACAGGCACGATGTCCGGATGAGAAAAGAGAAGCTTCGTTCTGCTCATTGAAAGGACTAAAAATGAGAGAATAACAATACCGATACTGCTTATTCCAGACAATTCGGGTTTGATTTCTCTGTTGAATGTTTCAATTCCAAACTTCCTTATGAGGAGTGTTCTTATTACAAGACCCACAAGGAGCGGTATAAAGAACACTATGAGAATGCTTTTGATGAACGTAAAGGAACTTATTGTCATCTGGCTTCCGATTACCTTTGGAAGTATAAAAGGAACAGCTACGAACGCTGCAAAGAGCAGGTTGGCAGGAATCAGAAACATTGCCGTTTCGACTTTGCCACCTGAAATGCTGGTCCATGCTGCCGTCATGGCACTTGTCGGGATAAAAGATAGAATTGTCAGTGCAACGAAAAGTTCAGGGTGGTTGGCAAAGAAGATTTTTCCCAGAACGTATGCTATAAGCGGAGATACTGTAAAGTTTACTACAAGGCTTAAAAAGAGCACCTTTGGTTCTTTTAGGTGCTTGAAAACTTCATCTATCTTCAGATTTATCATTACAGGCAGAATTACCAGAAACATCATTACCGAGAGAATCACCGTTTTTGGCACTTTCCATCCACCTGTAAAGTAAACGTTTAAAAGGCCTGCAACGATTGCAGTTACTATAAGATAGTGAACATTTTTCTTTATAAACTGCATCGCTTTAAGTGGTGTTTTCATCACCTCACCTCCTGTTTCTATCTGTTCATATAAATATTGCAATTTTACAATAAATGTCAACCTCTTTGATGAAAGAAAATGGCGTTTTTAGTGGTGTTTCAGAGGAAAAGTGAGGATATGCTAACTAAGAGAGATATTGAAAAGTTTTCCGGTTTTTATTAATTCGTTCAGTTTTTTAGCACAGGTATCCGGAACGAGAAAGCGGACGTCCCTCCCCTGCTTTAGGCGGTTTCTTACTTCCGTTGAGCTTATCTCTATAAGTCTTCCGTTCATTATGAAGATATCTGCCGAGTTGATGTCGTTAGGTTTTTTTAACGTTCCCTCTTGTATTTTTTTCTTTACGTTTAACTGCTTCAGGATTTCTTCTGCTTTAAGGTTGTATTCAGGCCTTTTGACCACGATTATTTTAGCTGTTTCAAGGATTTTTTTTGGTTCCTTCCATTTTGGAAATGTTAGGAAAGAGTCGGCGCCCATTATAAATACGGGAGGTTGTTTTTCATTCTGCTTAAAGGCTTTAAGCGTATCTATCGTGTAAGAAACACCTTCCTTTTTTATTTCGTAATCCCATACCTTAAAGTAGGGTATTTCTCTGACTGCTAACTCTAAAAGTTCTAATCTAACCTCCGGTGGAATTGACAGTTTCCCTTTTAAAGGCTGGATTTTTGCAGGAACAAAGACGATTTCCGAGAAGCTAAAGGATTCAAGGACATCCCGCGCTATGACGAGATGCCCTATGTGAACCGGGTTAAAGCTTCCGCCAAACAGGGCTTTCATCTTTTCTCACTTTTAAACTTCTTTATTAAAGTTACCGGAATCCAGACAAATATGTTTACCAGAAACACTACCAGTAAAAACAGAAATATGTAATTGAAAATCTGTTCTCTCATATTACTCCCTTATCTGTCCGTTGCCAAAGATTATGTATTTTGGAATTGTAAGGTCTTCAAGTCCCATAGGTCCTCTCACGTGTATCTTGTCGGTAGAGATTCCCATCTCTGCACCGAGGCCGAAAACGTTTCCATCTGTGAAGCGGGTTGAGGCGTTTATGTAAACGGCAGCAGAATCGATGTCGTTGAGAAATTTCATGCCGTTTGTATAGTTTTCTGTTACTATGGCGTCGCTGTGGTGAGAGCCGTAGGTGTTTATGTGTTCTATCGCCTCTTCAAGAGAATCAACGATTTTGACGGCAAGTATCAGGTCAAGGTATTCGGCGTACCAGTCTTCTTCTGTCGCTTCTTTTATGTATTCCGGGTCGTAAGCTCTTGCCCTTTCGCATCCTCTAAGTTCAACGCCGGCCTTTTTAAACCTTTCTATCATTTCCGGCATAAATCCGTCTGCTATTTCGCTGTGAACGAGCATAGTTTCCATTGCGTTGCACACACCCGGTCTTTGAACCTTTGCATTGAAACAGATGTTCCACGCTTTCTCAAGGTCTGCAAACTTGTCAACGAACACGTGGCAGACACCCTTGTAGTGTTTTATTACAGGGATTCTTGAGTTTTCTGCAACAAATCTTATCAATCCTTCACCGCCTCTCGGGATTATCACATCTATAAACTGGTCTAACTGAACCATCTCTTTAACGATGCTTCTGTCGGTTGTATCAACAAACTGGATTGCCTCAGGTGGGAATCCTTCAGATTCAGCAGCTTCCTTTAAGATGTTTACAAGTACCCTGTTTGAGTTTATCGCCTCTTTACCGCCCTTCAGGATTATTGCGTTTGAACTTTTTATACAGAGGGAAGCTGCCTCTACTGTGACGTTTGGCCTTGATTCGTATATTATTCCCACAACACCTAACGGAACTCTCATTTTCCCTATTTTTATACCGTTTGGGCGCTTCCACATCTTTATCACAGAACCGACAGGGTCTTCCATTTTCGCAACATCATGGAGGACGTCGATCATCCCTTTTATCCTTTTTTCGTTTAAAAGGAGCCTGTCAATCATGGCTTTTGACAGGCCTTTTTCTTCTGCAGCTTTTAGATCTTTTTCATTTTCGGCTTTTATAAGGTCTCTCTTTGCATCGATCAGTTCCGCTGCTTTGAGCAGTGTTCTGTTTTTCACGTTCGTTGATATACCTGTCAGTTTATAGCTGACCTTTTTTGCTTCTTCAGCAATTTTTCTTATTTCCATTGATATCCTCCTCCAACAGTTTTAAATTAATTACAGGCATTTGCTCACCGGAGGTTGTCTGTGAGGATAAAAATTTTACCATTATTGGCCACTATCTCAACGATTGTTGTTCTTTCTGGATGTGGTCAGACGGTCGTTAACACGGGTGTAACGATTACAATTCCACCGAAAAAGGCAGTTCCAGAGGTTAAGGTTAGTGTTCCTTCTGTCAATCGTGAAGAGGAAGCTTTGAAAGAAGCTGAAGGAAAGGAGCCTCAGATTGAGGTTTCAAAGTATATATTTGAAAACGAAGTAAAGGCGTTTAGAGATTTAACCGGAGCAAAGGTTATTGCTTCTGTACCGCTGTTTGGTCATTTACCGTCTATTAAAGGTGACCTTTTGGTGGTTGAAGAGCCTCAAAGAGTGAGAATAATCATTAAGGATTCACTTATTTTTGAACTTA
This sequence comes from Desulfurobacterium sp. TC5-1, assembly GCF_000421485.1. Taxonomy (NCBI): domain Bacteria; kingdom Pseudomonadati; phylum Aquificota; class Aquificia; order Desulfurobacteriales; family Desulfurobacteriaceae; genus Desulfurobacterium; species Desulfurobacterium sp. TC5-1. The sequence goes on along the minus strand of NZ_ATXC01000001.1, from coordinate 848,089 downwards.
ACAGGGATAGGATTGTCAACGATTCTGTTATAAAGGCGATTGCACAGTCCTTTAACGGTAAGAACTCTCTTTTAGTTATTGCTGGTTTTTCTGATAGCACGGGGACTGATGATTTTAACAATCTTATTACTGAAAGAAGAGCGGAAGCTGTTAAAAAAGAACTTGAAAGCTTAGGTATTCCATCTTATAGAATTTTAGCCTTTGGTTGTGGATCTTCTAAGCCAATAGCGCCCAATAGTACGGTTGATGGAAGGGCAGCCAACAGGCGTGTTGAAGTTTACGTCTATCCTGAAAATATGTACGTTGATAATGTGTGTGGACAGAGATGATGAAAGGAAAGCGGTTTTTTGTAAAGACTTTCGGCTGTCAGATGAATGTTAACGATTCGGAAAAGATGGCAGGAATACTTACCTCTGCCGGATACGAGAAGACGGAAAATTTAAAAGAGGCTGACATCGTCATTGTCAACACCTGTAGTGTTAGAGCAAAGCCTGATAACAAGGCTTACAGTTTTATTGGTGAACTTAAAAAATTAAAAAAAGAAAAGCCTGAGCTTGTCATAGCTGTTACGGGCTGTGTTCCTCAAAGGGACTGGAAATTTATTCTCGATAGATATCCTCATGTTGACATTATTTTGGGCACATTCAACTTTCACAAGATTCTTGATTTCATTGAGGCCCTGGAAAGGCCATCTGTAGAAATACTTGATACGTTCCTTGAAAATGAGGGCGAAGTTGTTCCTTCAATAGAGCCGCTTTTAACCAATCCTTTTGTTGCTTACGTAACGGTTCAGCGTGGTTGCAACAGGTTCTGTACCTACTGTATCGTTCCATACGTTAGAGGGAGAGAGAGGAGCGTACCGCCTGAAAATGTTGTAGATGAGGTGAAAAGACTTGCGGAAAAGGGTGTTAAAGAGGTGCACTTACTTGGTCAGAATGTTGACTTTTACGATTACAACGGTGTCAGGCTGCCAGATTTACTCTACATGGTCTCTCAGGTTGAAGGTATTGAAAGGGTGAGGTTTACAACTTCTCATCCTGCCGGTTTTGATATTTCCATTATAAAAGCAATAAAAGAGATTCCGAAGGTTTGTGAGTATGTTCACCTACCGCCTCAGAGTGGTTCCAATAAAATTCTTGAGAAGATGAATAGGGGATACACCCGGGAAGAGTACATAGAGAAGGTTTTGATGCTGAAAGAGGAGGTGCCGAACGTAGCACTTTCAGGTGACTTTATTGTTGGATTTCCCGGTGAGACAGTTGAAGACTTTGAACAAACGCTTTCTCTTGTAGAAACCTGTGTTTTTGATCAGGCTTTTGTCTTTGAATATTCTCCAAGACCTTTAACGCGGGCGTTCTCTTTTGAAGATGATGTTCCTAAAAAGGAAAAGAACAGAAGGCTTACTGAGTTAAATAACCTTCTGAAGAGGCAGGCGGAAGAGAGAAACCTTGCCCTTCTTGGATCTGTTCAGGAAATTTTAGTTGAGGGCCTGAGTCCTTCAACCAGTGAGAAGATGATAGGACGGACGCGGAATAATAAGATAGTTATAGTGGATAGGAACGATTCTCTCATTGGTAATCTTATAAACGTTGAGATAGAGGAGGCAACACCGTTTTACATGAGGGGTAAAGTAATAAAACAGCTGGCAGGAGTGGAGAGATGGTAGAGGTGTCTGTTATAGGAATAACACACGATAGGTTGAGCGGTCTTCCTATCATTATTTTGGGGAACGTCGAGGAGAACTTTGCAATACCTATCTGGATAGGTGAATACGAAGCGGAGCTTCTTGAAACGCACCTTTTGGGAGCTGTTGCACCGAGACCTTTTCCATACGACCTTATATGTGACATGATTCAGGCTCTTGGAGGAGAGGTGGAGAAGGTAATTATTAATGACTTTGACAATGGAATCTACTTTGCCACCATTGTAGTTAGACGTTACGATGGTGAAGTTATAAACATAGATGCAAGGCCGAGTGATTCAATTAATGTTGCTGTAAGGCTGGGTGCCCCCATATATGTGACGAAAGATGTTATTCAGAGAGTTTCTATTATATCCCTTGACGGTAACCCTCACTACACGAGTGAGCAAAAGGCAGAGTTTGAAGAACTTTTAAAGTATCTTTTTGAAGAGGGAGAAGAAGAGTAATGGCAGTTATGGAGATTTCTGTTGTTCCTGTAGGTACGGGAGATCCGTGTGTTAGTGAATACGTTTCCTATGCTTATAAGTTTTTGAAAGAAAAAGGCTATCATTTTCAGCTTACTGCGATGGGCGTTATCGTTCAAGGTGAAGTTGAGGAGCTGCTTCAATTGGCTCTTGAGATTCATAGAAGGCCTTTTGAGAAAGGCGCTTTAAGGGTCGTGACAGCGATAAAAATAGACGAGAGGAAAGATACGAAGTTAACGGTTGAGGGTAAGGTTAATAAGCTGAAAAAATCCCTACAGTAATTTTATACGCCGAAGAGCCTGATTCCGTGATAGAAGACAAAAGCAGTAATCCATGCTACAACAAGCTCTACCGTTAGTATAAAACCCACCCACTTTTTAGAACCGCTTTCCTGGTATATTGCTGAAATTGTAGCTATACATGGGATATAGAGAAGAACAAAAACTATGTAGGCAAAGGCAGATGCAGGAGTAAACGTTGTTTTAAGCACCGCTGACAGCATCTCTGCGTTTCCGTATAGCGTTCCCATTGTACCTACAACTACTTCTTTTGCAACGGCGCCAAAAATCAGAGCAACAACAGGTTTCCAGTCATTTATCCCTAACGGTTTAAACAGGGGTAAAAGCCATTTTCCTGCCATTCCGGCTACGGAGTGTTCGCCGGCGTATTTAACGCCGGCTGGAAAGCTTGCAAGGACCCATATTATTAGAGAGGCAAAAAGGATAATTGTTCCAGCTTTTGAGAGGAAGTCCTTTACCTCAATGACAGTCTGGTTAAAAACCACTTTTAGTGAAGGGAATTTATATGAAGGTAGCTCTATGAAAAATTCACCTTCCCCTTCATCAATCAAAAATATAGACATAGCCTTTGCAAATATAAGTCCCATTATAATGCCTATTGTGTATAGGCTTAATACAATAAGTGTTCGTTCGTCCCTGAAAAAGGCTGCTATGAAAACGCTGTAAACGGCGAGTCTTGCACTACATGACATCCACGGAATTATCGTCATTGTTATAAGCTTGTGAACCGGCGAGCGCATTGCCCTTGTTGCATAAATTGCAGGAACGTTACAGCCGAATCCCAAGATAAGGGGGATAACGGAAGAACCTGACAATCCAAAGTGCCTCATAAAGTTATCCCAGAGTGCTGCTGCTCTTGCCATGTAACCTGTATCTTCTAAAATTGAAAGGAGTATGTATAGGACAAAAAGAATGGGAAGGAAAGATAAAACAGAACCTACACCTGCCAATACACCGTTGTTTAAAAGTGATTCTATTGTTTGAGGAAAGGAGAATGCTTCTACCATTGCGGGCAGAGTTTCGCCAAATAGGTGGCCTATCCACTCAACAAACGGTGTGCTGAATGTAAAGGTTAACTTGAAAACTGCTGCCATTATGGCAAAAAATATTGGTATTCCTGTAATCGGTGTGGTTATAAATCTGTCAACTTTATCCCTGAAGTCTTCCTCTTCCTCTGCTATGTAGTCTGTCTCAATTACAGTTCTTGCAATGCGGGAAGCCATTAAGAATCGTTCTTTTGGTATTGCCGATGATATTTCTTCTCCCGCGCGTTCATAAAATTCCTTTTTTATCTTTTGAAGAGATTTTGATAAAGAGTTGTATATTCTTGAGTTTTCTGCCATTTCAGTGATTTCTGGGTCACCTTCAAGAAGTTTTATAGCAAACCAGCGCGTATTTTTTTTGAACCGCTCATCTTCTTTTATTATCATAGAAACTTCCAATATGGCTGCTTCTAAAAGGTCAGAATATGTTGGCCTAAAAACTTCTTTACTGATTCCGTTCAGTCCTACTTCAATTATTTTTTCAGAAAGTTCTGAAAATCCTGTGTTTCTATAGGCACTTACGGATACAACCGGCAAGTTGAATATTGCGGATAGTTTTTCGAAATTTATGGAGAACCTCTTTATGTCATCAATTTTGTTAAGTGCGAGTATTGGTTTAACGCCCATCTCAAGAAGTTCAAGGGTGAGATATAGGTTTCTGCCAAGGAGGGTGGCATCTATAACATTTACTACGACATCGTACTTTCCACTAAGCAGGAAGTTTCTTGTTACACGTTCTTCAATCGTGTAGGAAGTGAGGCTGTAAATTCCCGGTAAATCTATCAGTTTTATTTCAAATCCCCTAAAAGAATATTTTCCCTCTTTCCTTTCAACAGTTACACCGGGCCAGTTTCCAACCTTGGCTTTTGTTCCCGCGAGCATGTTCATTATTGCTGTTTTACCAACGTTTGGGTTTCCAACGAGAGCGGCAATGAGTTCTTTTTTCACCGGTTACCTCACAACTATTCTTCGTGCCATTCCCCTTCCGAGGGCAAAACGGCTCTTTTCCACTTCCACAATAATAGGTCCTGGAGCATTTTTTACAACTCGTACGTTGCTGCCGGGAAATATGCCCACTGCGGCTAAACGCCTTTTGAAACAGGGTCCGCCTTTTATCTCTTTTATCTCAACGGTTTGTCCCTCTTCTATATCAAGAAGCGTTCTCATTTTTCTACCCTCAACCTTTGATTGTTAGAATATATTAACTTTTTCTCTGAAAGTCAAGGAAAATCATATTTAGCACCTTCTGTCATCCGTTCGTTGTTTTAAAAAACCACATCAATTATAAGATGTTTTAACTTCTATAAGTAGGGTATAATTTCACCATGAAATGGACAGTTATGACACTTGTTAAAAGAGCTTCTGAAATTCTGTCTGAGAGAGGAATTCCGTCACCTCGCCTTGATGCAGAACTTCTTATGTGTTGTTTATTGGGATGGGATAATAGGGTTAAAATTTATACTGCCTACGATAGACCCCTTTCGGCGGAAGAGGTGGAGGCTTACCGTCAGCTTATAAAGCGGCGGGTTAAAGGTGAACCGGTTGCCTATATCACTGGAGAAAAAGAGTTTTTTGGATTTAGGTTTAAAGTGACACCTGCCGTTTTGATTCCCCGTCCAGAAACGGAGCTTTTAGTTGAAAAGAGTGTTGAACTGCTTAAATCAATGTCGAAAGAAACGCTTAAAATTGTTGATGTCGGAACGGGAAGTGGTTGCATAATCATCTCAATTGCAAAGCTGCTTAAAAAAGATGCGGAGTTTTTTGCTACGGATATTTCCAGAAAAGCTCTTGATGTTGCCGTTGAAAATGCAGAATTACACGGTTGCAAGGTTAAGTTTTTAAAGGCGGATTTGCTGGAAGGAGTAGAAGGAAAATTTTCTGCAGTTGTCTCTAATCCACCCTACATAGCTTATTCTGATAGGCGGGTTGAGAGCAGCGTTAAAATGTTTGAACCGTCAGTTGCCCTCTACGCAGGTAAAAAGGGAACAGAAGTTATAGAACGTCTTGCTTTTCAGTCGTTTGACAAACTTGAACCGGAAGGATTTTTGGCGGTTGAATTTGGGGAAGGGCAGTCAGAAAAGGTTAGAGATATATTTGAAAGAGCAGGTTTTAGCACTATTAAGATTTTTAAAGATCTTTCAGGGAAAGACAGGATTATCGTAGGTTTTAAAAAGGAGTGAAAAATGTATAAATTTGTTATAAAAGGTGGAAAACCGTTAAAGGGGAAGGTTAGGGTTTCAGGTTCAAAAAATGCAAGTCTTCCCATTATTTTTGCTGCTATTTTAACAGAAGATGCTGTTATTTCGAACGTTCCTGACTTAAGAGATACCAGAACAGCTATTTCACTGCTGACAGATATGGGATTTGAAGCAGAGTTTGAAGGAAATAGGTTGAAGGTTGCTAAGGGAACTAACATAAAGACGGAAGCAGACTATGAGCTTGTTAGAACTATGAGGGCTTCCGTCCTTACACTTGGTCCTCTTCTTGCAAGATTTGGAAAGGCAAGGGTTTCTCTGCCAGGTGGTTGTGCAATAGGTGCCAGGCCGGTTGACCTTCATCTTAAAGCCCTTTCAAAGCTTGGAGCTGATATAAGGATAGAACACGGTTACATAAATGCTGTTGCACCGGGTGGACTTAAAGGTGCTGAAGTTGTTTTTGACTTTCCCACTGTTGGGGGTACGGAAAATCTTTTGATGGCAGCAGTTTTAGCCAAGGGAAAGACCGTGATAAGGAATGCTGCAAAGGAACCTGAAATTGTTGACCTTGCTTGTGCTTTGAGAAAAGCAGGTGCGGTTATAGAGGGAGAGGGAACCGACACGATAGAAGTTGAAGGTGTTGAATCTATAGGGACTATAGACTATACGGTTATGCCTGATAGGATTGAAGCAGGAACATTTGTTGCCTGCGTTGCGGCTGCCGGTGGTGAACTTGTAATAGAAGAGTTCCCTTATGATGTTTTAGGAGCTGTGATTGATAAATTTAAGGATGCAGGTGTCACTATTGAAAAGGTTGATGAGATGACCGTTTTTGTTAAAAGCAATGGCAGGCTGGTTGGAACTGACATCACTACGGAGGTTTATCCGGGATTTCCAACTGACATGCAGGCTCAGTTTATGGCTGCCATGTGCCTTGCAGACGGTGTTTCTATCATAAAAGAGACTATATTTGAAAATAGATTTCAGCACGTTCTTGAGCTTCAGCGACTTGGAGCAGATATAAAAATAGAGGGAAATGCCGCTGTTGTTAGGGGAGTGGAGAAACTTATAGGTGCAAAGGTTATGGCTACTGATCTCAGGGCAAGTGCTTCCCTTGTGGTTGCCGGACTTGCTGCCGAAAATACGACAGAAATTTACAGGATATACCACCTTGAGAGAGGCTATGAGAATCTTGAAAAGAAGTTGTCAGCACTTGGTGCTGATATAGAGAGAGTAAAAAGTGATAGACCTTATTGAGGTACTGAATGCTATTTTTTCACAGGAATGAGATTACAGGTGGTGATATTTATCTTATTGCTTTTACTCTTTCTCTGCTTGCCTTTATTCAGCTTATTAAGGTTTTAGTTCAAAAACGTATAGAAAACAGGTTTTTGAAAGCGCTTGTTGAAAGTTTAAGCGGCATTCTCTTTTTTGTTGCGGGATTTTCGCTGTCAAAAGTAGTTTCCAGCCACATTTTAAAGTTAATATTTGAAGATTTTTCAATCCTGATAGGTTCTGTTTACCTCACCAGAGCTGTTTTTATAGCTGAACAAGCTTCCTCCTTTCCCAGAATAATGACATTTTTCTTCCTAGTCTGTGCATTTTTGACTTCAACTTTGAGCCATTTAAACATTTTGAGGCTTGATGAGAATGTTCTTTATTTTATAAAGAAGTTTTTTGTTGTTCTTTCCTTTCTACCGCTGATAGGGACGCTATCTTCCCTCTTAAAAGGGACGCTTCGTAGCATAGCCTTTACGGCCCTTCTTGTTTTTTATATTACCGTTTCAGCCCTTTGGCTTTCAGGATTTATCGCTTTTGATATGAAGGCTTTGATAGGTATAGGCCTGGTTGCAATTGTTAGTCTTTTTTACAGCTTTCTGGAAACGAGGGGTATGGAGTATGCTTTTACTTACTTTGAAAAACATTTTTTCAGGAAAAGAGATGCTCTTATTTTGATTAAAAATCTTAGACTGTTTGTCACTCTGCTTTTTATTGTTGTTTTGAAAGCCATTCTTGAACAGTTTTTTGGGATTGATAAATTTTTTAAAATTTTAAAGAATGTCTATTTTATAGAGACGGACCTTTTGAGGATAAGTCTTTATAACATTGTCCTTTCCGTTTATTATGCGTTCTTGCTTATCTCTCTCCTTAACATTTTTAAAAAGCTTGTAAAACTTTATTTCCCTAAGGAGAGGAGAAGCATAGAGGGTGGTTCTGCAGAGGCACTTATTTTTAACATAGGTATTTTGTTTGTTTTTATCGTTGTTTTGTCCTCTCTCGGTATTACATGGAAGGTTTTGCTACCTGTTGCAGGTACTTTAGGTGTTGGTATCGGTTTCGGTCTTCAGACGATCATGAATAACTATTTGAGCGGTTTTATTCTCCTTTTCAGTAAGAAATTGAAGATTGGAGACATTGTAGAGTTGCCAATTTCTGTTCCAACTCTTGGTAATAGGGATAGGAACGTTTTCGGTAAAATAGAGGATATAGGTATTCTCTCAACTTTAATAAGGACAAACGACGGCGTGGAGATAGCCATTCCTAATTCTAATTTTATCTCTTCTCCAATAGTTAACTTTTCCCATCATGATCCTTTGGTGAGGTTGAGAATTCCCATTGGTGTTGCTTACTCTTCTGCTCCTGAGACGGTTAGGAAGGTTATTCTTTCTGTTCTTGAGAAGATGCCTGGTGTTTTGAAGGCGCCAAGACCTTCAGTTTGGTTCTGGGAGCTGGGAGATAGTGCACTTATCTTTATAGCCTCTTTCTGGATTGATATACGGCGAGATATAAAAATAGAGGAGATACGGAGCCGTTTTTACTACAACGTGTGGAGAGAACTTAAAAAGGCCGGCGTTGAAATACCGTTTCCGCAGAACGATATCTGGTTTAAAAACTCTCTCAAGGTTGAGATTGAGAAGTTTGAAAAAGGAGAAGACAGTTAAATTTCCTTCTCCTTCTTCTGTTCTTTAACCTTTTCTGAGACAAACCTTAAAAGTTCGGTTACGCCTTCACCTGTTACTGAAGATATGGCAAAGAAGGGATAACCTTTACTTTCAAAGTATCTTTTTGCCTTTTCTATTTTTGATTTATCTGTTACTGCATCTATCTTTGTTCCTACAACTATCTGTGGTTTTTCGGAAAGCTTTGGAGAGTAAAGTTTAAGTTCTTTGTTAATCTTTTCAAAGGCTTCTTCCGGTTCCCTGGTCAAATCTGAAAGATCTATCAGGTGTAGCAGTAGTTTTGTCCTTTCAACGTGTCTTAAGAATTCATGACCAAGACCTTTTCCGGCGTGGGCCCCTTCTATGAGTCCGGGAATGTCAGCAACAACAAAAGAAAAGTTGTCAACTTTTGCAACGCCAAGTATAGGCCTTAGAGTGGTAAATGGGTAATCGGCTATTTCTGGTTTTGCAGCTGTGATCCGTGATAGGAATGTTGATTTACCGGCATTCGGGAATCCTATGAGTCCGACATCTGCAATGAGTTTTAGTTCAAGTTCTATCCACCTTTCTTCTCCGGGTTCTCCCGGCTCTGCAAAGTCGGGGGCCTGACGTGTCGGTGTTGCAAAAGCAGCGTTACCTCTACCGCCTTTTCCACCTCTTGCTACGACTAATTTTTCGCCGACCTTTGTCAGATCACCTATTATCTCACCGGTCTCTGCGTCTTTTACTACTGTCCCGACAGGGACTTTTATTATTAAATCTTTACCACTTTTTCCCGTTCTTTTGTTTCCTTCGCCGTGTCTCCCCCTTTCTGCTTTAAAGTGGCGCTTGTATTTAAAGTCGAGGAGTGTGTGCATACCACTATCTGCAACCAGAATAACACTTCCGCCTCTTCCACCGTCACCGCCTGCAGGACCACCTTTAGGAACAAATTTCTCCCTTCTGAAAGCGACACAACCGTTTCCGCCGTCGCCACCTTTAACGTAAATTTTCGCTCTATCAATAAATTTAGTCATGGTTACCTCTTTGAACGGATTTTTGTTCTGTAATTAAGATATGCGGTGGAGGGAGTTAAAGGAAGTCTTATATCCAGTTCCCTGGAAACTCAAGACCCGTTGTTTCAGGAAAGCCACAGATAATGTTCATGTTTTGAACGGCCTGTCCAGAAGCACCTTTTCCAATATTGTCTATTACAGATACCACAATTCCCAGACCTGTACTTTCATCTTTTGTTACGTAAATGTCGCAGAAGTTTGTTCCTGCAACGTCTGAGGTTTTAGGTGGTTTTTCTCTAAGTCTTATGAAGTATTCGTTACTGTAAAACTCTTCATAGACTCTTCTTAATTCCTCTTTTGAGCTTTGGGTCTTGAAATATATGGTAGAGAGAATTCCTCTGTTCATAGGAATTAAATGAGGTGTAAATCTTACACTTTCAATTTCAAGCTTTTCCGCTATTTCAGGTGCATGTCTGTGGCCTTCTACGGCGTAGGCTTTGAAAGACTCATTTACTTCGCAGAATGTGAAGTCTAACGTTGATTTTCTGCCTGCACCGGTTAAGCCGGATTTGCTGTCAGCAATTACAGGAAAAGAGGTTTCTACAAGTCCTGCTTTCTTAGCAGGGTAAAGTCCCAATATTACACTTGTAGGGTAGCAACCCGGGTTTGCAATGACATTTTTTATCTTTATCTCTTCCCTGTTGATTTCTGGAAGTCCGTATGCACTTTTTTGAAAAAGTTCTTTTGCCGTGTGGTTTACGCCGTAGGTTTTTTCGTAGATTTCCGGATTTTTAAATCTAAAATCGGCACTGAAATCTATGATTTTAAGTGTCTTTTTTGTTTCGTAGAGTTCTTTTACTATTGGATATGCAGTTTTGTGAGGAAGACATAAAAATACAACGTCGGATTTTTCGGCAATTTTTTCTTTTTCGTAGCTTTCAAATTTTAGATTTTCAAATTTCATTCTTGAAAGGTGCGGAAAGACATCCTTTATCCTTTTTCCTTCAAACTGGCGGGATGTTACTGAGACTACGTTTGCGAACGGGTGAAAAGAAAGAAGGCGGAGAAGCTCCGCCCCTGTATATCCTGAAGCACCGATAATAGATATCTTAACGTTTTGACCACTGGTACCTTGCACGTGCGCCTCTCTGTCCGTACTTCTTCCTTTCTTTGATACGTGCGTCTCTTGTGAGGAATCCTGCTTTTTTAAGAACTGGCCTTAATTCAGGGTTGAAGGCCAATAGTGCTTTGGCAATACCAAACTTAACAGCATCTGCCTGAGCAGACTTTCCTCCACCTTTTACCGTGCACCATACATCAAATCTTCCGTTTGTTCCTGTAACGTCAAAGGGTTGTTCCATTATTTTAAGAAGAGCAAGTCTTCCAAAGTAGTCTTTTGCATCTTGTCTGTTTACGGTGATCTTGCCAGAGCCGTTAGGAATTATCCAGACTCTTGCAATTGCCGTTTTTCTCTTTCCAGTTCCGTAATATCTCATTTCAGCCATTGAATCCTCCATTAAAATTCAAGAGGTTTAGGATTTTGTGCAGCATGAGGATGGTTTGGACCTGCGTACACTTTAAGTCTCTTCATCCTCCTATCTCTAAGCTTATTCTTTGGGAGCATTCCCCTTACGGCAATCTTGATTACCTCTTCCGGCTTTTCTTTGAGCATGTCTTTAAGAGTTCTTTCTTTCAAATGTCCAAAGTAACCGGTGTGCTTGTAGTAGATTTTCTGGTTGAGCTTCTTACCGCTGGCGTAGATTTTCTCAGCGTTTACTACAACTACGAAGTCTCCACCGTCAACGTGGGGTGTGTAAGTGGGCTTGTGCTTGCCTATGAGTATCTTTGCAATTTCAGAGGCAAGTCTTCCAAGAGTTTTTCCGGTAGCATCAACAACGTACCAGTCTCTTTTAACCTCTTCCTTCTTCTGCATGAAGGTTTTCATTCTGAATCCTCCGGTAGTTGGCGTTTTTAACAAAAACGCCGAAAATGTAGCGGGCAGGTGGAATTTACTATACTGCTGCTGTTTTGTCAAGGTTTTGTTCTTACTTGCACCCGTGAATTTTTAGAACCTTTTCTATAATTTTTGATGTAGATATATCGTAGGCGAATTCTATCCTTTCAACTTTTTTTGCGTATTCCCTTCCTACTATCTTTTCAAGGGGCCAATCGGCACCTTTAACTAAGATGTCAGGCTTTAGAGCTTTTATAACGTTTAAGGGTGTCTCTTCGTTGAAAACAATTATTCCATCAACCGCTTTTAAACCCTGAAGAACCCGTATTCTATACTGCTGGTGCACTATTGGTCTTTTGTCGCCTTTTATTTTTTTAATTGAGCTGTCACTGTTAACACCTATTATCAAAATATCGCCAAGGGATTTTGCCTTCTCAAGGTAATCAATGTGACCTGCATGGATAATGTCAAAGCAGCCATTTGTAAATACTATCTTTTTGCCTTCTTTTCTTTTTCTCTCGGCAAACGCTTTCAATTCTTCAATGCTGGAGAATAGTAGAGCCATTGTTTCCTCGCAATCTTTTACGGCCATTATACCTTAGTATTGAGGAATGGTTGGTATGTTTTGAGGCACCATTCCTGGAAATCCTGGAAAGTTGAAAGGTTGGCAGCTTTTTGCTTCATCGAGAGGAATTTTTGTTTTTCTGCCTGTTCCAAAATCTTTTAGGTACATTGTCACTCTGCCGTTTTCTACCTGTTTAACTATGCCAAAAGGAACATTGCTACTCACCCATGTTTCACCGGTTTCTGTTTTGAAAATTGCTACAGGAACTTTTTTACCTGTTGGTGTTTTATATGTTCCAAAGTGAATTTTTGGTCTTGTCGGTTTGAACTTTTCCGGTGTCTTTGTATGTGGATTTTCCTGCACCTGAGGTCCCATCGTTGAGCCACCTGCAAAACATATAAGTTGTCCGTCTGGTGTTTTCATTATAGTCTTGACCGGTTGGTCTTTTTCATCAAGCCACAGCTGTATTATTCCTGCCATGTTTTTTCCATACCTTCCTGAAAACTCCACTATGTTGATAGTTTTTCCATTAACTTTCTCTTTTCCGCCGTATATGTAGGTTAGTGTTGTTTTCTTTCCATCTTCACTTATTATCGTGTATTTTGACCAATCACCTTTTTTTAGAGGTTTAAAACCTGTATATGCGGAAGCTATTGCTTTTGTTCCAAAAACTAAGAATAAGAAAGCACTTATAATGTATCCTATTTTTTTCATCTTTGTCTCCCTTAAAAGGTTTTATAGAAATTATACTATTTTGATTTTTTGATGGAGCGTGCGACTGTGTAAACGTAGACGGCATCGGCACCGGCTTTAATGAGTTCTTGTGCTATTTCGTTGACGGTGCTTCCTGTGGTAAATATATCGTCAAACAGGCATATCCTTTTTCCCTTTATTTGAGGTATTACATTTTCTTTTACAGCAAATAGTCCTTTAACGTTTTCTTTCCTTTCCTGTTTTGAGAGTAAAGCTTGTTTTCTTCCATGGAATCTCTTTTCAACGCCATCTATGAATGGAACATTTGCAGCGGACAGGATTAAGTGACACTGGTTGAAACCTCTTGCCTTTAGTTCTTCAGGATGAAGGGGAACAGGGATGATGATGTCTATTTTATTTCCAGATAGAAATTTTTTTAGGTGGTTGGATATCGTTTGGCCGATCTCTTTTCCGATTTCCCGGCGTTTTGCGATTTTGAAGGTTTTGATAGCTATTTCAAGGAGACCTTTGTAGAGTCCAAAATACGATACGCCAGAGAAAGCAAATTTTCTGCTTTTTTCGAAACAATCTCTGCAAAGAGGTTCGCTTCCTGGCGAAAGTTTTAAGGGATATCCGCATACCGCGCATTTTTTTCCTGAAAACGGTCTTATGTGGATGTTCCAGCACTCTTCACAGGTGATTTTTCTGTGCTTGCCAATGAGAAACTTTCCACATACGGCACAGTATTCAGGTGAAAGGATGTCTAAAAGTGTTTCTTCTATGAAAGTTAGAATGTTATCTTTAATCCTGTCTTCTCCTCTAAAAACTTTAAGAGGATTTCTGCTGTGTGTTCGGTTGAAGACGTTGCCAATTCCACGCTTAAATCCTGGACAAATTTTCTCTGGTCTTTAAAGTAATTTCTTACAATTTCTTCTATAGATGTTGTCTTTTTAAGTTTTTCTGTCTCTTTTTCTGAAATGTTTTTTTGAAGAACTCTTACTATTAGAGCTTTTTCTTTTAATCGTTTGATGGCAGTTGTTTCTGAAAATGGTTTTTCGGTGTAGAGGTACTTTATCACTACAATTGGAGGAATCGGACATTCAGATGCCTTTTCTGTTATTTCTTCCAGTTTCACGTTCTCGTCTTTTCCTTCCTCTATCGTAAATGATAAGAAATCCCTTAAATTTTCAAGTTTGATTCTCTCTAATGACTTCTTTTCAAGATCTATTATGTTAAATCCTCTGCTGGTGCTTTCTGCCTCTTTTACTGTTCTAAATTCTGTTACACCTGCGTAGCTGAAGAAATAGCTTTTAGTTTCGTGAATAAAGTTGTGGATATGCCCACCAGCATAGTATGTGAATCCTTCAGGTAGGTCAGACATGCTCATTTCAGCTGCGCCTTCGTACGGAAGGTAGGTATCTATGCCCTGGTGGAACATAAAGATTGAGAATCTGTGTTTTACTGCATTTTCAGAAAATTCAGGGAAGATTTTTTTAGATAACTCTTTCAGATGGCTTCCAGGCATGAACTGGATACCTGCTATGTAAAGGTCGCCGAAAACCTTTTCACCGTAAGGTGAGATAAGTTGTAGCAGTCCGAGATCTTCTAAGATTTTCTGCGGTGGGATTTTCCCTTTTCTGAGTGTTCTGTCGTGATTCCCTGTAATTGCAACTACGGGGATTCTTTTTTCTTTTAGCTTCTTAAACTGTTTTATCGCTTTTGAAAGAGAAGTCATGTCAGGTTGTGGAGATTCAAAAAGGTCTCCCGTGTGTATTACAAGGTCAACATTGGATTCTATGATTCTATCTATTGCCTGTTCAAAAGCTTTAAAGAAGTCTGCCTTCCGTTCAATTAGGTTGTACTGTGCATATCCAAGGTGGCTGTCGGATATGTGTGCAATTTTCAACTTTTTTGCTCCTTCGTAGAGAGAAAGGATTTAATTTTCTCGTAAATTTCAGGCAGACGATTAATCAGGGCTTCCGTTTTTCTCCACGTTCTAAAATCTTTTATCGGGAAACCGGCGTAGATGCCGGGCTTTGTAATGGATTTGGTCACACCAGATTTAGCACCGACTGTTATGTTACTTCCTATTTTAATGTGTCCGGCAACGCCTACCTGCCCTGCAAGTGTGACATTGTCGCCAATTTCTGTAGAACCGGAGATTCCCACCTGAGAGACAATGAAACAGTTTTTTCCGATTTTATCGTTGTGTGCTATCTGGACAAGATTGTCTATCTTTGTGCCATCTCCTATGACAGTATCACCTATGGTTCCTCTGTCTATTGTTGTGTTTGCGCCTATTTCAACGTCGTTTCCTATGATTACTCTTCCAATCTGGGGAACTTTGTAAATTTTCATCTCTTTTTTGCTGAATGCGTATCCGAAGCCGTCTGAACCTATTACTGTTCCACTGTGTATTCTTACGTTTTTGCCAATTTTAACGTCGTGGTAGATGGTGACATTAGCAAAAATTACACTGTTATCACCTATTTCACAACGGTTACCTATTACAACGCCTGGATATATTTTAACATTGTTGCCGATTTTACATTCTTTTCCTATGAATACGTGGTCTCCTATATAGACGTTGTTCCCTATAGTTGCTGTTTCGTCAATAGTAGCTGTCTTTGAAATTCCTGGCTCCGGGTGGGGTTCTTTTATCAGCATTGATAGGATTTTTGCAAATGCTACGTAAGGTTCTTCGCAGATTAATTGTGTTATAGGAACGTTGTACTCTTTTCCGACGATAACGGCAGAAGCGCCTGTTGTTCTGAGAAATTTTTCATACTTTGGATTTGTAAGGAAGGTGAGTTCACCTTCCTTAGCTTTCTGTATCTCATTTACACCCTTTATCTTAATATCCGGGTTGCCTTTTACTCTGCATCCAATTGACTTTGCTATTTCACCGATGCTAACTTCCATTATTTGCCTGCCCTGCTATAAAGTTTAAGGATTTTATCTGTTAGGTCATACTTTGGATCTGCAGATATTATTCCTGCCTCATTCTTTTCAACAATCATTGGAATATTGTGTTCTATTCTGTACTTTTCAACGATTTTAAATACGTCCTTAAGGATTTTGGCTGTAAGCTCCCTCTCAAATTTTGAAAGCAATTTTTGGCTTTTTTGTTGTAGTTGTCTGTACTGGAGAATCTTTGTTTGTATTTCAGTCTCTTTCTGTTGCTTCGTTTTCTGACTGATGAGGGGTGATGAAAGTTCTTTTTTTAACTGTTCAATCTCTTTTGCTAACTTTTTGAGCTGTGATTCAGCCTTTTTAATCTCTGCTTCTAATTCAGTTTTTGCCTTTTTGCCCTGAGGTGACTCATTTATTAATTTTTGCATGTCTATGTAGTAAACTGCAAAGCTATCCGCTTTTGCCTTAACGGTTCCCACTCCAATGATAATGAAAGTTCCTATTAAGGTTAACATCAACTTTCTAAATTTCTCCATTTTAATTTCCTCCCTTTGTTTTAGAAGTAAGTTCCAAGTCCAAAATGCCATTCTGAAGCACTTTCTCCGGGCTTTTTGTCAAGTTTGTAACCTATGTCTAATCTTATTGGTCCAACCGGTGTCATCACTCTTATGCCGCCACCTGCTGCTTTTCTAAGTGTTCCAAAGTCAACTTCGTTCCACCATCCTGCGCCTATGTCGAAGAATCCGATGAAACGAAGGTTATTTGATATATCGTAGCCTATTTCAAAGTTCATAACAAGTTCTCTGTTTGCTCCTTCAGGGTCGCCATTAATATCTACAGGACCTGCCTCACCCCAGCGGAATCCTCTGACAGTTGTATCTCCGCCAACGAAGAATCTGTAATCTATGGGAACCTCTTCCGTTTTGCCGTAGGTGTCTGCAAAACCTGCTTTTAGATGTGCTGATAGAACAATGGGTATTTTGTAATTTTCAGATAGGTCATCGAGATAGATATATTTTGATACATCTGCAACCGCTTCGTAGAAATTGCTATCACCACCAAGGGCTTGACCAGCTACTTTTGTACTTAAACTAAACATAAATCCTCTGTGTGGAAGGAATCGGTTGTCTCTCAAATCGAGGGTAACTCTTGAGGAAAGGAGCCCTATAATTGAAGTTCCTTCTTCTTCCTTGACAATGCTTGTTGCGTTGGGATCTATGTCGCTTATTGTGTTCTTTTCAAGAGTGTAGCCTATCCCAACGTTCCAATCTTTTTTGACTCTTCTATAAACATTGAAGGAAAAGCCTTTCTTGTAGCTGGTGTATGTTGTGTATTCATTTTTGTGGTTGTAAACTCTCAATCCAAGTGTTTGCGGTTGATTGAGCCACCACTTGTGGTTGTATCCAATGTCGAAGTAGGTGATGGATGAACCGAATTGACCTGATATGAATATTGAATCACCGGTTCCGAAAAGGTTACCTTTTCTCAAAGATAGCATTGCAGTCAATTTTGTCATGGAGCTGTATCCGATACCGATGGAGAAGATGCCTGTTAGACGCTCTTTAAGATTTACGTCAATGTCTAAAAGATTTTTGTCCACAACTTTAGGTTCTACGTTGACAGCTTCGTAGTAGCCCGTGTTGTATAGTCTTCTGATGGAGCGTTCCAGCTTTTCAGTGTTAAATATGCCTGTTTCGTATATGTCAAGTTCTCTTCTTACCGTTCTGTCGCGGCTGTCGTAGTTTCCTTTAATGTTTATGTATCTTACTTTTGCTCTTTCTCCCTCATGAATGATAAAAGTGACATTTATCGTGTGGTTTTTCCTGTCAATTTTTGTTTCGGGAGTAGTTGATGCAAAGATGTATCCATACTTACCGTAGAGTCTTGCTACTTTTATTGAGAATATGGTTAATAATTCTGGATTATAGGGATTTTTAGGTTTGAGTTCATCTACTAACTTTAGAAGTTCTTTTGATGTGAAAAGGGTATTTCCTCTAATCGCAATTTTTCCAAAGAAATATTGTGGCCCTTCTTCTAAAATGGGGTATATGACTTCGTAGCAACCGTCAAGTTTCTTTATTATGGGATTTCCAACTTTTATATCAATATATCCTTTGCTTTCATAGAGTTTTTTAATTCTTTCCACATCTTTTTTAAGGTTTTCCTTAACGAGAGATGGATGAAATCTTAATTTCCATATACAGCGTTCCTTTGTAAGGAGAACGCCTTTTATTTCATCTGTGTCTATGGCTTTATTTCCTTTTATTATGATTTTGCAGACGTAAGCTTTCTGTCCTTCATCTATTTTAAATGTCACTTTGACTTTTTGGGGTTCAATTTGGGATACATTATAGTTAACTTTAACATTTATGTAGCCTTTTTCGTGATAAACGCTAATTATTCTGTTCTTTATTTTTTCGAGTTTTTCGTAGGATATTACGTGTCCTGTAAAATTGCCTTCGTCAAATTCTATTTTTTTCTTTAGTTCTCTGGTTGATATGTGTTTATTCCCTTCAAAATTCACGGCTTCGACTATTGGCTTTTCTTTTAGTATATATTTTAGAATCACCTGGTTTCCTGCTTTTTCTTCAATGACTTCTATGGTTTTGTAGTATCCCAGGGAAAAGATGTTTTTTATATCTTCTGCTACTTTCTCGGTGTTTAAAGGTTCTCCGGGCTTTAGAGATATCCTGTAAATTATGCTTTCTTTTGGCAAATAGGTGTTTCCTTCAATTTTTATCTCTTTTATTACCGGTTGTAAGGTTGTGTTTTCTGTGGGTACAGTTTTGTTTTCCGAGATTAACGTTTGGGCACTTGATACTGATGGAATAGTTAAAAGTAGTAATGCCACTACAATAGCTATTTTCCTCAAGGGAGAAACCTCCAGATAATTGGTGGTTACAATGATAACACAGTTACGGGTACGGGAAATATACTTTAAAACATGTTCCTTTACCAACTTCGCTTTCAACGTCAACTTTTCCATCTAACTTTTCAACGGCAAGTTTGACGATGGACAATCCAAGCCCTGTACCACCTAACTTTCTGGATCTTGACTTGTCAACTCTGTAAAATCTCTCAAATATAAATGGAAGGTGGGATTTTGGAATACCAGGACCTGTATCACAGACAGAAATTTCTTGTTCTTTAGGAAGCGTTGAGTATTTTATGTCCACTTTTCCACCTTCGTGGTTGTACTTTATGGCATTGTCTATAAGATTTCTGAACACGAAGTAGAAAAGCCTTTCATCACCTGTTACCTCAAGATCTTCAGGAAGGTGAGATTTTACTTCTACATTTTTCTTTTTGGCTATTACACTCGTTTCCTCTATTATTTTATCGATTATAGGCTTCAATTTAATTTTTTTCTTTTCAAACGGGATGCCTTTACTGGTTTCTAACATCGTTAATGTTATTAAGTCTTGGATGAGTTGTTCCATATATTCTATTCTTCCCTGTGCTTTTTTGATAAATTCTGTTGCGGTTTTGTTCTCTTCGCACTCATCTTCAAGGGTTTCCATTAATAGTTTAAGTGTTGCAACAGGTGTTTTAAGTTCGTGGGATACATTTGCAATGAAATCTCTCTTGAGATTTTCGTACTTTTTGATTTGTGTGAGATCTCTGAGCAGCAAAACTTTTTCTTCTACATCTGCAGCGAATACAAGTTGTATATAACGGTTTTTTATCTTTTTACTTTCCCAGACGTTGTACTTTTTATCAAAATTTTCATTAATAAATGTTATTACATCCAAGTCACTTATTACCTGGTAGAAGTATCTACCTTTGTAGTTTTCTTTATCTATATCGAGAAGTTCTCTGGCAAATCTGTTAGTGTATATAAGTTTCCCGGAGGGTGACATAATAACGAGACCTTCGTTAAGGAGGTTTAGAGCTTGAGACAATAAATGAATGTTATCCCGGCTTTTTCTCTCGCTAATCTCTTTTTCGATACAGTAGATAAGTTCGTTCCAGTTTACTTTATCGGGAAGTGAAAACAGACCGGTAAGTTTTTTCTTTATTTGAGCTGTTCTTCTTAGCTGAACCGTTAGTATTCCTGTTGCTATTCCTGCTGCACATAGTCCAATGGTGGCAAGAGCAAGCATTTTAAAACCTCATTTTGTTGTAAATGTACTGAATAAAGTTTATCATTTAAGTGTTAGAAATAAACCGCTTAAGGGAGGATTATAATGGGTGTAAGAGTTGCCATCAATGGTTATGGAAGAATTGGAAGATGTTTTCACCGTGCCATTTTAGGAGATGATGAAATTGAAATCGTGGCAATAAACGATTTAACGGATGCTGCTACACTTGCTCATCTTTTAAAATACGACTCTGTACACGGTAAATTTCCCGGAACGGTGGAAGTAAAAGGGGATAAACTTGTTATAGACGGCAAAGAAATAACCGTTTATGCGGAGAAGGATCCTGCAAAGTTGCCCTGGAAAGAACTTGAGGTCGATGTGGTTTTAGAAGCCACTGGAAGGTTTAGGGATAGAACTGGTGCTTCAAAGCATCTTGATGCAGGGGCAAAGAGAGTTCTTATCTCGGCACCTGCAAAAGAACCAGATGCCACGTTTGTCGTTGGTGTAAATCACACAGATTATGATCCGGAAAAGCACTACATCATTTCAAATGCCTCCTGTACTACTAATTGCCTTGCGCCTGTTGCAAAGGTGTTGCTTGAAAATTTTGGTATAGAAAAAGGATTTTTAACAACAGTTCACTCTTATACTGCTGACCAGCGTCTCCTTGATGCGCCCCATAAGGATTTGAGAAGGGCAAGAGCAGCTGCTGTATCAATGGTACCAACAACCACAGGTGCTGCTAAAGCGGTAGGTCTTGTTATTCCTGAGCTTAAAGGTAAATTTAATGGGATTTCTATAAGAGTTCCAACACCTGATGTTTCTCTAATTGATTTTGTATGTATTGTTAACAAAGAAGTTACTGTTGAAGAAGTAAATGCTGCTCTGAAAGAGGCAGCAGAAGGTAAACTGAAAGGTATTTTAGGTTATACAGATGAAGAGCTCGTTTCTGTTGATTACATAGGTGATAGACGTTCTTCCATAGTAGATGGAAAATCTACTGATGTAATAGGTGGAAACTTGGTTAAGATAATTTCCTGGTACGACAATGAGTTTGGCTATTCAAACAGACTTGGTGATTTAATTAAGTATATGGCATCTGTTGGCGTTTGATGTAAGGTGATTGAAGTATTTTTAAAAGCCCGCTTTGAGCGGGCTTTTTTATTCCTTCCACGCTTTTCTGTTTTTGAGAAGAATGGCTTCAGCGGTTTTCCAGTTTTTTTCAACCTTTTTCTTTGCCTTTTCGGGTAGTAGAGAAACCACTATGTCTGTCACAGGTGCAAAAAATCCTCCAAGATAACTTGTTTTTATAAGGTAACTGTCCGGCATTGTTGCACCTATAAAGAGTAAAAATATTGAGGTGAGGAGAATACCTCTGAAGATTCCAAACAAAAATCCTAAAAGGTTGTTTAACAGTCCTAAAAAACCTTTTGAATATAGAGAGTTTAAAGTGAAAGCGATATATTTAGATATAAGAAATAGGATGCCATAGATGACGAATCCTGTCATAATGATTATTGGTGCGTCAGGGTCGGAAACGAATTTTGCTGCAACAACATGGGCGCTTTTGACAGCTATAAAAATACTTATACCGATGCCTGCGATGGATAAAATTTCTTCGATAGCACCCTTATTAAAGCCTCTAAAAAAGTTCCACCCCAGTATTATCACAAGAACGGCATCTAAGAGATTCAACGGATGAATGTTCATTCTACCTCCATACTTATATCAACCCATTTTGCATTGGTTATAAGCTTACTTGTTGACACAAAATCTATATCTTTGGTTCTTAATTCCTTTAACTTTTCCAGAGTTATTCCCCCAGATATTTCTATTTTAGCATGATTTAATTCATTTCTGATAAATTTTATAGCTTTGTCCAATTCTGATATTTCCCAGTTATCTAACATGATGATGTTTATCATGTCTTTAACATTAAGAGTTTCTTTGAGTTGATCCCAGTTTTCTATTTCAACCTCTATTATTGTTGTTACAGGAATATTTTTATAGATTGTATTTACTGCATTTGTTACATTTCCGTAAGCTTTAATGTGATTGTCTTTAATCATGACTGCGTCGTAGAGTCCCATTCTGTGGTTGAAGGCACCGCCAATTCTTGTTGCATATTTTTCAAAATATCTAAGTCCTGGAGAGGTCTTTCTGGTGTCTAATAGTTTTATTTTTGTCCCTTGTAAAACTTTTGCATACTTATAGGTGTTGGTAGCTATTCCTGAAAGATGTTGAAGTAAATTAAGAGCTGTTCGTTCGCCTATTAGCAGAGATTTTTCTCCGCCCTCTATGTAGCCTATTATTTCACCAGCTTTCACTTGTTCCCCTTCTTTCTTTTTCCATGAAAACTTGAAATTGCTATCTAAAACTTCAAATACTTTCTGGAAGAAAGGTGTTCCAGCCAAAATAAAGTCATCTTTTGCCTCGAGCCTTGCTCTTATTTTTCTTCCTGGTAATGCCGCGGAGGTTATATCACCGGTAAAACCTATATCCTCTTTTAAGAAAGATAGTATATAATCCTCAATTGCTATTTTTGAAAAATTCATACTTTAACCTCTGTTATTTTGGAGTTGATACTAATGGTAAATATACCAAATCTCATAACAGTTGTTAGGGCTCTTATTGTTCCTCTTTTTATAATGGCTGTTCATTATAGTAACTTTAAAGTTGCCTTAATTCTATTCATTATAGCAGCTTTAAGTGACGCTTTTGATGGCTTTTTGGCGCGACGTTTACAGCAAATTACCATAGTTGGAATAATAATGGATCCACTTGCGGATAAAGCTCTTATTGATTCTGCATTTGTGGTTTTGAGTTATATACACAAGATTATTCCTCCATGGTTGACTATACTGGTTATTTCAAGAGATATTTTGATAATAGTTGGTGGCTGGTTGCTTACAGTTTTTAATAAAGTTGATAGAATTAAGCCCATTTTAATTGGTAAATTTACCGCTTTTTCACAATTTTTAACAATATTTTTCACTTTACTTCGCTTGAATTTCAATAATTTTTATCTTGATATATTCTTGAAATTCTTGTATTCCTTTACCGGTGGTATGACTGTTATATCTGGTATAAGTTATGTGATAATAGGGATAAGGGAGTTGGGAAGTGAATAATTCAGTTGTGGAGAGATACTTTCCGGAGATGGTTGTTACGCTTACTATAACACTTTTTATTATTGTACTTTTTATGATGAAGCCAGTTGTTTTTCCATTTTTTGCAGCCGTGGCGAGTGCTTATATAACTTTTCCTATTTTCGAGTTTTTTTTAAAAATTTTTAAAAAACGTCAGATTGCAGCAGTACTAACCGTGGTTTTAATATTATTGGCAATTTTGGGTTTGATGCTTGTTATCTTGCCAGCTCTTATAAAGCAAATTGAAGGATTTATTGATTATCTTCCCGTTTTAACTTCTAAAATAGATTTTTATCTGTCAAAATATATAGGAAAAAGACTTTTTGCCGGTAGCTTTAATCCGGAAAATGCCAAGTCTGTTTTTTCTTTGTTGTATCAAAAATTTTCTGTTAATAATTCTTTAACTGTAGCTGCATTGGTTCAAAAGATATTTTCCGGTGTTTTTTCAATTGCTTCAGTGCTTATAAATATCGTTGTTATTCCTTTACTTTCTTATTATATCCTGGTTGATTGGGAAAATTTGCGGGATTTATATCTAAAATTAATTCCTCGTACTTACAGAACTGAAACAGCTGTTTTGCTGGATAGGGTCAATGACTCTTTGTCTGGCTATATTAGAGGACAACTTTTAATGGCATTTTTAGTGGCTGTCTATTTTTCTATTACATTAACCGCTGTGGGTATCAGGTATAGTTTCCTTATAGCTGTTGTTGCGGGGATTATGAATATGATTCCTTACGTTGGTTTTTTCACTGGTTTTGTTCCTTCAATTTTATTAGCTGTTTTTGACAATGGTGACCTTTTCCATATAGTTGCGGTTATTATTGTTTTTCTTTCAGAAGCTGCTCTTGAGAATGTTATCTATCCCATGGTTATGAGCAGAACTACGGGGATTAATCCGCTTTTAATATTTTTTGCAATCTTTTTTGGAGCAACTTATGGGAATTTCCTCGGAATAATTGTTGCCGTTCCAGTTGTTGCGATGATACTACCGGTTTTTGATAGTTTTATGATGAAGAGGGAAAGTGAATCGTGATTATAGGAATAACAGGGAATATAGGAGCAGGGAAAAGTACTTTCTCTCAATTTTTGAGGGTTAAGGGTTTTAAAGTTTTGAATGCTGATGATTTAGCGAAGGAAGTTTTAAGAAAAGGAGAGCTTGCCTATGAACCTGTCGTTTCCGTTTTCGGAAAGGAGATTCTTGCTGAGGATGGAGAAATCGATAAAAGAAAGTTGGCAGATATAGTGTTTTCTGACAAAGAAGCTCTAAAAAAACTTACATCTATCACGCACCCTATGGTGAAACAAAAGATTATATCTTCAGCTAAAAGTAAAGAGCCTATCTTTGTTGAGGCAGCTGTTTTAATTGAGTCTGGATGGTATAAAGTTGTTGATAAAGTTGTTGTTGTTTTTGCCTATCGTGGTCAGAGGTACTTGAGAGCATCTAAGAGATTTACCCTCAGGGATGTTATTAGAAGAGATAGATTACAACTTCCGTATAATGAAAAGTTAAAGTTTGCCGATTTTCTTGTGTGTAACACAGGAACATTTCTTGAGTTAAAGACGCAGGTAGATTTACTTGTTGAAGATATTTTGAGTGGTCGGAGCAGGGGGATTTGAACCCCCGACCTCTTGGTCCCGAACCAAGCGCGCTACCAGGCTGCGCCATGCTCCGAGCCTGCGTAAGGATATTTTAAAGGCATTAAAAGAAATGTCAATACCGTTTGCGCTTTGATATAATTAGCATGCTTTTTATACCATTTTGTCCGGAGATTGTGGTGGAAAAGATGAGAAATTTAAGATTTGTAAGACTGCTGTTGTTTCTCCTTATTCCAATAGTAGTTGGTTTGTATGTTCGCTTTGATGATCTTTCTGTATGGCAAGCAAGAAAATCGAGCTTTTATTATAAAGATCGTCCCCTGTTTACAAGTTATGATGCTTTCTATTTTGCAAGATGGAGTGAAGATTATCTTGAGGGTAAGTATAAAGCGGGGAAAGTAGATCCTCTCAGGTTTGTCCCTGATAACTATATAGTTTCGAAGCTTTCAGATTCAGAGATAAAAAAATTGAAAGCTTATAAAGCAGTTTATCCTGAGCCGATACCTCTTGAGAGTTTTATGGGAGCCGTTTTTGCAAAACTTTTCCATACTCACATAGAAAATGTAGCTTTTTATCTTACGCCCATTCTTGCCGTTTTATTTGTGATTCCTCTTGTTATATATATGGATGAGATAGGTGCGCCTCTTGCGGGTTTTTCAGGTGCGGTTTTTGGCGTTATTTCTCTTATGTACTTGGCGAGGACAACAGTTGCAAGGTTTGATACCGATTCTCTGAATCTCTTTTTCCCCTTTTTGATAGCCTATTTTTTCCATAAAATTCTCCATACTGAAGGATGGAAAAAGTATCTTTTTGCAATTTTGGCCGGAGTATCTTGTCAATTATTCTACTGGTGGTATGCCCATCCAGATCTTGTACTTATTATGTTTATAGTATTTATAGTGGGTTTTATTGTGCTAAAGAGGCAATTTTCAAAAGATGATGTTAAACTTTTTGGTTTTTTATTTTTAGCGGCCAATCCTTTAATAATTTATAAAGGTATTATGATTCTTGCCGATAGGGTAAATACTTATATTCTTAATTTTGGCAAATCTGCTGTTCAGAGTGGATTCCCAAACGTTATGCAATCTATCAGTGAAGCTCAGAGAGCTCCATTAAGGACAATAATTGCTACGAGTACAGGAAATAGTATTGTGTTCTTTGTTGGATTATTATTTGTTTTCGTATTGTTCTTTAGAAAATGGCGGGAAATGCTTTTTCTTATTCCCACTTTTCTTCTTGGATTAATGTCTTTTAAAAGTGGTAATCGATTTGTTATGTATCTTGCACCCTTTATAGGTATTGGTTTTGGTTACTTCTTTGATTTTCTGTTTGATTACTTTAACGAATATGTTCGTGATAATAATTCCTTATTAAATAATAGTTGGAGTAGACTTAAAGAAATAGTACTTTTGGGTTTAGCAGTTGTTATATCTGTTTTGGCTTTTTCCGTTCAGTCTGAGGCAGTGAAGTTTGTAGCTGTTCCTAAGATAACTCCTGCACTTGAAGAAGCTTTTTTAAAATTAAAAGAGATTACACCTGAAGATTCCTGGATATGGACATGGTGGGATTATGGGACTGCCATTCAGTACCTTTCTCGCCGTGCAGTTTATCATGATGGTCAGTCTCAGCTTTCACCAAAAACATACTTTGTGGCAACGACGTTTTCAACTCCTTCATCAAAGGAGGCTTATAATACGATAGCCGGTATTTCAAATGTGGGCATAACTTATGTTAATAAGTGGCTTAAAGAGGGTAAAAAACCAGAAGAAATAAAGGCGGAAATTTTAAGTGGAAGATTCAGTGGTAGATTAAAACATCCTGTTTACTGGATTTTTACAGAAGATGAAATAGGTAAATTTGCCTGGATTAACTATTTTGGTACGTGGAATTTTGAGCTCAAAAAAGGTGTGAAAAACAGCATTACACCTTTGGGTGTTTGTGTTGCTGTGGATAAGGAAAATGTTGCTTGTGGCGGCATTCGCATAAATTTAAGAACAGGTGTTGTTCGGGCGAAAGGTGCTGTTATGCTAAATAAAATAGCTTTGAATGTTAATGGTAAGTATAAAGAATTAACTTTTAATCCTGCCGGCCGGTTTTATCTTGACCTTGTAAATGTTCAGGGAAGATTATTGGGATTCATAATGGGACAGCAACCTTTTTATTCTATGTTTAATCAGATGTTTATTCTTAGGCATTATGATAGTAGGTATTTTAAGCTTGTTTATGATGATTTTCCGGTTATGGTGGCATACAGACTGGTGTCTAAATGATTATCGATAGAATTGTTAATTTAAAGCATAGATTTTCTGAAGATCAGGATTTAAGGGAACTTTTGAAAAATTCAGGGATTGCTTTTTTCCTGAAAGTTGCTGGCATAATTGTTGGTTATTCTTTTACAGTTATTGTTACTCGCCATTACGGTGCTGAAGCATGGGGTGTTTTCTCTATATGTCTTATGTTTCTTCAAATATCGGGAATGTTTGGTCGTTTGGGAACAGACATAGCACTTTTGAGATTTACTTCTGAGTTTATGGTTTCAGAAAATAAATATTTAATACCTCAGGTTTTTAGAAAGATTTTGTTGTTGACTTTGAGTGTATCAAGTGCATTATCTTTTATTTTGTTTTTGTTTGCTAAATATATAGCAGTCGAAGTATTCCATGATTTTACTTTGATTGTACCTTTGAAATTGGTCTCCGCCTTTGTTATTCCTTTTGTAGTTTTATGGATTACAAGAGAGGCTATTAGGGGATTGAAAAAAATAACTATTTATATGTTACTTCAACAGCTTGGAGTTTTCGGTCTGGCCTCTCTTATTTTAGTTTTCTCTTTGATGTTTTTGAAAACAAAGCATCCTTATTTGATTCCAATTTTATCTTATGGTATATCTGTTGTTGTTTTTACTTTCTTAGCACTTTTTTTGTGGAGAAAGTATTTGAAAACATTTTCGCTCTATGTTAAACCAGCATCAAATCAGATTTCTTATAAATATATCTTATCGGTTTCTCTACCTCTTCTTTTTTCGAGCGTATTGGTTTTCATTATGGGATGGACGGATACTTTTATGATAGGAATTTTTAAAACCACCAGAGATGTAGGAATATATAATGTAGTTCTGAAACTTTCTACGGTAATTAGTATTGTTCTTTTTTCTATAAATTCAATTGCTGCTCCGAAGTTTGCAGAGTTTTGGGGGCGTAAAGATTTGAAGGGTCTTGCGAGAGTTGCAAGACAGTCTGCTCGACTAATCTTTTGGACGTCACTCCCGATATTGGTTGTTTTTGTTTTTTTCTCCAAGCAAATATTGTTAATTTTTGGTAAAGATTTTATTGTTGCTTCTTCTGCACTTGTTATTCTTTCTTTGGGGCAATTTGTTAATGCAATTGTTGGAAGTGTTGGCTACATTTTGATGATGACAGGGAAAGAGAGAACTATGCAAAATATTATATTTGGTGGTGCTTTTATAAATGTTGTTCTTAATGCTTGTTTAATTCCTCATTACGGGATAAACGGAGCTGCCATTGCCAGTGCGATAAGCCTTGCCTTTATCAATATTGTACCGCTTTTCCTTGTTAAGAAATATTATGGTTTTTATACCATAAATATAATTTAGTGGAGCTGTCAAATGAAATGTCCGCCAGTTATTATTGTTGGGATGCATCGTTCGGGGACATCTTTACTTTCAAGAGTTCTTCAAAAATGTGGAATTTTTATGGGAGCGAGTCGAGATCCAAATAATGAACCTTTCTTTTTTCTTGAACTCAATGACTGGTTGTTGGCTCAAGCAAATGCTACATGGGATAATCCATACAATTTTAGATTCATAGATGATACATTCAAAGAAATTTTAGTAAAAGCAGTTAAAGTTAATATTTCCAGTTTTAAAATATTGAAATTTCTTGGTGTTCGCAGGTTTCTAAAGTATAGAAAATTAGACAATCTTCCTTTTCTCTGGGGATGGAAAGATCCAAGGAATAGTATTACTTTAAATATATGGTCAGAGATTTTCCCTCAAGCAAAAATAATTCATATATATCGTAATCCTGTAGATGTAGCTGAAAGTTTGAGAAGGAGAGTATTGAAGAATAAAAATAATTTTAGGTGGAATTACAAACAGACTATAAAAGCTATATTTGCTATAGGTAAATTGAATTTTGTTGATTCAGTTCGTTTGCAGTTTCTTGAAGAAGGTGTTAAGTTATGGGAGGAATATTTAAAATCGATATATGATTTTGAAAAACGCTCAGGCAAAGGAATCTTGCATCTAAAGTACGAGGAATTTTTGGAAAATCCTATTCCAACCATTGAAAGTGTTTTGAACTGGCTTAATGTTTCCATAGATGGGGATAGAATAAAGAAAGCGACTTCTCTTGTAAATGCTTCAAGAAGTTATGCTTTTTTATCGAATGAGCGTCTTGTAGAATTTTATAGAAACCTGAAGGGGAAACCATTAGTTAGAAAGTTGGGTTATCATAACCTGTGTTGAGGTGAATGTGGAAGAAAGGACAGTGGCAATTTTAATGGCTACTTATAATGGTGAGCAGTTTCTGGCTCAGCAGCTTAATTCCATTTTGACTCAAACTTACAAAAATTGGGTTCTTTTGGTTCATGACGATGGGTCGGAAGATGGAACAGTTGATATTTTGGAAGAGTACAGCATTAAATATCCTGAAAAGGTTATTTTTATTAATGATGGATTAAAATTGGGTAATGCTAAAGACAATTTTAGTCATCTTATTGGTATCGCTTTAGAAAAGGATTTTGAATATTTCTTTTTTTGTGATCAAGATGATATCTGGATTGAGAATAAAATAGAGATTTTTCTTCAAAAATTTAAACAAATTGAGAATTTACGTGAAGATTTGCCGATTCTTTTGCATTCTGATTTGAGGGTGGTGGATTCTAATTTAGATGTGATAAGCGATTCTATGTGGCGTTATCAGAAGCTTAATCCGGAATGTAAAACACTTAATTATCTACTTGTTCAAAATAATGTAACTGGATGTGCATGTGCTGTTAATAGGGCTTTGTTAAAAAAGGCCTATCCTATAGGTGGAAAAGCTATTATGCACGATTGGTGGCTTGCCCTTGTTGCGTCCGCGTTTGGAGTGGTGGATTTTATTTCAAAACCAACAGTGTTGTATCGGCAGCATGGAAAAAATGATACGGGTGCTAAAAATGTTGATGTAAAATATGCTGTTAAGAAATGTACACGAAAGGATGACTTAGTTAAATCTATTACTAAAACAATTTTGCAGGCTCAGAATTTTTTATCAACTTATGAGGACTGTTTGAAACCGGAACAAAGAGACATGCTTAGAGCTTATGTACAAATTCCTTATGTATCTTACATTGGTAAGTTGCTTACCATTTTTCGTTTTAAACTTTTCAAGCAGAATTTTCTGAGAAACCTTGGGTTTTTGTGGTATTTAAGATATGTAAGAGAGGATCTCTATGATATCTGTAATAATTCCAACATATAATGCAGAAAAATACATAGGAAGGCTTCTTGATGCTCTTGGTAATCAAACTATAAAACCAGATGAGATTATTGTTGTAGATTCTTCGTCTTTGGATAGGACAGTAAATATTGCTGTTTCAAAGGGGGTACATGTTATATCTATTCCGAAAGAAGAATTTGACCACGGAAGCACGCGAACATTAGCAGGGAAAAAAGCTAAAGGAAAGATTCTGATTTACTTTACACAAGATGCTATTCCTGTTGATGAAAAAGCGATTGAATTTTTAACGCTGCCTTTTCGTGAAGATAAAAAGATAGCCGCTACTTATGGGAGACAGATTCCTTATGAAAATACCGATTTATTTGGGAAGCATTTGAGGTTATTTAACTATCCTGAAAAATCTTTTGAAAAAAATATTGAAGACAGTAAAACCATGGGATTTAAAGTGGCTTTTCTTTCAAATTCTTTTGCTGCCTATAGGAGGGAATGCCTTGAATCTATAGGATGGTTTCCAGAAAATATTATATTTGGAGAAGATTCTGTTGTTGCGGCTCGTTTACTGATGAAGGGGTACAAAATCAAATATGTTGCGGAGGCAAAGGTTTATCACTCACATTCTTATTCTGTAATTCAGGAATTTAGAAGATATTTTGATGTTGGTGTATTTCATAAAACGCAATTTTGGATGTTGGAAACATTTGGAAAACCGGAAAAAGAGGGTATTAGATATGTTAAGTCAGAACTGAAATTTCTTTTAGATAATGGAGCTTTTCATCTTTTACCCAACTTTTT
The DNA here is from genome assembly GCF_000421485.1 of Desulfurobacterium sp. TC5-1. NCBI lineage: Bacteria > Pseudomonadati > Aquificota > Aquificia > Desulfurobacteriales > Desulfurobacteriaceae > Desulfurobacterium > Desulfurobacterium sp. TC5-1. The sequence continues at coordinate 817,243 of NZ_ATXC01000001.1, read as the reverse complement.
TTTTAGGAATTTTGCAAAGTATCTTGGATATAAAATGGGATATAATTTTGATAAGCTACCTGTAAATATAAGGAAAGCTTTTTCTATGAATAAACATTTTTGGAATAAATGTAAGGAGAAACAGTAGATGCTTTCACATATTGTAGAGGCTGGAATTGTACTGTCTGTTGCAGGTTTTTTAATTGGTTTTCTTTCGGGTCTTTTAGGAAAGGGTGGGGGAATGTTATTTATACCTACATTTTGGGTTGTCTTCCCGTTCTTGGGTATTTCTGAAAGTATAGTTCCTAAATCTGCCGTTGCAACTTCTCTCGCCTGTATGACAGTAACTTCTGGAACATCTGCCTGGCAGCATATAAGAAAAGGCTTTTTAAAGGGAAAACTTTTCCTTTTTCTTGTTTCTGGGGCATTACCGGGTGTATTTTTGGGAAGTGCGTTAACGGCTAAGTTTCTGTCACCTCAGATGACAAAGGTGCTTTTTGCCATCTTTCTTATTTTTATGTCTATCAAGCTTTTGAAGGGTTCAGATAGCAAGAAAAAAAAGGAAAAAGTAAATTATAGGACGGTATTTTTAACGGGTATTGCTTCTGGGTTTCTTGCAGGGCTTCTTGGCGTGGGAGGTGGGGCTGTTGTTACTCCGATGCTTTATTCGTTTGGAGATATACCTATAAAAAATGCTATGGCGACTTCCACAGGTGTTGTTTTCTTTAATGCCCTCTTTTCGTCTCTCAATTATATTTACTATGGATGGCATCGCGTTAGTAATCCTTTTTTTATTGGTTATATCTACGTTCCTGCACTTCTTTTTATGATTCCAGGCCTTTATGTCGGAACCCGCTTTGGTGTAAAGATTATGCATAGAGTACATCCAGATAAGCTTAGGAAGTGGTTTGCCTTATTTTTACTGGCAGTTGCTGTAGAAGTTGTTGTAAAGGTTTTTAATTCTGTTTTTTAATTTTCGTTATTAGCTGCCATGTTGAGTGTGTTATAATTGAGTTTAACAAATTGAAAAATTTTTGTTATTAGAAGAAGCGAGGAAGAATAATGGCTTCAATAGTTGATTTTCTTAGGGAGCTTGTTGAGAGAGGTGGGTCGGATCTTCATCTTTCGCCCGGAAGTCCGCCAAGAGTGAGAGTTAGTGGTGACCTTATTCCAATGGAAGAGTATGAAATCCTTTTACCTAATGACACAAAAAAGTTGATATACAGTGTTCTTACCGATATGCAGAAGAAGCGTCTTGAAGAGGAGTTAGAGCTTGATTTTTCTTTTGGAATAGAAAATCTGGCACGATTTAGAGGAAATGCCTTTTATCAACGCTCTGCATTGGCTGGAGTATTTCGCTTAATTCCTTTTGAAATTCCTGAATTTGAGAAACTTGGTTTACCAGAGGTTGTAAAAAGTTTTGCACATCTTGATCAAGGATTGGTGCTCGTTACAGGTCCCACCGGTTCCGGTAAATCTACAACGCTTGCTTCTCTTATTAATATCATTAATGAAACTTATCCCTATCACATAATTACGATTGAGGATCCTATTGAATTTGTTTATGAGCATAAGATGTCTCTTGTGAATCAGAGAGAACTCGGAAGTGATACGAAGAGTTTTGCCAATGCACTTAGATCAGCACTTCGTGAAGATCCGGATGTCATCCTTGTAGGTGAGATGAGGGATACAGAAACTATTGCAGCTGCTCTAACTGCTGCGGAAACCGGACACCTTGTTTTTGGTACTTTGCATACCAATTCCGCGATAGAGACGATAAACCGTATAGTTGATGTTTTTCCAGCAGATAAGCAGTCTCAGATAAGGACTCAGCTTTCGTTTTCTCTCCAGGGTATAGTGGCTCAAAAACTCCTTAAGAGAAAAGATGGAAAAGGTAGAGTTGCTGCGGCGGAAGTCTTTATACCGACGGCGGCTATCAGAAATCTTATAAGAGAAAACAAACTTCATCAAATCTATTCGTTAATGCAGACTGGCCAAGCAGAGACAGGGATGGTAACGATGAATCAAAGTTTGGCTAAATTGTACCTTTCAGGAGAGATTACTCTTGAAACAGCAAAAACAGTTTCCCCTGATGTTAAAGAACTTGAAGCATTGATAAAAACTTATTCGGGATAGGTGAGATATGCCTGTTTACAGTTATAAAGGTAAGACAATTTTTGGGAAGGTTAAGAGAGGTAAAGTTACCGCTGATAATATTGATATGGCTAAAAATCTTATAAGAAACAAAGGAATAGTTTATATAGAGTCTGTCAAGGAAGAAAAATCTTCTGGTCTAAATATGGAAATTAATCTATCTTTTATGGATAGAGTTAAGCTGAAAGATATAGTATTGTTCACACGCCAGCTTTACTCTATGATAAATGCTGGTATTCCACTTGTCAGTGCTTTAAGAGCGCTTGAACAGCAAGTTTCTAATAGAAGGTTGAGAGAGATTATAAAAGATGTTGCAAAACAGGTGGAGGAAGGAGGTAGATTTTCTGCAGCTCTTGCAAAGCATAAAGATGTCTTTGGTGATCTTTACATAAGTATGATAAAGGCGGCAGAAGAGGCGGGTACTCTGGATACAACTTTAAAAAGGCTCGCAGAATATCTTGAAAAAATAGAGCATCTTCGTTCTAAAGTGAAAAGCGCGATGTTCTATCCTACGTTTGTTTTAATTATAGCTACAATAATTGTTTCCGGTATTTTGATTTTTGTTATTCCTACTTTTGCAAACATATATAAAGACCTTGGTGGTCAGCTTCCAACTTTAACGCAAATCGTTATAAATATTAGTAATTTTTTGAGGGATTATATAGGTTGGATGATTGGACTGTTAGTTATCTTTATAATTGCTTTTAAGCAACTTTTAAAGATAGATAAAGTTAGATATTATTTTGATATGTTTATGTTGAAAATACCAATTTTTGGTAAGCTTATTTTAAAAAGTTCAATTGCTAACTTTGCCAGGACGCTTTCTTCGATGGTTTCAAGTGGTATAAATATTCTTAAAGCTCTGGATATTGCTGCGGAAACATCTAACAACAAGATTATCCAGGAGGAAATAAAAAAAGTGAAAGATCAGGTGGAAAGGGGTATAAGTCTTGCTGTGGCTCTTTCCCGTAGCAAGATCTTTCCACCGATGCTTATAAACATGGTGGCTATCGGTGAAGATGCAGGTAACCTTGACGAAATGCTTGGCAAAGTAGCTGACTTTTATGAGGAAGAAGTAGATACGATGGTTGATGGTTTAACGTCTCTCATAGAACCTCTTATGATGGTATTTATAGGCGGAGTAATTGGCTTTATTATTATTGCGATGTATCTACCAATATTCAATATTGGGAATCTTATTAAGTAATTTAAATTTATTCTGTTTTTTTTCTTAGCAGCATAAGATTTTCGAGAGGTATTTTAATATTAAAATCTATCTTTATCTTGAAGTTAGGATGAGCGGTATCTATAGTTATTTCTTGGTTTCCTTTTAGTTTTTTAATCTTTTCTATGCGCACATTTACAGATTTTCCACTGCTGTAAAAAATTTCGACCTCATCACCCTCTTTAAATTGGTTTCTAACTTCCCATATGCCATTTTTAAAGAGCGCTAAAAACTTATACTTTCTTATGTAAGAACTTGTGGGGTAGTGTTGGAGCTCTTTCTCCTGACCCAAAAATCCCGTTGTATAAGGTCTGTGACTCACTTTATCTAATTCTTTTAGCAGTTTAGGAATCTCTTTTTTAAATGTTGATGGATCATTTTTTATAAGGTCAATAGCCCTTCTATATACTGCTGTTGTAACAGCAATGTAGTATGCGCTTTTTACCCTTCCTTCAATTTTTACAGAGTCAACACCTATTTCGTAAAGTTTGTCAAGGAGTGGAAGTGCACACAGGTCTTTAGAGTTGAAAATGTACGTGCCGTGCCTGTCTTCCTCAATTTGGTATAGTTCGCCTTCTCTATTTTCTTCAACGACATAATATTTCCACCTGCAACTCTGGACGCAGCTTCCCCGGTTGGGATCCCTTCCTGTCAGATAACTTGAAAGCAGACATCTTCCTGAGTATGCCATACACATTGCGCCGTGGATAAATACTTCTATTTCCATTTCCGGTACAGCTTTTTTAATTTCTTCTATTTCCTTGAGTGATAGCTCTCGGGCGAGAACTATTCTGCTGGCACCAAGCTTCCGGTATGCTTTTACTGTTTCTATATTTGTTACATTTGCCTGTGTGCTGATATGGATAGGAATGTCTGTTCTGCTTCTTATTATGGAAAGTGCACCGATATCTGCCACAATAAATCCATCTGGGTTAAGTTTAGCCACAGCGTCAACAGTTTTTTTAAAGGTTTCTAATTCGTTGTTTCGTAAAAATGCGTTGAGCGTTATATAGACTTTTTTATCTTTTGAGTGGGCGTATCTAATTCCTTCATATAGTTCTTCTATCGTGAAATTTCCTGCTCTCTCTCTTAAGCTGAACTGTTTTACGCCTGCATATACCGCATCAGCGCCAAAATCTACGGCAACTTTTAGTTTTTCTAAAGTTCCAGCCGGTGATAAAAGTTCCATGTTTTCCTCTGTCTATAATAGTTATAGAATAAAGATAGCCGTTTATTGCCAGTATTCAACAATGTTCTTAATTTTCTTCTATATACTTTTGGGTTCAGGGAAGACAGAATGAAAAGTGCGGGAATAGATATAGGTTCAACTACCATAAAATGTGTTTTGCTTGATGAAATAGGAAATGTTATCTATAAACGTTACGAGAGGCACGAGGCGAGGCAGGGTGAAAAGCTTTTAAAGTTCTTAAAAGATATTGAAGCGATTGCTGGCAGAGAGTTTAACCTCTTTATGACGGGAAGTGGTGCTACATCTTTTTCCAAAGTTCTTGGAGTTCAATTTATCCAGGAGGTAAACGCTGTAACTCAAGCGGTTGAAAGCACTATTCCAGATGTAGGAAGTGTCGTTGAGCTTGGTGGTCAAGATGCAAAGATGATTTTCTGGTTTGATGTTAACGGCAGAAAAAGAAAGTTAACGACGATGAACGATAAGTGTGCTGGTGGAACAGGTGCAACGATAGATAGAATTTTAAGTAAACTTAAAATATCACCGGATGTTGCAGCTTCTGTGTCTTACGATTCTTCAAAGGTTTATCCGGTTGCTGCTAAGTGTGGTGTTTTTGCTGAGACAGATATAACAGGTCTTCAAAAGAGTGGTGTTCCTGCCGAAGAGCTTCTTATATCTCTTTTTGATGCAATAGTTCTTCAGAACCTTACCGTCCTTACAAGAGGTTATACTCTTGTACCTAAAGTTCTACTCCTTGGTGGGCCTCATACATTTTTCCCGGCACTTCGTCAAGCCTGGAGGTTTCATCTTGGGAGAGTTTGGAAAGAGAAGGGTATTGATTTTGATGAAAACAGCGTGATTGTCCCGGAAAACGCTCAATTCTTTGCCTCAATAGGGGCTGCTCTTACTGGTATAAAAGAGGAGAGTCCTTATAAAGGTTGCGATAAACTACAGGAATTCTTGAGTATAGGCAGGGATGGTTTGAAGAAAGAAATAGGGGTACCCGGGTTAGTAAAGGATGAGGAAGAGCTTGAAGAGTTTTTGAAAAGGTACGGCAAAGTTATTGTTCCGGTGAGACAGATTGTGCCAGGTGAAAGAATTCCCTGTTATATAGGAATTGATGGTGGTTCAACATCTACCAAAGTGGTTGTTATAGATGATAAAAAGCAGATAGTGGAAAAAGCTTACACTCTTTCCTGCGGAAATCCTCTTGAGGATGTTAAAAATCTCTTAAAGCAGGTGCAGAAGTCTGTTGAGTCTAAAGGGGCTGTTCTTGATGTTAAAGGAGTCGGCGTTACAGGCTATGCTAAGGATATGATAAAAGAAATAATAGGTGCCGATGTTGCAGTTGTTGAGACGGTTGCCCACACAATTTCGGCTCTCTCTTTCTTTGATAAGGTTGATGTTATTGTTGATGTTGGAGGGCAGGATATAAAGGTGATGTTTATGTCCAACAATCAGGTGAAAGATTTTAAATTGAATACTCAATGTTCCGCAGGAAATGGATATTTTCTTCAAACGACTGCAGAAAGGTTTGGTTACAGAGTAGAAGAGTATGCAGACGTTGCTTTTAGGGCAGTGTATGTTCCTGAGTTTAATTTTGGTTGTGCAGTCTTTCTTGAACAGGATATTGTTGATTTTCAGCGTCTTGGATGGGAACCTCAAGAAATAATGGCAGGTCTTGCAAAGGTTCTTCCAAAAAATATTTGGCTGTACGTTGTTAAGGAACCGAACCTTAAAAAGTTCGGTAAGTATTTTCTCCTGCAAGGGGGAACACAGAGAAACCTCGCCGCAGTTAAGGCTCAGTACGACTTCATAAAAGAGAAGGTTCCCGATGCGGAAATTTTTGTCCATCCTATAACCGGTGAGGCCGGGGCTTTCGGAGCTGCTGTTGAAGCTATGAAGACAAAAGAAACGGTGTTCCCCGGGTTTGAAACTGTTGAAAATATGCAGTTTGAGGTTATAAGTGATGAGACCACAAGATGTCATTTCTGTACAAACAGGTGTTTAAGAACCTTTATAAAGGGAAGAGATAGCCTTTACATTATTGCTCCGTGTGAAAAGGGAATGGCTGTTGATGTGCAGTCTCTAAAGAGACAGCTTAACTTTCTGCAAGAGATTAAGGAAAGATTTCCTGACATGTCGGAGATCTCTGCCAAAACTGTTTTTCAAGATTTTGATGTTGATGTAATTTCAAATAGATTGAAAGGTGTTGTTGTAGGTATTCCAAGAGTTCTTAACTTTTACGCTATTGCACCTTTCTTTACAGGTTATTTTAAGTCTTTAGGTGCTAAAGTTCTCTTTTCGCCTTTTACAAGTGAGAGTATGGTGAAAAGGGATATGGTTGGTGGTGCCATAGACCCTTGTTTCCCCAGTAAAGTGGCGTTGGCCCACGTTATTAACCTTTTAAGGAAAAAACCTGATGTTATCTTTTTCCCGAAAATCTTAACTTTAATGCGTTTTTTAAAGGATTGTGAAGATTCTAAAGCTTGTCCTACAGTTTCGGGAACGCCAATGGTTGTGAATGCGGTTCTTACGAAAGAAGAAAACGTCTTTAAACGTAAAGGTATTGATTTTATCTCTCCTATCCTGCACTTCCACGATAGGGACTTCCTTGAGTTTGAACTTTTTGAGACGTTTGGAAAACGTTTTGGTGTAACAAGAAAAGAAAACAAGGAAGCTATTGACATTGGACTTGAGGTTTATAAAAAATATCTTTCTACTATGAGAGCTTATGGTAGAGAAATCCTTGAGCGGGTGGAGAAAAGCGGTGAAATTGCCGTCCTCGTTCTTGGGAGGCCTTACCATAATGATCCGGGGATAAATCACGGTATAACCACGGAGATTCAGAAAAGGGGTTATCCAATTCTTACAATAGATTCTCTTCCTGTTGATAGAGACATACTTGCGAGAGTTTTCAGGGAAAAGGATCCTTTCTCTATTTCTCATGTTTATAAGAAATCGTACAGTGAAAATACCAACCGAAAAGTCTGGGGTGCTCTTTATGCTGCAGGTCATCCAAACATCGCAGTGCTTGACTTTTCAAGTTTTAGATGCGGTCCTGACGCTCCTGTTTACGGAGTTATTGAAGGTATAATGGAAAGTAGCGGAACTCCTTACTTTACCTTTCACGAAATAGACGAGAATCGCCCTGCTGGAGCAATAAAGATAAGGGTAGAAACGATAGATTATTTTCTCAAAGAGTACAGGGAGAAGGTTTTATGAGCGTTCTCCTCTTATGATTTTCTTTGCAACGACGAGGGTTATGAATCCATTCACTATCGCAAAGGGAATGCTTTTTAGGAGCAGGCTGTATATGGTTAGGGATATAGAGGCTATAAGGTTAAAGTAAAGGAAGAGTCTAAACTTTTTAAAATACAGAAAGATATAGGCTAAAAGTAGCAGAATGCATCCTGCCCATCCGAAAAGTTCTCTCATAGATTTCTCCTTTAGATTGCCGGAAGTAACACTTTAATTACAAAGATAAGCCACAGGGGAGAGAGAAGTGTGCTTAAAAATATTATTGAAGCGCTGATTTCCGGGTCTTGATTGAATCTGTCGCACAGTACAAAGTTAAGGATTGCCGATGGAAGGCTTGACTGGATAAACACCGTTTTTTTTAGAAGTGGTGGTGCCTGTAAACCTTTTACTACAATGAAGGAGATGAGTGTACCGAGAACAAGTCTTAAAAAGGTGCCTGTAATTGCCGGAGATACTCTATCAGGTTTTATGCGGGAAAGCTTTATTCCGATTGCAAGAAGCATAAGAGGCATTGTTGAGTCGCCTGTAAGTTTAAGCATCTTTTCAATACCTTCCGCAAGTTGAAAGTTTCTCAAGAAGAAGGCACCAATTACTGCGTATATGAGAGGTATTTTTAGCGTTTCGATGACTCCTTTCTTTATACTTTCCGGATTTAATGCCACTATTGCTACCGTAAAGTGGATGATAGTTACAAAGACCATGTAGGTTATAGCGTAACCCAAAGCTTTATCGCCAAAGAGGACGTATATAAGTGGAAGCCCTAAATAGCCTATGTTCATTATAGCTGCCGACAGTTCGAGTGCGGGAATTCGCCTTCCGTAAAGCTTTTTACTTACAAATCCGGCTGCTATCCATACTGCTGCGATTGTTACTGTTCCGTTAGTGATTATGAACTTTATATTCTCTATTGAGAGATCAACGTTTTTAAATGAAGAAAGCACCAGTGCAGGTGCCAAAAAGTAAAGGACAATAAACGTTATAGTGTCTGTCTCTAAGTCTTTCTTGAATTTTCCCGATAGAAAGCCGGCAGCTATTAGAATGTAAACGGGAAAAATAACATTTATCAGAACGTACCACATATTTCACCTTACAAAAAGCCTTTGCGAGAAAGCCCTGCTTTTCAAAGCAGAGATGAACCGCACAGCGTAAGCCGTTGAAACAGGATGATTCAAAGATTAATTTTAAGCTATGAACGGATTAAAGCAAGAGAAAATTAAAGAAACTCTTAATGCAACCAGAAAACGGAGAAAACGTCAAATTCCCCGCGTCTATCAACTTAAACTTCAGAACCTATCAAAGAAAGATAGAAAAAAACTTGACAGACTATTCCTTGAAGCCAAGTGGCTCTACAACTACATAATTGCAGACATAGAAAACCGTCTAACCAAAGACTCCTGGAAGCTCAAGCAGGTAAAAATCAAAACACCCGAAGGCTTTGAAAAGAGAGACATCAATACTCTCTCATCTCAAATGAGACAGGGAATAATCGAAAGGATAAAACACTCCCTTAAATCCCTCAAAAAAGCAAAAGAAAAAGGAATCAAAGCAGGCAAACTCTCATTCAAAAGCGAAATAAGAAGCATACCCCTAAAACAGTATGGAATAACCTACAAAATTTCAGGAGACAGAAACAGAATAAAGATACAGGGAATAAAGAAAAAGTTCAGAGTTTTAGGACTCCACCAGTTAATAGAGGACTGTGAAATAGCAAACGGACTGCTTGTAAAGAAACCGAGTGGCTACTACCTCTACGTCACTTGCTACCTGCAAAAAGAAAAAGCATTAGAAGAAATCAAAAAGAAACAAACCAGACAACCTATTGGAATAGACCTTGGAATAAAACACCAGATAACCCTATCAAACGGAGAAAAAATAAGCTGGTATGTAGAAGAAACCAAAAGACTCAAAAAACTACAAAAAACACTCTCAAGAAAACAAAAAGGAAGCAAGAACTACTTTAAAACCAAGCTGAAAATTCAAAAAGAGTGGGAATATATTCAGAACAAGAGGAAAGACACCCTCAACAAAGCCATAAGCCACCTGAAGAAATTCTTCCTGATAGCAATTCAAAACGACTCAATAAAAGGCTGGCACGAAGGATACTTTGGTAAACAGGTTCAAAACACGGGGATAGGAGGAATAACTGCAAGGCTGAAACGCCTTGCGACTCTTATTCCCGTGTTCTTTGTTGATAGATACGAACCTACCACACAAGTTTGTTCTTTCTGCGGACACAGGCAGAAAATCCCCCTATCAGAAAGGACATACAAATGTCCTCTCTGCGGAAAAGAGATAGACAGGGACGTTAACTCTGCAAAGAACATACTCAAGATAGCGGTAGAGAAACTCAAAGGAGAAGGAAAACTCCTTAAAACCCTACCCGTGGACTGCGGGGAAGTAACGTCTGTGGAGTGGGCAATAACCCACGGTGAAGCAGGAAGCCTGCCACTTTAGTTAGGAGGATGTCACAGGGAGAATTCTTCACCTAAATAGACTTTTCTAACAATTTCTGATGCAGCTATCTCTTCAGGTGTTCCTTCGGCTAAAACTTTCCCGTGACTTATTATGTAAGCTCTGTCTATGATTTTAAGTGTTTCTCTAACGTTGTGGTCTGTTATCAGTATTCCAATACCTCTATGTTTCAGGCTTTTTATCAGCTCCTGAATGTCGGCGACTGCGATGGGGTCAACGCCTGCAAACGGTTCGTCAAGAAGCAAGAAACGGGGATTTATCGTTAAAGCTCTTGCTATTTCAAGTCTTCTACGTTCTCCGCCTGAAAGAGTATCTGCTCGATTTTTTCGAAGGTGTTCTATTCCAAACTCCTGAAGTAGAGAGGTTGTCTTTTTTTCTATCTCTCTCTTAGGATAGTTATGCATTTCCATAACGGCTATCAGGTTCTCTTCAACGGTTAGTTTCCTGAATATTGAGGCATCCTGGGGAAGGTAGGAAAGCCCTTTTCTCGCCCTTATATATGTTGGGTCGTTTGTTATCTCTTCTTCGCCGATGAAGACTCTTCCGCCTTCCGGTTTCACCAGACCTATAATGCAGTAAAAGGTTGTAGTTTTGCCGGCGCCATTTGGCCCTAATAGGCCTACAACTTCGCCCTCTTCAACCTTTAGCGATACATCTTCTACAACGGTTCGCTTTCCGTACACTTTTTTTATGTTAACTGCTGAGAGAACGTTGAGGTCAATTTTATTTAACTGTGGCATTTACTGTCTCTCCGGGGAATATAATCGTTTTTACTTTTTGCTTTATACCTTCCACTGTGACGTTTCCGTCCTTAAATGCGACGATTCTGTCACCTATAATAACGTTTTTCCCTTTCTTTAATGTTGCATTTCCTATAAGAACTATCTTTTCCTGGGCGGGGAAGTATTCTAAACGGTCACATTTTCCATTCCCCTGTTCACTTTTTAATGTGACATTCCCTATCATTTCAACTTTTTCTATTACCTTTCCTGTTTTATCAAAATGGATAATCAGCTTATCGCCAGTAATTGTTATTTTGTCATGTTGAACAATTACGTTGCCTATATATATTGCTGTGTGTTTGTTTTTATCGTAGATTAGCTGCCTTGCTTCAACGACAATTGGAAGGTTTTTAAGTTCAGTATTTCTTGCAAATCCGCTGTGCGGTAGTAATGTTAAAACCAAGATAACTGCAAGGAAAAGTCTTTTTATCATTTCTCCTCCGAAAGTTTTATAACTGTTTTTACCGTTTTGCTAATTATAACCTTTCCCGTTTTGAAGTTGATGGTGCAGTTTTTCCCTTCTATTGTGTATCCGTTTAAAAATTTAACGTGGCAGTTTGAGTTTGAGTGGAAAATCTGCCGTTTACCGTCAAATCTTCCTTTGGGAGTTTCAGCGTAAAAATCCTGTCCTTTTAGTTTAACCTTTTCAAAGGTTGCCCTGTTTTCCTGCTTATAGTATATAGCTTTTTTAGCTGTTATGGTAACAGGATTTTTGGTGTTAACGATAAGGATTGGATTTATGAGGGTTATGTGGTTGTCTATGAACTTTGCTTCAGGTGCTTTTAGCTTCCATTCAGTCTGATTGTTTTTTTCTTGTGAGAATACAAAGTCCCTTATTATCTGTTGTTTTGTCTTTTTTATATGAACCTCTGGAGGTGGAGTATCCCTGCGGAGCATTATAAGGAGCAGGGGAAGCAGTCCTGCTATACCTATAAAAACGGCAATTCTGAATAGCTTTTCTCTCACCCGATTTCACCCACTATCCGCTCTATGAATTCTCTCACTGCTCCTTTCCCGCCTGGATATACACTTACAAAGTCGGCCTCTTTTTTGACTTTTCTCACCGCGTCAATCGGTGCTCCGGAAAACCCGGACTTTTTTATCAGGGGTAAGTCAGGAATATCATCGCCCATGTAGGCTACTTCATCGTAGGTAATGTTAAAACGGTTAACGAGTTCGTCACAAACACTCTCTTTATCCTGGATGTTTTGAAATACGTATTTTATTCCTAATTCCTTACACCGCTTTTCTACCATTGAGGATGTTCTTCCTGTGATTACCGCTATTTCAATTCCCTGTGAGAGAGCATACTTTATCGCGAAGCCGTCTTTAACGTTGAATCTTTTGTACTCTCTCCCTTCGCTGTCATAGTATATGGAACCGTCGGTAAGAACGCCATCAACGTCAAGAATAATTAATTTAATGTCCATCTTAAATCCTCCTACCCAATATGTCGTGCAGGTGAATGATGCCTTTTAAATTGCCAGATTCATCAACGACGGGAAGAACTGTAATCTTGTAACGTTCCATTATTTCTATGGCTTTTTCGGCAAATGCCTTTTCTTCAATGGTCTTTGGCGAAACGGTCATAGCCTCTTTTACTTTGGAACTGATGTTGCCACCCTTTTCAAAGAACCGTCTCAGATCACCGTCAGTCAGTATTCCTGCAAGTTTCCCATTTTCAACGACCAAGGTTGCACCTAACTTTTTTGACGATATTTCATATATCGCGTCTTTTATCGTGGTTTCGGGAGAAACTATTGGAACATCTTCGCCTTTCCTCATCAGATCTTTTATTCTGGAAAGTCTGATTCCCAATTTGCCACCTGGATGGAACCTTGCAAAGTCTTCGCTTTTAAACCCCTTTTCTACCATGAGAGCAGCAGCTATTGCGTCACCAAGAGCAAGCGTTGCTGTCGTTGTGGTCATAGGGGCAAGTCCTAATGGACACGCTTCCTTTTTTACATTAAGGAAAAGACTTACATCACAGAGTTTTGCAAGGGAAGATACAGGATTATTCGTTATTGCTATTGTGGGTATTCCAAAGCTTTTTATTATAGGAATAATGTTTAAAAGTTCTGCAGTCTCCCCGCTGTTAGAGATGGCTATTACTGTGTCGTCTCCTTTTAACATTCCAAGATCTCCATGGACAGCATCTGCTGGATGGAGGTAGAACGAGGGAGTTCCGGTGCTTGAGAGCGTTGCAGCTATTTTTTTACATATAAGACCCGATTTTCCCATTCCTGTAAGGACAACTCTTCCTTCTGTTTTCAGCAGGATACTTACGGCTTTAACAAATTCAGTTCCGATGCTTTCTGATAGGTTGATTAATGCGTCGCCTTCCTCCTTTAGTACCTGCTTTCCGATTTTAAGGATTCTCTCGCTCACTTAGGGACTCCTTATTAGGTATAATTGAATTAATTGCTGTTAGCGTCTGCTTATATTACTATATGTCAGCCATAATTTTACAACACAAATTCCGACTGCAGAGGTAGTTTTCGTTATGGAAATAAAACCTGGATTACAGCAGCAGCTTGCTCTTGAGCTTAAACTGACTCCTGCACTCCTTCAGAATATAGAACTTTTGCAGCTTCCTGTGCTTGAGCTTGAAAATCTTATTAAGGATGAGATAGAGGCCAATCCACTTATAGAACTTGAAGATGAGGTAGAGGAAACTCATAGGGAGCAGAAAGAAAATGTTGAGAGTGTCTGGGATTTTGTCGTTGATGGGGGTAACATCTTTGTAAAGGATGATTCGGAAGTTTTTGATCCACTGACTATTAAGGCATCTCCAGTTTCTCTTCGTGATAGGTTGTTAAAACAGGCGCATCTTGAGTTTGAAAAGGATGAGTTTGAGATAGCTCGTTTTATTATTGATAACCTTGATAGGAAGGGTTTTTTAGCCATTCCTGTTGAAGAGGTAGCCCGTTCCCTTTCTGTTCCTGTTGATAAGGTTGAATCTGTCAGGAAAAAAGTTATGCACTTTGACCCTGTCGGTTGCGGTGCTGTTTCTTTAGTTGAATGTCTTAAGGTTCAGGCTGAAGAGCTTGGTGTTGCCGATAAATTTATCAGGGCCATCGAAGATATGGAAACTTTGAGAAAAAACAGGAAGAGGTTTCTTGAAAAGACCGGATTGACCGAAGAAGAATTAGATGAATTTCTCAATATCTTGAAGCATCTTGATCCACAACCCGGGATGGAAGCTGAAACGGTGAGGATTACGCCTGATTTGATTGTCTATCTTGAGGGTGATAAACCGATTGTTAAGATTCTTAAAACTAAAACTTTTAGTTTTAGAGTAAATTCTTCGTACCTTCGTTCTGCCGATACGGAAAAGCTTAAAAGGTATCTTACTGAAAAGTATCAGAGGGCGCTTAACCTGAAAAAGGCTATTGAGCAAAGAAATGCTACTCTTAAAGCCATAGGTGAGGCTGTTTTTTCTCATCAGATAGATTTCCTAAAACGCGGTGAATCTGCTATAAGGCCGTTATCCTATAGGGAAATTGCGGAAAAGCTTTCCATTCATGAATCAACCATAAGTCGCGCTGTAAAGGACAAGTTTGTTGAAACACCTTTTGGAGTTTACCCGTTTAAGGTTTTCTTCAGGCGTTCTGTTTCAGGTACTAGCGTTGATGTTATAAAGGAAGCTATAAAGGAAATTATTGAAACTGAAGATAAGAGGAAGCCTCTCAGTGATTCCAAGATAGCGACTATGCTTGGTAAACGTGGTATTAAGATAGCAAGACGAACTGTTGCAAAGTATAGGGAGGAGATGGGCATTCCCGGTGCTTTTGAGAGGAAAGAAAAATGAGATATCTCCTTGAAAAGTGCCGAAACGAATATCCAGAAAGCTGGCAAAGGGCACTTGATATTATTGAAGAAGGTAAAGAGAAACTTCCGAATGTTAGGAGAGCCCTTATACTTGTTGATAAACTTAGAGAAAGATTTCCTGAAGGCTTACCCGATTTTTTGCAGGATGAATTTTTAGAAGACCTTATAAAACTTTTCTCTTTTTCTCAATTTTTGGGTGATTTTTTCGTTATCCATCCTGAGTTTATTCCAGAGCTTAAAAATATCTACAAAAAGAAGCTTTCACCTGAGGATTTTGTGGTTTCCGGATGGAAAGAAGGGGACGAAGCGGGCTTTAAACGACTCATAAGATTTCATCACTGTCTTCACATGGGCAGGATTGTTTTGAGAGATATCTGTAAAATGGATTCGCTTATCTTTTTAACGAGAGATGTCACTCTCTTGCACGATTCCATTATGGGGGCGGCTTTTGAATTTGCAAAAAGTGTGATGGAAAAGCGGTATGGAAGGCCTGAAAACAGTGACTTCTGTATCGTTGATATGGGGAAAGCTTCAGGTTTTGAGCTTAACTACTCTTCCGATCTTGACGTTATATACGTTTACTTTTCAAGATACGGTAAGACTTCAGGCGGAAGCTATGGAAAGCTTGATAATCACGATTATTTTTCTCTTCTTTCTGAATACATTACAAAGCTTGTGACGGAAACCACAAAAGATGGAAAATGTTTTGAGATTGATTTAAGACTTCGTCCAAACGGAACAATGGGCCCTATCTGTAACGACATAGAGGCCCTTGAAGAATACTACACTGCTGTGGCAAGACCCTGGGAGCGGTTTGCCCTTCTGAAATCAAGACCTGCTGCTGGTGATTTGAAGGTGACAGGTATTGAGTTTGAGAAATTGATAACACCTTTTGTTTACAGAAAGTACATTGATTTCACTCTTATAGAAGAGGTTTTAAGGCTTAAAGAGCTTATAAAAGCAAAAGTGTCTAAAAAACTGAACAAGATAGATGTTAAACTTGGCGAAGGTGGCATTAGGGAGATAGAGTTTATTGTTCAGGCTTTTCAGATAATTTACGGTGGAAAAAATAAAAACATTCGTTCGCGAAACACACTTATCGCCCTTGATAAGTTGAGACGTTGGGGTTTCCTTACAGAAGTTGAATATAAAACACTGAAAGAGAGCTATGAGTTTTTGAGACAGACAGAACACATGATTCAGGTAACTCACTTTCGTCAGACTCAGACTTTTCATCCAGAAAGTGAAGAGGCAGAAGAACTTGCATTGAAGATGGGCTTTTCAAGCAGAGAAGTTTTTGTCTCTAAGTTAAGAGAGACTATGGATGCTGTTCACTATCTCTTTGACAGGTTTTTCCCGACGGAAAAGAAGAAAACGCTTTCATCTTTAACTATTGAGGACTTAAGACGTAAAGAGTTCTTTGAGCCAGAAGAAATAAAAAGGTTCATAGATTACCTTTTTAACGGAAAATTGCTATCTGCGGAAGCTCAGAATCAATTGGATTTAATGGGTGATACTTTTATAGATCTCATATTTGAGATGCCCGATTCAAAGCTGTGCATGAAGAATCTTGTATCTTTTCTTGAGAAGGAAGAGGGGAGGATCTATTTCCTTTCTTACCTAAAGCAGATAAATACGCTAAAGGTTCTCCTTATGCTTCTTTCTCTTAAAGACTTTTTCATAAAGCGGTTTGTTGAAACGCCGGAGATAATGGAGTATCTCTTTGATCCTGAAGGTATAGAGAATCCCAGAACTGTAAGTGCTGTGAGGGAAACATTTCAACTGTTAAACAACGATAGACTTTCAAAGAATCTTGAAGAGGTTAGGGTTGTATTAAGGAAGCTTCTTGGAAGAACTGATATGGAAGCTTTCAATAAAGAGCTTACAAATGTAACGGACGTTGTTTTACTTAAAATTTATGAAGAGATGAATCCGCTTTTTGCAGTTGCTTCACTGGGGAAGTTTGGAAGCAAAGAGATGAACGTTGGTTCTGATCTTGACCTGCTTTTCATTTTTCAAAATGAGAAGGATAAGGAACAGGGAATCGGTTCTATTCCTGCTTTTATTGAGAGGTTGAGGGCGTTTGGCTATGAGGTTGATACCAGGTTGAGACCTTTTGGTGAAAAAGGAGAGATAGGTTTTACTATTCGTTACATGAGAGAATATTTTTTCGAGTCTGCAAGGGTATGGGAAAGGCTTGCTTATACGCGCTTCAGACTTATTACAGATGGTGTTCCTTTTCGTGAAAAGGTTATTTCTGCCGTTGATGACTTTCTCTTTTCTGTTCCTCTGTGCATCAATACATGGAAAGAGATTAAGTTGATGAGAGAGAGGCTTGAGAGAGAGCTTGGGAAGAAAAGTTTCATTAAATATGGAAAAGGTGGTATTGTGGATTCTGAATTTATAGCTTATACCTATCAGCTCTTTTTGGGAGAGAAGATAGGAAATGTTTACAGGGTGCTTAAAAAGCTGTCTGATGAGATGGGTAAGGACTTTTACACTGTTTTTTCACTTTTGAGGGAGGCAGAAACGGAAAAGAGATTTTACGGCAAGTACATTAAATTTAAAAATGCTGAGAATCTAATGGAAGAAAATAGAAAACTGTATCTGGAGTTTTGTGAATGGATAGAAACTTTAACGAGTACGCACAGGAAATAATTAAGTATATTGCTGAAACATTTCCTAACCTGTATTTTAGAGGAAATGACGATTTGAAAATTATAAAGAGATGGTACTATTTGGCCATTCCAGAGACATTTATTATGAAGTGTGTTACGGAAATGGAGGGAGATTCTCCAAAAACGCTCAGGGAACTTGGTAAAAAAATAGAAAATCTTTTTAAAATTCAAAAGAAAAAAGAGAGAGAAAAGATAAATAAATTGTATAAATCACCGCTTTCGGCTGCAGAGCGGTTGCAGTATCTTTATGATATTCTTCAGGGGATTCTTTTATCTCTTCCAGTTGATAATGTTTTAATACTTGAAAAATTAAAAGATATATCAGAACTTGATGACGACTTGATAGAAGAGGCATTAGAAGGTTTTGAGGACGATTTTTTTGCTTTTTTTATTAAATATCTTCCAGAAAAAGAAGAGATATTAAAGGAAGCTGCTGCTAAATTAGAGAGATACAGGTTTTATTGGGATGAAAAAATTTATAAAATAACTTATAAGGCGCTTGTCAAGAAAATGTTAAGGGAGCAGTATGAAATCCCTGAATTTACAATCGTTGTCATTGATTGATTATCCTGCCGGTCGGGAAAGTGTTATTCTTAGAAGATTGGAAACACTTGAGAATCTTGAAGTTGAGCTTAATGATTTTGTTGCCAAAGGGTATAGAGGAACCGTTTTTTCCGGTTTCATAAAACCTTCTGATCCATTTACCATTCCTGTTAAAGTAGCGATAAAGTTTGCAAGGAGTGATGCCGGTAAAGAACAATTTCTCTTAAAAGAGGCAAGAATTCTTGAGTACCTTGAAGCTAAGTCTGTTGCTCCTGTTGTTTACTATTACGATGAAGACATGATAATCATGGAATACGTGGACGGTTTCCCGTTCTCTTTTGAAAGATTTTTCTCTAAAGAAAAATTAGTGAATGTTATAAGAGAGATTTTGGAGAAGTGCTTTATCCTTGACAGGGCAGGAGTAAGCCATTCTGAGTTAAAAGGTGAAAAACATATAATTTTGACGGATAGGGGAGTTAGATTCATAGATTTTGAAAGTGCCCGATTCACAGATAGTCCAAGAAACCTTCTCCAATTTCTTGGATTTCACATTATCAGGAAGCCTGAAAGGCTCGCCTTCCTCGGTATAGATAGAAACATCATAAAAAAAGCCATAGGATTGTATAAAGAAAATCCAATTTCAGGATTTAAAGAGATTCTGGGTCTATTTCATATTTAAATCTCTTTTCTTTAATAATGTTTAAACATATCTAATTGTTTTGATTTCTCAATTAATCCTATGATAAAATTGCGCAACATATAAAAACCGAGGGAGGCATTATGAAAGTAGCGGTTTACGGTTTTGGCAATCAGACCTATTACAGAGAAATTTTAAAGGTTCCTGAAACTCTTGGTGGTGAGCCGCCATACGGTGGTTCCAGAATGGCACTTGAATTTGCTCAGGCAGGACACGAAGTTTCACTTGCCGATCCCCGTATTGAAACTATTGATTCATCCTTTAAACAAAAGCTTATCGATGCAGGTATAAAGCTTACAGGCGATGATGTTGAAGCAGCAAAAGATGCTGATGTTGCTGTTCTCTTCACGCCTTTTAGAAGTGGTCTTACCGTGAAGATTGCTGAAAAAATTATTCCTTATCTTGGAAAAGATGCAGTAATTGCGACTACCTGCACAATGCCTGTGCTTGTTCTTGAAACGTCTGTTAAAAATATTCTATTTATGGAAGATAGGGAAGACATTGGTTTTTCAACTCTTCATCCAGCAGCTATTCCGGGAACGCCCCAGCATACTCATTATTTTATTGCTACAAATGAGCTTTTGGAAGAGCAAATTGTTAAACCTGAACAGATAGAGAAGCTTAAAAAGTTAGCAGAGGATACGGGAAAAGAGGCTTATTTAATTCCTGCAGAGCTTATATCTCCTGTTGGTGATATGGGAGTTGTTGCCACAGCCTCAGCAGCAGTTAGTGCTCTTGAGTATTATGCTATTTCAAAGAGTGTTTTGAAGACAACAAAGGCAATGACTGAGTTTCAGCTTGCGCAGGCTTTTCAGGCTGTTTCAAGCATTATTGCAAAGTACGGTATAGAGGGACTTGTAAAGTTTTTAAGTACAGGTGCCCTAAAAAAATCTTTAAAGTCAATGCTATTTGACAAGAAAGTGCAGAAAGTTTCTTTTGCAGCTATGGATTTCCTTGAGAACATTTCTGATGTAGAGGCAGTTATAGGTAGTCTTGACGGTATAGCTTCATGTTTTGAGCCAAAGGAGAAAACTTTCCTTTCGGCACCTTCTCCAATGCTTATATCCTATATGGAAGAGCTTGCCGGTGAAGATGTTACAAGAGGAATTGTAAGAGAAGCACTTAAAAAACTTTATCAGGGTGAAGGAAAATAAAGGAGGTAAATTATGGCAAGCAAAAGAGAGTTATTAGAAGAGGTTTTGTCATCTCTTGCCGATTCACTTGGTTCAGATATACTCGGTACCCTCGTTGCAACGCCTGACGGACAGGTTGTCGTTTCAACGATGGTTAAGGGAGGTTTGAGTGCTGAAAAGCTTGCAGCTATGGCGGCTGCTGTTGTTGGTACGTCTGAGAGGCTTTCGAAGGTTGTTGAAGCTGGTGATTTTGAAGATGCACTTATAAGATGTTCTTCCCAGAATATTCTTACTAAGAAAGCCGGAAGAAGGGCTATTCTTGTTTGTGTGGTTAAGTCTGATGCAAATGTTGGACTTTTAAATCTTGAAGTTGAGGATGCCATAGAGAGGATTCAGTCTATTCTTGGTGCTTGATGTAAGGGCGGCGCAAGCCACCCTTTTTTATCCAAAGACTCTGTTAAAGATGTAATCAACGTGCTTTGTGTGGTATGAAAGGTCAAAAATGTCCTCTATCTCCTCATCTGTTAGAACCTTTTTAACTCTTTCATCATTCTTCAATAACTCTTTAAATTCAGCACCTTCGGCCCATACTTTCATCGCATTTTCCTGAACAATTGCATAGGCTTCTTCCCTTGTTAGACCGCCTTTCTCTATCAATGTAAGCAGAACTCTCTGAGAAAAGACAAGTCCTTTGAGAAGATTTAGGTTTTTCATCATGTTTTCGGGATAGACTGTTAAGTTTGATATAAGCCATTCAAATTTCTGGAGCATGTAGTCTAAAGCTATGCAGGCATCCACAAAACTTGTTCTTTCTGTTGAAGAATGGCTTATGTCCCTTTCGTGCCAGAGGGCTATATTTTCCATACCTACGATAGAAGCACTTCTCACGACGCGTGCCAATCCACACAGCCTTTCAGAAAGGATAGGATTCCTCTTGTGAGGCATTGCAGAAGAGCCTTTTTGGCCTTTTCTGAACGGTTCTTCCACTTCTCTTACTTCTGTTCTTTGAAGATGTCTTATCTCTGTTGCAAATTGTTCTATAGAGCTTGCAATGAGACCTAATGTGTTTAAGAATTCAGCGTGTCTGTCTCTTTGGACTACCTGGTTTGAAACCTTTGCATGACCTATGCCGAGCTCTCTGCAGGCTATCTCTTCAACTCTTGGATCTATGTTGGCATAGGTTCCAACAGCACCAGAAATTTTCCCGACAGCAGCTCTTTTTACGGCTGCTTCAAGCCTTTCTCTGTTTCTTTTCATCTCTTCGTACCAGATAGCTAATTTGAGACCAAACGTTATAGGTTCTGCGTGTATGCCGTGAGTTCTTCCTATCATTACGGTGTATTTGTGCTCAAGAGCTCTTCTTTTTATTGCCTCAAGGATTCTATCTATGTCCTTCAGGAGTATTTCGCCAGCCTCTTTTATTTGGATCGCAAATGCAGTGTCAAGCATGTCTGAGGATGTCATACCAAAGTGTAAATACTTGGCAGCATCACCGACTATTTCTTTTATGTAGGTTAAAAATGCTATAACATCGTGGTTTGTTATAGATTCAATCTCATTTATCCTGTTGATGTCAAATTCTTTTTTGCCTTCTATGTACTCTTTTGTCTTTTCTTCAATTGTTTTAAGTGCTTCTTCAGGAACTTTGCCAAGTTCAACCCATGCTTTCGTTGCGGCGATCTCAACCTTTAGCCATGTTCTGTATTTGTTCTGTAAATCCCAGACAGAGCTCATTTCTGGAAGTGAGTAACGTGCTATCATTTGACCTCCGTTTTTCTTTTCAGGTAATTTTTGCGTTTTTGAGAAGGTGTTTGAGTTCTATCGTGAGGTTTAGCATAAGCTCTTTTGCGAATTCTGTCTTTCCTTCAAATCCAAATACGGCAAGTTTCTCTGTTGCTCTTATAATGTAGAAGGGTAGGACAGGAGATTTCACACCCATTGCGGGAAAGTATAGCCTGCCGTTTATCTCTTTGTTTTCGGGAAATGCAGGAACTGAATCGCCTACCGTTTCAACGGCAATTGCCTCAAAAGAAATATCTCTAAGCTTATAGATGTCAGGAACATCGTTTATTGAAGATACAAAAAAGCCCTTGTATCTACCTATAAAGGGGAGTCTTATCGATTTCCTTCTATTTTCAAAAACTGTAACTTTTTCTACATTTAAAATGTTGCCATTTATAGATTTTATGTCGTAAACTTGAACCTTGTTTTGTGTGTCTATAAGTTTCAATCCTTTTGAGGTATCAATGAAACGGAGAATTTTAGTTGCTGGAACAACTACTTTTTCTCCTTCAAATTCAACATTAATTGGGAAGTCGGCTTTCGGTAGAGAAGGTATATCCAGAGTGAGAAAAGCAATGGTTTTCATAAAGCCCTCTATCCAGTTTAGTTGTCACCTGTCTCTTTTAATTTTATAACATTTTTTATCTCTTCGGGAGTAAAGTAGTAAACGGTGGAACAGAAGTTGCAGGTTATCTTTGCTCCTCCCTCTTTTATGAGCTGTTCAAGTTCTTCAATGGGTAACATCATTAAACTTTGCATGGCTGTTTCTTTTGAACATCTGCACCTGAATGAGAGCTCTTTCAGGGCTAAAACTTTTACTCTAAATCCTTTTAATACCTCCTCTATGATGTCTTCAGGTCTTTTACCGGATGTTAGCATTTCGGTTACCGGGGGAAGGTTTTTAACAGTTTCTTCTATCTTTGCGATGTTTTCTTCTTTTGCCCCTGGCAGTGGTTGAACCAAAAATCCGCCAGCTGTTTTGACTTTTCCGTCTTTTCCGATAAGGACACCTAATGAGACTGCTGAAGGTATCTGCTCAGATTTTAAAAGGTAGTAAGCTATGTCTTCTGCTATTTCCCCTGATATGAGAGGAACGGAGCTTTCGTAAGGTGTTTTCAATCCCAGATCTTTTACAACCGTTAGCGTTCCCTTTCCCACAGCACTTCTAACGTCAAACTTTTTCTTTCCGTTGACAGTTTTTGTAGCTGTTTCTATCTGTTTATTCTGAATGAATCCTCTGACTTCGCCTTTTCCGTTTGCTTCAGCTACAACAAGACCTGCAGGGCCATTACCTTCTATTCTTAAAAGGATTCTCTGTTCCGTTCCATGTTTTATAAGCGTTGTAAGGAGTATTGTGCCTGCCATTGCTCTACCTAAAACTACCGTTGAAAGTGGAGATAGCCCGTGTTTTAGACGGGCTATCTCTGTTAGGTTTGTTGTTTTTATTGCGAAGACTCTTATCGCATCCTCTTCCGTTACGGCTATCACGCCGTAGTCTCTATCCTGGAAGTATTCTTTAAAGTCTTTCTTTACCTGTTCGTCCAGCTTCTTGAGCATCTTTTACCTCTTTACTTTGCGTAATCGACAGCACGGGTTTCTCTGATAACAGTTATTTTAATCTGCCCAGGATACTGAACCTCTTCTTCTATCCTCTTTGCTATCTGATGGGCAAGCAGGGCAGCTTCTTCGTCTGTAATCTTATCATGTTCTACCATGATTCTAACTTCTCTACCTGCCTGTATCGCAAATGCCTTTGAAACGCCAGGGAATGATTCAGCGATGCTTTCAAGCTTC
This sequence comes from Desulfurobacterium sp. TC5-1, assembly GCF_000421485.1. NCBI lineage: Bacteria > Pseudomonadati > Aquificota > Aquificia > Desulfurobacteriales > Desulfurobacteriaceae > Desulfurobacterium > Desulfurobacterium sp. TC5-1. Next base: position 793,726 of record NZ_ATXC01000001.1, on the reverse strand, counting down.
TCTATTCTCTTGATGTAGGCTTCAAGGCTTTCTCTTCTTGCACCAGGTCTTGCAGCGGATAGTGCGTCTCCCACCTGTGCTAAGACTGCTTCAACATACTTTGCTTCAACCTCTCCGTGGTGGGAAGCGGCTGCGTTGATTACTTCGTCAGGTTCACCGTACCTTTTGAGAATCTCTGCACCTACAGCAGCGTGGGAACCTTCTGTTTCATGAGAAACAGCTTTTCCTATGTCGTGGAACAGGCCTGCTCTCTTTGCCATTTCAACATCAGCACCTATTTCGGCGGCAAGCATAGAGGCAAGATATGCAACCTCTTTAACGTGCTGAAGGACGTTTTGTCCATAGCTTGTTCTGAATTTCAAACTACCAAGGAGTTTAATCAGTTCAGGATGGACGTTAGAGATACCAAGTTCAAACAGTGTTTCTTCCCCTGTGGCGATGATTTCCTGTTCTATCTCTTCTCTAACCTTTTCTACAACTTCTTCAATTCTCGCAGGATGAATTCTACCGTCTGCTACAAGCCTTTCAAGTGCTATCCTGGCAACTTCTCTCCTTACAGGGTCAAAGCATGATATTGCAACCGCTTCTGGTGTATCGTCAATGATCAGGTCAACGCCTGTTGCAAGTTCAAAGGCTCGGATGTTTCTTCCCTCTCTACCGATGATTCTTCCTTTCATTTCGTTGTTTGGAAGGTCAACTACAGCAACGGTTGTTTCTGCGACGTGTTCTGTTGCAAGTCTCTGTATGGCTGTTGAGAGAATCCTTCTGGCACGCCTTTCTGCCATGAATTCAAACTCTTCTTCCATTTTTTTGTATCTTACCGCAAGTTCTCTTTTGACTTCATCTTCCATTCTTCTTAAAAGTTCTTCTTCTGCTTCTTCCTTTGTCATTCCTGAAATTTCTTCAAGTTTCTGGATTTCACTTTCTATAAGCCTTGCAAGTTCAATTTCTTTTTCTGAAAGTTTCTCCTCCAACTGTTGAAGTTCAGTTTTCCTCTCTTCCAGCTCTTTTTCAACTCTTTCAAGAAATTCAGCCCTTCTGTCAAGGTTTTCTTCCCTCTTGTCAAGAGATGTTTCCCTCTTGTCTAAAAATTCTTCCCTCTTTAAAAGTCTTTTCTCAAATTCCTGAAGCTCCCTTTTCTTTTCTTTGAGTTCTTCTTCTATTCTCTCTTTCTCAAGTTGGACTTTCTCTTTTGCGTGAAGGAGCGCTTCTCTTCTGATTTCATCTACCTTTGATTGGGCTTCTTTAAGGATTGTTTCTGCCTTTCTTTTTATGTCTTCGGCCTCTTCTTTAGCCCTTTTTATCAGCCTTTCAGCCTCTTCTTTGGCTTCATTTCTTATCTGTTCTCTGATTCTTTCGATCTCGCCCTTTTCTTTTTTTGCACCTACTACGAAACCGGTACCAAAACCGGCGATGATTGATAGTGCAACTATCATTAACAGTTCCATTCTTTCCTCCTTATTGTTCTTTTTTCGGATACTACAAGTTTTACAGGTACATCAAACGGTTCAACAGGAAGTTTTTCAACTATCTGGAAGTCGAAGCAGACACCGATTGTGAAGTATTCTTTTCCTGACAGAAAACGGTCGTAGAATCCACCTCCGTAACCGAGTCTGTAGCATTGAAGGTCAAAGGCAATTCCCGGTACAAACACAACTTCTGGCTTTTCTTTTCTACCTGTTTCAGGTGGTTCTAAAATTCCCATGTATCCAGGAGAAAGTTCGTTTAAAGAGTTGACCTTTACCGGTATCAACTCTTTTCCAGAAACTTTTGGAAATAGCACAGATTTGCCGGCTTTTTTAAGTTCGTTGAAGAGTGAAAGTAGCGAAACCTCGTTTTTGAAGGGATAGTAGAGAAGAAAGCTTCTGTGCTTTCTGACAGCATCAATGGTTAAAAGCTTTTTACATATAATTTTGCTTTTTGCTTCGGCTTCTTTCCTGTCAAGTAATAGCCGTTTCCCTTTTATCTTATGCCTTAATGCTGCTTTCTTCGCTTTCATGTTACCCCTTTCGGGGCATAAGGGGAAGGGAAAAGTTAAGGCGCTATTTTTCTTGAGTTGATTAGAATCTTGGCACCTTCTTCATGTAGCCGCTGAATTTCAATGCCAAGATCCCTTATCTGTTCTCTGAGAGATTCATTCTCATCAAGCAGGTAGAGACAGGCTATTATTAAAGCTTTGTCATAGGTTATACGATTGTTGCCAGCTCTTATACGATCCAGCATCTTCTCAAGTTTAATACCAAGATGCCTTACGTACTCAGGATCTTTGTCTGTCCTTATGGTAAATCTCCTGCCGGAGATAATTATCTCAACTGTGTTTGGCAAATTTGCCACTTTCCACTTCCTCTTATGCCCTTATGGTGATGTTGGACTCACTGAGTTTTTTAACTACTTTATCTATTATACGAGAAACTTCCTCATCTGACAATGTTTTTTGAGGTGACCTGAAAATAAGTGAGAATGCTAAGCTTTTTTTGCCCTCTGGAATGTTTTCTCCTTCATAAACGTCAAACAGTTTTATCTTTTCAAGAAGTTTTCCAGCTGCTTTTTTAATAATCTCTTCAACTTTTGATGCGGGTATTTCCCTGTCTACCAAAACAGCTATATCTCTTGTTACAGGTGGGAATTTAGGAAGTTTTTTAAAGCTTTTCTTTTCCTTGCCCGCAAGTTCAAAAAGCTTTTCAAGAACTATTTCACCTGCAAAAACAGGTTGTTTTATCCCCATGTTCTCTTCAATATCAGGATGAATTCTGCCTATAAATCCTGCTTTTTCACCATTTATTACGATGTTTGCAGATTGTCCCGGGTGGAGAAATTTCTCTTCTGACCTTTCAAATTCAGCTTTTAGACCAAAGTATTCTATAAGTTCTTCTGCTATTCCTTTAATGTCGTAGAAATCAACTTCCCTTTCATTGTAAATTCCTTCAGGAAGTTTTCCTGAGAGCAGGAAAGCGGCGTGTAATTTTTCATCAGGAAGTTCTTTTCCAACGTTTTCAAATACAACAGAAACTTCAAATAGGGCCACGTTTTTTTCGTTTCTTTTAACATTTTGAACGCAGTTGTTAACCAGTGAAGGAGTTAAAAGGTCTCTCATTCCAACCCATTCTTCTGACAGAGGGTTGGATATTTTGATAAGGTTTTCAAAATCAAGACCGAACGCGTCGTAAAGTTTCTTTCCGATGAAACTGTAGTTTATCGCTTCGTTCAATCCTTTTGCGGATAGGAACTCTTTTGTTTTCATTATGTTGTCAAATCTACGGGGCCTTTCTACGTTAGAATGCAAAAGCGGATAGGTGCTTTCTATCTTTTTCATTCCGTAGATGCGGACAACCTCTTCTATGAGGTCTACTTCCCTTGAGACGTCGTACTTTCTCCAGGACGGCACTTTTACGATAATGTAGTCCTGTTCTTTCTTAACAGGGAAACCCAAGGAGTTAAGGATTTCAAAGGATTTTCTCGGTGGGATGTCAACTCCAATAAGCTTTTTAACTTTCTCCGGATTGAAAACGATGACTTTAGGTGTGTAAGGTTTTGGATAGAATTCCACTTTTCCAGAGTAGATTTCGGCATCTGCGAATTTTTGAAGGAGGTGAAGTGCCCTTTCAGCTGCACAGATTGTTGCTTCTATGTCCGCACCTCTTTCAAATCTGTAAGAGGCGTCAGTTGAGATACCCAACCTTTTTGCTGTTTTCCTGATTGTTAGCGGTTCAAAATGTGCACTTTCAAGAACAATTCTGTCGGTGTTGAATGTAACACCTGAATCTTCCCCGCCCATTATGCCTGCAAGAGCCACAGGTCTTTCCGCGTCTGCTATTACTAAGTCTTCTGAAGTGAGTTTTCTCTCAATTCCGTCAAGCGTTACGATTGTTTCACCGTCCTTTGCCCTTCTAACAATGATTGTGTTTTCAGTTAGTTTGTCGGCATCAAAAGCATGCATTGGCTGACCTAATTCGTAGAGAACGTAGTTTGTTATGTCAACAACGTTGTTTATGGGTCTTAATCCAACCTTGTAAAGCCTCATCTGCATGAAGAGAGGTGATTGTTTAACTTTTACGTTTCTTGCAACAAAACCGTCGTACCTTGGGCAGGCAACTTCATCCTTCACTGAAAGTGTAAGAGCGTCTAAAGCATTTTCATCAATGGTTGAGAAAGAAGTCTCCGGCAGTACAATTTCTCTGCCCAATACGCTTTTAAGTTCTCTTGCAATGCCAAGCACACTTAGAGCATCTGGACGGTTGGTTGTTATTTCGTATTCTATTATCCAGTCATCAAGTCCTAAAGCTTTTACCGCATCTTCCCCGATCTGAAGTCCTGCATCTTCGGGAAGGATCATTATCCCTTCGGAATGGGTAGTAAGTCCAAGTTCTTCCTCTGAGCAGAGCATTCCGTTTGATTCAACGCCTCTGAGTTTGCTTTTTTTGATTCTTATACCTATTGGAAGCTTTGAACCGTGAAGGGCTACAGGGATAACAGCGCCTTCAAATATGTTATCGGCACCTGTTACGATTTGAAGAACGGTGTCTCCAACATCTACCTGACAGATTTTTAACTTGTCAGCGTTTGGATGTTTTTCAATGGTTAGTATTTTACCTATAACGACCTTTTCTATATCTTTTCCTGCATAGGTAACAGAATCAACCTCTATACCTATGTCTGTCATAATGTCCGCAACTTCCTGCGGAGATAGGTCTTCAATATCTATGAACTCTTTTAACCAGTTGTACGTTATTCTCATACTTCCAACCCTTTGAACTGTTTTATGAATCTTAAGTCGTTTTCAAAGAAAAGTCTTAAATCGTCTATTCCGTATTTGAGCATTGTAAGTCTTTCAACGCCCATTCCAAAGGCGAATCCCTGGTAAATTTCGGGATCGATGTTTACTGCCTTGAACACTGCAGGGTCGACCATTCCACAGCCAAGGACTTCAAGCCACCCTGTTCCTTTACATACTTTACAGCCTTTGCCACCGCATATTACACAGCCAATATCCACTTCGGCACTTGGTTCTGTAAATGGAAAGAAGCTTGGTCTAAATCTAACTTTTGTTTCAGAACCGAAGAATTCTCTCAAGAAAAGTTCAAGAACACCTTTTAGGTCTGCAAATGTTACTGATGTATCAACCATAAGTCCTTCAACCTGATGGAACATGGGGGTGTGTGTAAGGTCTGCGTCTTTTCTATAAACCTTACCGGGTGCTATTATCTGAATTGGAGGATTTGTTGATTCCATGACTCTAATTTGCACAGGTGATGTGTGGGTTCTTAAAACCACCTCTTCTTTTATGTAGAAGGTGTCCTGCATCTCTCTTGCAGGATGTCCTTTAGGTATATTGAGAGCTTCAAAGTTGTAAAAGTCTGTTTCTATTTCTGGACCGCTTGCGATAGCAAATCCCATAGATGTAAATATTTTTGTTATTTCTGATAAGGTTTTTGTTATTGGGTGAAGTGCTCCAGAGGGGATTCTTCTTCCAGGGAGTGTTATATCTATAAATTCCTTTTTGAGTTTTTCCTCTTTCTCTCTTGCTTTTAGTTCTTTTATGCGGTTTTGCAATAGCGTTTCAACTTCTTTTTTGAGTTCGTTGCATGCTTTTCCAAAAGATTTTCTCTCTTCCGGTGGCAGTTCCGGAATTCTTTTGAGGAGCGATGTAACTTCTCCTTTCCTTCCGATGTATTTTACTCTAAGTTCGTCAAGGCTTTTGAGATTTTCTATTTTTGAAAGTTCTTCTATGAATTTTGATTTGAGTTTTTCGAGTGTTTCAAGGTTCATTTTCCCCTCTATCCTGTATGAAGTTTAAAGGGGGGAAGGACCCTTCCCCACCAAATCTTAAAGAGCTGCTTTAACTTTTTCAACAAGAGCCTTAAATCCTTCCGGGTCCCTAACTGCGATGTCTGCAAGTACCTTTCTATCAAGTTCTATGCCGGCTTTTTTAAGACCGTTGATGAATCTGCTGTAGTTTAGACCAAACTGTCTGACTGCTGCGTTAATTCTTGCAATCCAGAGTCTTCTAAATTCTCTCTTTCTTTCTCTCCTGTGTCTGTAAGCGTAAAAGAGAGATTTCATTACCTGGATTTTCATTGTTCTGTAAAGCTTGTGCTTGGCACCGAAGTACCCTTTCGTGAGCTTTTTGAGCTTTTTCCTTCTGTACCTTCTTGGGCTTGTCTTTACTCTCATATCTTTCCTCCTTTTAGCGAGCTACGGGCGCCTTCAGGCTTATGCCCGGTTGCATCACTTACTTGTAGAGCACTAACTCTTTGTAGTTTGCAGCCTGAGCACCTGTAAGGTAGTCTGCCTTTCTGAGTCTTCTCTTTCTCTTTCTGCTTTTCTTGGTGAGGATGTGGCCCTTGTTAGGATGCCAGTGCTTTACCTTTCCGGTAGCAGTTACCTTTACTCTCTTGGCTGCTGACCTGCGTGTTTTAATCTTTGGCATGCCAATTGCCTCCTTCGGAAGTTAAACGGTAGTAATTATATACCCTTGAGTTGATATTTCAAGTCTCAGCTTTTAGTTCCGCCTACGGTCATCTCTTTTATCCTGATTGTTGGTAGAGCGTCTGAAACTGGTACGCCTTGCCCGTCTTTTCCACACGTTCCTATAGCAAATCCTAAGTCGTTTCCAACGGCGTCTATATTTTGGAGAACGGCAGGTCCATTTCCTATAAGGGATGCACCTTTTATTGGATATGTTACCTTTCCGTTTTCTATCATGTAGCCTTCAGAGATTTCAAATACAAAGTCGCCGTTTATTGTGTTAACCTGGCCGCCTCCCATTTTCACGACTAAGATGCCTTCTTTTGTGTCGCTTATAATATCTTCAGGATCGTCGTGACCAGGTGCTATGAAAGTGTTTGTCATTCTTGGGATAGGCACATGCATGTAAGATTCTCTTCTTCCGTTACCTGTTGGATGATGTCCTGCTTTTGAGGCTTGAAGGTGGTCGTACATAAATCCTTTCAGGATTCCATTTTCTATTAAGATGTTTCTTGTGGTTGCTTCACCTTCGTCATCGTATCCAGATGAGCCATATTTTCCTTTGAGTGTTCCATCGTCGATTACAGTTACAAGGTCAGACGCAACTTTTTCACCAATTTTGCCAGAATATACAGAAAGTCCCTGATTTGCAAGATCTGCTTCAAGACCGTGTCCGACAGCTTCGTGAACCATTGTTCCACCAGCTTTTGATGATATAACTACCGGAAATGTCCCGGCAGGTGCAGGTTTTGCTGACAGCATTTTTATGGCTCTCTCAGCTGCTTTCAGTGCAATGTCTTCAGGTGTTATTCTTTCAAAGATAGAATAGTCACCGAGGTGTCCTGCAGGTTCGTATCCTGTTTGAAGGGTTCTGCCGTCAGAAGCGACCACCAATACATAAAAAACAACTCTTGGCCTTATGTCTTCAACAATTTTACCTAAAGAGTTAACAATAACTACCTCTTGAATAGAATCTTTTAGAACAACCGTAACCTGTTTGACTCTGTCGCCACACTCTCTTGCCCTGTAGTTTGCTCTCCTTAAGAGCATAATCTTTTCTTCAACAGGTATTGTAAAATCAGTTTCACCGTCAACAATTTCAGGGTATCTTTTCTCTTTTACTGTCATATTAAGGGATATCTCTTTTTCAGCAGCGGCCGCCACCGCCAAGTTTTCTATGACGGAGAGTATGGATTTCTGCGTTATTTCATTTGTGAAACCGTAGTAGGTCTTCCAGTTTTTTATCATTCTGATTCCAACGCCTATTTCTATTCCGTTGGAGATGTTTTCAATGCGATTTTCTTCACATTTTGCGGTAAAAGTAAACTTTTTTTCAAAGAAAAGGTCGGCAAAGTCGGCTCCGCGTTTCAGCAGCTCTTTGACGCCAAATTCACCAAGTTCCTTGAAGTCAACCAGCATAACTATATCCCCCAGTCTCTAAAGTAGAGGAAGTCTTTATCTACTGTCCTCTGTGCAATTTTACATATGATAGGCAGCTTCCGTTTGTACTGTGAATGTTGAATCATCTTCATCACTTTTTCAACGATTTCAGGTTCGTATCCGAAGCCTATAATTTCTTCCTTCTTAATTTTCAGGTCAACGTATGCTACCAGTATCTGGTCAAGAAGGTGATATGAAAATCCGATTTCTCCTTCGTCAGTCTGTCCCGGCCAGAGGTCTGCTGACGGTTTCTTTTTTACGATTCTTTCAGGAACACCAATATATTCTGCCAATTCCCATATTTGGGTTTTGTAAAGGTCTCCAATAGGATTCAGATCGTGTGCACTGTCTCCCCACCTTGTGGAGTATCCTATAAGAAGTTCACTTTTGTTACTTGTCCCAACGACAAGGGCTCTGTTATCGTATGCAAAATCGTAAAGAATAGACATTCTTTCCCTTGCCATTTTGTTGCCGCGGCGGAGTCTTGATGCTTCGGGAAATCGCTGGAAGTACGCATCGATTTGAGGTGTTATATCTATTTCGTGAAATTCTGCACCAAGAATCTGCCCCACCAATCTTGCATCTTCAATTGAAGCTTTTGCGCTTGTTTTGTAAGGCATTGATATAAGTATAACGTTTTCTTTGCCAAGAGCTTTTACAGTAAGGAAGGCTGAAAGGGCGGAATCAACACCACCGCTTACGCCAATTATTGCTTTTTTAAAGCCTGCCTTTTCTATTTCCTGTCTAATAAAGTTTACAAGAACGTTTACGATAAACTCTTTGTCTTCTATTTTCAGAATTTCTACAAGTTTCTCTTTCATTTTTTTCCTTCCAGAAAGGCTTTTAGTTCTTTTTCAATAATCCATGGTTTTTCGTCTCTAAGGAGAGGAAGACTTATTCTTGCAGAGCGTATAAGAGATGGTTCAATGTCTGCGATAATGATTTCTTCTTCAAATGGTGAACCTTCGTTTACGATGTTTCCGTAGGGGTCACATATAAAAGAGTTGCCGGAAAAAATGAAGCCGTCCTCTACACCAACTCTGTTTGCATATATAAAGTAGGAAGCGGTGAGGCGGGAGTAGAATTCACCCATGTTCTTCCAGACTCTTGCGTTTCCAAACATACGGTTTTCTCTGTAACCTCTTCCAGGACTTGCAGACTGGACAAATATAAGTTTTGTTCCTTCTAAAAACGGAAGGTAAATTGAAGAAAAGTGCCAGCAGTCTTCACATATGAGGATTGTTGATTTGAAACCACACGCAGTGAAAGTTCTAAACGTTTTACCTGCACCGACAAAACGTGCTTCGTCAAACATTCCGTAGGTTGGAAGGTAAACTTTACGGTGTATGTGCTTTACCTTTTCATCTTCTATGAAAAATGCGGAGTTGTAGAGAATGTGTTCTTCAGATTCTTCAATGCCGCCGACTATTATACCGATGTGCTTGCTTAGCTTTTTTAGTGGTGATAATCTTTCATCATCCGGCTTTATAGCTATTTCAGATGTTATGTCCTGAAGGTAGTAGCCCGTTATGGAAAGTTCCGGAAAAAGGCAGATGCTTACACCTTTTTCTATGCATTTTTCGGTGAATTGGCAGATTTTCTCTATGTTCTTTTCCAGGTTTCCAAGAACGGTATTTATCTGAACAACGGCAACTTTCATAATCACCACCTGATTATTAATTGAATTACAGGACTATTTTAAGGCAGATGCAGGGCAATTTCAATGTGAATAAGTGTGAAAAGATTGAAACGGGGGAAATCCCCCGTTTCATGTTAGTTAGTATATTGGAATAAGCCAGTCGCTGTACTTGCTAATGTTTCCTTTAACAATGTTAAAGTAGAGGTCCTGAAGTTTTGATGTTATTTCGCCGATTTCTCCATTTCCTATGACTCTTCCGTCTATTTCGGCAATTGGTGCAACCTGTGCTCCTGTTCCCGTGAAGAACGCTTCATCGGCTATGTAAAGTTCGCTTCTTAACATTGGTCTGACTTCGACGGGAACGTTAAGCTCTTCTTTCAGAAGTTTTATTATGGCGTTTCTCGTTATACCTTCAAGAATGTTACTGTATGACGGTGTAGTTATTGCAACGCCGTTTCTTATGATAAAGAGATTTTCGGCACTCCCCTCTGCTACCGTTCCATCTGGATTAAGCATTATGGCTTCATCTGCGCCTGCCCTTATGGCTTCTGTTTTTGCAAATGCGCTGTTAACGTAGGCACCGGCAACTTTGCACCTTGCAGGAATCATGGAATCGTTTATTCTGTGGAAAGAAGAGGTAATTACCTTTAATCCTTTTTTTGTATCAAGATAGTCACCAAGAGGAACGGTGTATATTGCAAGTTCTGTATCGTATCCTATAAGTTTTGGAGAAATCTGAAGGTTTGGAAAATAAACGATAGGTCTTATGTAAACGTTTTCTCTATGTTCGCATTTTCTTAAAAGCTCTACAGTTATTTCAACGAGTTCATCAACAGTTTTATCTACCTGGAAGTTCAGGATTTTACAGTTTGCAAGCATTCTTTCGTAGTGTTCTTTGAAAAATAGGCCGAAAAGCTGTTGCTTCTCTTCGTTCCAGTATGCTCTAATGCCTTCAAAGACGGCTGTTCCGTAATGAAAAGAGTTGGTTTGAATGTTTATGTTTGCTTCCTCTATTGGAACGAATTTCCCCTCAAAGTAGGCGTAGCGTTGAGCCATCTTTCTCCTCCAGCTTTGAAATTTTCCTTGAGAAATCAATTATACTTTTTTACAGGCTTTCCTTCTATATATTATCAGACCCGTTCCAAGAATTACCATAAAAATGCTCATTATCTGGTTATTGCTTAATGTTCCAAAGAACTCTTTTGGTGTGGCTCTCCAGAACTCTATTAGAAATCTAAAAATACCGTAAAAAATGAAATAAAATCCAAATATTTCTCCGGGTGATTTTCTCTTTCTGTAGAGGAAGTAAAGTACAGCTGCTATAAGAAAGTTTGCTGCTGAAGAGACAGGTTCCGTTGGATACAAAGGAACATTGAGAGGAGCGGCAGAGTGAGGATCTCTGAATACGAGGGCGAACCGGGAATGGCATACTTTACCGTAGCAGCATCCTGCCATAGTACAGCCTATCCTTCCAAACCCAAGTCCCACTTCACCTGCTATTACTGCAATATCGGCCGTCTTCCATATGGGAATGTTCTTTTTCTTGGCCAGATATAGCGCTGTTATAAAACCGAAGAGGAAGCCACCGTACCAGACGAGTCCTCCTTCCCAGAAGTAGAATATCCGCCATACAGGATGGAGATATTGGGGATTGTATAGAAAAAAGAAAATTCTTGCGCCGATGAAGCCGGAAATGACCGTCCAGATCATAAGATCGGAAAGGTCATCCTTGTTTATTCCTTCCCGTTCTCCAAGTTTTATTAGAATGAAGTATCCACAGATGATGCCGATTGCTACCATTACACCAAATGTATAAATGGTGAAGGGTCCTATCTTAAAAAGGATTGGATGCATTTACTGCCTCCTTAAAAGTTTCATCGCTATCCTATCGCCTGCCAAAAGCAGCGTTGCAAAATAGATAATCACTGCAACTACGATGGTTGCAGATATTGTTGCTATTTTGAGTAGCGGTGATGCAAACTGAAAGTATGTTTTTGTTCCATAAATTGCAACTGGAATTATGGGAAGGGATAGGAGTAAATACCTTAAGTTTTCTTTAATCCAGTTTTCTATGAAAGAGACGTTTTTTTCGAGTTTTCGGACAAGAAACAGAACATTTAAAAGAGAGGTCATTGCCGTACCGAGCGCTAACCCTGCAGCACCTAACTTTAGTCCAAAACAGAGAATGATGTTGGCGACTATGTTGAAAACGAGCGTAGCGGCGCCAACTTTGACAGGATAGCTGTAATTGTCAAGAGAGTAAAAAGCGTTGACCAGGATCTTTTCAAAAGAATAAAAAAGGAGCCCTATTCCATATCCGCATAAGACGTAGTATGTTGCGTTTAGATCTGCTGTTGTAAATTTTCCGTGGTGAAACACGATGTCAATTAATGGTTTACCAAAAAAGAGAAGTCCAATAGTAGAAGGTATTATTATCATTGCGCATAGCGTTAATCCTGTTGTCAGGTTGTATCTGAAGGCGTCTTCGTCTTTAAACGTTTTCGCAAGTTTTGGAAGGAGTACCTGGGATAGACCTATTGCAAATATTCCAAGGGGAAGTTGAACAAACCTGTTTGCGTAGTAGAGGTATGATATGGCACCGGCTGCTAAAAATGAAGCGATAATTGTGTCTGCCAACATGGAAAGTTGTCTCACACCAAAGCCGAATATCCCCGGGATGATGTTCTTTAAAGCTTTTTTGACATCTTCGTCTATTCCCGGAATAGGTCTTGGAATAAATGCTTCTCTTCTGAGGAAGTATAGCTGGAGAAGCACTTGAAGAAAGCCACCTATAACAACGCCTAAGGCTAAAGCATGGATGTTAAGTTGGTTCTTAAAAAATATGGCACACAGTATAAGCGATATGTTGAAGAGAACTGTTGAAAATGCCGGGGCGAAGAAGTGCTCATATCCATTTAGTATTCCACCGAAAAAAGCCACGAGGCTTACTAAAAGTATGTATGGAAACATTTCTCTTGTAAGGGATATAGCAAGTTTTTCAATATCTCCCGAGAAGCCTGGAGCTATAACTTTTATTATTAGTGGGGTGAAGATTTCACCTATGATTACAACCGTCAGTAGTGAGATGGACAGGATGAAAAAAAATCTTGATGCAAATTTTACGGCCTCTTCCTTACTTATCTGAAGTTTTTTGGCAAATGCCGGTGTGAAAGCTGAGCTAAAGGCACCCTCTGCAAATACTCTTCTTAACATGTTGGGGATTCTGAAAGCTACAAAGAACACGTCGGTTGTTCTTCCTGCACCAAAAGTCGATGCTATGACGACGTCTCTCAGCAGTCCAAAAACCCTGCTTGAAAGGATGGATAATGCTACAATTAGAAACGATTTTCCTATGCTTTTGTTTTTTGGCATAATAGGCAATTATATAAGAGTTTTGTTTGAGGTGAAAGATGAAAAAAGTTTGTATCATAGGTGCCGGTGTTGTGGGTAGTTCCCTTGCCAAAAAGCTCTCAGTTTCCGGCTATGAAATTGCCGTTATAGATAAGAACAGTGCCAAGATAGAGGATTTAACTTCTACCCTCGACATAATGGGTATTGACTGCGATGCGACAGAAGTGAAGTGTCTTGATAAGGTTAAGGATTTTGAGCTTTTTATCGTTGTGACAGATAGTGATGAGAGAAACATAGCAATAGCCGCGATTTTGAAGTCTTTCTTCAAGAAGGATAAAATAATCATAAGGGTGAGTAAGAATGCCTTTGCTGCGCCACCGATTAAAGAACTTCTTGGTGTTGAACCTGTTAACATTTTAACAGAAGTTATTACAAAAATCATTGACACTATTAGATTCCCCTTTGCCCGTTCAGTTGTTCGTTTCGAAAAAGGAAAGTTAATTCTTCTCAACTACATGGTCTCTTCTGAGGATATTTTTGCGGGGAAAGAGATAAAAGAACTTCAGGCTTTAAGGAAGCTGATTCCTTTTACAATTGCGGCTCTTGAAAGAGACGGGAAGGTTGTAGTTCCGGATGGGGATACGATAGTTTATCCTGATGATTCTCTCTTCTTTGTAATAAAAGAAGAAGATGTAAAAGTGTTTCAGGAACATCTCCTTAAAAATGCTGAGCCAGTTAGACTTGCGTTTATTCTTGGTCATTCAAAGTTTACCGTTGAACTTCTCAAAAGAATAGCGGATTTTGAGGGGTTAAAGATAAAGCTTGTTGAACCTGACCTGCAGAAGTGTGAGGAGATAGCCGGGGAATTTCCAAATATTGATGTTCTGCACGGAGAAGTTACAGATGTTGAGCTTTTAAAGTCTGAAGGGATAGACAAAGCAGGTTTGGTCATTGCGATAACAGAAGATGAGGAAAATAACGTTCTTTCCTGCATCCTTGCTAAAAAATTAGGTGCTAAAAGAGCGGCAGCACTTATAGCCCATTCTGAGTATGAGAACATCATAGAATCTATTGGTATTGATACGCCGATAGTTCCGAGAAAGTTGCTTGCAAGCCGCGTGTACACAACCCTTAGTAGTAAAAGCCTTCTTGATGTTTTTGAGCTTAGAGAAAACATTGAAATTCTTGAAATCCAGGTTGGCAGTGAGTGGGACGGCAAGCAGATATCAGAAATAAAGTGCAAGGAGTGTCCTTTAGTTCTTGCACTTAAAAGAGACAACGATATTCAGGTAGTCGGTGGCGATACGGTTGTAAAGAAAGGCGATATACTTATATGCATAAGGCAGAGGTAGTGGTATGAAAGTTAGGGGTATTGATTTAACGGTAGTGTTTAAAGTTGTCGTCTCAATCCTCTTTTACATGTCTTTGTCGCTTCTTATCCCTGCCACTTATTCTCTCGTTGTTGGTGACGGTCAGGTTATGGATTTTATTTATCCATTTCTTCTTGTAGGTTCAATTTATCTGCTTGCTTATCAGATAGAGATAAGGGATGATTTGACTTTAAAAGAGGCCATTCTTTCTATTTCTCTTATATGGCTTGTGTTTCCGGCAATTTCGGCAATGGCTTACTGGATAAATGGTGCCATTCCTGACTTTATAGAGGCTTACTTTGAATCTGCTTCAGGTTTCACGACCACAGGTGCTTCGATACTGACAAATGTGGAGGCAATGCCAAAGAGTCTCCTTCTATGGCGTTCAACGACAAACTGGGTCGGTGGTTTAGGATTCGTCGTTTTTGCCATTGCCCTTCTGCCTGCCCTTGGATCAGGTGGCATGCAGATGATGAAATTTGAAGCTTCAAAGGCGGTAGAAGAAAAGCTGAAACCGAAGGTTAAAGAAGTTGCAAGGATAATCTTTGTCATCTATAACGGTTTGATAATTGCTGAGATTTTGCTCCTCCTTTTAGGAGGAATGCCGCTTTTTGACGCTGTTAACCACGCCTTTTGTACCATAGCAACAGGTGGCTTTTCAGTTAAGAACAGCAGTATAGGAAGTTACCACAACGTTTTTATAGAGATGGTTGTTGCACTTTTTATGGTGTTTGGCTCAGTTAACTTCCTCAACTGGTATCACTTTTACAGGACAAAAAACTGGAGAGTTTTCTTTAAATCAGAAGAAAACAAACTTTACTTTACAATTCTTGGTGTGGCGATAGTTTTATGTACTCTTGTTCTTACAGTCGATGGATTTTACAATCCATTTCAGGCTTTAAGGTACAGTATATTTCAGGTGATTAATTCTGCTTCAACGACAGGTTTTTCTTCAACAGACTATACTCACTGGCCGACATTCGTTTTAGCGGTGCTTATCATCCTTGAGTTTTTGGGAGGTGTTTCCGGTTCAACGGCAGGTGGTTTAAAGCAGTTCAGGCTTGTAGCTTTAGGCAAGTCTATCTATGGAGAGCTTAAAAAAACGGCACATCCGAGACTTGTTTACAGGATAAAGCTGGACGGTAAAACGCTTGATTTTTCCGCGCTTAATGCAATATGGGCTTTTGGTGCGGCTTTTACCTTTGTCACGGTTATTGTGGGGATACTCCTCTGTCTTACCGGCACGGATCTTGTAACGGCCTTCTCCTCTTCTATTGCCTGTGCCAGCTGTTCCGGTCCGGGTCTTTTGAAAACCGGTCCTGCCGGTAACTATCACTTTTTTGCAGACTGGCAGAAGCTTATCCTTTCTATAGAAATGATTCTGGGAAGACTTGAGATTTTTGCCCTTTTTGCCGTCTTCATGCCTTCTTTCTGGAAAGATTGATAATAACTTGCAATTGACATAGTTAGGAGATATTAATAATTTTTCCCTGACCACAGCGAAAAAGGAGGGAAAGTATGTTTGAAAAGTTGCTTTTTGTCGTTGTTCTTACGCTTGTTCTGAATCTACCTTTCGGGTGGTTAAGGGAGACGACAGAGAAGTTTTCAAAAAGGTGGTTTCTTTACATTCATCTTCCGATACCATTTATCATAGCCTGTAGAATTCTTCTTGGGATCAGTATAAAGTTTGCACCTCTTCTTATTGCAACGGCCGTGATAGGACAGCTTGCCGGTGGTATGATAAGGAGAAGGTACTATCCGGGAGGTATTTATGAGTGAGACTTTTCACGGTACCACCATATGTGCCGTTATAAGAGATGGTAAAGTTGCTATGGCTGGTGATGGCCAGGTTACACTTGGAAACACAGTTTTTAAAAATGGTGCAAGAAAGGTTAGGAAAATATATAACAATAGTGTACTTGTCGGTTTTGCCGGTTCTGTTGCTGATGCCTTTTCTCTCCTTGAAAGGTTTGAGTCTAAATTGATTTCCTTTGGTGGAAATCTCTTAAAATCTGCCGTTGAACTTGCAAAAGACTGGCGGACAGATAGGGTTTTAAGGCGGCTTGAAGCGATGCTTCTTGTTGCCGATAGGAGCAGGATTCTTCTCATTTCAGGTAACGGTGATGTGATAGAACCTGATATTCCAGTTATGGCAATAGGTTCTGGTGGTGCTTACGCTCAAGCTGCAGCAACAGCTCTCTATGAGAATACTGACCTTTCTGCCAGAGAGATTGTTGAGAAATCTCTAAAAATAGCCGGAAGTATATGTATATATACCAACGTTAACATAGTGGTTGAGGAACTTTCTTAGAGGTGGATATGATAGACCTTCATACACATACGGTTTTTAGTGATGGTGAGCTTATTCCAAGTGAACTTGTTCGCCGTGCGGAGTTCATTGGTTACAGAGCGATAGCTATAACTGATCATGCAGATTACTCAAACTATCAGTTTATCATTGAAAATCTATTAAAAACTGCTGAGATTCTTACTGAAAATACGAATGTAATTGTGCTTCCCGGTGTTGAGATAACTCACGTTCCACCTGTTAAAATTCCGGAACTTATAGAGAAGTGCAGGAATGAAGGTGCTAAAGTTGTTGTAGTTCATGGTGAAACAGTAGTTGAACCGGTGGCTGAAGGGACAAATTTAGCGGCAGTTGAAGGTGGTGCGGATATTCTTGCCCATCCCGGACTCGTGGATTTGAAAACGCTTGAAATGGCAGCTAAGAAAGGTGTAGCTATTGAGATAACTGCAAGGAAAGGGCATAATATAACCAACGGATATGTGGTAAGGGTTGGTAGAGAAGTGGGCGTCAGGTTTGTTATAAACACCGATGCTCATTCACCTTCTGATTTAATAGATAGGACTTTTGCTTTAAAAGTTGGTCTTGGTGCAGGACTTACGTTGCAGGAGGTTGAGAGGGCTTTTGCAACCTCTGAAGAGATAGTTAGGAGGAAGATGGGTGATGAAAAAGCCACCTTATAAGTCTTACGGAAGAGATAAGAAGAAGAAAAAGGCAAAAATAGAGAAGCATATTGACATACCGGCACCAGTTGATACGCCTGAAGCTGAAATGATGGTGGATGATGTTTATAAGATTATTGCTTTCTTTCAGGCTCACGCCGCTAAATTTGTTGCCGTTCTTGCTGTTTTGCTTATAGTCGGTGGTGGATACCTTGGCTATAAGTGGTATAAGAGTAACCTTGAGATGAAAGCGGCTGCCATTTTTGATAAAGGTATGATAGCTCTTGAAGATGGTAATGAGAAGGAGGCTGAAAAGTATTTTAAAGAAGTTGCTGATAAATACTTTTCAGCACCTTCAGGAAAGGCCGGTGCGTTTTTATATGGGAAGTTGGCAGGTGATATTGATTACATAAAAAGGGCTGAAGATGTAAAAAGTTTTACAATTTCTCCTGCTGCTAAGTTGGAAGATGGAATTTTTATGATGGAGAAAGGTAAAAGTAGTGAAGCCGTTCAAAAGTTTGCCTCTCTTTCCCGTGATAAAGATTGGACCTATCCTGCAGGGCTTTACTATCTGACGATTTACTATCTTTCAAAAGGAGAGAAAGAAAAGGCTAAAGATACCTACGATATATTAAGCGGGGATTATAAAAACAGTTTTTATACGGCTGTTTTAGGAGAAGTTATCCAATGATAACAGAGGTTAAGAACAACCTGGCCTCGTCTCTTCTTTCTATTTTGAGAGATAAAAAAAGCGAAGGAGTCTCTTTTCGTAGTGCAGTTGAAAAGCTAACGTTCCTTTTGGTTGAAAGAGCTTTGTCAAATCTGCCTTCAAATAAAGTTGTTATTGATACGCCGGTTGAATCAAACGCTGAAGTTTCCGTTTTAAACGATGAGGTGGTTTTTGTTCCGATACTTCGTGCTGGGCTTTTGATGCTTCATCCCGCAATCTCTATTTATGAAAAGGGTAGAATAGGTTTTGCCGGTGTTTACCGTAATGAGGAGACTTTAAAGCCAAACCTTTATTACTTCAAAGTTCCTGTTATTAAAGATGCTTTCTATTTTATCCTTGATCCTATGCTTGCAACTGGCGGAACCGCCGTGTGTGTAGTTGAAAAACTTTTAAAATTGGGTATAAATCCCGGGAAAATAAAATTTATTTCTTTTGTAAGTGCACCAGAAGGAATTGAAAAACTTAAAAAGTTTTCAGGAATTGAGATTTTTACAGCATCAATTGATAGGTGTTTAAACGATAAAGGATACATTTTGCCGGGTCTTGGTGATGCCGGTGATAGATTTTGCTATACGGAAGGAGTGGAGGTCGTAGAGGATTATGGGATTTAAGACGGTTAGAGGTGTTGAAGACATAATACCGCCTGAAAGTGAAAAGTTTGAAAAAATTGCTGAAACGTTTAAGGAAAAGGTAAAGGTTTACGGTTTTAAAGAGGTAATTCTTCCCGTTTTTGAAGAGGCAGGGCTCTTTTTAAGAAGTGTTGGAGAAACGACAGACATTGTTCAGAAAGAGATGTACGTTTTTGAGGACAGGGGCGGCAGGAAGATTGCTTTAAGGCCAGAAGGAACGGCTTCTGCCGTAAGGGCTTACATTCAGCACGGTGTCTATGCAAAGGAACCTTTTACAAAATGGTTTTACATAGGTCCTATGTTTCGCTATGAAAGGCCTCAAGCCGGAAGGAATAGGCAATTTTTTCAGGCTGGATGTGAAGTTTTTGGACTTTCTTCACCAGGTGTTGATGCGGAGGTTATTCTTCTTGCTTCAGAGATTTTAAAAGCTTTAAACATTGACTTTACGCTTGAAATAAATTCTATAGGCTGTGAAAAATGCAGGCCAAATTATAAAAAGGCTCTTATTGAATATCTCTCTTCTCAAAAAGAAAAACTCTGTAAAGATTGCCAGAATAGACTTGATAGAAATCCTTTAAGGGTTCTTGACTGCAAAAATGAGGGTTGCAGGGAAGTTGTTAAAGATGCGCCTTTAATAACAGACTACCTGTGTGAAGAGTGCAGCGAACATTTTGAAAAACTAAAATTTTTGCTTAGAGAACTTAAAGTGCCTTTTGTTCACAATCCTTTCATCGTCAGAGGGCTTGATTACTACACGAAAACAGTTTTTGAATTTAAATCTGATGCTCTTGGTGCTCAAAGCACGGTTTTAGCCGGCGGCCGCTATGATAATTTGATAAAAGAACTTGGTGGCAGTGATGTTCCCGCCCTTGGTTTTGCAATGGGTATTGATAGGATAATGCTTCTTATTTCTGATGAAGAAAGAGAAAGAAACGGAGTTTTTGTTGTAACAGGTGGTGAGAAGGCCTATTTAGAAGGGTTAAGACTTGTCAAGATGTTAAGGGATAAAAGTTTTTACGCAGAGATAGATCACAGGCAAGGGAGTTTCAAGTCTCAGTTTAAACTTGCAAATAGGTTGAACGTTAAGTATGTAGTTATCATAGGTGACGAAGAGTTAGAAGGTGGTTTTTATTCGTTAAAGTGTCTTGAGACTGGAAAGCAGGAGAAGATAGAGTCTGTGGCTGAACTTATAGCGAGGCTTTAATGGGAAATGAAGTTAAAAAAGTTTTGGTTTTAGGTTCAACTGGTTCAATTGGTGAAAATACGCTTGATGTTGTAAGGCAGTTTTCAGATAAATTTAAAATTGCTGGTCTTGTTGCTGGAAAAAACGGTGAAAAGCTTAAAAAACAACTTGAAGAATTTAAGCCTGAGGCAGTAGCTCTTTTTGATGGAGAGATAGAAGTTCCAGCAGGTACCAGATTTTACTCTGGTGAAGAAGGAATCACTTCTCTTATAGAGGATATTGAGTTTGACATTGTAGTTGCTGCTATATCAGGAGCTTCGGGAATTGTTCCAACTTTTGAAGCTTCAAAAAAGGCAAAAAGAGTTGCTCTTGCCAATAAGGAATCTCTTGTCTGTGCCGGTAAGTTCATTAAATCTGTAGCAAAAGAGATAATTCCTGTTGATAGTGAACATTCAGCAATATTTCAGGCACTTTTATCCGGAAAAAAAGAAGAAGTAAAAGAAATTATTCTTACGGCTTCAGGGGGCCCTTTTAGAGGGAAAAAGCTTGAGGAACTTAGAAACGTGAAACCTGAAGACGCACTTTCCCATCCCAACTGGGACATGGGAAGCAAGGTTACGGTAGATTCGGCAACGTTGATGAACAAAGGCCTTGAAGTCATTGAAGCTGTCTGGCTTTTTGATGTGCCTGTTGAAAAAATAAAGGTTGTTGTTCATCCACAGAGCATCGTTCATTCAATGGTGAGATTTTGTGATAACTCTTTTATAGCCCAGATGGGAAAACCTGATATGAGAATACCTATAGCATATGCTCTCTCTTATCCTGAGAGATTGTTTCTTTCTGATGAACTTGGAATGGATTTTTACGGCGTTTCCCTAACCTTTGAAGAGCCTGATGTAGAAACATTTAAGTGTTTAAAGCTTGCTTTTGATGCCTTAAATAGAGGTTATCCGTATCCGATAATTTTGAACGCTGCAGACGAAATTGCCGTTAGCTATTTTCTCAATAGAAAAATCCCGTTCACAGCTATTCCTGAAGTTATAGAGAAAACCATGGAGATACTGAATCTTTCACCACCTGAAACAATAGAAGAGGTTATCTCTATTGACAGACTGGCCAGGGAAACAGCTGAAAAGGTTGCTCAAGCGTTTATTGTTTCAATTTCTTAGAGGTGCGCTTTAAACTTGTATTTCACTTTTATATAGCGTTCTAAAGCTCTGATTTCAATTCCTTGGAGGTACGCTTAAAACAATTAGCAAAATGCTCTTATGTGTTCGTTTATGGGACATGTTTCAATTCCTTGGAGGTACGCTTAAAACTTAGCTATCTTTCTTAAAGAAAGAACTTCGCCAGAGTTTCAATTCCTTGGAGGTACGCTTAAAACAAGAGATAGAGAGTTTGCTTCCTCCCGCAGATCCTCGTTTCAATTCCTTGGAGGTACGCTTAAAACTCTCAGAACTCTGGGAATTTGAAGAGAGTATCCAAGCCGGTTTCAATTCCTTGGAGGTACGCTTAAAACGAAAAGAGAGAGGAAATGAGATTTTTAAAGCGGCCATGTTTCAATTCCTTGGAGGTACGCTTAAAACCTGTTGATACAAGTACTGATGTTTTAACTCCTTGCGTGTTTCAATTCCTTGGAGGTACGCTTAAAACCATACACAACCTCCTTTTATAGTTTTATTAGAATTTTAGTTTCAATTCCTTGGAGGTACGCTTAAAACAACAAAGCTTCCACAAGTAATTAGATTATATTTTTGTTTCAATTCCTTGGAGGTACGCTTAAAACTGAATGTTTTTGATCCTGCTGTTCACGTGGACGATGCCGGGTTTCAATTCCTTGGAGGTACGCTTAAAACAATATTTTATAAACTATTTGAAGATGTGGAAGATGGTTTCAATTCCTTGGAGGTACGCTTAAAACTGCGGAACTTGATTCTAAAGAAGTTGGCAAACTTTTGTTTCAATTCCTTGGAGGTACGCTTAAAACTCATTTTCAAAGTAGAAAATAACGCCTGCGTTATCGTTTCAATTCCTTGGAGGTACGCTTAAAACCCTATTTTAAAACTTATTCTTTTTTCAAAGAGTGTCAGGATTCATATTCATATTAGCATTGGTTAATGTGAGGTGTCAAGTGTCGGGGATGCTGATTAAAATAATTGTGAATGTTTAATTTATGGTTTTATAACCATTGCTATTACAGTGTTTAAATTGCATTTATTCTAAACTTGGTTTCCGACAGATTTCAGGAAACTGACACACAGCCGCTGTCAGTTTCCTGAATATTTTTAAATTATCTGTAGAGTTCGTCTGCCACTTTTCCGTATGGAAGATTTGGTGGCATTTTTCCTGCACTTACAAATTCTTTTACTGCGTTTAGCAGTTGAGTTTTGTCTTTGTACTTTGCAAGTATCATATCTTTTGTTACTGCCATGTTTCCATTGTGACAGTGGGCACAATTTGCATTCCATTCTGGTGTTGATTTTGCCGTTTCTTGTTTCTGTCCGCAGCCTGCCGCAACAATGCTAAGGATTGCAAGTCCTAAAAGGGCGGTTTTTTTCATTACATCCTCCTGTTAATTTCTGAAATTGCATAATGAAGACGTTTAAGAACCCTCTCTTTTCCTAAAAGAGATACAAGGATGTCAAGTTCAACGCCCTTCATTTTTCCTGTTAAGGCTATCCTTATAGGCATGAATAGGTTTTTGCCTTTAGCTTTTAGTTCTTTTCCTGTTTCTTTAACAGCTTTTTTAAAGGTTTCTGCGTTTAGTTCGTCTAATTGATAAACCTTTTCCACAAAGTGTTTTACTACGTTTAGCCTCTCTTCATTCATGAAGTTTAAAGCCTCTTTTTCTATTTCAAATTCGTCTTTCAAGAAAGTTTCCATGTATGTAGGTGCGTCTGAAAGCAAAGTGAAGTAGTCTCTTGTTGCTTCGACTACTTTTGTCAGCCAGTCAAAGTCGAATTTTTCAACTTCGTAGCCTGCCTCTTCAAGGTATGGAATAATGAGCTTTGTTAACTTTTTAATGTCGTAGCTTTTTATGTATTCCTTGTTCATCCAGTTGAGTTTTTCAAAATTGAATATTGCAGGTGAACTGTTTACATCTTTTATGTCAAATCTTTCAATCAGTTCTTCCATAGAGAGAATTTCTTTTCCGTCTTTTGGGTACCATCCTAAAAGTGCAAGGAAGTTTGTAAATGCTTCTGGAAGGTATCCCTTTTCTTTAAACTCAGCTACAGATGTTGAACCATGTCTTTTTGAAAGTTTGCTTCTGTCTTCTCCTAAAATCATCGGTAGGTGGGCAAATTCAGGAGCTTCAAAACCGAGTGCTTCGTATAAAAGAATCTGTTTTGGTGTATTTGAGATATGGTCTTCACCTCTTATTACGTGGGAGATTTTCATGAGGGCGTCGTCAATGACAACAACAAAGTTGTAAACTGGCATACCGTTTGAACGGACGATTACAAAGTCTCCACCAAGCTGTTCAGAGCTTATAGATATTGTGCCTTTAACAAGATCTTTCCATGTTACTGTTTTTCCTGTAGGTACTTTAAATCTTAAAACAGGTTTTCTTCCTTCGGCTCTCAATTTCTCTTTTTCTTTTTCTGTTAAATGGCGACATTTCCCTGTGTATCGTGGTGGTAGTCCTTTTGACAGTTGTTCCTGACGCATCGCATCAAGCTCTTCTTTTGTGCAGAAACATTCATATACAAGATCTTTTTCTTTTAGAAGTTCAATGTATTTTTTGTAAATCTCTTTTCTCTCAGATTGCCTGTAAGGGCCGTAGTTTCCACCTTTTTCAGGTCCTTCATCCCAGTCGAGTCCCATCCATTTAAGGGCTTCATATATAACTTTTACAGCTTCTTCGCTGTGTCTTTCTGTATCAGTATCTTCTATTCTGAGAATAAATGTTCCGTTGTTGTGTTTTGCAAAAAGGTAGTTGAAAAGGGCAGTTCTGGCATTTCCTACGTGCATGAATCCTGTTGGGCTTGGTGCAAATCTAACTCTAACTGACATTGTGCTTTTTACCTCCTAAAAATACCTGGAAAATGATGGAATTATATCAGTTTATTTGATGTCTTTGCTCAGGATGTAAGAGAGTGCTCTTGATACGTTTTCTACGACAGGTATTATTCGACAGTAATCCATTCTTTTTGGGCCTAAGATTCCCACAATACCTGCGTCTTTTGATTTTAGAGAGTACTTTGCTGCGACAATGCTGAATGGCTCAAAGGCCTCAATTTCTGTTTCTTTACCAAGAATTACCGTTACTCTGTCAGCTGTATCAATTAGTTTACTAAAGGTTTCTAAAAGCTTCTTTTTTTCTTCGAGAATTTTAATTATTTCTTGGATTTTCTCAAAATCTTCGTTAACACTGTTAAAGATATTGAAAGCTCCTGTAATTCTGACATCATTAACACTATTTACAAGTTTCAAAAGGTGCGCATTAAGGTTGAAAGATAGCTCCATAAATTCGTCTCTGACCTGATTCATCTCTTTCACAAGCTCTTTCTTAACGTTTGAAAGGGGTTTTCCTTTGAACTTTGCCGTTAATTCCTGGGATATTTTTGCAAGCATTGAAGGTTCCGCTTTCAGCGTTATAACTTTATGTATAACGTATTCAGGTTCGCACGTGATAACAACAAGGACTTTAGATGAGGAGACTTTTACAAGGGAAGTTTCTTTTATCGTTAGTGCATCAATTACGAAATTTGCGCCAAGGCTCATGTATCCTGTTGATTTTGTTAAAAAATTCAGAACCGCAGAAAATATTTCATCAAATCCAGTCTTCCCAGAGGCTTTTATATAATCAATAATTCTTGTAGCTATGCCTGTATCAACTTCACCAAGGGAAAATAGAAGGTAATTTATGTAATATTTCATTCCTTCGTCTGTCGGCAATCTGCCAGCGGATGTGTGAGGTTGGTAGAGGTATCCTTTGTCTTCAAGGTCTGCCATTACATTCCTTATAGTTGCAGGACTTATATTCATAGAAAACCGCTTCTGCAAAGTTCTGGAACCAACAGGTTCTCCCGTTTCCATGTAGAGCTCAGCTACTTTTAGCAGTATATCTCTTTCTCTTGGAGTCAGCGTTTTTCCCTCCTAAACGGGATTTATCATCTATTAATTTAGGCTTTTCTTAAAAGTAGTGTGAGGATTTTGTAGGTTATTGGGTATCCCTGTTCTTTTTCGTCAAAATAATGCTGGCAGAAGATCTTATAAAACTGCTTTTTTATTTTTTTAAAGCCGTACGGATTTCTTGCACCTATTTTGTTTATGTAATTTAAAGCTTCTGATGCAGTTGGTAAAACTAACTTTTCAGTTTTTATGGTGCTGTGGTTTATCTGGAAATTGTACTTTTTTGTGAAGAATATAATGGCGTTTACTGATGGAAATTTGAAGAGTTTATCCTTTTTTCCATTTAAGAGGATAGAAGTTTTTTGCCAGGCTGAAAAAAGTTCTGATAAACTTCCTTCTACGGGAAGGGATAGTGCAAAAACGCCGTTTTTTTTCAAAATTCGGCTTGTTTCTCTTACTGCTTTGTCAATGTTCATCCATTGAAGGGCAAAGTTTGAAACGGCAAGATCAAATGTTTCATCGGAAAAAGGCAGATTTTCTGCATCAGCACATACACATTTTATTCCTTTTGCTTCCATCTGTTTGCACATTTGAGGTGAAATATCCACACCAATGCAGTTTTTAAGTTTGGAAGCAAGTTCACCGGAACCAGCGCCAATATCTATGGCCTGTTGATACTTTACTTTGGATATTAAGTTCAATAAATTTTGTGCAGTCCTTTTTTGGATGATTGCAAAACGTTCGTAGTTTCTGGCGCCTCTGGAGAAATTTTGAGCTATAATCTCTTTCATAACATGAAAATTTAGGCTTTTAGGTAAAATTGGGAAGTGGAGAGTTTATGTGGATAAAGAGAAGAAAAAGTCGTGTAATAAAAGTTGGGAATGTTCCTATCGGTGGTGACAATCCGATTGTTGTTCAGTCAATGACAAATACCTTTACAGAAGATCTTAAATCTACAGTTGCTCAAGTTAAAGAACTTGAAAGGGTTGGATGTGAAATTGTTAGGGTTGCGGTTCCTTCTGTTGAGGCTGCAGAAAATATTCCTCTCATAAAGAAGGAAATCACTATCCCTCTCATTGCCGATATACATTTTGATTACAAGTTAGCTATCCTGTCCATAGAGAAAGGGGCTGACGGGATAAGGATAAATCCTGGCAACATAGGTGGAATGGATAAGGTAAGAGAAGTAATAAAAGCAGCAAATGAGAGGAGCATTCCAATAAGGATTGGTGTAAATACCGGATCTTTGCCAAAAGAGATTTTAAATAAGTATGGTCGTCCATGTGATGAAGCGCTTGCAGAAACTGCTTTAAGTTACATGAAGTTTTTTGAGGACGAAGGTTTTATAAATATGAAATTTTCTCTTAAAGGTTCAGATATTAAAACCACTGTTTTAGCTAATAAACTTTTTGCGTCTTCCTGTGACTATCCTATCCACATAGGGATAACGGAAGCTGGAACAATTCTTTCAGGGGCTGTTAAATCGGCAGCAGGAATAGGGATTCTACTCTATGAAGGAATTGGCGATACAGTTAGGGTTTCCCTTTCGGCACATCCTAAAATAGAGGTAAAAGTTGCATTTAAAATTCTCTCTTCACTTGGTTTAAGAAATTACGGTGTTGATGTTATTTCCTGTCCCACCTGTGGTAGATGTCAGATTGATCTACCTAAAATTGCGCTCGAGGTGGAAGAGGCTCTTGAACACATAAAAGTACCTGTTTCTGTGGCTGTTATGGGATGTGCGGTTAATGGTCCTGGAGAGGCATCCTTTGCCGATGTTGGAATAGCAGCGGCGGGAGATAAGTTCATCTTTTTTGTTAATGGGAAAGTTGTGGGGAAGTTTGATGAAAAAGAAGCTATTGAAAGGCTTGTGAAAGAGGTTGAGAGGATTGCAAATGAAAAAGAAAACGAAAGTGTTTCTTGAAGGGTGTAAAGTTCATTTAAAATGCGGAGTTTACGAAGAGGAAAGAAAACTTGGTGTTGAAGCAGAAATTGACCTTGAGGTAGAATCTGAAAAATTTGTGGATTATGAGAAGCTTTATAGAATAGTTCTTGAGTATGCACAGAGAGAATTTATTTATCTTGAAGATTTTGCGGATAGTCTTATTAAAGAGATATGTAGACAGTTTGAACCTGATATGGTAAATATAAAGATAGCAAAGAGAAGTTTGCCTTTTCATAATTCTATGAAGAAAGCCGGTATAAAAGTTTCCTGGGAGAAAGGTTATGGTGAATCAGTTTGAATGTGAATTAATGAAAAAGATAAATTCTGGTGATGGTTTATCTCTATCGGATTATCAAAAAATTTCTGTTATTGCTAAAGAAGAGATCAAGTTTCTTGTAAGGAATGGAATCCCTCTTACCCCGCTAAATTACTATTTGTGGTTTGATATTTTCTGCTATTTACATGAAACAGGTAAAGATCTATCAGATCCTGAAATAATGGGTATTTTTAAGGAGAAATATCCAGATGAATCTGTTATTGAAACTGCCATTTTGAAAATAAACAAAGCAGATCGGAAATTTATAAGGCAAATAGCGGAAGAGGTAACTGCCGAAATTGAAAAAGTTTTGAGAGATATAGATAATCATAACAAAATAATAGAAAATCACGCTGAAAAAGTGGAAAAAACCACAGAAGTTTTATCTGATGAAAATTTAAGAGCCATGTTAGAGACGGTTGTAAAAGCGTTGAATGATATAAAACTTCAAAATGAAACTTTGAGAAAGAGACTTCAAGAGTCAAGAAAGGAAATTGAGAAAGTATCTGAGAAACTTGATGAGTCTGAGAAAAACGTTTTGATAGAGTTTCTTACGGAAATTGCAAGCAAAAAGAGTTTTGAGAAAGTGTTAAAGGATATGTTTGATGATTTTGAATCGAGAAATTATCCATTTGCTGTTTTAATGGTTAAATTAGATAAGTTTGAAGAAATTGTAAAGGGTGAAGGGGAAAAGGCAGGAAAAATAGTTCTTCAAGAAGTGGCTCGAAAATTAAAGAAACTCTTAAGAGTAAATGATGTTGTGGCTTATTATGATGACAGCATTTTTGGAATTTTGTTACCTGGTGTAACATTTGGGCATGCTATAAGGATAGGTGAACGTGTAAGAAAATCAATAGAGGATATGTTGATCAGTATTAACGGAAAAACTTTGAAGGTAACGGTAAGTGTTGGAGCTGCTGTTGCAAGAAAAGACATGGATGAGACGGATCTTATAACGAAGGCTCTTGAGGCTTTAGAACTTGCAAATAAAGAGGGTGGTAACACCATAAAAACCGACCTTGATGTGGAGCTTGAAAAGTGAAGCGAGTTCTTCTCCACATCTGTTGTGCGCCGTGTGCCTGTTATCCTTTGGAAGTTTTAAAACAAGAAGATTTTGAAGTTTATGGTCTTTTTTATAATCCTAATATTCATCCATACACTGAATTTTTAAAAAGGCTTGAAACAGTTAAAAAATTTGAAGAAATCACTAAAATCAAGATTATTTATATTAATAAGTATCCCCTTGAAGAGTGGCTTAGGGCGGTGGTTTACAGAGAGGAGAGACCCATCAGGTGTCAAATATGTTACTCAATGCGTTTTGAAATGACTGCGAGTGTTGCTAAAAAGGGGAAATTTGATTTTTTTACCTCAACTCTGTTTTACAGTAAATACCAAAATCATGAAATAATGAAAATGTGTGCAGAATCTGCTGCATCGAAATTTGGTGTTAAATTTCTTTATAGAGATTTTAGAAAGGGATGGAGAGAGGGGATAGAAAAGTCAAAGGAGTATAATCTTTACAGACAGCAGTACTGCGGTTGCATATATTCTGAAAAAGAGAGATACTATAAAAATAACGCTAAATATTAAGTTGCTAATGCTTATGTTACAATAAAATCCGGGGAAACCTTTTAAGGAGAGAGGTGGAATATGAAAGTCACGGTTTACGGCTTTGGAAGTCTCAACTACTATCTTTATAAATTAAATGTTCCTGAAAGACTTGGTGGTAGCCCCCCGTACGGCGGTTCAGCAATGGCGCTTGAATTTGCTCAGGCCGGGCATAATGTAACGTTGGCAGACCCTCACCTGGATAGAGTTCCGGTTGATATAAAGTCAAAACTTGAAACTGCAGGAGTGAAGCTTACGACTGATGATGTGGAAGCAGCGAAAGATGCAGAAATTGCCATTCTTTTTACACCTTTTAGAGGTGGTGTGACTTTTAAAATAGCTGAGAATATACTTCCTTATCTGGCAGAAGATGCAGTTATTTGTACTACATGTACTATGTCAATCCTTGTTCTCAATTCTTATCTCCAGAATGCTATTTTTATGGAAGGACGAGAAGATATTGGATTTTCAACCATGCATCCTGCAGCTATTCCGGGTACTCCACAACATCAGCATTATCTGATTGCAACGAATGAACTTTTGAGGAAACCTATTGTTACAGATGAACAGATTGGTAAGTTAAAAAATCTTGCCATTGATGCAGGTAAAAAAGTTTATCTCCTTCCTGCTGAGCTTGTTTCAGCTGTTGGTGATATGGGTATTGTTACGACAGCGATTGCTTTCACTGGAGCGATTGAATATTATAGAGTTGCAAGAGATGTATTGAAAACTAAACGTTCAATGACGGAATTTCAAATTGCTCAATCTCTTCAAGTTGTTTCAAGTCTGGTTGCAAAGTACGGCCTCGGTGGTTTAATAAAACTTCTCAACGTTGACGCTATGAAAGATTCCTTAAAGTCAATGATTCTTGACAGAGATGTGCAGCCAATGACCGTAACAGCTTCAGAACTTCTTGAGAAAATTGGCGAAATAGTTCCTGAGCTTGTGAAAGAGGCAGAAAGTTTTGCACCTTCAGAAGCTGTTTATATGTCAGCACCGTCACCAATGCTTGTTGAATATATGGAAGATCTTGTTGGTGATGATGTTCTCAAGGGTATTCTAAGAGAATCCTGGAAGAAGTTTTATGAAGGTGTTTCAGACAGAGAATAATTTTTATGCTTAACATGATAGGGGAGGAATTATGGCAAGCAAAAGAGAAATGTTAGAAGAAATACTTTCAGATCTTGCTGATTCACTTGGCGCTGATATGCTCGGTGCTCTTGTAGCGACACCTGATGGTCAGGTTGTCGTTTCAACAATGCTTAAAGGCGGTTTAAGCGCTGAAAAGCTTGCAGCTATGGCTGCAGCGGTTGTTGGTACATCTGAAAGACTTTCAAAAGTTGTTGAAGCTGGAGATTTTGAGGATGCACTCATCAGATGTTCGAAACAAAATATCCTTTCTAAAAAGGCCGGGAAGAGGGCTATTCTCGTATGTGTGATAAAATCTGATGCCAATATTGGTCTTCTCAACATAGAAGTTGAGGATGCGATAGATAGGATTACGTCAGTGCTTGGTGTTTAACATTTATGGTGGAAATTACTTCGACAATACATATTAGTAATTATTGTAGTTTTAAAAGAAAGTGTGCCTACTGCGGATTTGCGGTGGGCACTTCTGTTGAAGGGTATTTCTATCTTACAAGTAAGAAGAGAGAAGAGATAAAGAGGGCGGCACTTTTTATAGAAAGGAATGGAATAAAGAGGGTGAGTCTTTCTGCTGGGTATGGAAATTTTCAAAAAGTTCTGTCCGCTCTTGAGATTGTAAAAGAAAATACATCTTTAAGGGTTTTGATAAATATTGGTGGTGATTTAGATACTGAGAAGATAAAGTTATTGAAAGGTGCAGGTGTTGATACGATATGTTGTAATCTCGAAACCATGAATCCCAGACTTTTTAAAAAGCTAAAGCCAGATGACTCTCTTGAAAAACGAATGAAGGTTTGTTACCAGGTTAAAGAACAGGGTGTTGAACTTTCAAGTGGCATTCTTGTGGGTATTGGTGAATCTGAAGAAGATAGAGAGAAGCATATTGAATTTTTAAAAGAATTGGAAGTAGAAGAAGTTCCAGTTATGGGATTTAGACCTTATAAAAATACGCCAATGGAAAAGAATCCCCCTGCGTCTTTATCGTTACAGTTAGACGTTATAAAAAGGGTAAAAGAGCATATAAATAGCCTGAGAAGGTTGACGGTTCCTTTTCCCACTATTTTAATGAAAGGACTTATTCCTGCGATTAGAGCTGGTGCTACGAACATTGCGACGGTTATTCCAGCAGGTTATCCTTTAGTTGTGAAAGGTGTTGGTTCACCTGTTGTGGGTGTCCTTGAAGAAATTCTACCACTCCTTGAAAAACACGGGATTAAAACAAATGTGGAGAAAAAGCCGCTCTCTGTTTAAAAAAGCTTTTGAAGAATCCCTTAACGGTATCCGAAAAGGTGACAAACCTGAAGAGACAGAAGCTCTGAAAAAGCTTTTACTTGATGGTAAGTTTGGGGTTGTAACGGACAATCATAAAAAGTTTTCAATTTTCAAAAATACTCTTGGTATGTTTGGTGTTAAAAATGTTATTCAGATTTGTGTTCCTACCGACATTTTTGATTTGGAGCAGATGCCTTCACTGTCCAAAGCACTATCAGGGCGTTACTTTGGGGAGTGTGATTTTTACATTGCCAGAGGAAGGCTTGGACTTCCTGGGAGCGGGGCGTTGACGATTTTGATTGATGTTTATGGAAATGTTATATCGGCTGTAACCTCGCCCCCTCATCACATTCATGGCTTATCTTTGGAAACGGCACTTTTCTTTGATGTTTTTAGACTTTTGAAAAGACTTGGCATGGTTCCTGTTCACAAAGGTATAACAAACAGGACACGAACGGTTTATTCATCTTTCACTGTTTTGGATGTTGCCAAAAAAATAGCTAAAAAAAAGGCGGAAGTGCTTAAAGAGTTCAAAGGTGATTCACTCCTTGTAATTGGTGGTTATCTTGATGGAATATTTATTGCTGAATATTTGAAAAATAATTTTAGAGAAATTTTCCTGTATGATAAAGAAAAAAGTGTTATGGCTCTTTCTCCTTTCAATAAGCCTGAAAGGGAAGAGTTTGACGTTATTATTGACCTTACAGGTTTTGGGGGGATTGATGTTAGTCGGGGTCAGGCAGGGAAATTCAAAGGAAAAGTTATTATTTCAGAGGAACCTTCTGGACTTGAGGTTCTTGAAACAGAAAAGAAGCCGGACTTTTTCCTTAAAATGGATTACAGGGGAAAGACATCAGGAACTATGACCTTAACGATTCATACAGTAAGAAAAATTTCTGTTGAGATAGAAAAGTTTAATGATGTTCTTTACGCCGTGCCTAATCTCTTTTTTGCTGAGTCGTTGTTGTTTAATGCAAAAAGTAGTCGTGGTTTTCTTGATGTGATGGAGATTCCGGCGGTTACCGCTTCAGTAAAAAACGGAGGAAACTTTAAGGCTGACTATTTTGAGGACGTTTTAAATGGGATTTTACAGGAGATGAAATTTGAACTGGCAAAATTTTGAAAAGATTGTAAGAGAAATTGTTCCTGAGTCTTACGCTGTTGCCGGGGATTTTTACGGATGGGTTGCTGATTTTAGACCTGGAAAAGTAGAACATGTAGCTGTTGTTGTTGATGTTCCACATGATTTTGACTTTTCTAAATTTGATGTTGTTGTTGCTCACCACAAACCCTCTTTTAATCCTAATTTTCCCGTTTTTGTTGTTCATACGCCTCTTGACCGAATAGATTGGGGATGTAATTACGCGCTTGGGAATATTTTAGGTTTGGAAAACCTTTCTTTTTTTGATGATAATCGTTTTGGAATGTATGGGATGATAGAGATATCGCCAGAGCTATTTTTAGAGAAGGTTATGAAGGTTCTTAATTTAAAGAAAGTTTTTTATCATCTTCCTGAGAAGATAGAGAAAGTCGCTGTGTTCAGCGGATGTGGTTTTAACTTTTCTGATTTTATTCAGAATCTTTTCAAGTTTAATATTGATATTGCTGTTTCCGGTGATCTTGTCCATCATACGGCTTGCAGATTAAGAGCGGCCAAGATGGGTTTTATAGATGCTTCTCACTACAAAACTGAAATTCCCGGAATGGTAGAATTTGCTAACCGCCTAAAAGATTTTGTTGATACGGAGTTTGTTGATGTCGGTTTCCCGTACTCTGACTTTTGCCTCGATTGAGTGTTTTACCCATTGTGAAATTGGTATGGGTGTTCATAAACTTTCTGCTCCTTATGTTAAGAACAAATTACCAATTTCCGTTTCCGCCGTTATGTTTCTGCCTTCCGTCTATTCTATAGAAGAAATTTTGGGAGTGATGCTTCCCCCGCCTCGTGCTCACGTCAATGGAATAAAGGTCTATGATGAAGTGGAAAATGTAAACGTAACACTTATTCTTTCCAGGGTTATAAAAGAAAAATTGGGCGTAAACATCTCTGTTGCTTCAAGTGCTGGAAATGGAAGAGGTGTAGTGTGTTTGCGCTTTAATAAGGAAATTTTTATAATTAGAACAACGAATAAAGTTGAAGGTTTCCCTTTTGCAAGTGTTGAGAAAATTTTGAAGAGAAAGGAGGAAGCAGTTAATAAAACTCTTCTTCTTTTGAAATCTCTTATTAAAGGTGGAGAAATTCCTGACTTTGTAGAGGTAGTAAAGAATGGATAGAGTTACTATTTTAGAAGAAAAACTCGTTCCTTACGGCAAACTTGTTCTTCTTGGAGCCGGGAGGCTTGGAGTTAGAGTTTTTGAAAGGCTTGTTATGACTCATAGAGGTGGATTTTCGAAGATTACCGTTTTTGATGGAGGAACAATAGAAGAGAATGACTACTATCATATTCTAAAAGGAGCACTTCCAAAAGAAAACAAAGCTTCTTTTTTGAAAAGACGCTTTCTTACGCCTGATACCCGCTATAAAGAGATAGAGGCTTTTCCCTTTGATTTTTCTGAAAGTAATATCGACTGTCTGGAAGATGCATCAGTTGTCGTATCTACAATAGCAGGAGGGGATACCATTCCGCTTGTAGCTACAGTTGGAAAATTTTGTATTGAGAAAGGAATTCCTTTTATTACCACTAACGGTGTATTTGGTTTTGGTGATGAAGAGGTGGGAACCTTTATTTCTCTTGCTTCAGTTGAAAG
Organism: Desulfurobacterium sp. TC5-1; assembly: GCF_000421485.1. Taxonomy (NCBI): domain Bacteria; kingdom Pseudomonadati; phylum Aquificota; class Aquificia; order Desulfurobacteriales; family Desulfurobacteriaceae; genus Desulfurobacterium; species Desulfurobacterium sp. TC5-1. Next base: position 759,841 of record NZ_ATXC01000001.1, on the reverse strand, counting down.
GGGGCCTGCACTGTTTTTAAAAGAGTACGATTTTCCAGCTTCTTCCCCGTTAACTGCGTTTATTGGCACAGGAATTTTGATAAAAGATGGCTTACCCATTTCCCCCATTATCCTTGATAGAGTTGCAGATGCAATAGCAATTCAAGTTTTAAAATTTCATCAAAGGAGGAAATGTGGAAGAAGTTATTGAAAAAGTGCTTTCTGGTGATTTGGAAAGTAAGTATGAATTAATGGAAAAAGGGAAACAGAATCCTTCTGCATTACTTAGAGCTTTAAAGGGACTTTCTGAAGAAGAGCTAATTTGCCTTGGTTCTTCTTACAAAGAGTTTCCGTTTGGGTGTGACTTGAATGAAGTTCTTGTTGATGTTGTAAGTTTGAAGCAAAGTCTCACAGAGATTAAAGGTGGTTTCCGCCTTGTTGATAGATTAGGATTTCCGGTTCATGTTTGTTCGTATGCTGTTGCAGATATAGCTGAAAGAGAAGGAATGACACCTTTTGAATTGATGAAAGATCTTCGCAGTCTTACAGATATGCCTGTGGATGTTGACCATTTCGGTAAATACGGGCCTATGAGGTATCCTGAAGAGATAGTTAAATGTCCTGCCGATTGTTATAGAAGTGGTAAACCTTTTAACGGTTGTCCTCGCGGAAGGATTCATAAGAGGCTTGAAAATAAGGAGAAAGCATTTTCTTACGAAAAAGATTTGTGGCCAAGCGTTGTTCAATCAATAAGCGTTAGTCTAATGGCTTTTCAAAAAAACACCTCTCATGCAGCGCCGCCTGAAGAAACTCTATCTGTTATAGAATTTGCGAAAAAGCACGGTAAAGGTGTTGGTGCAATTATCTGTGTTGGAGATGGTGAGGAAGAACTTGCAAGGGGTATTAAAGCTTGTGTAGATTATAAAATAGATGAGGTGGTTATAGAGGGTGGCCCTTATAACTGTGCTGGAAATAGAGTAAGAGCTTTTGGCGAAGCTGTTGTGATGGCAAGGATTCTTTCGCCAGGAAAAATTGTTGCGACGAATGGACAGTATGAAGATGAGTTGAGATTTGGTCTAAAGTGTGGATTAAACAGTGTTATAAGTGGTTTTCCCGGTAATCACCACGCATACATGTCAGGTTACATGCCTGGTGAAGCTACAGTAACAAAATTTGGACTTCCAAAAGTAGTAGAAGTTATGGCTGAAGAGGTTACGGCTTCACCTTTTCCAGTTCCGGCTGATAGAGGTACGACGGAAATAATAGCCAAGTCGGCAAAGTTTTTAGGATTGGATTCTATATATCCTTTTGGCAAGATCGGAGATATCTTTATAGGGGATGCTCACTGGTTTCTCCTTCTGACTTCTCCACTCAGTGCTAAGTTAAAGTTGAAATACAGCCTTAAAGCTCTTGTGGAGGAGCTAAAACGGAGAAACATTAAAAAGCTTGGTTTAATAGGTGGTAGGTTTATCGCCTGGGGAATCGCAAAAGCTGTTGCTCCCTTTGTTGAAGAGATAAGGATTAGTGATAGGGATAAAGCTGTTGAAACTGTTACGGTTGCTCATCTTGATAAAAATCTTCCAGTAAAGATAATTGGTTGCAACGGTGATGATGATACATGTATAAATAATTCGCAAGTTAGTGTTGTTTGCTCTTTTATCCCTTCGCTTATAAGGAAATTCCGCGGTTTAGATAATGTTATAACACTTGAAGATTGATAGAAGTTGGATATAATCAAACCTTAAATTTGCTTTAAAGGAGTGAACGATGAAAAAACAGACAGCTCTCGTTCTTGGTATCGTTGCATCCTTTGCAATTGCAGGATGCGGTAACAATAGCAAGCCAGAACAATCACAGGAGCAGCAGGCTGCACCTATGACAGCTAAGGAGCTTCCACCGGGACATCCGCCTATTGGAAATAAAACAGCTCTTCCACCGGGACATCCAGACATAAGCGGCATGAACGGAATGGGGATGCCTCCCCACGGTATGGGAATGGATGGTGGTATGATGCCTGGTATGCATCCTCAGTCTATGACGAAATTAACAAAACCTGTAGAGTTACCGGAAGAGGTTAAAAAAACATGGAAATTCGCTGACGTTATAGTCATTGATAAAACTACTGGAAAAGTTATCAAGGAGGCTAAAGTTAAGGCAGGGGATGTTATTAAAGTTGGAAATACAGAAATAAAAATCCTTTACATTGTTCCTGATTTAAAGTTGATGAACAATGCTTACACATCTGCATCAAATGAACCCAATAATCCGGCTATAATTGTAAAGGCTACGGAAAGTGGTAAAGTAACGTTTGAAGGGCCCCTTTATCAAAAGTTTCCTCAGATATTCACAATTAACAATCCAAAATATGATGTAAAGCTTAAGGGTATTTCGAAAGGTTAATTTTCGGGGGCTTGCCCCCCTACATTTTTTTGAAAAAGCATAGAGCTGTTTTATTGGTCGCAAATTGATCGCAGTGTGCGATCAATTTTTCCGTTTCGTTCCTTTATATTCCCTATATTCTTTTTTGTCCAGAGGGTAAGTAATATTATAATTAAGGTCGAAAAACGCTTTTTTTAAAAGGTTTTAATTGGTGCCCGGGGCGGGAATCGAACCCGCACGCCCGCAAGGGCAAGGGATTTTGAGTCCAATTGTTTCTTCTTGAAAACAAAGGATTTACATGTCTTTGTTCGCAAATTGTTCGCATTAGATTCTTTCCTCCAACCAGTCTTCAAGAGCTTTTGCAGGAACAAGAAATCCGTATTTATATAGATTTTCAATTAATTCTCTCAGATATATTACATTATCATCTGTCAACCTATCCTTTTCAAGCAAGATCCTTCTAAATTTCCTTCCATCTTCGCCAGTTAATAGAAATATTTTTTTTCTTCTCAAATCATATTCTTCAAAAATTGACACAACTTCTTTGGACGTCATTTAAGTTCCTCCATAACATTCACATCTCCTTTTGTGCGTTCAATATTTAATTTCATCCATTCGAGATATTTTCCTATGATTTGTTCTGCAATTTCAAAATCTTTATTTCCTTTTTCTAATTGTTCCTTACAGTATTTGTAAATTGAGTCGGCAATAAAATAAATTTTGGGTGAAGAAGACAAAAAAGGATCTCTTTTAAACCGAATAACTGCTTCTGTTTCTATAGGCAATACAGGATTTATCTTAACCTTTTCACTCAAAATCCTGTCGTTGATATAATCGGCGAGTTTGTAGAAATCAAATGGGAACGGACCCCTCCGCTGGAGCATTTCTTCTATTTCCTTGGCGAGATGAGGTTTGTGTTCCTTGTACCAGTCAAGTCCACCGGTTAGCAGAAATTTGTATTGATCCCTTGATAACCAGCTTCCCGGTGCTTTCACCGTAGCTAAAAGCTCTATAGATTTAGCAACTTTCGTAGTTATTCCTGGTGGGTATTTTTTCCTTGTCATAAAAGCCTCCTTTGTGGCCTTTTTCTTTCTCTTACGGAAGGAGATCTTCTCGCCCCTGGATAAGGAGAAGACACTTAAGAATATATGAAACGCTTGCAAATTGTTCAAGGACACAATAGAATATAATAAACATATATGGAGGATAAGCTATGCGGAGATTGTTGGCTGTGTTGAGCGGTATCATTTTAATAACTTCCTCCGCAAAAGCCGGAATTAAAGATTATCTTGATAAATTTGTAGTTGAAACGCCGGCAGATTCTTCAGGAGTATTTGACAGTCAGACAAGGCGCTATTATGTTGGTGGTCGTTTTACCGTTCAAGCTCCGAGAACAGTTATTCAGCCGTTTTCGGTAATACCGCCGAAAATAGAGGTGGGTTGCGGTGGGATAGATATAGTCACCGGCAGTTTTTCTTATCTTAGAGATGGAAAGTACTGGGAAAGTTTTGCGAAAAGTGTCTTCAACCCGGGAACAGTGTCGGCAATGGCGTTTGACATAGCTCTGGGAGCTTTATGTGAAAAATGTTCATCAACCATAAAGAAATTAACATCATTGGCAAATCAGATAAACAGTATGAATTTTGATAGCTGTAAGATTGCAACGGCTATATCCAATAATTTAAAGGAACGCTTAGCAGGGACTGAAATAGCCAGAAGTATTAAAGGTAAAACCTCCGACTGGCTTTCTGGGGCAGATAAATTCCTGGATAATATGACAGATCTTGTAAGTGAATTTAATACTTCAATTAATTGTACAGGTTTTGCATGTAAAGTTGCAAAAAAACTGACAGATACGGATAGTTTTCTTCACGATCTTTTAGAAGATACTGATATGTATGATCCTGATCTTGAAGACATATTACGTGCATATATAGGTGACTTCAGGATAGATACAGGTGCTGAAGAACCGGTCGTGCCTATAAGGAAAAATGATGAAAATGTAAATGAAAATGCAATGTCCGTTGTTAAAATTCTCACGGGATACGATGATAATTCCGGAACGTGTTCCAGTTTGGCTTCGGTTAAGGGTCTGGATAAGTCAGGTGCGTATGTCACGGTGACTAATTACAACCCTGCATGTGTGTATGCTCAGGATGCTGTCACTGATGTTTTTAACGCGATAAGATATAGAATTAGACCAAGAGCAACTACTATAGAGTTTATAAACAGATTTGATGTGCCTGTTTATTCATTATTGAATACGTTTTCTCTTGTTCCTGATCAGGTCAGGGATGGAGTAAAAGCCGATCTTGTACGTCTTTTCGCTGCTGAATATGCCTATGAAATTCTTTCAAATACGCTAAATGCCATAAATGAAAAGCTTGCGTACGTAAGATATCAAATTTCTCCTGAACTAAGAAACACAGCTTACGGGGAAGGTCTCGAGGGGAATCTTGAAATCATGCAAAAAAACACTCTTGAGCTTCTGAAAGAAGTATCAAAATTCTACGGAAAAGCTCACGATAAATTTATCAAGGATATGCAAAATCAAAAGTTCTATGAAGAACTTAACAAGGAAATTATGCAGGCGATGGGTCATTCACCGATTGCCGGAGCATACCTTCTCAGTTTAGGAATAAATAAAATCTGATTCAGAGGAAAGTCTTGAAGAGAAAAAATATTCTGTTTTTTGTACTTTTACTTGTGGCTGTTCCTCACACAGCTATGGCAGTTGATACGATATACACGTGGGGATACGGAGATCTGATAGCTGAAGCACTACGAGGAGTTATTTCTGTAGTTGGTTCCGGTGATTTTCACAGCTTATTTAAAGTTTTTATGGGGCTTGCTGTTTTTTCTTCGGTTTTCTCTGTTCTGTTTTCAATAGGAAAAAGGGTTGATTATTTTTCTATATTCAAAGTAGGTATTGTAGGATCTATCGTATTCAGTTTGCTGATACAGATCCGTGTTCCGGTTGCTGTTGAGGATCTGGTAAACGGCTCCAATGAAATTATCAACAATGTTCCCTGGATTATAGCAAGACCGCTGGCTTTATTTACGCAGACGGAAAAGGTTTTAGGAGGAGTTGCAGAAAGATCGTTTTTGCCTTTTTCGGCTGCAGATTTAAGCTACAATAATGTTGGTCCTATAGCACCTCTTGCAGTTGTTGCATCAGAGGTCCAGGCTACAAGGCCGGTGGATCCCTACATTTATAAAAGCGTGAACAATTATGTAGAGGATTGTGTTATTCCTGATATTCTCGACGGGACAAAAAGCCTTACAAACCTGCAAACCTCTACAACTTTGTGGACCGAACTTGGCGGAACAAATCCTGCAAGATTTACTGTTATTTATGATGCTTCTGATCCTGAGGGAACGGTGTACAGTTGTGATTCCGCCTACGGTATTCTTACAGGGCAATTGAACACTTACGTTAATACAGATGCCCTTGACGTTCTCTCAAAGAGCATAGGTTTTCTTTCGGCCGCAAAAATTGCGAGCGTGCTCGGTATTGCTAACGATTATTTTATGAATTATTCAACTACTGCTCAGGATGCTATTCTTCAGGGGATAGCAATTAACCAGATGAAAGACGGATATAGGGAGTGGGCTATAGCTGCCGGTGTCAATCCGGATGCACTTGCTTACTCTTTATCAACAGCAACGGAACAGTTGAAACAGACTTCACTGGCAAAAGCAATTACCGGGGCAAAGTTCCTGCCGATGGCCAAAGGAGTAGCAACGGCCTTCTTTGTTGCCATGCTTCCTTTCGTTCTTCTTGTCGGAATTTTCGGAGGGGAAAAGGTTTTTAAGACAATTTTCGTTGTGTATGCGTGGTTCCTCCTGTGGCATATCGGTGAAGTTGTGCTGAATGCTTTTATTTTAAACTCTGCCCGGGATTATCTGTCAGCAATTGCTAACGGAGGTTTTACGCTGCTTAATTCTGCTGGAGTTGCTGCAGCTGCTCAGGATAAAATTATTGCATTTTCATCATTTTACTGGCTTATACCCACAGTTTCTTTCGGTCTTGCTGCAGGCAGTGCTTACGCATTTACAAATGTTGCTTCCGGACTCATGGGTATGGCAGCGGGAGCTGCTGAAAGAGGTGCAGGAGAAGCAGCAAGGGGTTCTGCAAGTTTCGGAAATGTAGCATATAACAACGTTTCATCAAACAACGTTGACTGGCTTCACAGGGAAAATATGGGATTTGAAAACCGCCTTGAAGCAGGTTCTATGAATGTCAACGGAAGGCAATCTTTCAATACTCCCTGGCATTCCTGGGTAAGTGAAGGGGGTGAAAAAACTACAAAACTTGCAGGTCATTATGCATGGGAAGCAGGTTTAGGAAAACTGGGAAGCCTGTCAACAGAAAGATTTATTGATGGCTATGCTACCAGGACTGCTAACGGTGGAATGAAAATCTCAGGTATGACAGAAACCGGGAAAGTCATAAACGGTGCAGTGGATAGGAATGGTAATTTCACGGGAACGATTTCGGACGGTAGAGGATTTGAAAAGTATGATAAGGGACAACTTATTATGGCGGAGCACGTTAATAATAAAGGATTTAATGAAAAGATAGTGGGCGATACTGAAATAGTGAGCAAGGGAGGTGCAGGCGTTACGGCATTGAAATCAGACGGCACCATAACCAATGTAAATCTCTCTAACGCCGCTTTTAAAAAGACAGCTACACTGAGAGAGCAGCTTTCCAAAAATGCTTCAGAAATGGAACAGCGCGGCAAAAGAGCTGCGTCTGATTATATTAAGACTGTTGGTGTAGATAGAGCTTTTGGAACCTCTGTTAGGGCTATTGAGACCGTGGAGGAAGGAAATCAATACTCTGATTCTCTGAAGAAGGAAGCAAGGAAAACGGAACAAAGCGTTATTTCCAAGACTCTTGAAGATATGGTGAAAAATGGAGTAATTAAGAAGGATAGGCTTACAGCACAGGGAGCTCTAAGTGCAAACGCTGCAGTTAAAGGAAATTGGGAAATTGTAAGTGCGAAAGCCAGTGCAGAAGGGGAAATTGTAAAACTTAAAAACAAAGATAATGACTATGAAGTAACATTAACAGGTAAGGAGGCCAGAGCTTTTAGGGAACAGTTTGCTAAAAACTTTATTTCTTCACAAAGTGCCAGCCGTATCCTTAAAGCCGCCCGGAGAGGCGTAAAAGATAGTGGTTATCGGAATCAATTTTCAGAGGCTCAAAAGTGGAGTGAGTCAGTTTCTGAATACATGCAAAAAGCAAAAGAGTACAGAGAGGGAGCTTCAAAGATTTCCGAAAGAAACCTCTCAGAAAATCTTAACGCTCTTCCTGAAGTTTTCAATAAGTATCTTGATGCACAGGGAATAACCGATCCTGATAAAAGGATAGAAAAAGCAGCCGAAATTATGAATAATCTGAATAAGCTCTTTGCGACAAATCCGGAGGAAGGCCTGAAAGTTCTGAACCGGGTTTCAGGCGGAGATTTTAAAGCTCTTGAAAATATTGAAAAAATGAAGGTGGATCCTGAACATTTAGGTACAAATATAAACACTTCAAAGATTGGTAATCGTCCTGATGTTAAAAGAGCAATAAATGCAGGTAAAGGACAGGTTGAAAAAGCTTACAACAGTAATCACGGCAAAGATGCGGGAAGGGGCTATGAGGCACTTGAGTCGTATAAGGACAAGATTGACTTTGGTCACGTAGCAAGTAAAGAAGGAATAGAAGCGGCAAGAAACCTGTTAGTAGATTCTTTCAACAGGTGGGGTCTTCTCGGAAACGATGAAGGAAAGGTCATGGTGCTTGGCTGGAACAATGACGCGATGAGAATCCACGAAATTAGAGATTTCGTTCCCAATAAGATGATGGGGGATATTCTGAACAAGATGCAGGATAAACCTGACAGGGTTGTAGATTCCATAAACAGAAAGGAATTATTAGGTATGAAACCCGGGGAAGTAATACGGGCAAAAAATGGAGAAAAGATAGCCAAAATAACGCCGGGGGTTTATCTTGGCTACAACAGCAAGACGGGATATTTCGCTTTCAGGATGCAGGAAAAGCCGATGCCCGAATATGTAGTATATCGTAATGGGAAAAAACAATATATTCCTTACAGTGAATGGAAGGGACAGGGAGCGCCGGGAGGAAAACCGGAAGCTCCGCCTGAGTTCAATAATCCGAAAGACCTGCATTAATCGTCGAGATTACAGAGCCCTATCTCCATTCCATCAAGTTCGTCAAATGTTCTATCATCGTCATCGTCAAAGATACTTCGACGACGAGAAAAAGGATGTTGTTTTTTGCCGGCATTTTCCATCTCATAAGGGAATCCGCACTCGTAACAGATTCTGCTTTCTTTTCTATCGGTTTTTTTCTCCTCTTCGGGAAGTTTACCTTCCTCATAAAGCTTTCTTTTAATGAAAGCCTCCTCCTCTCTCTCAACCAGATGCTTTGGAAGGCCTGTGAGTTCGTCAAGTTCCTCTTCTTCGGTTATGTTTTTAAATAGATCCAGAAAACCCATAACTGCTTCTCCATCATCGTCTGAGTTCAATAATCCGAAAGATTTGTGTTAATCATAGATCAGAGTACTCATTTATTGTAGTTCCATCAAGGCCATCAAACGCTTCTTCAAGTTGTTTAATAGGATCAAAAAGATCGTCATCAAAGTTATTCCGGGTGGAAAAACTGCGTTTTTTTCTGGAGTTCTCTATATCGCAGTCATAAGGGAATCCGCACTCGTAACAGATTCTGCTTTCTTTTCTATCGGTTTTTTTCTCCTCTTCGGGAAGTTTACCTTCCTCGTAAAGCTTTCTTTTAATGAAAGCCTCCTCCTCTCTCTCAACCAGATGCTTTGGAAGGTCTGTGAGTTCGTCAAGTTCCTCTTCTTCGGTTATGTTTTTAAACAGATCCAGAAAACCCATAACTGCTTCTCCATCATCGTCTGAGTTCAATAATCCGAAAGACCTGCATTAATCGTCGAGATTACAGGGACCCATCCACATTCCACTAAGTTCGTCAAATGTTCTTTTAATGGAATCAAAAAGATCGTCATCAAAGTTATTCCGGGTGGAAAAACTGCGTTTTTTTCTGGAGTTCTCTATATCGCAGTCATAAGGGAATCCGCACTCGTAACAGATTCTGCTTTCTTTTCTATCGGTTTTTTTCTCCTCTTCGGGAAGTTTACCTTCCTCGTAAAGCTTTCTTTTAATGAAAGCCTCCTCCTCTCTCTCAACCAGATGCTTTGGAAGGCCTGTGAGTTCGTCAAGTTCCTCTTCTTCGGTTATGTTTTTAAATAGATCCAGAAAACCCATAACTGCCTCAAAAATCAGGTTTATCGTTCTGTTCTTCTGAAATTGTTTCAAAGTAAGTTATCACTTCCATCATACATTCTATCATATCTGCCTTTTCTTCTTCTGAGAAATTGGTTGAGGAGATAGAATCACATATCTCTTCCAGCTTTTGATGAATCCAGTCAAAGCTTTCTCTTTTCATTTTATCCCCCGAAAACTGTGCTATCATTATACAGCTTATCTGTGATGATTTTCGTGACATTAGTGCTATGCTTATTTTGAAGTATAGGTTCATTTTTGCGTATTGTCAATAACTTATAGTTCGTTTTTGTGGCATAATTTGATGATTATGGGTTGATCTGTGATGATGAAGAATGGCAATATAGGCAGTAGAATTAAAGAGCTAAGAAGGGTTCTTGGTTTGACTCAGGTGCAATTTGGTGAACGTCTTGGCCGCTCAAAACGTTCTATTCAGGAATGGGAAAGTGGCAGAACTGAACCTTCTGAAAGAGTGATAAGGTTGATAGAAAAAGTTTTTTCTGTCAACCCTGAATGGTTGCGTGAAGGTAAAGGAGAAATGTTCCTGAAACGTAATGAGTTGAAGTTTCTGGATGTGGCACCTGCTGATTTTGTTCTTATGCCGGTGCCTGTTGTTTCACGGGTAAGAGCCGGACGTGGACTTTACCCTGCTATTTCGGCACCGTCTGAACTGAAAATGGCCTGGGTTCCCAGGAAAAAAGCTCATCACAGGGTTTTTTTCTTTAGAGTTGAGGGAGATTCAATGAGACCGCGCCTTCAACCGGGAGACTGGGTACTTGCTGATCTGGACAGCTCGGTAATGAACGGCGATATAGCCGTGGTAGAACTTACCAAAGAAAGTGACGATGAAGGTGAGCTTCTTTTGAAAAAGTTTTATAAGAAAAAAGATGTTATTGTTCTTGAAAGCTACAATCCTGATTATCATCCTGTAATTGTAAAACCCGAAGATATCAAAACACTTGCGAAGGTTATTACTATTGTTCCGAATGGAGAGTGACCTCAAGTTTTTTTGGAAAAAATCACCACGTCTTTTCGTTCCAGATCAACCTGGGGAATTTCAACCTTCCAACCTTTTCAAATTCTATGTAACCTTTGTAGTCCAATTCTTCTAAAGCGTTTCGAATAGTTTTAGGAGATAAATAAAGAAACTCGGCTAACTCTTTTTGAGTCTTATAGACTATTTCGTCTCCTGCTCTGAGCCATAAAAGAGAAATTAAAACAATTTTGGAAACAGGTTTTAAATAGTACTGGAAAATCTCTCCCGGAATAAAGACAGCTTCCGTGATGGAAGAGGGAAAATCAGTAAGGATATAGTAATTATGTCTAAAGTGTTTTTTTATCTTTATAAATCCTTCTTCTTCGAGTTTTCGTATTGAGTTTTGAACAGTGCTGACGCTTATACCGGTTAGCTTCGCTATTCTCCGAAAGGATGGAAAACATTCACCTATCTTGTTGGCATGATAGTAAAGGCCGAGAAAAATGTATCTTGTTAACGGTGAAAGAGGCGAAGTGACTACGTTTTTCGAATGAGGAAAAAGAAAACTACGAAAATTCGCCACCAGATTCCGGAAAAATTTTTCCGGGTAACGGTTAATATCAGATATATCATATATACCAGATATACTGTGCATACTATTTATACTATTTGTACGAGACGCAGCGTTAATATCTGACATACCATTAGTGCCATTAATACTGTACATACCTACACCTCCTCTCTTTATGTTGCCTTTATTCAATATAGTCCAAAGGGAAAAATCTGGTAAATATTAAAGAGGAAATTTTTGAAAAATCCCTATACTTAAGTATTTTATAAGTCACTTTAATAAAATACTTAAAAATTCCCTACAAAAGTTACCAATAGATACAAAGAAGGGAAAATTAAGCAGTTATAAAGAGGTAAAATTCAGAACAGAAAAGTAAAAAAACAATACATTAATGATGGAACTTCTACCGCTCGACTTCCGAAGCACATCACGCTGCACGAACATGCTGTTCTCACCGTGCACACTTAACCGACGCCCGTAAAAAAAACAACCGCTCCTCTCCGAGCGCAGCGTGATGTGCGCTGAAAAGAGGTTAATTCACCCAGCACTTTCTCTACTTTTCCTATTCCGTGGTGTTCCCGTTTTAATGAGGGGTAGTTTAGGATAGCTGCTGCAACCACAGGAAAATTCCAACATGAAAAACCTGTTTTTCAGCCCACACTGCCGATATATCTGATATTGACTATCTATATCATACCTACCGTACATACGGTAGTAATTGTATATATCATACCTATCGTATCTTCTTTATCATCCGCGGGCGAGAAGACTCCTTCCGTAAGGGAGGGGATGAAAGCCTGCAGGTGCGTAAGCACCTTGAAATAGAAAACAGTGAGAATAGTTTTAAGTTGAGATGATAGTGAAAAGAGCGTTTGTCTTTGAACTAAATCGTCTAACAGAGGAACAGGAGATAATTCTCGGACACCTCACCTACCACGCCGGAAGACTCTGGAATCAAGCAAACTACCTCATAAAGAACAAGTTAGCAAAACCTGATTACAGAGACCTCTACAACAAACTCAAAGACGAATCCCTACACTTACGTTCCTTACAATCCCGCTCAGCCCAAATAGTTCTTGATGAACTATCAAGAGGATGGAATAACTTCTTCAAGTTCTTAAAAGACCTTGAAAAGTTCAAAAAGAAAGGAGTAGAAACGGTTAAACCGCCAAGCTACGTAAATCTCGAAATACCTCACAGAGTGGTAACTTGGGATAAAACAGGATTCAAGATAGAAGGAAGTAGGATAAGACTTTCGCTATCAAAAAACTTAAAAGAACACCTGCTTAAAAAGTTTGGATATTCACCAGATTACCTATGGATAGAGACAGGGTATAAGGACTTAGAAAACCTCAAAGTTCTCAACGTTCAGATAGTCCCGTATAAGTCCTACGGGCAGGTAAGCTTTAAAGCGGTGGTAGTGTATGAGAAAGAAGTTCCGGAGGTTAAACTGCAAAGTAACAAAGTATTAGCGATAGACTACGGAATATCAAACTTTGCCACCTGTGTGGTGGAAGGGAATCCTACTTCCTACATAATAGACGGGAGAGGATTAAAAACGTTACTGCGGAAGAAACTCAAAAAGATAGTCAACCTACAGAAAAAGCTTGATAACCTCAAGAACAAAGGACTACCGACAATACAGTTAGAGAAGAAACTTCACAGACTTTGGAAAAATGTCAAGAACCTACTGAGGGATTATGCCCACAAGGTCAGCAATCTAATAAAGGAGCTTGCAGTAAGGAACGGAGTGAAAACGGTAGTAATAGGAAAAGTTCAAGAATCAAAGAACAAAAAGAACAACCTTCCAGACCTTGTAAACCAGATGTTCAAACTGTTACCCCACGGAAAAGTAACAGAACACCTGAAATATAAGCTCAAAGAGGCAGGAATAGAAGTTAAGCTGATAGATGAGAGCTACACTTCCGTTACCGACTCCTGCGGCGAAAATACAGGAGCTGCAAGAACGAACAAGGGTAACGGAAGAAGGATAAAAAGAGGACTTTTTCTATCAGCCATAAAAGGACTCATCAACGCAGACGTTAACGGAGCGAGAAACATCTTAAGGAAGTTCAAGAAGAGCTGGTTTGACCTTGTAACGGGACTCAAACAGGTAGTAAGGATAAGAATATACAGGATGAATAAAGGTATCTCCGAATCCCTGCTTTTTGCAGGGATAGGAGTAGAGGGCAGCGTGAACCTGCCGCGAGGGATAAGGGCTGGAGAAATCAGTCAAACTCCCTCAGAAGCTCCGTCCGTAAGGGCGGAGTAGTTCACTAACTGTATATCACATATCACCATTACATACCACACTACCGATATTGACAATATAGACTATACGCACTATACTAACGATATAAACTATATATTCAATTCTGTCCCAGGAGGTGAGCAATGATAATAGGACTGGACGTAGGCTTTGGAAGAACAAAAATCATAACAGAAAAAGAAAAGCTATCATTCCCGACATGGGTAGCAAAACACACCCCATCAGCAGACGAAGAAGTAGAAACAATTTCCCTTTTCGGAGAAAACTACGTAATAGGACAGGACGCAAAATACGAACGAAACCTCATAGAAATATCAGACATCAAAGAATACATCAAATACCTGCCGCTCTTCCTCAAGTTTATTCAGAAGAAATTCTTAGAGGAATCCGAAAGACTTTTCATAATAACAGGGCTGCCGCCAAGGCACAAAGAACATGCCGCTGGAGTGGAAGAAATCATAAAAGAAACAGGAGCGGCAGGAAAAGTCATTCCCCAGGGCATGGGAATCTTTTTTGACACAAAAGAAAAAGTAGAAGGGACCGAAGACATTCTCATAATAGACATCGGCTACAACACCCTTGACTACATCATGCTCGTCAGAGACCGGACAAAAGCCGTCGGATACAGAAAAAGAAAATCCAACACCATAGAAAACTTTGGCATCAACAGAGCCGTATATGAATTCAGAAACCAGATGGAAGACGGATACATAAAAGACCTGCCCCTCACGAAACTGAACGAAATATTCATAAAAGGACAGGGAAGAGTCTTTGCCGAAAAGATAGACTTCACAAAACAGAGACAGAGAGCCATAACCGCGTACGCAGAAATGTTAACGGGAAGACTGAAAACAGAAGTGGGAGACTTCATAAACAGCGTGGAAACGATAGTAATAGCGGGAGGCGGAGCAAGATTCATAACAGGAGAACATATAGGAAGACCCGATGCAATCATCCCCGAAGAACCCGAATTTTCACAGGCAAGAGGATACTACAAATTCGGATTAATAACAGGAGAAAAAGAATGATAGAGATAGCAATTATCTGCGATAATTGCGGGAAGAAAAAAGCAATAGAAACGGGTGCCGCCCGCACCCTTTCATTTCATCCCCTGAATCTGTGTCCCCGAAACTGGAAGATTACATATAGTGGTGAAGACTACACCTTTTTGTGCCCAAACTGCTCAAAAAGGAGGAAAGATGAAAGCAAGAATAATAGTAACTATTGAAGAGGATTTACTTTATAAATTAACAAAGTGTGTTCCTCCCAACTTTCGTTCGCTTTTCATAGAAACGCTTGTAGAAGAATTCATTGCAAACCATCCACCGGAAGAAATAAAAGAAAAAATATTTAAAGACTTTGATAAAAAAGCGATAAAAATGAGAATAAAAGAAACGTTAAAAAAAAGTGATAAAATTAGCCATGAGGTTAAAAAAGGGGACATAGAGGAAGAGATAAAAGACATGTGGTAGGTGCGGGGAGGAGCGGTGTGATTTATTTTGTGTTTGATATTGAAACCGTTAAAGATTGCCGTTTGCTGGAACTGGCGGGGAGTGACAGGGATAAGGAAAGAGCAGAGAACGGGGAATTCGTCAACCCGGTTTTTCACATTCCGATCTGCTTTTCCTTCATGGCGTTTAATCAGAAAAAACTTTTCGCCTTTGAATCCCACGCCGGACGGGAAGAGAAAATTGTTAGAACATTCTGGAATAAGGTGGGAAAAGTTATAAATAGAAACCCGATATTTGTGAGCTTTAACGGGAAGAATTTTGATCTTCCCGTTATGGTTGTGAGGGGAATAAAGCTTGCCGATGAAGAAGTTAAAAAAGTTATAAGATACTACATGGAAGACTCGGATAAGTGGGAAAAAGAACGTCCTAACTACACCCGTAAATATACACGATACCACATAGATCTTATGGAAGCGTTCGGAATAAAGACATCTCTTAAAGCACTCTGTACCCTTTTTGAAATTCCTGTTAAAACAGAAGCTCACGGAAGTGAAGTTGAAGAACTTTATAAAGACGGGGAACTTAAAAAGATAGCAACTTACTGCGCAGAGGATGTTCTTGCAACAGCAAGGTTGCTGGAAGTCTTTTTAGATACGAAAGATGATCAGAATTTCTCTTTTCTAAAGGAAATTCTTGAAGCAAAACTGGTTGTGGAGGAGTGAAAGATGAAAAAAACATTGGTTCTGCTGGCTGCCGTTTCTGCGGTGATGTTTTCTTCATGTGTACAGGAGGTGGAGAACGCGGTGAGTCTTTATAACACGGCCGTTGCGTTGAACAGAGGCTATCACGCTTACAGTATGGTAGATTCTATGAAAAATGCCATCCCTGTTTTTAAAGACTACAAATGTGTGAAAGTGCAGGCACTCATTATGCCCGGCAAGACCGAAAAGGTGAAGAAATTAAGAAGTGCTTTTGTTGATGATTTTAGCTATATAGTAAGGGAGTACGTAAAGGCCGCTCATCTTGAAGATGTTAAAGTCTGCAGTACGGAGAACTGCACGGACTGTAAAGGGAAAATGCTCGTCATCCAGTTTCTTGAAAACGGATATTCACCAAACCTGTTTAACAAGATAACCATGGGCGGGCTGTTAAGGGGCAGTCTGAGATACATAGATGGTGAGAGCGGCAGGGTTATAAGAGAAGAAAAGCTGGAGGATGCGAAAAATTACGAGGATCTTCTGCAGGAAATAGCCATGTCTGTCGGCTCAAAAGCCGCTCAAACGGCCATCACAATTTATCCTGATAAGGATCCGCAGAAAATAATTGATGAAGTGAATAAGGTTAATCCTATAAAACCGGAATACAGGAAGCTTTTTGAGGAAAGCCGTTGATAGTTGAAAAGTGAAGCTGATAAAAACTTTTCCTTTTTCGCTTTCCTTTTTGTTGCTGGTGTTGCTGTCAGTCTCTCTGACAGCAGTTTTTTAGAGAAGAAGAGGAGAAAAGTAAATGCTTCACTCTGCAAGGAACATACTCAAGTAGAGAGGAGAAGGCCACGATAAATGGAGTTGGGAGGGAAAAGATGAAGAGGTTAGTTACAATCGCTTTAGTTGCGGCAGCGCTGGCAGGTTGCGGGGGGACAGGTACAGACACTATAGATGAAAGTACCCAGGTGAGCGGAATAGGTTACGTTGACAGTGTTATCACCGGTGGGGGATACACCGTCCAGGCTCAGCTCGGAGATCTTGACGGTGCATCGGTGACGGTAAAAGAAATTGTAAGCGGAGACACAATATGGGAAGGAACAACGAGAGACGGTGTGTTTAAAATCCCGGATTCTGTTTACATTCAGGATGATGGCGTGTATCTTATTACCGTTTCAAACGGGACGGATCTTGACACAAACGACGACGGATTTTACGGTGATTCCGCACCTAACCACGGAACAATCTATGCAATTGTAGCGGGAAAGGACATAAAGGATAACGATCTTGTGGTTTCTCCGCTCTCAACCTACGTATATGAGACACTTTATAAACCCGGTTACTTCGGAGGTGGTGGTATAGCTGTTGATGTTGATGTTTTAAAAAAAGTTGGATACAAAAGACTCAGAAACGCTTTTGGAAACATAGTAATTTCTTATCCTTTCACTATTTACAATTGGGGGATGAATGATGACATATACGACCTCATGAAAGATTACATTGACGACATAAGAGGTGGGGAGACTGACCTGGTGAAAATTGGCAGGGACATGAGAGAGATAAGGAACTTTGAAAATGCAAAAGCATACTGTATAGACTTTATTCCGGAAACGGGGCACTTTATCCCCATAACGGATTCCAGCTGTAATCAAAAAAGATTGGAGGATTACGACTATTACGGAGGTGAGGTTGCAGTTGGTTCCGCGTATCCCTTCGGTTCCTGGAAGAATGCCACCGGTGTTACCGTAAGTTCTGCAAAATTCTGGTTTCCTGACGGCCGCTCGGTAACCCTGTTTGACGAGCGGCCGGGAGACATTACCTGGGTAGGGGTTGCCGGAAAGGACATCTACACCCTGCTGATGCAGCCTTCAGGTGACGGAATAATATATCACTTTGAAGTCATAGACGACGGAGTGGTTAAGGAAGAAGGTAACGTGACAGTTCCGGGAGCTCAGAAGTTTTATCTTGTAACGAGTAAGAATAAAGGTTCCACAAATGTGTTTGTTCAGACCGCGACAGGCGTTAAAATTTACGATTCAGATCTTCACCTGTATGGAGAGGAAGCTGGAGCAAGTGTTGAAATTCCAGGTTACTATTTTATTAAGCTATCAAACGGCAAAATCTACAATTCAAGCTATTCAATCGTCACAGAATTTGACAGGTATGCTTATTCGCAGGTTGTTGACAACGACACAGATGGATACCTGTATGTGAATGGGAAACCTGTTATGCCCGTTGATTATACAAGTGTTGAATCCAACAGCAAAAAGACGTTTTTCGGGAATTATCTCTTCTATCAGCCTGGTAACGACACAACCTATGATGTTAACAATGTAACAATGGTAAATCTTGATTATGTTTTGTAGAAAAGTTTTTAAGTCCCGCGATCTGCGGGACTTAAACCCTATCCGGCTTTTTTCTCTCCCATTTTGTTGTGAGCTTTCCATAAATCGTAATCTCTCTGGAAATTCATCCAGAATTGAGGTGTTGTTCCAAAGAAATTTGCGAGCTTTATTGCCATTTCGGGGGATATGCCCCTCTTTTCGTTAATCAGATCGTTTATCGTTCTGAAACTGACATTAAGCTTTTTCGCAAGTTCTGATTGGGTCATGTTGAGCGGTCTCAAAAATTCCTCTAACAGAATCTCGCCGGGGTGAACCGGGGGAATTTCTCTTTCAAAGAGCGGTACAAAGTTATAAGTTTTTTTCTTCACGATTCCTCCCGCAGGATGCTCTCCTCTTTAGAGGAGAGAGGAATGCGGTTATCTTCTTCTAACACTTTTTTTATAACTTCATTCAAGTGCTGATTTATAGACTTGTATCCCTTATCTATTAACCACTTCTTGTATTCTTTATACAAGTTCTCCTCTACTCTAATTGTGGTTTGAACATACTTTCCACTCATTTTAATTACACCTTGACATTATGATTGCTTGATGTATATTAAGTCTTATGAAACGGATAGTCAAGGTTAAACTCTATCCTACTGGGGAAGAGAAACAAAAACTGAGACAACTACAGTTAAGATGTAGCTACCTCTACAATCGTGTTAACTATATTTTGAGACAGCAGTATTTTTCCTTTGGAAATGTTAAAGTATCAAACGGAACGCTTTATCGCTTAGCTAAAGACTTACCTGAATACGAAGCTCTCCCCTCAGATATAGCTCAGGAAGTTTTGAAAAAACTTTCAGAAGACTGGAAGTCGTTTTTAAATCTCAAAAAGTTAGAAAAGAAAGAAAAACTACCGCCTAACATAAAGAAAGTTTCTCCACCGAAATACAAGAAAGACAGGAAAAAGAAGCAAACTCTCCCTATGAACATCTACATAAAAACAGATAGGAGTTATCGGTTAGGAAACTACGAATTTGAACTAACAGTTCCTAAAGACATAAATGGTAAGAGACTGAAGGTCAAAGCTAAGTATTCAATTTATTACGAAAATATTAGAAACTTTGGTAGAGCTGAAGTTTTTTGTAAAGCTGGAGAGTGGTGGTGCTATGTAACCGTTAATCTCCAGCAGGAAGAAAAACAACCATTAGGAAAAAGATTAGCAGGGATAGATTTTGGGATTCGTAATTTCTTGACACTTGCAGTAGAAACAGATAAAGGAATAGAAGTTTTTCAATTCAAAAGCAGAGAGCTTATAAAAGACTACAAGAGATGGGATAGAAAGATAGCTACATATCAGTCAATCCTTAACAGAAGTGGAACTAAAACTTCCAAGAAACTTCAAAGACTCTACATCAAGAGAGATAAGAAGCTGAAGCAGTCTATCAACTCAATGCTTAACAAGGTAATTGACATATGTGTTTCAAGAGGAGTAGAAAAAATTTATATAGGAGACTTAACAGGAATCAGAAAGGATAAAGACTTTGGAAAACTTAATGTTCTCCTACACAATTTCTGGATAAGAAATTATACCCTCAAAAGACTCAAAGAAAAGCTATCTGAAGCTGGAATCGGGATAAAACCGATTCCAGAACACTATACCAGCTCAAGGTGTTTTAAGTGTGGTAATCATATTAAAAGACCTCATCAACACTATGTAGTCTGTGAAAATTGTGGCAAATTAAATGCAGATTTAAATGGAGCAATTAACATACTAAAGAGAGGGAAGAAAAATCTCTCTCTTGAAATTGTCTCCTTCTACCAATTCAAGTGGATTAGAGGGAGAGTAAACTCCTGGATACCCATTGTGATGGGAGAGGGTGATAAACCACCCTGTAGTCTCTTTTTGAGACTACAAAATCCCTCTCATTTTAATGAGGGGTAGTTTAGTTTCTTTAAAATCTTTGGAACTTAACCTGAAGAATGTTTCTTTGTCTCGATCTAAACTAAAAGAACTTTTTTATAATTATCCTCCAACAAAAGAAGAAATAAAACAGGGAGTTTCTAAATTTTTACCTGCTTATCTTATAGGTCAATTAGGTAGACATGAGGAAATTAACCCTGATGATCTCCCTGGTGATCACATCTTGGACACTGCAAAAGCAAAAATTAAGGAGTGTTTTGAAAATTTAGGCTGTAAACTAATAATAGTTGAAGTTTTAGACGGGGATTCTAAAGCCAAACAAAAGCTGGTGGGATTCTATACCGGCAATGGGTTCCGAAGATTAGATACAGTTGCAGAAAAAGGTAAAATCCTAACAAGGTTTTATTATGTGATTGGTAAGTAGGAAGCTCCCAATGGCTAAAATCATAGATTTTGAAGATGATCTGTTTAAATCTAAGCAATAAGAATTAATCTCTTTCCTTCAGGAACAACAGAATATGCCGCTCTCAGCAGTTTTTTCTCATCAGCTTCAAGCAGATAACCGGGATTGAAAATAATCACGTCATAGATATAAAAAAGCTTCCTCACCTCTTCTACATCTGGAACACCGTCAAAATAGTCGGCTCCTTCAATTTCACCTTCACCGATAAGCAGTTTTTTCCCATTCGCTTTTTCTATTCTTCTTTTCACCGGATTGAATCCATCTCTGCAGACAATTACCCTTTTTTCTTTTGTTGTTTTTATTTTTTTAAGAAAGCTGTAAGAATTGTCCATTAGAGCTTTCTTAAGACCGTCCGGAATGTTCATATTCAGGATTTCTCTGATCTTCTTAAAGCTAACCTCTTTTTTTATTTCGCCTATAGGTTTTATGGACAGGTTTTCAAGAACCTCTTTAAAGGAGCGGGAAAGACACTCTTCTCCTAAATCTTTTTTTTCTATTCCGGTAGCAATGTGAACGTTTGATTTCATTCTCGTTACCGCAACAATTCCCGCTTCATCATTGTCAGGAAAAATAATTACCGTTTTGCCGAGGTTTTTCAAATTTTCCGCAACCGAATCGAGTTGAAAGAATCCGCTCGTCCCACCAACGGAAACTATCGGCAGGTATCTCTTTTCTCTTGACATCGGCACAAGGGCATCAAATTCCCCTTCTACAAAGAATATGAAAGGTTCATCGGATTTAAAAGCCTCATCAAGTCCCATCCCGGAGAATCCTTCAGATATTTTCTGAACACGTATCTTCTTTTCAAAAGGCTTCCTGAGATGGAAGGAAGCAGGATTGCCGTGTATGTCGGTGTAGAGAAAAACTATCCAGCCTTCAGATTTTGACAACACCGGGAATCTTTTATCGGTGAATCCTTTAGGAATAACACCTATGAACTTCAGTTCTTCCAGGATTTTTCTTGAAATGCCCCTGTAGGTGAAGTATTCAAGAGCTTTGCTTTTAAAAAGTTCTTTCCTGAAGATCTTCATAAGGGATAGAGCGGGTGATGCTTTATTTTTTTCGGCTGTAAGACTTCCTTTCGCTCCGCAACTGAAACACCTGTAGTAGGCATTATTGCCGTAAATGTATATGTTGAAGCTGTGGTGTTTTTCCCTGTGAAAAGGACATAAACCTAAAAGCCTGTTTGTCCCGGATACTTTCCACTTAAAATCCCAGGTGGGAAATTGCTCTTCAAGTTTTTCTTTCAGACGAAAGAGCTTATCCATACCTTCTTCCTACTGCAACGTAGAATTTTTCAAGGAATTCGTTAAGGACTTTTGTGTTATGCAGGGCTGTTACCAGGAAACCTACCGGCGATTTGACCTGAAACATACTTCCGAGCCGTTCCCTGACGGTGAAAAACATTCTTACGAAAATTTCCGCATCTTTGCCAAGGACGTCATATACGGGTTGCCAGAGGGCCGGGACAACCTGTGTTCTTGATAGAAGATATGAATTTCGGGAAACCCTCTGGAGAACCTGTTTGAGTTCTGAAACTTCAGGTTTGACCGGTTTTGTTTTTCTGATAGCTTCGGCGGCTTTTTTACGCGGTATATATTTGATAGCCAGGGCCACCTTGCCGGTTTTGATTCCCTTTTTCCTTTTGTATGAAACGGCGTTTATTTTAAGGATATCCGGAATTTTTGTTTTAACGGTAACAGGAGGAAAGTTCTTAAAAAATGAAAGGAGCGGGTGTAAGGGGTATTCCTTTTTCATTCTGTAAACCGTTAGAACATTCCAGTTCCACTTCTTTCCAGCAACTGGCGGTATAAGATAGTAGCAGTTTGTTTTTCCTTCTTCTCTTTCGATCTTAAGAACACCGATGTTTTCAAGTTCTCTTATGGCCTTTGCAAGGGACTGATTTTTAAGCTTCAATGTTTTCCGAATTCTTTCTCTGCTGACCTTTATTTTGTGGGAAGTCTTTTTCTGCATGGAGTAGAGGAATATCAGAACGGCCTTTGCCTGAGCTGATACAGGAAGCAGGGTTATAAGTTTTGGAAATTTAAAGAAACCGGCTGGAGCATTTTCAGGATCAATGATTTCAGGAATATCAAGAACGTTAATGAGGAAGGCTGTTGAGCGGTCTTTAGTATCTCTGCTTACAATGAAGCCAAGTTCTTCACAGAGTTTTATAAGATCTCGAACGGTTCTGTCTCCCTTTCTTGTGTCAGGATCTTTCAAGGTTAGAATGTGTCTCAGTTCCGAATAGGAAAAGCGAACAAAGCTGTTTTCGGTCATTGTCATGGAGTAGAAATAGGCAAGTAGAACAAGCAGCCTGAAAGAGGAGTGTTTTTTGACAGAGAACACCGCTCTTGGTAGGAGAGTGTACGGCGTATATGTCTGTTTTAGGTCAATGTAATTGTTCATCCCGTATCCTGACTAAATAGAATATATCCGCTTTTATTTTAAAGACAAAATGGAATATAGTCAATATAGACGGTTGAAAGATTATGTAAGTCTGACAAATTATTAAGAAAGTTTGACAATTATACGGATGCGACATATAATGTGGTAGTAGATAACTATAAACAGGAGGAAAAAGATGAAAACGGAAAGGTTAACGGAAAAGGATAAAAAACTTCTTGAGAAGTTTGAAAGAATGAGGAGAATAAGAGGTTCAAGGGAAGAGTTATACAAGTTCCTCGTGGATAATGTTGAAAAGATAGGAAAGAGAGACGTTATGAGAGATTCAAAAGCCCTTGATAAGAAATTTGCCATTATAACGGATAGAAAAAGGGTGAAAGGTTTTTACGTGGATCTTGAAGCAGCAAAACTGTTGCCTGCCGAAGTTCAGGCTTTCTTTTTCATGCTTCTTGATGCTTCCGGATGCAAGTACATTGTTGAGAAAGATTAACCGTTGTCTGATTAATTTTCTTAAATATATCTAATATAGATGTATTTGGCAAAAACCATATTGACAATATTGATTAGTGTATATAAATTATTATTGAGCATTTGGTAATGCTGATTTTTATATCTATGGAGGTTTAAAATGAATGATGAATCATGTGACGCAAAGGTGGTAGTTGTTGATGCCACCAAGTTGTTTAAATTAGCCTCATCTGTATTCAGAGGGAGGGGAAAGATTTACGACTGCTTCATCTCTCTAAAAAAAAGGACGGACGTGATTGTAGTAACCACATCAATTACCGTGAGACGTGCCTGGCAAAGTTTTTGCCGAAAAAACGAGGAATTTGACAGCATTGAAGAAGAATACTACGGTAAAATTGAGTTCTTGGTTGACGAAGTTCTGGAAGAAAGTATGTATAAAAATTTTTTAGAAAATGCAGATGAAATATTAAATGATCAGGATGAGGAAAAAGAAGACACCCACGTTTTAGCAGCAGCTGTATATCTAAAAGAGATTGGACAAGAGATCGGACAAAAAACATATATATGGACTGATGATACCGATTTTTTGAAAAGGAAAGATGAAATAGAAAGAATGTGGGGCATAGAGGTTATTAAACTTACAGATGAAATTTAAAAAGTATTTCGGGGCTTCCGGCCCCGATTTTTCAAAAATTTTTGCGCGCAAAAAATTAAAATAAAGAAAGAGATTTATTTAAAGTTTCGCCGCCGTCCTTATAGTCTGTTTAAATAGTCTGTTCTATTAGTCTGTATTATAGTCTGTAAGGAGGTTCCGGGCGCCAGCTCTTGCAGTTCCTTGCGTGTGTTAACCCGGTTCCCTATTTCAGACCCCCGGTTCCCTATTTCAGACCCCCCGGTTCCCTATTTCAGACCCCCGGTTCCCTATTTCAGACCCCCCGGTTCCCTATTTCAGTATCCATTTCACCTTCACGCTCTTCACAAATCCTTAAGGACAATATAGAATATAAAATACATACACCGCAGGAGGTTTTATGGAAAAAAGATTTGAAACGATAAATGTATCCAAAACGACATACAGAAAAGCAATGGAAATAGGAAAGCGGATGAACCTTCCCGGGTCCTTCGTAATCAGGGCTTACATAGAGTATTTTTTGAAAAGTAAATTGAGACTTAGACTTATTGAAAATCCGGGTTCAGAGAAGGTATATCCTTTAAAAGTCAAGAAGGAAATGAAGGAAAAAATAAGGAAGAGGGCAGAAGTACATGGCCTTTCGGTTAAAACCCTGGTGGACTTAATCTTCCTTAACATAAAAGATAGTGAAAAGCCGTTAAAGGCTGCCACCGAAAGGATGTGTAAATTACCGAAAGGTGACAAGTTCTACATTCTAAGAGAATGTTTTCGCAAAAACATTGATTATCTTGAGGCGGCCAGAATAGCGAAAACAACGTATTCGTATGCCGCCCGTGCATACAGAACCTTCAGGAAGGAATTAAGAGATGTTCAGGAGAAAGAGGAAAAATAGATTCTATGATGCAAATGAGGAGTACTATCTTGGCGTTGCAAAGGATGTAGAAAATAACTACGGCTTTCTCTATTATGATAAGCCAACATATCACATGGTAGGCTTCGGTGCTTCCGGTTCGGGAAAAACCGAATTTATAAAGGTTCTCACCTATCAGAGCATAGAGGCCGGATATCAGGTTCTTGCTATAGATCCGAAAGGTTCAGCCTCCTGGCTTGAGGCGTTTCTTCTTGCCTGTGACAGGAAGGGCATTCTCTACGATAAAAAGAAAGGTCCTATATTCTTTGCCCCGACATACACGAACGTTTCCTTTCGTTTCAATCCCCTCTACAATCTTGAACCTGCACAAATAGCAGAGGTTGTTGTGTCAGGAATTAAAGAGGGAAAGGAACCTTTCTTCAAAGAGATAGCCTATGAGATAACCTATGCGATAGCTTTAGGACTGTTTGCAAGAGGCGAAAAAGAGATAACCTTCTCTCACATCTACGAGTACATCAATCAGACCTCTATAGAGAACCTTCACAGACTTATTGAAAGGGATCTTGTTTCTTCATCAAAAATAAATTTCAGGTATGTTGACGATGCTATGAGAGTTCTTGACAAGCTCAAGGCATATGACCCGCAGTATTTTCCGCGGGTAAACGGTTCTTTAAGAACGTATCTAACAAAAGTTGTTACCGGGGACGTTGGCAGGTTGATCAACGTTAGGGGAAATCTTCTCTGGGACAGAATACAAAAAGGTTCCCTTTTAATGTTTGCGTTTTTAAACAAGCAGGTACTCGGAGAAATGGCAGTTGCACTTTCAAGGATTCTTCTTTCAAACATTCAGCAGATTGTCGGTTATTATGCAAATAGAAGACGGAAAATAGAGCCTCAGCTGAGGATTGTCATTGATGAGATGAAACAGGTTGCCTACAGGGGATTTGAAACTGCGTTTGGGCTTTTCAGGGAATTCAACGTGAGCCTTACGGGTTTTACCCAGAGCTACTCGGATCTTGTTGCAGAAATAGGGAAAGAACGAACGGAAGCAATCATGGAATCGTCAGGTGCAAAAATCATCATGTATCTTGGTTCGGTTGAAAGCCAGAAATACTTCAGTCAGCTTTCTGGAAAGGTGAAGAAACCAAGAGTAATGGTAAGAGAAGGCTCAATCTTTGTGACTTACCTTGAAGACTATCTCGTTCCTCCTGAATTCTTTGAAAAACTTAAACCGGGGCATTATATAGCTTTTATACAGGGTAAGTGGTACAGGGGGTACATGCCTCTTTTAAAAGACGAAAAACACGTTGAGATAGTTGCTATTGAGAGTGAAGAAGAGCTTGATAGGGTTAGAGAAGCTCTGTCTCAAAAGTATGATGACTTTGTGATAGCCAACCTTTTCAAATTAGCAGAGAACTACGTTACGAAGGACAATGTAAAGATTCTTGTTGTTAACATGGAAAAATTAAAGGAAAACTATTCTTCGAAAGAGGTGATAGAGGAAGAAATAAAAAGTAAAGAAAGAAAGGGCAAAGAAAAACCTGCAGAGAAAAAAGAGAAAGTAATTCCTCTTAATCTAAAAGACTTTTTAGAAAAGTATGAAGGGAGAATAACAGAAGATCTGGTTCCTCTCTTTCGTAAGATAGTTGAAATTTTCTCAACAATGCAGCAATCTCCGTCAGTTGTTCTTGGAGATAATCCCCTGAAGGAGATTTCACTTGTAGAACATCTTCTGGCTACTGCTGAGAAAGCCTATGAGTATGGCCAGAAAGAGTTGACAGTAGAAGATTTGTCTTTGCTCTTTATGGCGGCTCTTACCCACGATATAGGAAAGGAGCTGCTTGAGAAAAAAAACTACGATACGGAAAAGCATCCTGAGGAAGGTGCCGGATACATAAAGGAGCTGGCGGAGTCTTTTGGAATAAAGAAAGATAAGGTAAATGTAATTACTTCTTTAATCGCACTGCACCATGAGGACGCAGGAGATCCGTACGATCCGTACCTGAAAAAACTACTAAAGATCCTCAAGAAAGCAGACCAGGACACCAGAAAAGAGGAAGAAAAAAGAATAATCGTTGAGGCGAGCGGCGTAAAACTTGATAAAGCGAAACTGAAAAGGGATCTTGAAAAGGCCGCAACAACAAAATACGGAAAAAGCCGTTCTCTGTTCTGTTACGGCGGTTACATATACGTTTCGTACGAGAAAGGGCAAAAGTACATGATCGGGAAACCCAAGCATCCCGATGTTCTTGCAAGGATGCTTGATGGTGAAGTCGTAAAGATAAAGGGCCTGAGAATTGACGACAAGGATATTTTTAAAGGAACTTCTCCGAAACTATATGTTAGATTTGACGGGGCCGTGGTCAGTGTTGCTCCATGGAACAGCGGAAAGGTTGAAATCTTTAGTTGACAAAATAGAATATAAAAGGTATATTTGTGGTACAGGACTGAATAGAGTATAAGTGACAAATCTTATAAAGGAGGAACAGAGGTATGGTGAATGAAAAGGCTTTTAAAATCGGTTTTTACACCGGTGTAGCACTTTCTTTTGTTCTCGTGCTTACTACATCTGCAATGGCGGGGACGGGAGGAAGCTACTTCAGTAGCTGGTGGAGTGAAATTGCGGCATGGTTCACGGGGTACCCGGGCAAGATCGGGAGCGCGTTCTTCATGCTCATGGCCATCATTGCTGCAAAAAACGGAAGTATCGGTGGTGCAGCGTTTCTCTTTCTTCTCGGTTTGTCTCTTGGATTTATTCCGGGAGCGATCGACTCTGCTTATACGGGTACGTTCTGATGAGAAGGTATGTTCCTAAATACCTGAACGCTCAGCCGCAGTTTTTATGGTGGGAGCTTGACGATTTGATTTTTTTCATGGCTCCCATCATGATAGGACTGTGGACTGACAGGCTTTTAATAGGGCTCGGTGTGGGATTGATTCTGGAGCAGGCTTACGGAAAACTGAAGACGCAATCTCAACCCGGTTTTTTATGGCACTTTCTCTACTGGCACGGTCTTTACAATAGCAAAAATAAAAGATTTCCCGAATCCTGGAAAAGGGAGTTGGTGGAGTGAACTGGCAGAAATTCAGAAATAGTTGGGACAATTTAATTTCGTACTCTCAGGCTCTTGCGGTGGCTGTTATCGCCCTTGCGGCCACCAATGTCTTTTTTGCGGTTGTTCTGATAGGAAAAGTGAAGAATCAAAAGGTAATCATTTTGCCTCCAAACGTAAATAAAGAGTTCTGGGTTTCCGGAGATAAGTTATCGTCTTCATATGTGGAAATGATGGGGAACTTTATCGCCGATAAGTATCTTTCAGTTTCTCCCGAGACAGCTGCGTATCAGCACTCTCTTCTTTTTCCCTTTGTTGCGCCTTCCGCGCTACCTGATTTTAAAAAAGCAATGCAGCAATATGAAGCCTTCATAGCACGGGAAGGAATCTCACAGGTTTTCTATCCCAGAAGTGTTTCTTTTGGAAAAAATCAGATTCTGGTTTCCGGAATCTTAAAGAAATACGTGGAAGGAACGCAGATAAAAAGCGAAAAAGCTACCGTCTTAATCAAATACACGGTTAGAAACGGCCAGTTTCAGCTTCTCTCTTTAGAGGTGAAGGACAATGCTTAAAAAATATAAAGGCACGAAACTGAAGCAGTACGGAATTCTGGTTGGGGTTGCGGTTGTCGGGTTGTTTGTGATGATCGTTCTTCCGGAAATTCTCTCATCTCCTGAAAAACCTCAAAAGAAGAAAGAAATTGTAAAAGTTGACACCGAAAAGCAGATGAAGAAGACAATTGAAGAAGAGTGGAAATCAAAAGCGCAAAAACAGATCCAGGAACTTTCCATCACTATCAAGAACCTTGAAAATCAGATAAAAGAATTGAAAAATGAAAAGAAAAAAGAACCGAAGTTTGAAAATCTTGCAGCACCACCGCCGCCCCCACCGCCCGAGAAAAAGATCACGGCTCCGCCACCTCCGCCACCTCCTTCTGCCGCAGCAGCACGGAAAAAGAAAGAGATGGTGATTCCGGATATCGGCGTGACAAGGATAGAGGTTCAGGAGAAGCCGTTAGAGTCCGAAAAAGAACAGAGGCAGAAAAAAACTCCCGATAAAGAGTATATTCCGGCCGGGAGCTTTTTTACCGGTGTTCTTTTGAACGGCCTTGATGCTCCGACGGGAATGAAGGCAAAGTCCGATCCTCATCCCGTTCTTATAGAACTTACGGATTTTGCACAGCTTCCGAACGACTGGAAGGAAGACGTGAAAAAATGTTTTGTCCTTGCCGAAGGCTACGGAGATCTCTCCTCGGAAAGGGCATACCTGCGGACTACGGCCATTTCATGTGTGGCCGAAAACGGGACAAGATACGAAATGCCGCTTCGGGGCTATGTTACCGGTGAAGACGGCAAGGTGGGCCTGAGAGGCATTGTTGTTTCCCGTCAGGGAGCACTTCTTGCAAGAATGCTTGTTTCCGGTTTTCTTGAAGGTGTTGCTTCAGCATTCCAGCAGGCTTCTCAGGTTGTGATGGTTTCACCTACCGGAACAACGTCAACGGTAAAGCCTGAAGATGCTCTGAAAATGTCAGCATTTTCCGGGGCGGGAAAAGCGGCCGAAAAATTAGCCGAAGTATATGCGAAGCTGGCCGAGGAAACCTGGCCGGTTGTTGAAATCAATGCCGGTAGAAAGGTTAACATCATAGTTGAAAAGGGAATTTCTCTTTCAAAGGGAGAAGTGAAGTGAGAAAGATAGCTCTTTTGCTTGTACTTGTTTTACCTTTTGTATCTTCCTGTATCTTGCTTCCGTACAGAGAGGAACCTCTCTGTGTGAGTGGTACGGGAGAGGGTGTATGCGGTTCTCTGTCGGATGTCTATCAGGATGTTCAGGAACACCCTGAAAAATACTGCGGGAGTTGTGAGAGATGAAAAAAGCCGTTCTGTTAGCTGTTCTTCTGCTTCTGGCTTCATGCGGGGAAAAGGATTATAAGCTTCGTACCGTATGTACTGCCTGCAACGAAACCCGGCCACTGAAGGTATCAAAAGATATTGTTCAGATAGAAAAAGAAGTATTGACAAAGCCTCTTGTTCCCGTGAGGTTACAGGATCAGGAGGTCAGAATACTTGTTCTCCCGTACGTCGATGATCACGGGGATTTTCACCAGGGAGAATACATCTATACTGTGATAAGAAACGGAAAGTGGATCTTTTCGCGAGAAAACTTAAAAAGAAAGCCGGAAAACATTTCCTATCCTCTCAAGGAGAGAAAATGATGTTTCTTGTTGCAGCGATAATTCAGCTTTTTCCGCCGCCGGTTAAAACGGAATATAAGGTGAGTTACTCACCGCCACGGTATTATATATGCAGGGCCGATTGTCCAAAGCCTTCAAAGATTCATGTTGTAAGGATTATAAAGGTACCTATTTCCGTTAAAGTGAAGGAGAAAAAAGCTGAGGTTCTCAGCGTTTACTTTGACTTTGATAGATATTACCTTAAACCTGATGAGAAAAAGAAAATAGAAAGGTTTGTGAAGCACGGTGAGAAATACAGAATTCTTGGATATGCCGATTGCATAGGAACGAAAAAATACAATCTGTGGCTTTCAGAAAAAAGGGCACAAACAGTTGCAGAGTTTATAGAAAAACTTGGCGGTGTTGTTGAAAAAGTTGAGGGTAAGGGTGAACTTCCGCCCCCGCCGGGACCAACGAAAAGAAAAGTAGAGGTAAAAAAATGAAAAAAGCACTGCTGATGGTTTTTTTACTGGCGGCATCTTCATCAAAAGCCGCAACGTTTGTAAAGTGTGACAATAAAGACTTTCAGGTTGTTTCAATCAGCCGCACCGGAATAAACAGGATCGTTTTCCCGGAAAAGGTTGTAGAAGTTGTTTATTCGAAAGAAAGACCTTTCAGGCACATGGTTGAAGGAAAAAACGTGTTTATCAAGGTTCTGGGAAGAAAAACAGCTGCAGAGTATTACGTTGTTCTCGCGGACGGCCGTGTGTGTCAGTTCATTTTCAATCCTAAAGATATACCTGCACAGGTTGTCTTTGTTGAAGATAAAGATAAGAAGAAGGTTTTGCAGATACAAAAAGCTCTTGCTTTTGAGAAAGTTTCTCCTTACGAAGAAACCATGAAAAAGCTTGTCCTGGCAGGTATTGATGAGGTTCCGCCGCCGGGATACACGGTGAAAAGTACAAATGTTGTTATTGATAATTTTAAAGAGTATTCAAGAAACCTTGTCCTGGAAATGAGAGGAGCACTTTTCACCGTAAAAGTTTTTCTGCTTCGTGCTAAGCAAAAGGTCAGGATTGATGAGAAGAATTTTATAGATTCGGATCGGACAAGGGCGGTTGCAGTTTTAAGGCACGAACTTGAACCGGGGCAGGAAACGAAAGTTATTGTTGTGGAGGGAAACGGTGACTGAAACCTCCGTGGAAAAAGAGAAATTTTACGAACTTCTTGATAGAGAAACTCTCTCAAAGTATCTTCCGTACGTTGCTTACGATCCGAGGTTCGGTGTTTATGTTACTTCCGACGAGGGTGCAGGTATCGTTTTTGAATGTTTTCCCCTTTCGGCTGCCGGAGAGAGAACAATGACAATGATAGAAGGAATGATAGAGTCTCTTCCGGTAGGAGCAACCCTTAACTTTTTTCTCTTTGCTTCAAGAAATCTGAAAGATATAACCCGTGTGTACAGGAGTTTAAAACGAACGGATGAAGAGCTGTTAAAAGTAGCCATCGAACAGCATGCCGGGTTTTTTGAAAATCATTCAAAAGAGATAATATCAAGACATTTTCCCATTACTGTAAGGAATTTCAGGTTGATAGTGTCCGTCAAATTGAAGCATCACAGTAAGGTTTCTTCATTTCTTAAACTTTTCAAAAAAGAGCAGGTAACGGATTTCAGCCAGCTTTTAAAGGAAGCAGGAGAGCTAAAAAATAAAATTGAAGGTTCTTTAAGAGCCATGGGACTCTCTCCCGTTCAGGTTGCACCTGAACGGCTTATTCAGATTATGTCTGAAGTTATAAACATAAATCATGATGAGAACGAACATTACAGGAACTATAATGAAGATGAATATATAAACACACAGATTGTTGCCTACGATACAAAAGTTGAAGTGGAAGAAGACTATTTTGTGATGGACAATCAATACTGGCGCAGCCTTTCTGTTTCAGCATTTCCTAAAGAGTGGCATCTCGGAGATATGACGAAGCTTTTAGGAGATATGTTCTTTAATGAAAATAATTTCAAGTATCCGTTCATCCTCTCGTTCACAGTTGTCAGACTTTCGGAAGACGAAACCGCAAAGATTAAAAGGAATGCAGCTCTTGTAATGTCCCAGGTTTTACCGGGAGGACTTTTCCCGAAACTCAAGGCAAAGCAGGAAGACCTTGCAATTGCAATGAACAGACTTGAAGAAGGGAAGAAACTCTTTTCATGTTGCCTTTCGCTTCTTGTTTCGGCACCTTTCCGGGACGAGCTGCAAAAGCAGATTGATACCGTTAAGACTTTCTGGAGGACGGCCGGTTTTCAGATTTTCCCTGACAGGTATATTTCTTTTCCGGTATTCCTTTCGGCACTTCCCCTTGCCGGGGATAAGGAATTGTTAGAAGAGCTGAAGAGAGACAAAATCTTCTTTTCGGATAATGTTGCTTCATTTTCCCCGGTTGAGGCCGAATTTATAGGAACGGGAACTCCGCAAATACTTTTTGTTTCAAGAAGAGGACAGCTTGTAGGAGTGGATCTATTTGATTCACCGACAAACTATAACGCCTTCGTAATAGGAACTTCTGGCGCAGGGAAGTCGGTTTTAATGCAACTGCTTTCATTTCAATACAGAGCAGCCGGTGCAACGGTATTTATTAATGATATAGGTCGATCGTACGAAAACTTCTGTAAGGTGATGGGCGGGCAGTGGCTTGAATTTGATCCCGAAAATCCCATCTGCATAAATCCCTTTTCTCTTGTTACGTCACAGGAAGAATTGTCCGAATTCATGGAATTTCTGACCAATGTTATCTACATTATGGGAGCTCCAAAAAGCAGAGAAATGTCAGATAGGCTTGAAAAATTAATTAAGGCAGAACTTGAAAGAGCTATAAGAACTTTGTATCAGCAGTACGGTAGTAATCTTTCAATCACTCATATAGCAGACTACTTTAGTGCTCTCAGGGATTCCAGGATGGTTGATTTCGGAAAAACACTTGAACCTTATACCGGTAGAGGGCAGTACGGTCGGTTTTTTGAGGGAAAGGCAGAAGTTGATTTCAGGAAGCCTCTTGTTGTTGTTGAGTATGATCATCTTGAAGATGTTCCGGAACTGAGAAACCCGGTGATTATGATGGTGAACTTCTTTATTTCCCGGAAAGTATATATAGAATCAAAAAGACACAAAGGATTTAGATCTATCGTTCTTTATGATGAAGCCCACAAATTTCTTGGTGATCCAAGAATAGACGGATTTATTGAGCAGCTCTACCGTCGTGCAAGGAAGCACGGTACTGCCGTTGTTATAGGCACTCAGGGATTTGAGGACCTCTGGGAATCAGGTAGCAGGGCCGGAAGGATTATCGTCCAGAACAGTAGTTTCAATATTTTTATGAAGCAGCAGCCGACGAGCATCAACGCCTTAAAGAAATCAGAAGTGTTGAACCTTTCTGACTTTGAATGGATGCTTATGGAGTCAATTGCACCCGTGAAGGGTGAATACTCGGAGGCTTTCTTGATGACACCTTTCGGCCGCTCTCTCGTGAGAGTTGTTCTTGATAGGTTTATGTACTACCTGTTTACAACAGACAAGAAGGACAGGGAAAAGATTTCATCCCTTATGGATGAAAAAGGGATGACACTACCGGAAGCCATTCAGTACTGCGTGGAGATGGAAAATGGAAATGGAAGCTAAAGAAATGGAAAATAGATACGTTGACTACTTTGTTTTCGGTCTTTTGATTGTTTTAGCAGCTTCACTTTCTTACTTCCTTGCAATAAGGAAATGTAAAGAGATTGTAAATAACAGCAGGCTTGAAATGAAAACCGTTGACGTTCAAAAGGTGATGTCGAGGGTTCAGGAAGTTTGTCAGAACAATCAGAATGTTTCGTCCTGTATAAAGGAAAATCTTGAAAGAGTTGATAAAAGAATAAAAGAGCTTGATGACGGCCGCTCTTTAATACTCATCAAAAGAGCGGTTCTTTCCGATTCCAACGTTCAGGATGTTACGGGAGATGTGCTTCAGGTTGTAAAATAGTAAAATACCACCAAAGTGTGAAAAATATAGTTTTCAGGCAGTGGCTTTGGTAAATTATTTTTGCATCAGTTTCCTCTTTACTTCGTGCCGCAAGAAGCTGATGATACTCTCATACAGCTTTTTGCTATCGTAAACTTAGGATTCACAGCACCATTTTGAGAAGGCTGTCGATACCTCTATGAAAACTGCCGATCTTATTGTTAATAATTTCCTCAAGAACATGACCAAAGAATCTGCCTAACTAACAGGGTGGGTGCTCCTCTCCGTTAAAGTTACACTGAAGATTCCAATATTTTCTTATAAATTCCCAGTTTTTTCTTTTCTTCTTGATTAGCCCACTGACTGTTCAATGCCCTTTCTATTGTACCTATTTGAGCCTTAATTCCTTCCTTACCATATATTTTTCTTACCAAAAGAATAGAAAAGTCAAGACTTCACGAGTTAATAGGAGGTTTATAGCGAATATAATCCTTGAAAGAGCTTTTATTTTCTCTAAACAGCCTCAGCAAGAAATTCCTATGTTCTCTTAAAACGTTGTTATATTTCCGTCCATATTTTCTCAAAACTTTTTTCTGCTTTCTAAAGAATTCATTAAATCCCTTGAACTTTTCTTCACCCAAAGAACAACATTCTTTGCACTTTTTAAAAGTACTCTCCTGAAAACTCTTAAAATCTACCCTTTGAAGAGCATCCACAGCCTCAGGTTCACTATTCAAAAAGGGATAAACTGCACATATGAAAGGTCTTTTTAGATAAATAGAACATCTATTGTCCTTAAGATGGGGACATTTTTCTTCAACTATCAGCGACTGAACTACGAAAAGAAGAGAGATGTTTGGCAAATGTGTACTGTTAAACACCTCACGGATATTAATAAAAGCGTTTGAGTACCCTTTTGTCCTTTCTTTCTTTGTTTTAGCGGATCCCATTAAAGTAAGCAGGAAGATAGTGTTTTCTGGACTGAAAAGTTTCATTTCGCCGATAAACAGCTCTAAAGTGAACAAACAGTTGCCGTCGTATTTACAGCATAGTGCTTTGCATTTTTCTGGATCACAACGGAATGGCATCTTTCCGCCCTCCTAAAACTTGATAAATCTAGCTTTCCATCTAAAAAATAAAGCTATGTTCAAAGATAAACCATTCACGAAATTTGTCAAAATGGAAAAAACGACCGTTTTTGATTAATGACCTGACTATAGTGGTTTCGAATGTATTTTCTGAGGTCAAGTTAGTCATAGTTTTCTCCTGAACATAGATTTCTCAGAAATTCTCTAACTTGATGATATTCAGAATCGAACTCTTCAAGTTTAGATTTAGTTATATTTTCACAGGATTTCTTACAAAGGTATTTTTTTATTCCTTCATCCTCAAAATTTATTTCTTCTTTATCTGAATTTTTTGCCTTTGCTATCTGAGTAAAAAAATTCAATATACATGTTTTATCATAAGCAGATTGAAAGCGTTTTTTTAATTCTGTTTTAGAGATAGCTTTATAATTTCTTCTTTTTAAAAAATCGTTGACTGCTTCCAGCATAATTTCAGGGTATATAAAATCTTCAATTTCATAATCATATTCGATGCTTTTATCTCCATCACATCTTGGAATAAATCTCAAGTCTAAATCTAAAAAATTTCTGTATTTATCTGGTATTATTTTATCATACGTTTCTTTTCCCTCTTTATCATGGTCAAAAATACATACAATTTTTGGTTTAAATCCACTTTCCCTACAAAATTCTTTTAGAAACTGTAAATAACCTTTAATTTTTGTAACTCCACCTGCTACTAAGATATTTGGAACACTAAAACCAAATTTTCGTGCGAGCATTTCAATATATAGCTTATCTTCTTCCCCCTCAACTAAAATATTATAGGGCATAATTTCCCAATTATCATTTTTCTTCATGCCAAAATGTTCTTTGATTTCAATTAGCTTTTGATAATCACTTTGTTTTTCTTCTATAAATGTATTGATTTTAAAAAATACTTCTCCTGGTCGTCTTTTAAAATCCTTCTTTTCGTAATTTGCTTTAAATAAATAGGTAGTTTGCAAATCTGTTATATCAATAAAATATTGAGAATGAGTCGTAAAAATTATGTGTTGCTTTTTTGCCATATCTAATAAAATATTGAAAACTCTTTTCTGTAATGCAGGTTGTAAAAAAGCTTCTGGTTCGTCTATTCCCCAAATAATATTTTTGTTTTTTATTTTTTCAGATATATATTTAATAAGTGACAACAAAACTATTCTCTGAATACCACTTCCTTTCGCCTCCATTTTAGAATTATTCTTGTCGTAAAGAGTAAATTCGATCATATTTGCTAAAACTTCTCTTAATTTATTTATTTCAGCGAATAGTATTTTGACTTTCCATTCATCTTTATCTATTCCAGTGACTCCTTCAATAAATTCATTCAGGTTCTTGCTAATTTCTTTTTCTATCCCGGAAAGAGCTTCTTTAGATTTTGTTACAAAGTTCTCCAAGATTTTCAAAGGTTCTGTTTGTTTTCTTCTTAGTGGATCTAATCCTAAAGGTAAAACTTCTTCATCAATTATTTCTGCAATAATTTGAGGCATATTTATATTACTTGCTTCTATAAATAGAAATCTGAATCTTTTAATAATATTTCTTGCCTCTGGTTCACTGATGTTTGTGTTATTTCTCTTTGCTTTAATCTCTAAAATATTACCCTTTACCTTTGTTCTCTTAAAAATAGTTTTTATCTCATATCTCTTATTTTCATTATCTATAAACCATCCAGTAATTGATGTATTATATCCTGCACCTCTCTTACCACGTTCAATATCATAGGGGATATCATCCCTTGTATTAAATTTCTTTTTATCTAAACTGAAATACAAATCCAGCGCTCTCAAAAAATTTGTTTTACCCACGTTGTTTGAGCCACAAATAATAAGAGGTTTCCCTTCTTTAAACTCTACTGTTAAATTATTAATAGAACGAAAACGCTTAATATTTACTTTTACAAATTTCATCTTTACACCTCTCTCCTCTTTCCTGTTACAACCTTGCTAATCAATGAGATTTTGTATCCCTTTAATGATTCTATCACTTTTTTGTTTTTTCGATTTTGGAATTGATGATAGATATTTGTTTTTCAATGATTCGAGACTTATCCAAAAAATTGTATAATTATTCTACCACCTCCTCAGACTCAAATTTAATACACATCAACTGGTGAATTCTATAGAGATTAGCCCTTATCCTTGGCATAGGCTTCCTCATCCACCTATCATTCAAATTGCTAAACTGAATGAACAAATTAATTTCCAGAGACTTAAGAGATGGAAAATACCCTCCAGGCCCAAGTCTCATAAACTCCAGACCGGCATTGACACTCTCAACGACATTAGTCGTATAGACATGTCTTCTAACTTCCTCAGGATATAGGACAAAAGCAAGATAATTATTCCTTTTACGGAAAAAAGCTAAAGGAAATGTGGAAGATTTACTGAGGAAAATAGTTATTATAATATCAACGTTGCATACTTCCGACAAGCGTGAAACTTGCTGAGCAGGTGAAAAAGAACGATTCCGGGAGGAGAGAAGATGATTGGAAGCAAGGCACTAAGAACTTTTACGGAGATTCTGTTTCTGTCTGTGCTGATGTTTTTTGTAAGTATTCCAGTAATGGCAGGTTCTAAAAAAGCAGAATCTCTATTTGAGCAGGGACTAAAGGCTGATAAACAGGGCAATTATAGAGTTGCAGCAGAGCTTTACGAAAAAGCCTGCAGCGCCGGAGATGCATTGGGCTGCAATAATCTTGGTTATTTGTATGCGGAAGGTCTGGGAGTTCCGCAGAACTATGCTAAAGCAGCAGAGCTTTACGAAAAAGCCTGCAGCGCCGGAGATGCATTGGGCTGCAATAATCTTGGTATTTTGTATGAGAAAGGTCTGGGAGTTCCTCAGAACTACGCTAAAGCAGTAGAGCTTTACAAAAAAGCCTGCAGTGGTGGAGAAGCAGGCGGCTGCAATAATCTTGGTGCTTTGTATGAGAAAGGTCTGGGAGTTCCTCAGAACTACGCTAAAGCAGCAGAGCTTTACAAAAAAGCCTGCAGTGGTGGAAATGCATTGGGCTGCAGGAATCTTGGTATTTTATATGAGAAAGGTCTGGGAGTTCCTCAGAACTACGCTAAAGCAGCAGAGCTTTACAAAAAAGCCTGCAGCGCCGGAGATGCATTGGGCTGCAATAATCTTGGTATTTTGTATGCGGAAGGCCTAGGAGTGCCTATGAATAAATTTAAGGCTTATGAATGCTGGGTAAAAGCCGCAAGGCAAGGAGATGTAAATGCTCAGCATAATCTGGATATCCTTTGTAAAGAAAGTCCCTGGGCGTGCAAATAATGTAGAAAAACCACTGGCTGTATCCCCAAAGCAGGGATACAGCCCGACACCCCCTTCGGGGTGTTGACTTTGAAAATTCGCTGAAATTCCTCTAATCGTTATGATTTTCAATAACCTTTCAGGCAGATCTAATAAACCAATCCGAACAGCCAGAGAGGAATTTTATTTCCGGAGCCGATCTCTATACCATCAACTGCAAGAAAAGAATTTTCAATGTTTCTCACCTGACAGAAGGCCGCTCATTCGTTCAATCCATTAAACTAAATTTACTTATTTTAGTTTAATCTATCTAACTTCAACAGGCAAGCCCTGTGTCAGGATATAGTATTCTTACTTTTGGAGTAGAAATTCAGCCTTCCTTCTCTGAACGTAGGAATATACCGTAGAGTAAGGAACTCCTATGATTTTAGCAATAGAAGAAATAGACACACCTTTTGAGAGAAGCTCCTCTATCTGATTCCTATAACGTTCAAGCCTGGATGAATAACTTCCTCTGGGCCTGCCAAGAGGTTTTCCCTCTGCTCTCCTGCGCTGGAGAGCCTCTTTAGTCCTCTGAGATATGAGTTCTCTCTCTATCTCGGCTGCTATGGAAAAAGCCATTGCGAAAACTTTTGACTGTAAGTCGTCTTTCAACACCTGACTGCTTTTGACAACGTGAAGTTCTATTCCCTGTCTGAGGAGGATAGAGAGAAGTTCCATAATTTCAAGCATAGACCTGCCAAGACGGGAAAGCTCTGTAACTATGAGAATATCCCCTTTCTGGATTCTCTCTACTAATTTCCCCAACTGCCGTTCTTTCCAGCTTTTTCTACCACTTGCTGTTTCCTCTATGAAGTCGATGTTCCCGAGCTTCCTCTCATTAGCGTATTTGAGAATCTCATATCGCTGATTTTCCGTTTCCTGTTTATTCGTGGATATGCGAATGTAAGAGTAAACGGCCATTGATGTTTCCTCCCCTTCACTCGTATATTTCGTGACTGCCAATGTCTATCAACACTATGCCTTTTTCAGTTACTGCAAATGTCAGAATAATTCGATAGCTCATGGTTATGGAAATCCAGTATAACGTCAAAGTAAGCGTATTCCTGTCTTTTGGTATTTTTATAAAAATGCCGGTGTGCAGGTATTTATTCGTTAATATTCTACTCATAAATTATACATTTATCAAGTAGAATATACGTTAATTAAACGGACGTTTTTTGAGTATATATTTGGCAGGTATGCTAAATATGGTTTTGAAAGCAGGGGTTGATATACCCTCATTTTTGGCTATTTTTTATATTGATGGTGTTTTGATCTTTTTTAGAGGAATTATGGTTGGACAGGCTGGAGGGTAGGTTTCAAGAAGTTTTAGAAGATGATAGTATTATTGTTGTTGAATATCTCTTTGAGGAAAGAGATATTTCTCACTATAGTTATACAAACGGTTTGAGATATAAGCTGGTTTTGATTATTAAGTGGGCAACAGAGGAATCGGTAGAGATGGTTCTTCTATATGACAACTTCCATGAGTCGGAGCCACATATCCATATTCGTAGTAGGAAAAATAGAGTAGTATATGAATTCAGAGGAATAGAAAACTTACTCCTTGATTTTCTATCTGAGGTTAAAACTTTAACAGGTCTGAATATCGAGGACTGGATAAAGGAATTGGGCCAGGAAGTTTTGAATTCTCCGTTTAAAAAGTTCTGGTAGGAGGCAATTATGGAAAAGAATTTCTGGAATGTTGGGAAGGATAGATTTATAAAGGTTGTTCTTAAAACTCCAGAGGGAAATAGGGTTATAAAATTCTCTGATTATGAGAGTTTTCACAAGGTTTTTTCTCCTCAAAGGATGGAAATATTAGTTCTACTTGCCAATGAAAAAGTGAAGTCCATTAACGAGCTTTCAAAGATTCTTAACAGAGATGCCAAAAATGTTAGAAATGATATTGGCATTTTGGAATCTACCGGATTAATCAGGCTGAAAAACCATCTTAATCGCAAGATTCCAGAACTTGTGGCTGGTAGTATGACTGTTTCCATTGAGTTTAAAAATATCTGTCCAATTTCAAGGAAGAGGAAAATATCAAAGGAAAGGTTAGAGTATGGCACGCAAATGCTGAGGCAGAAGTATTTACCTATTAGTTCTATTGTGAGTCCAGAAGATAAACAGATTGAGAGGTGCTAAGTGAGGAAGCTGAAGATAGTAATCCCGGCTAACTTCAGGGAATATGAAGTTGAGATAAATCCGGATGACTATGTAATTAGCATTTGGAAAGCGGATCCAAATCTTCCCTATAAGCCTGCTTGTGAGGGATTAATAAAAGGCGTTAAGAATCCTGATGCTAATGTTCCTGAGATAGTTAAAGAGATATTGAAATTCAGTGGTGAAGTGGCTTTTTTTACCAGAGAGATGTATCCAGAACTTTGCCAGAGAGGGGCAGATGGAAGCTAAGGAACTGCTCGCACTTGTGGAACAAGTGATCTCTAAAAAGAACGCATATTCTTATGTAACCTTTAGGCAGCATAAAAACACTGAAAGGATTCATCTTTTCCCATCAAGAACTGATAACGGGAAATGTACCTTTTATAGGGAATCCTATTGTTCAAGAAGAATAACAAATG